>NZ_AP029019.1:1445000-2167500 GCF_037101375.1 Acidovorax sp. DW039 | reverse complement strand
TTCGCCAATTGTAAAATCTTGCATCTGAATGTTAACCAAATGTAAGATTCAGGACGGCGTCGTGGCGGTGTCACAAGGGCGAAAGGCCCAGGGCTCCACACTCCTATTTTGATAGCTGCTTGCGCTTGATGGACGGGCGCTGCAGGCAGCTTATGCATTGGCACACACACCCTGCTGCTTCCGCCTGCCTGCGGGGCCGCTCTGTAAGGAGAAAGCACTTGGCACGCACTCGTTCTGGCCCCATGGGTCGCAGCAAACGGCAAGAGCGCGCCCAGCGCGAGCTGCAGGAGAAGGGGTGGCTGGCTTGCGCGGCGGGTGTTGCGCTGCTGGTGGTGCTGCCCCTGCTGGCAGGGCGCTTGCCCCAGGCAATGGCCAACGCCGTGGTGCAGGGCCTGCAACCCGTGGGCTGGCTGGCGCTGGGCATAGGCGTGGTGCTGCTGGGCCTGCACTATGCCGTGCGGGGCCGATCCACCCGTATGCAGCTGGTGGCGGGGGGCCAGGGCAACGGCCACCCCAGCATGGCACGCAGGCAGCAAGGGCGGCTGACCGTGCCAGGGCTGGCAGACGAGGCCCCCGAGCCGCAGCGCCCACCCGTGGAATGGGCCAGCACCTTGGGATCGAGCTGGGGCACCGAGCCCCCGGCCGCGAACGAGCGCGTGGAGCCCACGCTGCAACCCTCATCCCAGCAGGCGGCGGATACCAGCGCCAGCACCTCCAACAAGACCAGCGCGCTCATCAGCGAGTGGAGCATGTCCGTGTTTTCCGTCATTGAATGGCGGCGGTTTGAGGCGGTGTGCGAGGCCCTGTTTGCCCAGGCAGGTTTTGAGACGCATGCCCAGTCGCACGGGGCCGATGGCGGGGTGGACATATGGCTGCACAGCCGCAACAGCCCGGGCCCTGCTGCCGTGGTGCAGTGCAAGCACTGGCAAAGCAAGCCCGTGGGCGTGCGCGAGATGCGCGAGTTTTTTGGCGTGATGGCATCGCACAAGCTGCGGCGCGGCACCTATGCCACCACGTCCACCTACACCGCAGATGCGCTGGAGTTTGCGCGTGCCAACGGCATCCATACGCTGGACGGCGCGGGCCTGCTGCAATTGATTGCCCGGCGCACGCCTGCGCAGCAACAGGCATTGCTACAGGTGGCGTACGAAGGCGAATACTGGCGGCCCACCTGCGCCAGTTGCGGCATCAAGATGCTGGAGCGCAAACGCGGGCGCGATGGCAACCTGTTCTGGGGCTGCGCCAACTACCCCACCTGCAGACGCACCCTGCCCAAGGCGCAAGGGTAAAAAGTCTTTGACGCTATTCATTTGATAGCTGCCTGCGCTTGATGGATAAGTGCTACAGCCACAAAAGTACCCAAGTGCACCCCAAGTGCACCCCAAGCGCACCACGCCACAGAGCTGGGGTGCCCACCTGCAAATGTCAACCAATGTGCAGCACCTGCATCGGGTGCAAGTACATCCACGGATGCGCGGGTCAGGGTGGCGTTCCTAGAATCGACGCAGGCCTGCACACCGCGGGCTTACCGCCCTGGAGTACCCTCTTCTCATGCCCCGTCACCCTGGTATGCCGCGCGTGCAGCGCTTCATTTTGGCCGCTGTCTTCGGGGGCATTTTTCTGTGCAGCTGGGTCACAGTCAAAAGCCTGCTGGACCTGGTACGCGCCCAAAAGACGCTGGACGCGGCCTTTCGCACGGTGCATACCAGTGACACGCTGATACGCCAAGTGCTGGACGCAGAAACCGGCCAGCGCGGGTATCTGATTGCGGGCAGCTCTGACTACCTTGCGCCCTACCACGTGGCGGTGTCTGAGATACGCAGCACGCGCCGCCTGCTGGAGCAGATGACCGCTGACCCCGAGTCCGCAGCGCAGCTCAAGGAGCTGATGGGCCTGCTGGACGAAAAGCTGCAGGAGCTGGCCCACACCGTGGCATTGCGCACCGCGGGCGAAGGCGAAAAGGCCGCAGAGATTGTGCGCAGCGGCCAGGGGCGCGCATTGATGGAGGCACTGCGCACCAAAGGGCAGCAGTTTTCTGCACGGCAGGATGAACGCATACGCCAACTGCAGACTGCCCACGAGCAGGCCGTGCAGAACACCTACCTGACCATGGCCGCCGCCATGGTGACCAGCCTGGGCCTGCTGATTTTTGTGGTGGCACGCAGCGTGGCCTTTGCCCGCCGCATGGCCGCCAACGAGGCCGACCTGACCGCCCGCAACACCGAGTTGCAGACGCTGGCCGAACGCACCAGCGAGCACAACGCACACATGCAGCGCCTGTCGGAGCTGGGGCGTTTTTTGCAGACCTGCGAAGACATGACCGAAGCCCAGGCGCTGCTGCAGGAGCGGCTGCCCGTGCTGCTGCATGCCGCATCGGGCGCGCTGTACCTGATGGCGGCATCACGCAACCAGCTGCGCCGCTGCGTGGCCTGGGGCGAGCGGCCCTTTACCGAATACTTTGAGCCGCAGGAGTGCTGGGCGCTGCGCAAGGGCCAGGCGTTTGCGCAGCCTGACCACGGCCACGCCAGCACCTGCCGCCACCTGCAGCAGGTGGATGTGCCATCGCTGCAGGGCACGCTGTGCTTTCCGGTGGCATCGCACGGCGACCTGACGGGCCTGCTGGTGCTGGACCCACGCGGCGCGAGCCCCTGCCTGCCCGAGGCGCTGCTGGCCCAGATGCGGCAGACGGCGCTGGAGCAGGTGTCCCTGTCGCTGGGCAACCTGCGCCTGCGCGAGTCGCTGCGCCAGCAGTCCATTCGCGATGCACTCACGGGGCTGTACAACCGCCGCTTTCTGGACGAATCCCTGTCAAGAGAAGTGCTGCGGGCCGAGCGCCGCAGCCCCGAGCAGCCCGACGCACCGCTGGCCGTGCTGATGATTGATGTGGACCACTTCAAGCAGTTCAACGACAAGTTCGGACACGAGCTGGGCGACCGGGTGCTGCGCAGCGTGGCGCAAACGCTGTCAGACACGGTGCGCACCAGCGACCTGGTGGCACGCTATGGCGGCGAAGAGTTCACCGTGGTGCTGCCCAACACCACGCCGCAGGTGGCGCTGGAACGCGCGCAGGCCCTGTGCGACGCCGTGATGAAAATGCCCCCGGTGGCGGACGGCGGCAATGTGCATCCGCCCATCACCATATCGGTGGGCATGGCCTGCCTGCCCGAAGATGGACAGAATGCCGATGCGCTGGTGCAGAACGCCGACGCCGCGCTGTACCGCGCCAAGCGCGACGGCCGCAACCGCGTGGTGCGCTACACCGCCGGGGGTTGATGCAGCGCGGGGCCTGCGCGGCGCGCGCTTTCAGCCGACGCTGCCGCCACCTCAATACCGGTTGGAAAAATTGGCGCTGATGCGCTGACGCAGGTATTCGGCCCCGGTGATGGGCGGGTACTTTCTGCCGGGGCCTTCAATCACTGCATCTTCATTGGCCTGCGCAAAAAAGGCCAGGCTGTAGCGGGCCCCTTGGTATTCATGCGGCAGCGGGTTGCGCACGCGGTGGAAGTTGCTGGGCAGCACGTCGTCACTCCAGCGGGTCAGCATGTCGCCGATGTTGCAGGTGATAACGCCCTCGGCAGGTTCCACCGGCGTCCACTGGCGGCCTTCCATCTCTTTGCCGGGCAACACCTGCAGCCCACCCTGCCCTGGGCGCTGGAACAGCAGCGTCAGGCAGTCAAAGTCGGTATGCGCCCCCGCGCGCCACAGGCCCAGCTCGTCTTTGAGGGCCGGGTCTACCGCAAAGTAGTGCAGCATGCGCAGCGTGCTTTGGTAGCTGGGCACCTCGGGGTTGTGGGCGCGGGTGAAGAAGCCTTCGTCAAACCCCAGCTTGTACGCAAAGCACGACAGCAGGCGCATGGCGACCTCCCAGCACTGGCGCTCAAAGGCCAGGCTGGCTTGCTGAAAGCCGGGCAGCTCGGCATCGGTGGGCCACAGGCCCTGCATGCGGGGGCGGGTGATCTGGTAGGACTCTTTTTGGTCAGGCGTGCGGGTGGAGGGGCGGATCTGGCTCTTGTGCTCCCACCCCGCGTTGCGGGACAGGGGCCACTGCGCCTTGGTGTCGGCTGGCAGGGCAAAGAAGGCCTCGGCCCGCGCAAAGGCATCGCGAATGTCCTGCAGCGCAATGCCGTGGTGGCTGACCTGGAAGAAGCCGATGTCTACCGCCGCGCTCCACAGCTCGTCGGCAATCTCGCGTTTGCGGTGTTCAAAGTCGCTCAGGTCAATACAGCGCACCTCGCGGGCGTGGGTCTCCTGGCCCATGTCGCCCATGCGGGCTTCCTTGGCCAGCTCGCCCGCCACATCGGGTGCGACGGAGGGGGAATACGGCGTGTTGGAAAAGCTGTGAGGCTGGGTCGTTTCAGCGTTAGCAGTGGTCATGGCAGTGTTCCTTGTCAAAGTACCGAGGTACAAAAATCAACAAGGGCGGGGCCTGCACCGGCCAGTGGTGCCATCGGTGTGCAGCGCACAGCAGACACGTTCACTGACCCATGCATGCGCCTGGGCACCCTTGAAGTGGACATAGGCAACGGCCCCGCAGTGCAAGGCCGCTTCCCTCTTCAAGAGCAATGACCCGCCTGCTGCCTCCGCCCTCTGGTGGGTGAAAGCTGCAGCGCTGAACGCTTCTACTCTTGCCCTCACTCAAGCAATTCAGGGGCCAGCGATGCGGTGGTCTCACAGCAACGATCCGCTCTCAAAAACACAGCACCCGCCCTACTTCGGTGATGCCCTGCACCACAACGGCGTGCGCAAGCTGGTGCAGCGCCGTGTACGCAGGCCAACGCAAGCAGCCAGCAGGCCGCGCAGCCACCACCACAAAAACGCCGCGCACCCTTTGCGTTGCAGCAAGAACAGCCTCAATCACAGGCCAGGCACAGCCATCGTGTCGCGCGCCGGGCACGCTTCATGCATTGGCATGCCCTTGAGTAGAAGCGTTCAGCACACAGGCCCCGCGCCTGTGCCGCCCGGAAATTGCTCAGTTACGTGCCGACCTGCCTGGCGTGTGCCGGTGGCTGGTGCGGGTGCCCGTTTGCCTTGTGCAGGGGCGCGCGCCCTGCCCCGCCACGGCGAGTGCGGTCGGTGGTCTGCAGCACTTGTTCAATGGGGCACCACCATGCAAAGACGCCTGTTTCTCTCCACCTCTGTCGCCTCTTCCATCAGCCTTGCTGCACCGTGGGTGCACGCCCAGGGGCCGCTCACACCGCTCAAGTTCACGCTGGACTTTCGGGTCACCAGTCAGACGTCGCCCTTCTTTCTGGCGCTGGCCAAGGGCTACTACAAGGACGAAGGGCTGGACGTGAGCATTGATGTGGGCGCGGGATCAGTCGCCTCCATCACCCGCGTGGCCAGCGGGGCGTATGACCTGGGGCTGGGCGATATCAGCTCGTTGACCGAGTTCCACGCCCAAAACCCCGACACGCCGGTGCAGGCCATCTACCAGTACTACAACCGCGCGCCCTTCGTCATCATTGGCCGCAAGGACAAGGGCGTGACCAGCGACTTTGCCTCGCTCAAAGGCAAGCGCGTGGCGGCGGCGGCGGTGGAATCCACCCGCCGCAGTTGGCCCATGGTGGCGCGCAGCCTCAAGACCACAACCGACCTGTTTGAATGGGTGACCACCGATTTCAGCGCCCGCGACAACGTGATGGTGCGCGGCGATGTGGACGCCGCCACGTACTTTCACGACTCGGCCGTGTCGCTGTTTGCACGCATGCCCACCAAAGACCTGGCCGTGCTCGAATACGGCAAGGCGGGCTTGCAGCTGTATGGCAACGCCATCCTGGCGGGCAAGCTGCTGCAAGACAAGCCCGAGGCGGCCAAAGCCTTCCTGCGCGCCAGCAACCGCGCCCTGCGCGAGACGCTGCAAAACCCCGATGCCGCGCTGGCCGCCATCAAGACACGCGAGCCGATTTTGAACATGGATGTGGAGCGCGAGCGCTGGACCATCACCCGCCAATACCTGGCTGCACCCGAGGTGCAAAGCGTGGGCCTGGGCGGCGTGCAGGCCAGCGTGCTGGCGCAGCAGGTGGACGAAGTGGCCACCGTGTACGGCCTGGCGCGCAAACCTGCGGCAGACCGGGTGTTCAACCCCAGCTTTTTGCCCGCAGCGGTTGACCGCAAGGTGGCAGCATGACGGCCCTGCCCACCCAGCCGATGCTGCCAGCAGAGGTGCCACTGGACGAGCGCGATGGCCGCTACCTGCGCCACGCCATTGCGCTGGCCGACACGGCCCGTGCGCGTGGCAACCGCCCTTTTGGCGCGGTGATTGTGGCGCCAGACGACACCGTGCTGGCCGAGGCCTGGAACGCCAATGGCGAGACGGGCGACTGCACGGCGCACGCCGAGACATCGGCCATCCGCCTGGCGAGCCCGCGCCACAGCCGCGAGGCGCTGGCCCAGGCCACGCTCTACTCGTCGGGCGAGCCGTGCGTGATGTGCGCAGGTGCCATCTTCTGGTCGGCCATTGGCCGCGTGGTGTACGGCATCGACGCCGAGCGGCTGCGCGTGTTCCGTGGCGAGCGGCTGGACCAGCGCGATGCCGAGCTGTCGTGCCGCGATGTGTTCAACACCTCAGGCCACGCCATCGAATGCATTGGGCCTGCGCTGATTGAGGAGGCATCGGCATCGCACCGGGGGGCGTGGAAGGCGTGACTGCGGCGCAGATTGCTACGCTTTCAATAGCTGCCAGCGCTTTATCCATAAGCACTAGCAGCCATTTTTATTCAGATACTCACTACCGATAGCCATAGATCCAGATCGAGCCATCGGCCTTGTCATAGGGCACCCCCAGGGACTGCAGTGCCTGTTCCAGCGCAGCCTCGCAGTCGACCACTGTGGGTGGCAGCAACTGGCCGGCAGGCTCCAGGTATCGGGGCCGGATGCGCAGCCATTCGATCGAATACAAAGGGTGAATCCCCTCCACCCAGTCGCCCAGATACCAAACGTCTGCATCGAAGGTGCTGGGTTCGGGCTCAGCGTGCAGCAGGTCTTTGCGCTGGTACGGGGGCGGAAACGGCAGCGCGTTGATAGCGCCCAGCAGCTCACGCCACTTGGTGTCATTCATCCACGCGCCCAGGCCACGCTGCGCCAGCGCTTGCCTCACCTGGCGCTTGTGCTTTGCAACGTCGTCCATGCGCGGGTCAGTGGCTGCTGGCCAGCACAAAATCCAGCGCCGCGCACACAGCCACCACCTGCGCTGCAATGCAGGCAGCGGGCGTGGTGCGGGGGCTGTCAGGGTAGACCTCGGTGGTGGTGGTGTAGCGGGCGCCCGTCACGCTGCCGCACAGGCCCCAGGCCGCCAGTTGGTAGCGGATGACGCCAGGCTCTGTCATGGGCGAGCCGATGATTTCGTTGCGCTCGTCCGGCGGGGCAATGTGGGTGACGCGGGCCACGGCCTGCAGTACAGCCTGCTGAAACGCGGGCTGGGGGTTCTCGGTGTCGTCCACCAGGTAAAACCCGTCGGGAATGGTGCCGGGCTCAAACGCCTTGCCATCGCGCGCGGCCACGGCGGGGCGGTATTCGGATTCGTCGGTGTCGGTGGTTTCGTGCAGGTCAATGTGCGCTGCAAACTGTGCCGCAAATGGGCCATGCAGAGATTCCACCTGGGCCACCAGCGCCATGAGCGCGGCTGACTCCTGCACCGTGGTGCCGGGGCGAAAGCTGCGGTTGGGGTCGATAGCGTCGTGGTTCCAGCGCTGGATGCGCTCCCACCCCCAAGGGCTGACGCAGGGGGCCACCAACCAGTTCACCCGGCCTGCATAGCGCTCGCCATGCTGCTCCACAAACTGCAGCGCACCCATCACGCCACTGGTCTCGTAGCCATGCACGCCGCCGGTGACCAGCACGGTGGGCAGGCCCGCCACCCAGGCGTGGGGGCGAATGGCCTGCAGCGCATAGTGTTCATCGCCATAGGCTACTTCGCCATAGCTCGTCACGTCAAAGCGGGGGCGCAGCGCATCCACAGCGGCCAGCACATCGTCGGCATAGCTGCGCTGGCGCACCTGGCGTGCGCGCCACTGGGCCAGCTCGGCAGGCCCCCAGGGCTGGCCGGGGGTGCCAATGGGATACGAAGCGGGAGGGAATGCCGTGGAGGGTGCAGTGCTGGGTGCGGTCATGAAAAAAGCCCCGGCTGCAACGCCGGAAGGAGTGTGCGGCGTGTGGCCGGGGCCTTTATTTTGCCGGGGGATGCAGAGGACGGGGTAACTCCGTCCGGTCGGCAGTGCGCCCACAGGGCGGCTTACTTCAACCACTTGGTGGCGGCCTGCTGGATGGCGCCACGGCTGTCGATCAGGTTCCACACAAAGCCCATCACACGGGTGTAGTCAGCGTCGTCGGTGGGCATCATGAAGCCCAGGTAGTTCTTGGGCGTGAGCGGTGCGTCCACAAACGCTGCGTGCAGGCGCGGGTCGGCCTTGGCGTAGTGCAGGGCTTCGTAGGTTTCGGTGATCATCACGTCGCCCTTGCCTTCGGCAATCAGCGCAGGGATCTCGGCGTTTTTGTCGTGCGTGCTGACCTGGGCGGCCTTGAGGTTGGCCAGCACAAAGGTTTCGTTGGTGCCACCAGGGTTCTTGATGACGCGCACGGCGGGCTGGTTCAGCGATTCAAGGCTGGTGTACTTGGCCTTGTCGGCACTACGCACCAGGGCCACTTTGCCAAAGGGTGCGTAGCCGGGCAGCATGTCAAACAGGCGCATGCGGGTGACGTTGCGGGTGATGCCCCCCACCGCCACGTCGAACTTGTCGGCCTGCAGGTCCTTGGTCAGGTTGGGCCAGGAGGTCTGCACGTATTCGATCTTCACGCCCAGTTCTTTGGCCATGGTTTCGATGACGTCAATGTCGTGCCCGGAGAAGCCCGCATCGGTCTTGATGGCGAAGGGGCGGTAGTCACCCGGCGAGCCCACGCGGATGGTTTTGGTTTCCATGATCTTGTCGAGCCGCGGGCCGGCCTGCGCCGCCTGGGTGAAAGACAAGCAGGTGATGACGGCCGCAGCGGCGATGGCGATGAATTTCTTAGGGGTCATTTCAAAAAGGCTCCGGGAAATACGGGGGGACGGTGGAGGGAAAACGCGATAGCGCAAGCACCGTAAGCCAAAGCACGATGGATGCCAATGCGGAGTTACCACGCAAGCCCCTTCGTCAGCGGCCAGATGGCATAGCGCCAATGCATGCCAGCGATTAGTTTTAATCAATGGATTACGACTGTTGATTGAAATATTCTTCAGCCACTTAACAACAGCACTGGTTACCAACCAAAAGGAGAGTCCCATGAGCAGCAGCGAATCCAAATGCCCCTTCCACAGCGCCACCAGCGCGCAAGGCGCCAAGACGGCAGTGGCACGGCAGTCCAACCGCGACTGGTGGCCCAACCAGCTGAACCTGGGCATCCTGCACCAGCACGCCCCCGCATCCAACCCGCTGGGTGAAGACTTTGACTACGCCGCTGCTTTTGAAAAACTGGACTACGCAGCGCTGAAGGCAGACCTGAAGGCCTTGATGACCGATTCACAAGACTGGTGGCCTGCCGACTGGGGCCACTACGGTGGCCTGTTCATACGCATGGCCTGGCACAGCGCAGGCACCTACCGCACGGGCGATGGCCGTGGCGGCGCGGGCACGGGCAACCAGCGTTTTGCCCCGCTCAACAGCTGGCCCGACAACGGCAACCTGGACAAGGCCCGCCGCCTGCTGTGGCCCATCAAGCAAAAGTACGGCAACGCCATCTCGTGGGCCGACCTGATGATTCTGGCGGGCAACGTGGCGCTCGAATCCATGGGTTTCAAGACCTTTGGCTTTGCCGGGGGCCGTGCCGACATCTGGCAGCCTGAAGAAGACATCTACTGGGGCGCTGAAGCCCAATGGCTGGCCACCAGCGACAAGCCGAACAGCCGCTACAGCGGCGAGCGCGACCTGGAGAACCCCCTGGCCGCCGTTCAGATGGGCCTGATCTACGTGAACCCCGAAGGCCCGGACGGCAAGCCCGACCCAGTGGCCAGCGGCCGCGATGTGCGCGAAACCTTTGCCCGCATGGCCATGAACGACGAAGAGACCGTGGCCCTGGTGGCCGGTGGCCACACCTTTGGCAAGGCCCACGGCGCAGGCGACCCCACCCTGGTCGGCCCCGAGCCCGAAGCCGCCCCCATTGAAGTGCAAGGCCTGGGCTGGATCAACAAACTGGGCACGGGCAAGGGTGTGCACACCACCACCAGCGGCATTGAAGGCGCCTGGAAGCCCAACCCCACCACCTGGGACAACGGCTACTTCGACATGCTGTTTGGCTACGAGTGGGAGCTGACCAAGAGCCCATCCGGCGCGCACCAGTGGGTGGCCAAGGATGTGAAGCCCGAGCACATGATCCCCGACGCGCACGACCCCAGCAAGAAGCACCCGCCCATGATGACCACGGCCGACCTCTCGCTGCGCATGGACCCTGCGTACGAAAAGATTGCCCGCCGCTTCCATCAGAACCCGGCCGAGTTTGCCGACGCCTTTGCCCGCGCCTGGTTCAAGCTGACCCACCGCGACATGGGCCCCAAGGCCCTGTACAAGGGCCCTGAAGTGCCCGCCGAGGACCTCATCTGGCAAGACCCGCTGCCTGCGGTAGACCATGCATTGATCGACGCGCAGGACGTGGCCGTGCTCAAGGCCAAGGTGCTGGCATCGGGCCTCACGGTGGCCGAGCTGGTGTCTACCGCCTGGGCTTCGGCATCGACCTTCCGCGCATCGGACAAGCGCGGCGGTGCCAACGGCGCACGCATTCGCCTGGCCCCGCAAAAGGACTGGGAAGCCAACCAGCCTGCGCAACTGGCCAAGGTGCTGGGCGTGCTGGAAGGTGTGCAGGCCGCGTTCAACAGCACCCAAAGCGGCGGCAAGAAGGTGTCGATGGCCGACCTGATCGTGCTGGCCGGTAACGCCGGTGTGGAAGCGGCCGCCAAGGCTGCAGGCCAGGCGGTGGAAGTGCCCTTTACCCCCGGCCGCACCGACGCCAGCCAGGCGCAGACCGATGTGGAGTCGTTCGCGGTGCTGGAGCCCGTGGCCGATGGCTTCCGTAACTACCAGAAGAAGGCCTACAGCGTGCCCGCCGAAGCCTTGCTCATCGACAAGGCGCAACTGCTGACCCTGAGCGCGCCCGAGTTGACCGTGCTGGTGGGTGGCCTGCGCGTGCTGGGCACCAATGTGGGCGGCACCCAGCATGGCGTGTTCACCCAGCGCGCAGGGCAGCTGACCAACGACTTCTTTGTGAACCTGCTGGACATGGGCACAGTGTGGAGCCCCGCAGCCATCGCCGACGGCATGTACGAAGGCCGTGACCGCAGGACCGGTGCCGTGAAGTGGACAGGCAGCCGGGTGGACCTGGTGTTTGGCTCCAACTCGCAATTGCGGGCCATTGCCGAGGTGTATGCCCAGGCCGATGCACAAGCTAAATTTGTGCGCGACTTCGTGGCCGCCTGGACCAAGGTGATGAACCTGGACCGCTTCGACTTGAAGAAGTAAGCGGGCATTGTGGAGGAACCCGACACAGGGCGAAAAAGTGGGTTAACTTCACGCCCCTGCGCTGTGGCCTGCCGTTGAGATGGCAGGCCGCTGGATCCCACGGGCTGGTGCAGCAATGCACCGGCCTTTTTTTCGTTTGGAACTTGACCCATGAACTTCGCTGACCGCCTCAAGCAACTGCCCTCTGCCGCTCACCTCACATCCCTGCAAGTGCTGGATGCTGACGGGCAAGTGGTTGCCACCCTGGAGAACAAGCCCGGCCAGGCCGGATCGCTGGCGCTGTATGCGGCACTGGCCGCGCTGTATGGCGGCCACATCACCCCCGCCGCCGCCAGCCTCGGCCTGGAGTGGTATGCCGAGCACACCGCCGACGCCCATGCAAACCCCGGCAAGCACCCCAACATCGACCGCCTGGTGCAGTGGGCCCAGGGCAGCACCAGCTACGCGGTGCGCGTGCAGGCAGCCGCCTGAGCGCACCTGGCCGATCAAGACCGCTGGAAACACCGTGTAAAGCCAGCGGCGCAGGCGTTTACAGCGGCGCAGGGCCGGGGGATGATGGGCGCCCCAAGCATCCCCCCGAGGCCCGACATGACCCCAAGCCAATCCCCGCCCGGCACCATCACCCTGCACCGCGTGTTGCGCGCCCCGCCAGAGCGGGTGTATCGCGCCTTTCTGGACCCCGATGCCATGGCCAAGTGGCTGCCACCCCACGGCTTTACCGGGCGTGTGCTGGAGATGGATGCCCGCGTGGGCGGTGTGTACCGCATGCAGTTCACCAACCTGTCGACCGGCCACGTCCATGCGTTTGGCGGGCGTTATCTGGAGCTGGTGCCGGGTCAACGCATCGTCAACACCGACCGTTTTGACGACACCAACCTGCCCGGCGAAATGCGCACCACCGTGACCTTCACGGCCGTGTCGGTCGGCACCGAGCTGCGGGCGGTGCAGGAAGGCATCCCGGCGATGATTCCCACCGAGGCCTGCTATATGGGCTGGCAGGAGTCGCTGCAACTGCTGGCGCTGCTGGTGGAGGCGCAGATTCCGGACTAGCGCTTAGAGCGGCTAACAAAACTCTTCTGGCGTCGTTGCTGCGTCTTGTCGTACTACGCGTACTGCCTGCGACGCAGCGTCTAGCCAGAACCGCTACGCTGAGTTTTGTGAGCCGCTCTTAACCAAGAGCCGGAAACCAAGCGCCCCAAGCTCCTTTTTTGATAGCTGCCTGCGCTGGTATTTTGTGCCCTGGCAGCACTTTTCTCGCCAAACTCAGTTACCCTTCACAAGCCCTTACCAAGGAAAACTGTCATGAAAAAACTCAACGTCACCATCCAGCTGGAAATGTCCGTACCCGATGACTGGGAGCTGGTCGATACGTCCGAAGGCACCCCCGTGCTCAAGCTGCCCAACGGCACCTTCATGGACCTGGCCATTGAACCCCTGTTTGCCACCGACCCTGAAGACACCTGGACCAGCACCGATGATGATGACGTGCTCAACGATGTGCTGGACATGGTGGACAGCGAAACGGTCACCTACGAGTTCGAGCCCATCTGAGGCCTATCCGGGCCGGACATTGGCAGACGTGTGCTCGGCAGCCCGAGCCCTCAAGCGCTCTTGCACAGTCTGAATTCACTTCAAAAATAATAGCTGCCTGCGCTTATAGAATGGGCGCTAGCAGCATTTTCCCATTGAATCCTCCGGTGGAGCGCCCTGCGCTCTCCCTCCGGGGGTTCTGCATTGACCATGTTCCCACTCCACCGCCGTACCCTGCTTGCCACGTTGGGCAGCGTGACTCTTCCAAGCGTGTTCACTGGCCTGCTGCCTGGCAGCGCCGCTGAGGCACAGGCAGCGACGGGCAAGGCCAGCCAAGCGGGCGCCTTGCCCCCTTCCCAGAGCGCCTCGAACAAGGTGTGGCCTCGCGCATCCCTGGTTCCCGGTGGCGTGGCGCGCTTGCCGCTGGGCCCTGCGGCGCAACGGCCTGTGGCCCATGTCCGCCAGGGCGATGCTGATGTACCGGTGATGGTGGTTGGCAGCGCCGCAGGCTGGACGGCCGTGGTGGGCATTCCGCTGGCCGCGCAGGTGGGTGCGGCTTTCATCACCGTGACGGGTCAGGGCGAGCCCCGGCAAGTGGCTTACTCGGTAGGCGACAAGCGCTATGCGCAGCAGGAACTCAAGGTCGCGCCGCGCACGGTAGACCTCTCCCCCGAAGACCAGGCCCGCTACGCGCGCGAACGCGACCACCAGGCGGGCGTGATGGCAAGCTGGAGCGAGCCCACAGGAGGTGCGCTACCCTCGCTGTACATGAAGCAACCCGTGCCAGGGCGGCGCTCCAGCTCTTTTGGGTTGCGCCGCGTCTTCAATGGCCAGGCGCGCAATCCACACAGCGGCATGGACATTGCAGCACCGACGGGCACAGCCGTGGTGGCACCGCTGCCGGGCAAAGTGATCGACACGGGCGATTACTTCTTCAACGGCGGCACCGTGTGGCTGGACCACGGGCACGGCCTGCTCACCATGTACTGCCACCTGAGCAGCGTGGATGTGCGCGTGGGCGACACGCTGCGCGCGGGCGAGGCTTTTTGCAAGGTGGGTGCCACAGGGCGCGTGACCGGGCCGCATCTGCACTGGGGGGTGATGCTGAACCGTACCATGGTGGACCCGGCACTGTTCATAGAGTAAGAGCGGCTAAAAAACTCCCTTGGCGTCGTTGTTCGGTCTTGTCGTACCCGGCGTACTGCCTGCGACGAAACGCCTAGCCAAGGCCGCTGCGCTGAGTTTTGTTAGCCGCTCTAATATCTGCTCCAAATCGCGCCTGCATTTGCAAATCCGCTGAACACAGCCCTCCACCAGAGCCCATCACCATGCCACCCTGCGCGACACCACACACCGCTCCTCTTCCCCAACGTCCGTCGCGTTGCACTCTGCGCAGCGCCCCGCTGCTGGGCGCTTTGCTGGCTGCCGCGCTGCTTAGCACGGGCTGCGCAGTCGTCACCGTGGCAGATGCTGCGGTGACCGTGGTCAGCACCACCGTCAAGGTAGGAGCCACGGTGGTAGGAACCACGGTGGATGTTGGCGCTGCCGGTGTACGCGCCGTGGTGGGCAAGAGCGAAGACTGAGCCGGCCTGCATGACCGCCCCTGCCAGCCGCCGCCCCACGCTGACACGCCCTTCCATACCCGTGCGTGACAAGGCCACGGGCTCCAAGCCCGCTGGGCGTTCATCCACAGGGCAACGCGGTGGAGACGGAGCTGCTGCCCGCAGGCCAGTGTCTCCCCGCCTGCCCGCGCAGGCCGTACAGCTCATCTGCTTTCACAAGCCCTACGGAGTACTCAGCCAGTTCACCCCCGAAGGGCAGTGGCAGGGCTTGAAGGACTACATCGACCTGCCCGGCGTGTATGTGGCCGGGCGGCTGGACGCGGACAGCGAAGGGCTGCTGCTGCTGACCAACGACGGCAAGCTGCAGGCGCACATTGCAGACCCGCGGTTCAAGATGGAGAAAACCTACTGGGTGCAGGTGGAGGGCGTGCCGGACGAGGCCGCGCTCATGGCGCTGCGCCAGGGGGTGCAGCTCAACGACGGCCCCACCCTGCCCGCCCGGGCCCGCCTGCTGGAGCCCGCACCCGCCCTTGCTGCCCGGGTGCCACCCATCCGCGAGCGCAAGTCCATTCCCACCGCATGGCTGGAACTGGTGATACGAGAAGGCCGCAACCGGCAGGTGCGTCGCATGACGGCCGCTGTGGGCTACCCCACCCTGCGCTTGGTGCGCGCTGCGGTTGGCCCCTATTCACTGCAAGGGCTGGAGCCGGGCCAATGGAAGCAGGTGGAGCCTCCCGCTTACGAGCCAAGCACTGAAACCAAGCCGTCAAACGCCCTCAGGCGTACACGTTGACGTAGAGCCCCGACGCGCGACCAGCGCCCATGCGTCCCGATGCACTGAGCAAGGCGGGGTCCTGCGGGGGCTGCGATGGGACGGGCAGCGTGCGGCTGCTCTGGTCGCTCAGAGACGCAAGGTTGCTGCGCGCAGTGGCTGAGCGCTGGTTGGCATCCGAAGACCGGGTGTTGAGATCATCCGCACGCGCCTGCTCCTGGTCGGCACTGCGCTGGGCGGCCTGGGCCTGGTTTTCCAGATTGCGGGCCGTCTGCTCTGCCTGCTGGGCCTCGCGCCGTGCGTTTTGCACGGCGTAAGAGGTGCTGGGTGCCGCGGCAATGGGGCTGACGGCGGTGACCATGATCGTGTCCTCAGGTGGGTGGAGCTATGGAGATAGGGGTGGGATCAGCCCATGGCCGAGACACCATCCGACTGGTAGGCCCGGCGCATCTGCGCCTCGCGCTGGTTGTTGCCCGCTTGCTGGGCATTGGCCTGCTGCACGCTGGCCTGCTGGGCCACCGCACGGGTGGCTGCGGCATCTTCAGAGGCCTGGCGTGCTTCCTGCGCCTCGTTGTCCTGCTGGGTACTCACCCGCTCGTTCTCGTCAGACTGCCGCGCCGCCAGCTCTTGCGCACGGCGGCTCAGCGTGACGGTGGTGGGGGTGGAGGAGCTTGCGGTGGTGCTGGCCGGGGACTCGCTCGCCTGTGTTCCGTTGGCACCGCCATTGCCACTGGCGCGGCTGCTGGCCACGTTGCTGGTGGAATTGGCTGCGAACACATTGCCGTAGCGGCTACTCGATTCGGAACGGGGCTGGATGGGGTCCATGGCGGTCTCCTGGCAAAGATCAGAAGCGTTCAGCAAGAGCCCGGCAACCTTTATGGCGCATCGGCATCAGAAAAATGCCTCTGGCAAGCGCAAAGTGAGCACAGGCTTAGATGTTGATCGTCCTGCAAAACCAGCCAAAAGTAAAGAAAAGCCGGGCATATACCCGGCTTTTCTGGCTTTCATGTGCTTTTGCACAGGGCATCCCCGAGGGATGCATCCCGCTCAACCGCCGGATGTGATTTCAGCAGGCATGTCGTCAGCCACGAGATAGCGCTTGATCAGGTCAAAAAAGCTGTCGTAAAAACTGTCGGCGGCGATGGTTTCGCTGCCCACCTTCACCAACGAATCGCTGCTGGCAGCAATGGGCAGCGAAACAGACCCCAAAGCCCCCACTCCCAGGCTGGCGGAGTTGTTGGTCTTGCGCAGGGTGTAGCTGTCCTGCAGCGCGGTGACAAAGCCCAGGCTCACTTTGCCGCTGGGGTTGTCGGGCACGCACACCACGCGAATCACCATTTGCAGGTGGGTTTCTGCGCTGGGCTGAAAGTTCTTTTTCCCCTCCACCATCTCGGCCGTGGTGGTGTTGATGATGTAGCCTTGGCTGAGCAAGGCGCGGCGCGAGGCCTCGCACGTCTGCGCAGGGGTCGCGTCAAACAGGCGCGAATACGTGGCCACGGAGCCAAACTTTTCCTGTGGCCCGTAAAAAACCGGGGGGGTGCTGTTGGTGGCACAGGCCGACAACAGGCCTGCTGTGCACACCGCGGCAGCGCAGGCAATGCGCCGCATGCGGGCAGAAAATGCCTCGCCAGGCAAGGCGCGTGGATGGTGATTCAAAGCCGTACTCTCCAGACAAGACGCTTACGAGGATGCTGTAGCGCTATGAGTGAAAGGGTAGCCTGTTTTGCAGACACCCGGATGAACAGGGTTGGTAAAGAACTGTAGCCGGGGGCCCGACAAAAACAGCCGCGCATCACGCACAACCGTCAGCCCACCGGATCATGCTGAACTGAAAGAGCAGCAATCACCACGGTGAGTTCCCAGCAGCATAAGTGCAGAGCCCCTCTTGCTACTTTTTTAATAGCTGCCTGCGCTCATTTTCAAAGGCCTTCACCGATCTCAAGCGGTTAAATAGCACCAGAGCCGATTACCGCTTGCTACGCTGGTTTTTGCGAGGCACGGCGCGCTGGTCTTTGCGGGCATCCTTGCGTGGATCGGCACGCTGATTTGCGCGCTGGTAATACACCTGAGCCTGCAGACTCTGCGCAATAGGCTTGGCCTCTGCACTCCATTGCGCTGCGTACTCGGGGCTGCACAGCCCCTGGGGGGTGGCGTCGTGCACCTCGCGGTTGACCAGGTATCCCGTCTTTGTACGCTCATAGGTGGCGCTGTAGTTCAACGTGCGGTTGCTCGTCTTGGTGTCGGGGGGAACCCGGTTAAAGGTCACGCCGGGGCCCAGCTCCATTTCGTAAGTCTCGTAGCTGTGGTAGCCGTAGCAACCTGTGCGTCTGCGTGGCACGGGCTTGTCTTCGGCCTCCGACAAATGGGCCATGGACAAAGGCAGGTTCACCACCGGGCGCAGTACAAAGCCACCACGCGTGCCAGCCTGCAGATACTTGTCGATATCGAAGGTGATGGAAAAGGTGTAGCTGTCTGACAGGGCCTTGGCTACAGACAGATCGCCGCGGTCCAGCACCCCTTTGCCGCGAAAGCCCGCGCTTGCCAGAGCGTTGCGCACAAACTCGCGCTCGCTATCGCCTTGCAGACCGGCCATGTACGCCCGCGTCTGCGCAGCCGCCAACCCTTTGAAGGAAACGTTCAGCGAACCCTTGGCGCTGCCATCTGCAGCCACCTGCACGGCCATGCGCATGCGCTGCTCGGTCTGGTCCGAACTGGCAGGGGGGATAGCGGCCATCACCTTCTCACCCCCCACATGGATGACGGGCTTGCCGTAGGCACTGGCGGGCAGGTAGCCAAAAGGCACCTGTTTGGCGGTGGCATCGACATACATCTGCCAATCAGGCAAGTAGTTGATGACATGGTTGAAGTTGGCGGCCACCGGGGTATCGGGCAGGTCGTACAGCTCGCCTGCGTTCATCAGCACCTGTTCGCTGCGCACCCCCACGGCCGCCCACAAGGCTTGCAGCAGGGTGGCCTGCTCGGCGCAATCTCCGGTCTTGCTCTCCAGCACGCTGTCCAGGTCACGCAGCGCGCCAGTGCCGGGGCCCAGGCAGCTGCCGCTGTCTGCTATCTGGGTGGAAACCCATTCATACAAGAGGCGGGCCCGCTCCCGGGGGTCTGCCTGGGCACCAATGACGGACTGGGCCAATGCCTCCGCACGCGGCGTAGGCTTGGCTTGGGGTAACGCCTTGGCAGCGTAGGCCTTGGCAATGCCTTGGTAGTCGGCAAAGGTGCTGACCAGCAGCACGGGCGATTCGTCCAGCCGCCACACCCCGGCATCGGCGTCATCCCAGGTGCGGGGCTGGGTGTTCTGATAGCGCCACTGGCGCACCGTAGTGCTGCCCTCTTCCACCGCGGGCAGCTCCTGCAGCCCATGGGCCTCAAACCGCAGGTTCAGCCCCTTGGCTGCACGCACGGTGATACGGCTGTCCTCGTGCACACCGTAGGGAGAGAACCCCTGCACAGCGGAGAAGGCCCCTGCGAACACGGGGGCCTTGTCATCGATGCGATAGCGCACACCCACCGAGTCGCCCACCTCCAGTTCAGGAAACACCAGCGAAATGCGCATGCGATCTGCCAGCGAGGCCTTGGCCCCAGCGCGTGCATCGCGTCCATCCACGGGCTCGCTCTGGTAGCTGTCTGCGGCGACAGGAATGCGCCGCCCGTCTGCCTTGAGCGTGTAGGCCTCCAGCATCTGCGCACTTTGCGCGCTGGCGTTGAAGGTGAAGGAGAAAGACTTCATCCGCTCCAGCGCGCTGGCCTGCGCCACTTTGTGCTGCGTGGCGTAAGTGACAGACGCTCGGCCATCAGCCGCCACGTCGTAATCCACATGCCACAGCTGCGACACCAGCGGCAGATGCGCTGCTGCCCCGCCATGTCGGGGCAGTGCCTGCGCGCAAGCATTGGCACTCCACACGGCCATGGCGGCAACGCACACCATGCTGAGCAGGCGGGCACGCCCAAGGGTTTTGAACCTGTCCAAAATCGTTGTCCTTTTCGCTTGAGGGTTCTGCACGATGCCACCGGGGCGGCAAAGCCAGCGCCACAGGGGTGCTGCAGACCAAGCGTGGCATCTTAGTGGCGAAGAGGCAGCCAAACTGTCTTGTGCGCCCTGCCGAAACAACCCGAAACACAACCGCACGCGGCTGCCGGAACACGAACACGGCGGCACGCACAAAGACGCTTATAGTTGCGCCCCTTTTGCTGGCAGCGCCACTGGCTTGTCATTGGCTTGCATTCTTCATCTCACCCTCAGCCTGATCGTTCACCGTGTCCGTTACCGCCCTCATCTGCCTCGTCGTTGCCATCAGTGATGGGGACACCTTGACCGCACGCTGCGGCAACACGGGCACCGTCCAGCAAGTCAAAGTCCGTATTGCCGCCATTGATGCGCCAGAGAGCAAGCAGGCCTTTGGTGTGCGGTCCAAAGAAAACCTGAGCAGGCTGTGCTTTCGCCAGCAGGCAACGCTGCAACCCTTGGACCGAGACGACTATGGCCGCACAGTGGCCAAAGTGCGCTGCGCTGGCAGGGATGTGGCAGCCGCACAGGTCAGCGCAGGGCTGGCGTGGGTTTACACGCCCTATGCCAAAAAGCACCCGCAACTGGTGCCGTTGCAGGAGCGTGCGCAGGCAGACCGAATGGGCCTGTGGTCACAAAAGCGCCCGCAAGCGCCATGGACCTACAGGCATAGGCACAGCCAGCGTTGAATGGCTGACGGCCTGGGTACGGTTCGGCGCGTCACCAGCGACGGGACTGAAGAAAAGAGGGGGAGAAAACCTCCATCAACGCAACAGTGCCAACACCCCTTGCGGCAACTGGTTGGCCTGCGCCACCATGGCCGAGCCCGCCGCCTGCAGAATCTGCTGCCGCGCCAGGGAAGCCGTCTCTACAGCAAAGTCGGCATCCACAATGCGCGCCCGACTGGCAGAGAGGTTTTCGCTGCTGTTTTGCAAGGTAGACATGGTGCTTTCGAGCCGCGAAGCCTGGGCGCCAATCACCGCGCGCTGGCCGTTGATGTAGTCCAGCGCACGGTCTACCGCCACAATGGCCTGGGCGGGAGAGACGGTCAAGTCCAGCGTGCTGCGCAGACCCAGGGCGCTGAGGTTGACGGCACCCACTCGCGTCTCCAGCGTCTGGTTGGCGTTGGCCCCGATCTGGAACACCTTGCTGGTGGTGGAGCCGCCCGACTTGGCGATGGATTCGAACGACTCGGCAAATCCGTCCAGCACGTCGGTGCCTGAGCGGCTGCCGCTATTGGGCACTGCGCCGGTGGCGGTTTTCACGTCGCCCCCGTCCACGTCCAGACCGCCGATGGCACCGGTGTCCTCGTTGTTGAGGTTAAAGGAGCCGATGAACGCAGCACCTGCCGCTGCAAACTGGGTCTTGAAATCAGCGGCACTGGCAAACTGACCGCTGGACGCATTGGCAAGGGCCTGGTCCAGCGTGGCAGCCGGGTTGTTCTGCATGTAGGTCAGAACATCCTTCACGCCCTCGCCGCCCGCCCCCTTGATGCGGCTGTGCATATAGCGCACGGCCGAATAGCTGGCCGAATAAAACGCGCTGGTGTTCGATGGACCATTGATCGCCGCAGTCACCGCCGCCGCGCTGGAGCTGGCCACATCAGCTTTCACCCGCTCATCAGCCCCCTGTATGAACTCGGCCGTGCCCTCGGCAAACCACAGGTGGTTGCTGGTGATGTCCTGCCAGTTGGTGGCACGGGCCATCACGGCGTGCACCATCTCGTGGGCAATGATGCGGTCGTTGTAGTAAGGGGCCGAGCCTCCGTCAGGGAGGTTGGGGGGCACAAAGTCGGCCATGTCCACCTGCAACACCAGATTGGTGCCGCGCCCCTGGGCATCAAACCCCGTAGCCTGCACATAGGCGGCCACGCCACCAGCGTTGTCGGTAAACCCGGTGTACCGGATATCCAGCTTTGCGCCATCGGCCTTGATGCCGTAGTAGCGCGAGATCAATTGCTCGCTGCTCTCCAGCCAGCTGCCCACGCTGGTCATGCCGTCGAACACAGCCAACTGGTCGGTGTCGCCCACGGCGCTGGCACGGCTGGGGTCAAACACGGCCATGCCGTTGAATTCTGTCGCCAGGGAAGATCGGTCGATTTCAGCCGCCAGTTGCGCTACCTCAGCCTGCATGGCCTTGCGGTCTGAAGCGTTGTACGTGCCGTTGGCGGCTTGCACTGCCAGTTCACGAATGCGCTGCAGATTGTTGTTCACGCCCGCCATCGCACCCTCGGCGGTTTGCAGCAGCGAGAGGGCATCGTTGGCGTTGCGCGTGGCTTGGTTCAGCCCACGTATCTGGCTGGTGAACCGCTCTGAAATCGCCAGCCCGGCCGCATCATCCCTGGCGCTGTTGATGCGCAACCCGGACGACAGACGCTGGATGGACGAGGCCAGATCCCCCTGGGTGCGACCAAGGCTGCGCTGCGCAGTCAGCGACATCAGGTTGGTGTTGACACTCAGCCCCATGGCAATGCTCTCGGCAAGTCTCCAGACAATCACGCGCCACCCGAAGGTCGCGCGCTCCCCTGGGCCTGTTCAACGCGGCATTGAACAGGCCCAGCCCCTTGGTGCACCGTGCTTCCCCTGCCCCTGTTCCCGGAGCTTCTGCAAAAAGGAAGTGCTCGCTGCTTTTCTGGGTTATCGGCGGCACTGCTGAAAACTTATGCAAAAAATGCAGACAGCCCCGATGGCTTGCTTCACAAGCCGCTCAGCAGACTGCGTCACAAAGCGTTAGCATGCGAATCAATCTCATGTGCGGCTTGCGCCGCCCCGCAAAGTGACGTCCTCCACCACCACGCCCCAGGCGGCCACAACGGCCAGCATCTACCGCCACCCCGGCTTTCTCTCTTTCATCAGCGCACGCCTCATGGCCGTCTTCGCCACCCAGGTGCAGGCCGTGGTAGTGGCCTGGCAGGTGTACGACCTGACGCGCAATCCCCTGGCTTTGGCGTACGTGGGCTTGGCCCAGTTTCTGCCCATGCTCTGCCTGCTGCTGCCTGCGGGCGACCTGATTGACCGCTTCCCCCGCAAAACCATTCTGTCGCTGAGCTGGGCCGTGGGCGCCCTGTGCAGCGCGGGGCTGTGGTGGCTTTCCGGGCATGGGGCCAGCGGCGTGGCCGGGGTGTATGTGGTGCTGGTGGCCTTTGGCAGCTCGCGCGCGTTTTCGGGGCCTGCGCTGCAAAGTCTGCTCCCCCAGGTGGTGCCGCGTGAGCAGCTCGCACAAGCCATTGCGGCCAACAGCATGCTCATGCGCTCGGCCAGCATTGGCGGTCCGCTGCTGGGCGGCGTGCTGTATGCGCTGGGCGGCGGCGAGCTGACTTACGCCCTGTGTTTTGTGTGCTTTTCTGCAGGCACCCTGCTGCTGATGCGGGTTAACACCGTGCATGCCGGGCCCTCAGGCCCGGCCCTGGGCACCATGTGGGAGCGGTTTGGCGCAGGCATCCGCTTCATCCGCTCGCGCCCCATCATTCTGGGCACCATCTCGCTGGATCTGTTTGCCGTGTTGCTGGGTGGGGTGGTGGCGCTGCTGCCCATCTACGCCAGCGAGGTGTTGCATGTGGGCCCGGCAGGGCTGGGCGCATTGCGCAGTGCCGTGGCGGTGGGCGAAGTAGGCGCAGGGCTGTACCTGAGCATGCGCCCCTTCAACAGCAAAGTGGGCCGCCGGATGTTCATTGCCGTGGCGGTGTTTGGTGTGGCCAACCTGGTGTTTGCAGTGTCCACCTGGTTCTGGCTGTCCATGGTGGCCTTGCTGGTGGCAGGTGCGGCAGACATGGTCAGCGTCTACATCCGCGGTGCACTGGTGCAGTTCTCTACACCGGACCACATGCGCGGCCGGGTCAATGCCGTGAACATGCTGTTCATCGGCTCGTCCAACGAACTGGGCGAGTTCCGCGCGGGCACCAGCGCAGCCTGGCTGGGCGTGGTGCCCGCCGCGGTGCTGGGCGGCCTGTGCACCCTGGGCGTGGTGGGCGGCTGGACGCTGGGCTTCAAGCAACTGCGCACCGTAGACCGTTTTGAAGAGGCAGCTGACGCCCATTGACGGGCGACGCACTGCCCCAGCCCCCCAAAGCCCTGTGAAGAGCTGACCTCAGGCGTTGAGCACGCCGCCCAGCAACTCGGGCAGGCGGGACACGGGCATGCGAAAGCCGCAGGCCTGGGCATGGCCGCCGCCGCCCATGCTTTCTGCCAGCGCAATGCAGTCAAAGTTGCGCTGTGACCGCAGGCCAGCCTTCACACCCTTGTCGCTGGCGCTCCACATCAGCGCAAAGGTGCCCGTCTTGGCCGAGAGGATGTCGCCCACCAGGCTGTGGAACATGCCCGGCGCATTCACCATCAGCCCCGCAATGCCGTTGAACACCAGGGGCTGTGCGCCCTCGGCAATGTCGTTGGCCATCTTGCGGAACTTCTCGTCCATGGCACGCCCGCGCTCGGTGAAGGCGTCGAGCTGGTCGGCACCAAAACGGGCAATCTCGGCCCAGCGGGCAAAGTCCTGCCCTTCCATGTCCAGCGCAGACAGGAATGCCGCGCTCTGCGGAAACTCCCACTTCCAGATATCGCGGTCTTCCACATACTGCAGCAGCGCGGGCACGGGCTCGTTCGGGTGGAAAAACTCCCACGCCAGGCGGGCCCCGGACTTGTTCATGTCAAAGTGCACCACCCCGCAGCGGCAGGCAAACCCCGTGAGCTTTTCGGCCGCGCTCTTGTGGTGGTCGAGCATCACCAGCTTGGCGGCGCGCTCGTCCATGGCCGTCAGGATGTCTGCTGAAAAGGAAAAATCCAGGATGTAGACCGCACGCCCGTCCAGGGCCGGCAGATCGTCCACGGACTGAACATCGCCATGGTCCAGGCCCACGTACTCGGCACGGTCGCCGTAATACAGCCACGCAGCCAGTGCTGCACCAAACCCATCAGGGCAGCGGCGGCCGTGGTACAGCACCAGGGGAGAAGGATCGTCTTGGCTGGGCGCTACCAGCAATTGCAGGGGAAGAATCGTCTTGGTCATTGGCCCAATTGTCGCGCGCCGCTGCGCGTGCTGCCCTCACCCCACCCCGCGCACCGGGTGACGCGTACCGGCGCAGCTCACCCGATGGAAAGCATTGCTACAATTTAAATAGCACCTTGCGCTTATTTAATAAGCGCTACAGGCATTTTTTCTCAATACTTCATTCCACGCCCCATGTCCCAGCCGCTGCACATCCTCTGGCAAGACGAGCACATGGTGGCCGTCTACAAGCCCGCGGGCTGGCTGGTGCACAGAACGGGGCTGGACGCAGGCGAGACCCGGTTTGTGATGCAAACCCTGCGCGACCAGCTGGGTCGGCATGTGTTTCCGGTGCACCGGCTCGACAAAGGCACCTGCGGCGTGCTGGTGATGGCGCTGCACAGCGATGCAGCGCGGGCGCTGTCGCAGTCGTTTGAACACCACGCCACCACCAAGCGCTACCTGGCCATGGTGCGCGGCTGGGCACCCGCGCAGGTGGATGTAGACCACCCCCTTCGGCCCGACGACGCACCGCCCGACGCGCCCGTGCAGGAGGCCCACACCCGCTTTCGCACCCTGGCCCAGCTCACCGTGCCTGAAGCGAGTGACCCGCGCTTTGCCACCACCCGGGCCTCTTTGGTGGAAGCGCAGCCCACCACAGGCCGACGCCACCAGATCCGCAGGCACCTCAAGCACCTGGCCCACCCCATCATTGGCGATGCCACCCACGGAAAAGGCCCCCTCAACCGCTGGTGGGCCGAACGCCTGGGGCACCAGCGACTGTGGCTGCATGCATGGCAGTTGAACGTGCCACACCCGGTGACGGGGGAGGTCCTGCAGTTGCGCAGTGGGTTGCAGCTGCCGCCAGTGGACAGTGCTCCTCTTGCGCCCGAACACTCCGCAGACGATCAGCGAGAACACGATGCCCCCTCCTCGGACTGGCATCGACTGTGGACCGCATGGCCATGGCATTGGTTGCAAGGCCACTAAACCAAGGCTGAACCTGATCAGTCTCTTGTTGCCCTACCATCAACCGGATTGAGCGCGCTGTTCTCCACACATCCCATGCCCTTCCCGCCCATCCACCTCACCACACTGGCAGCGCTCGCCCACCGGCTGCCTGCGTCATGCTGGCTGGCAGAGGCATTGCAGCGCGACACGCAGGCCTGGGGCCATTTACCCGTCTGGTGCGTGGAGGGTGACCTGAACCTGGCAGCGCTGGACTTGAGCCTGCGCCGCAGCGACGACGGCCACTGGTTGCCGCCCTTGCCGACCGAGGCGGTGGATGCTGCCCATGCCCACCCCCAAGGCGCACTTTTATGGGTCAACGGGCATCTGCATCTGCAAGGTGCGCTCACCAGCGACGGTGCGGGCGTGTCGGCACACCTGCTGGTCATGGGCCAGGCCGCCATGGAATGTGCGGTGGTGGGCGGCCAGCAAATGCATGTGCAAGGCGATCTGCGGGTGCGGACCTTGTACTGGGGTGACTGCGGTGATTGCAGGGGTGAAGCGACAGGAAGCCTGGAAGTGCTGGGCCACACCAGCGCGCAAGCCCTGCTGTTCACCGGGGGCTACCGCACCACACTGCACCAGCCCCACCAGTGCGACTTTGCATGGCACGAACCTGCCGTGGGCGATGCGCCCCCCGATGATTCCGCCTTGGCACCAGCCCCCGCAGCCGAGACGCTGGCGCTGCTGCTCCACCCCTCGGTTCTGAACCCTGAGGCCCCCGCACAACCCCGGCTGGCCGATGTGCCCCACCGTTCGGCCTTGCTGCAGGCCGCACGTGCAGGTGAGGCACTGACACACACCACAGAGCAGGTACAAGCCCTGATGCCCCCGCCCGCAGCGCTGTTTGCCGACGAGCACATCAGCGCCGCCAACCTGCGGGCAGCGGTGCGCTCCCCCGTCATCGCACATAAGGAGTACACGGCAGCAGGCTGGTGGGGGCAGACGGATTTTTCGCTTTGCCGCAAGCATGTGGATGCCGACGGAGATGCCCGTGACGACAGTGTTTTCATCACCGTGTGGAAGACCTGGGACTTCTACCTGGCGGTAGAGGACCCGGCCCGCCGACGCGGCTGGCGGGCCCGCCTGGCAGCCCTGCCACTGCCATGGCGCAAGCGCCATGAAGCACAGCCCCCTACCCGCACCGGCGCGGGCGTACCCACGACTCAGCCTGAGGGGCTGACCATGATCTACCGCCGCTACCAGGCAGGTGAACCCGCCGCCTGGCAGACCCTGGACCCGGAAACCGATGCTGACGCGTGGCGCGCCTGCCAGCACGCATGGCAGGGCTTGCTGGACTATGTGCGCAAAGGCACGGCACAGGCACGCGCACACTTTCCGCTGTGGGCCCAGGTGCAGGCAGAGATCACCCCCGCGCGGTTGCGGGCACTGGTGGGCAGGCGCATTTTTGCGGAGCGGTACGACGACTGGTGGGACAGCGACAAAAACGGCTTCTGGGCAGGCCCGCTGTGGATAGGGGCGCGTGAGCCCTGCATGCACGAAGGTGAGCCTTGGGGCCTGGCCTTCAAACTGAGCTGGGCTAATGGAGAAGACGCGCCCGGCGATGCCCCGGACAACGCCCACGCAGCCTACCAGTTGGAGCTGGATGAGGCGCGTGAAGGACCGCCGCTGCTGCGCATCAGCAGCAGCCAGCGCCAGGGCGATGAACGCACTGCACTGCCCGCCCATGCCGCAGACCACCTGGCGCGCCTGCTGCGCCTGTGGCACCAGGCATTGCGCGCGGTGGACGAACATGAAGCCGCTTGGCTTGCCACACAGCCCACCACCGCACCCCAGCCCGTGCGCTGGCTGGCAGAACCGCCCTTGCCGCCCACCCTGCCCGATGAGGCCATTTTTGATGAACCGTGGATGGCGCTTTCCGAGCGTTGGCAACGCCAGGGGCAAGAGTGGGTGCAGCAGACCCGCACGCAGTGGATGCCATGGCTTGAACCGGACCACGCGCGGAGCGGATGGGCTGAGTCGCCTACAGAGCAGCATGCTGAGCAAGCCGCCGAAGCTGCCTCTGCAACTTCTGAGGAACTACCCCCCGAAGACCCGCGCACGCCAGATGCCAACGCTGCACTGCACCTGGCCCGGGCCGTGCACCAGCAGGCCGATGCGGCGCTGAGTGCGCGCTTTCGCCAGCGCTTTGCATTTGCAGCCGATGCGTATGCAGACCACGCCTACCGTTCAGGCCAGACCGTCAGCCAGCTTTGCCTGCTGGATGACGGCATGGATGAAGGCACGGGCGATGGCATCACGCCGCCTCAACCGCGTCTGCTGGCACGCGTCGCCACGGCCAACGGAGCCCCCCAATGGGTGCTGCTGCAGGGCCTGCGCGCCACGCCCTTGCCGGGCTTGCAGGGCGCGGGCCGCTCACCGCAAGGGCGCTGCTTTGCCCGCTGCGAGGCGGGTCGCATCACCACCCACCTGGGGTGGGATGGGCCGATGATGGCCACGTTCGAGCCACCGCGCGGCAATGAAGGCACGCCCCCGGCCTGGGGTTTGCAGCCCAGCGCCATGCCTTTTGACTGCGAAGAGCTGATTCCATGGGACGACGGCCAGCGCGTGCTGGTGCGCCATGCCAGCGGGGTGTATCTGCTGGGGCCCAGCACACCCGACAAGCCGCAGGCACAACCATTGCCTGCGCGGCGGCTGCACCCCCAGACCTGGGAAGAAGACGGCCCCTACACATGGCCCAAAAACCAGCAGCAGGGTGCACTGCACCTGCACATGCTGCACATGGCGCTGTCGCCCGATGCACGCCACATCGCAGTGGGTGACCAGGACAGCCCGCACCTTCTGCTGGACTGGCACGGGCAGGTCATCCGGGCGCTGCCACCGGTCTCGGCCTATGCCTGCCACGCCCACTTCACCCAGGAAGGCCAGCGGTGGTGGACGCACTCATGCCATCTCTACGATGGCCGCACCCAGTACATGGCATGGAGCGAGGCTGGAGCCACGGCTCAATGGACGGAATCCAACTGGCGCATTGAAGCCTCTGCCCCGCTCATGATGCCAAGCGCCAATAGCCCCGGCGAGCACACAGAACACACGCTGGTGGGTGATGCCGAAGGCTGGCTGCATGCGCTGGATGCCTCAGGCCACGCCGTGTGGCACCACTACATGGGCGGGGCGGTCACGGCCATCCGAGCATCGGCCACCGGCGACCGGGTGTGGGTGTCCACGCAAAACGGCTACGTGGTGAGACTGCAGCGCCTGCCGCAAGGGGTGGATGCATTCAGCATCAGCACATCGCCTTATGCGGAAGTGCAGCGCTGGATTTTATGGAGCGATGAACCTGCACCGCTGTGCTGGTAGCGTGCACAGGGCAATTCCTGTTCCGCTACCAAATCAATAGCTGCCTGCGCTTTATTCATAAGCACCAGAGGCAATTATTGGTTCAGGCTACGCACCCGATCCAGCCACTCTTCCACAGGTTCAGGTCGGCCAAACAGATAGCCTTGGTACACGATATCTGGCTGGCGTTGCGCCAGAAAGGCGGCCTGCTCCGGGGTCTCCACCCCCTCGGCCACCACACGCAAGCCAAAGTGGCTGGCTACGGAAAGAATTGCTTCCACCAAAGCGCCGTCGTCCTCATTGGTCGGTGCCTCGTTCACAAAAGACCGATCAATCTTCAGCTCCTGAATCGGTAGCCGCTTGAGGTAGGCCAGCGACGAATATCCGGTGCCAAAGTCATCCAGCGCAAACTCCACGCCCAGCGCAGCCAGCTCACGCATTTTGGCCACCACCTCGTCAAAGTCCTCAATGACCAGGCTCTCCGTCACCTCCAGCGTCAGCAGGGTGGGGTCTGCACCGCAGGCCTGCAGCCGGGCACGCAAGCCCGGCACAAAGCCCGGATGACGGAACTGACGGGCACTCAGGTTGACGGACAGCCGCAAACGCCTGCGGGCAAATTCAGGCGAGCCAATCACTTCGCAGGCACGGGCCAGCACCCAGTCGCCCAGACTCACGATGAGGTCTGACTCTTCGGCCAGTGCAATGAAGCGGGCAGGCGGAATGAGCCCATCCTGCGGGTGCTGCCAGCGCACCAGCGCCTCGGCAGCGATGCAGCGCCCTTGCACATCGAACTGGGGCTGCACAAAAAGCCGCAGCTCATGGACTCCGATGGCGCGACGCAGGTCACGCTCCACCTGAAAGCGGTGCGCCGCCATTTCGCCCATGCCCTGCTCGAAAAATGCGTAGCGGTTGCCCCCGGCATCCCGCGCCCGGTGCAGGGCCGTGCCTGCTCGGCCCAGTGCATCCAGGGGCGTGTCTTGCAGGTGTTGGGGGTAGAGCGTGATTCCCATGCTGGCCCCCAGCTGGGCCTGTTCAGCCGAATCCCCCAGCGCCATGGGCTGGGTCAGGGCCCGCTGTACCTGCTCTGCAAACAGCAGCGCCTTGGGGCCCGCCGCGGTGGCGTCAGCGCCCAGGTCAGACAGCAGAATGCCAAACTCGTCCCCCGCCACGCGCACCAGCAGGTCCGCGGGGCCCAGGCACTCCGAAAGACGCAGGCCCACGGCACAGAGCAGCCGGTCTCCCATCTCGCTGCCGCGCGCGTCGTTGAAGGTGGTGAAACGGTCCAGGTCCAGCAGCAGCAAGGCATGCGTTGCATCGGGGGTGCGCTGGTGGCGCGACTGCAGGGCCGCCAGGCGTTCAATCAGGGTCGAACGATTGGGCAGGCTGGTGAGTGGATCGAAATGCGACAGCCGGTGAATTTCTTCCGCCGCGCGGCGGCGCTCGCTGAGGTCCTGCTTCAACTCCACAAAGTGGGTGATGCGCCCATCAGGCTGGCGGATGGGCGCCACCACCACCGACTCGACCAGCGCAGAGCCATCCTTGCGCAAGTTGGTCTGCTCCCCCGCCCAGGTTTCACCACGCGCCAAAGTCTCACGCAGGCCTTGCGATTGAGCGGGCGCGAGGCCGTTGCCCGAAAAGCGCGACGAGGGCTGCCCCAGCACCTCTTCCCGCGCGTAGCCGGTGCGGGCCACGAAGGCATCGTTCACAAATTCGATGCGCCCCTGCAGGTCGGTGATGACTGTGCTTTCAGGGCTTTGCTCCACCACCCGCAGCAGCTTGCGCAACTCGGTATCACGAGCCGCCAGACGAGAGGCCATCTCCTGGGCCTCGGCCACCCGGCGCTGATAGCTGCGGCGTGACAGCAGGGTGACTGCGCCGGTCAGTCCGACAATGCCCGTGAGGTAGACCGCCTGCGCGATGCGGTTGGGCGTGCGCGGCATGGGCAGCAACGCATGCAGATCCGCCCACAGAAAGAACCCCAGTAACCCCCCCGTAAGGCCCAACAACACCAGCGTGGGCCGTGCCCCCAGCAGCCAGCCCGCAGCAACGATCAGCACCGGGTAGTTGAGCAGATTGGGCCCCTGCACACCGCCGTTTCCTGCGGCGACCAGAGACACCATGCCCCACACACCCCACACCAGTACATGCGCGCCCAGCCGCCAGTGGCCACGGCGTGTCAGTCCCAAAGCTACGAGCCCCACCATGGAGGCCCCCAGATTGAGCCCCAGACGCCACCACTGCACAGGCGGTTCATTCAGCAGCAACAAGGCCACCGCGCTGCCCACCAGAATGACCGCCCAGCTGCACACCTGCACCAGCATGTGCACGGTGGGGTCAGCCTTGTCAGACAGGGGTGATAGAGGCATCGGTGGCGAACGGCAATCTGAGGGCTCGAGACAGAGCCAGGAGCCTGTTTCCGATCTTTTCCCGGACAGTCTCCCAGACAGCTGCAGCGATAGCGCGCATCCTAACCCCGGACTTGCCCTTTCGCAGGGGAGGTAAAACGCGGAGAGCGCCGCCCATCGCAGCGCTTGCGCAAGGCATTGCCCGCCCAGGCGTGCTCAGCCCTTAGAGGCTGATCGCTATGAGATCAGCCTTCTGCCGGATCACCCGATTGCGGATCACGGCGGCCTGTGCCCTTGCCCCGGGCTTTGGCGCGTGCCTCTTTCTTGGCGGCGCGTGCGGCATCTTGTGCCAGCCCTGCGGCCAGCCACACCTCAAACTGCGCGGGCGTCTCCAGCGTGATGCGGCCCAGCGTTGCAGTGCGGAAGTCGGTCATCACAATCTCGGCCGCCTTTTGCAGGTTGACGCGGCCTCCGCTCATCATGGCTCCGCGCTTGCGGCCAATGGCTTCGAGCAGTTCGTCGTCCTGCATGGCGGCAATGTCGGCTGCGGGTATGCCCAGCTTGTAGCGGGCCTCCAGCAAAGGGGCGTAGTGGCCCTGCAGGCGGCGCAGCAGCTCCAGCGCCACCAGCTCTTCGTCGTAGGCATTGCGGCCCACGGCGCCGCTGGCGGCCAGGTTGTAGCCACTCTCAGGCACGATGATGCGGGGCCAGAGCATGCCGGGGGTGTCCCACAGGTAAAAGTCGTCGGCCAGCGTGATGCGCTGCTCCAGCTTGGTGATACCGGCTTCGTCGCCCGTTTTGGCCTGGCGCTTGTTGGAGAGGGTGTTGATGAGGGTGGACTTGCCCACATTGGGCACGCCGCAGATCAGCACCCGCATCGGCTTGGCCATGCCGCCCCGGTTGGGGGCCAGCAGGTGGCACGCGTCGATGAGCTTGCGGGCTGGTGCGGGGTCTGACGCATCCAGCGGCACGGCGCGGGTTTCGCTCTGGCCGTTGTACCAGTCCAGCCACAGCGCGGTGCGCTCGGGGTCGGCCACATCCTGCTTGTTCAGCACCTTGAGCTTGGGCTTGTGGTCCGTCATTTCGGCCAGCAAGGGGTTGGCGCTGGAGCCAGGCAGGCGGGCATCCAGCACCTCTATCACCACATCAATGTCTTTGACACGCTCGGTGATGGCTTTTCGGGTCAGGTGCATGTGACCGGGGAACCACTGGATGGACATGCGATGGCTTCTTTCTTCTGTTCGTTCAATTCATCAATACCGGGGCCGGGCATTCCTTGCACGGGCAAGAGGACTCAGCCCGCCCTTGCGCCCAAGGATAATCGCGCCCGGCGTTCTCTTTTTCTGTCCAGACTCTCCATGCCCCCTCGCACCCCCACCCCGCCCACACCCCAAGCCCCCAGCAAGGCCGACAAGGAACTCCTGTTCAAGGGCGTGACCTGTGCACTGATCGGGCTGGTGATTGTGCTGGCCCCTTACATCGCCCGCTCAGGCAGCGTGCGCGAGCTGATGGCCCAGGCCACTGCAGTGGGCTGGTTTGCCCTGGTGCTGGGCGCAGCCTTTGTGGCGCAGTACGTGGTGCGGCGCATTCGCGCAGGAGCCCACAGGCAATGACCCCCTGCAGCCCTGCCACGGGTGTGCAGACGGCAACGACACCGCTAGCCATACCGCCAGATGCATCGCACGCCTGGGACACCACCCCGGCCAGCGACGGCGCCACAGCGCAGGCCATGTTTGCATCGCTGCAAGACCGTGCGCAGGCACGGGATGTGAGCTTGCGAACGCCACCACCGCTGCCCACCACCTGCTGCGGCAGGGGCTGCAATGGTTGCGTGTGGGAATGCTTTCTGGAAGCGGCGGAGTACTGGCGGCAGGAGGCGCTGTTGATGCTGGAGGTTTGAAAACCTCACGCATCAAGAAAATGCCTCTAGCGCACCCCCCACCAGCGCAAGCAGCTACGCTTTCAATAGCAAAGAGCGGAGCGTTGGAGGCTGCAGACGGGCGCTGCTGGCCTGCGCTTTACCCGAGCCCTTCCACCGCCATGTACTGCTCACGCCAGGTTTCAAACGGCAGGGTGTCTGCAGCCTCAATCGCTTTCTGGGCGGCGATGGACTCCTCACTCATCGCCGCATAGCGGGCCTGCTGGTCCGCCGTCCATGGCAGGGCCAGCAAGGCATCACGCGCTGCGGCGGACTGGTGGAAGGCAAAGGCTTCGAAGTTGCTGCCATGCTGCTGCACCATGGCCTGCAGCACGCGGGCCGAGGGGGTGGTATCCGGGGTTTGCAGCAAGCTACGGGCCTCGCGCAGGGCTGCGCTGTAGTCGCCACAGCCATGGGTGGCGTCCAGCGACGCAGCCAGCGGCTCGCAAGCGGCCAGCACTTCATCACCCCACTGCACCAAGGGCACCGCCTGGCCCTGGCGCTGCAGCAGCAGGCCGGGTTCGCGGCCACGCTCGGCTGTCAGGTGCTGGTTGTGTTTGAGTTCTGCAATCTCGTCCGGAGTGTCTGGCGGGCTGTCGGACAGCAGACAGTGCAGCAGAAACACGTCCAGCAGGCGCATGGTGGGGGCCGTGATGCCTACGGGCACGAACGGGTCCAGGTCCATCAGGCGCACTTCAACATACTCCACCCCGCGCTCGCGCAGCGCATGCAAAGGGCGTTCGCCCGTGCGCACGGTGCGCTTGGGACGGATGGTGCCGTAGAACTCGTTTTCGATCTGCAGCAGGCTGGTGCCCAGCTGGTTGTAGTCGCCACCCGGGTTGCGCACACCCACCTGTTCGTAGGCCGGATAGGGCTTGGTCAGCGCCTCGTGCAACGAATTGGCATAGCCCTGCAGACCGTTGTAGCTGACCGCCAGGGTCGCCTGCGCATCGCTTTGGTAACCCAGCCGCCCCATGCGCAGCGACGTGGCATGCGGCAAATACAGCGCGTTTTCACCCAGCTGCTGCAGGCGGTGGTCGCGCCCCTGCACAAAGCACGGGCACAGCGCGGGCGATGCACCAAACAGGTACAGCAGGACAAAGGCGTGGCGGCGGAAGTTGCGGATCAGCGAGAAATACTGCTCGCTGCTCACACCGGGCAGCGACCAGTTGTAGTGAATGCCCGAGATGGTCTGCATGCGGCGGCCATAACGGTGGCCCAGGCCCATGCGGTACACGCTCTTGGCCCGCCCCACGTTGGAGCCGCCATAGCGCGCCAGCGGAATCGTCTCATCGGTGGGCAGCCCGCAAGGCATGCTGGATGCCCACAGCAGCTCGCCGCCGCTGTCCCGCAGCGTGCGCTGCACAAACTGGTGTACTTCGGTCAGTTCATCCAGGCACTGCTGCACGCCCAGATGCGCCCCGGTGATCAACTCCAGTTGCGATTCGCTGTAGTCAGTGGTGATGAGGGGGTGCGTGAGCGCGGAGCCCAGGGCCTTGGGATGGGGGGTGAGCGCCAGCCCCCCGGTGGGCTGCACGCGCAGGCCCTCTTTTTCCACCCCGCGGCGAATGCCGCGCAGGGAATCGGTAGGGAGGGCGTTCAGTCTGTCCTGCAGTTTGCTCATATCGTTATACCGGTCGGTCTTCTCGTTGGCCCGGAACTTAGCACGGCAAGCGCTCCTGCGCCCAAACCCGGCGCAAGTCCTTGCTGTCAAACGGCTGAAAAAACTGCGGTGCACACACAGCGGCAAGCTGTGGTTACGCGCCCTCTCCTGCTCTCTTATCGTCTATCCATCCTCTCAGCGGCGTGCCATTGCCTTGGCAACCTCACTGGTGCCTTGTGCAGCACCGCTTTGCGGCACCTGCTCGCCCGTGCGATCGGTCACCTCGGCCAGGCGGGCCGCCAGTTGCTCGGGTACGGTGTCGCCCATGCCGAGGTGAATGCCTTGCGTGAGCGTGATGTGGGCCGCTTCAAACGAGCCCGCACCGGCACACAGAATGGTGCGTGTGGGGGCGGATTCGTGCGCCAGCACCAGCATGGCGGGTACCACGGCTTCGGGCTTGAGGGCGTCCAGCACCTCCTGGGGCATCAGCCCTTCGGTCATGCGTGTGGCTGCGGTGGGGGCCAAGGCATTGACGTGGATGTTGTGCTTGGCCCCTTCCAGCGCCAGCGTCTGCATCAGGCCCACCTGGGCCAGCTTGGCTGCGCCGTAGTTGCTTTGTCCAAAATTGCCATAGAGGCCTGTGGATGATGTGGTCATCACGATGCGCCCGTACTGCTGGGCCACCATGTGCGGCCACACCGCCTTGCAGCAGTAGGCCGCGCCCAGCAGGTGCACATCCACCACCAGGCGGAAGTCATCCATGCTCATCTTGGCAAAGGTCTTGTCGCGCAGGATGCCCGCGTTGTTGACCAGGATGTCCACCCGGCCCCATGCATCCATAGCCTGTTGCACCATGGCCTCAACCGCAGCCGGGTCGGTCACCGACGCAGCGTTGGCCAATGCCTCACCGCCTGCGGCGCGGATTTCATCCACCACCTTCTGCGCTGCGCCTGCCGTGCCCCCGCTGCCATCCACGGCCCCGCCCAGATCATTGACGAGCACCTTGGCACCCCGCGCGGCCAGGGCCAGCGCATGCTGACGCCCCAGGCCGCCACCCGCCCCCGTCACGATAGCTACACGGCCCTTGAATTCGATATCCACCATGGATGAGTCTCCTGCGTCGCAAAAATAGGTTGAGGGAATTGCCATGCCATGAACAGGTCAGGACGGCTGCGCGGTGCACTGTACGGCAATCGCTGATCGGCACCCGTTGCACAGGGGACAGGCGTGCGGGTTATCCCTGATGAGGCTGAACAACCATGTGGATAAGTGTGGAGAAGTCTTGTATGGGAACGCTAAGTGCTTGATTTCATTACATACCGTTTCTGATGCCTATTTTTTAAGCAACCCATGAATGAGAAATATCCACTTGTCCCAGTCTGCGCTGGACAAAGCTGTGAATAAGTTTGGACAAGTCCTGTACAGAGCACCTAACCCATTGATTTCATTCAATCTTCTACGAAACGCTCAAAATTTAGGCAAAACATCTCCCGGCAAAAACTCAGCCGCAGACGCTTGGTTATCCCAAACTTGGCGGGACAATTTTGTGGATAACCTCGGATAAGTGCTGTATGGCTGTCGTAAGTGATTGATTTACAAGGCAGTCGCCTGCATTGCATATTTTTTAAGCAAACCAAGTTTTCCACATGCCCAGCCAGGCATAACCCTGGCGATATCGTTATCACTTCACTTTTGATAGCATCCTGCGCTCTACTGACAAGCGCCAGCCCCATTTTTTATGTCCACCTCTCCCCTGGCCCACAGCCCAGCCGCCGAGCGCAACCAAGGGCCTATCCTGAGCGTGCTGCAAACCGTGCTGGGCACCACCGGTAATGCCCTGGAAATTGCCAGTGGAACGGGCCAGCACGCCGCGCATTTCAGCGCCGCACTGCCCGGCTGGCGCTGGCAACCCACCGACCTGACCGATGCCCTGTTCGCCTCCATCCAAGGCTGGTGCAAGCAGACTGGCGCAGTGCAGGTGCAGCCGCCCTTGCGGCTGGACGTGACACAGCCGCAGTGGCCCAGTGAGGGGCCACCGTTCACCGCGCCGTTTGACCTGATCTACTGCGCCAACATGATCCACATTGCGCCCTGGGAATGCTGCACCGCGCTGATGCAAGGCGCGGCGCGCCACCTCACGCCCGATGGACTGCTGGTGACCTATGGCCCTTATCTGGAAAAAGACGTGCACACGGCCCCCGGAAACCTGGCCTTTGACGCCAGCCTGCGCGCCCAAGACAGCCAGTGGGGCATACGCGCACTGGAAGACGTGGCCCAGGAAGCCCACGCCGCAGGGCTGCAGCTTGCGCAGCGGCACGCCATGCCTGCCAACAATCTGTTGCTGGTGTGGAAGCGACGGCGCTGAACTCGGCACGTCCCCTCAGCACTTCAATACCTTTCCTGCACCTCGCCATGACACAACAGATTCCCTTTTTCACAGCCCGCATCGAGCCGGACGGCACCCAGTGCGACGCATGGCCCGAGCAACCCCTGCTGGTCTCCATGGAGCAAGGGGGCATCGACTGGCCCAGCTCGTGCCGCAATGGCACCTGCCGCACCTGCATCGGCCAACTGGTGGAAGGCCGGGTGCGCTATGAGGTCGAATGGCCCGGCCTGAGCGCCGAGGAAAAGGCCGAAGGCTGTGTTCTGCCCTGCGTGGCTTACCCCGAGTCGGACGTGGTTCTGCAGGGCAGTGCTATCTGAACGGGCCATTCAAGCCCCGCTGCCATGGGTGTTGCAGACCGTGGAAGCACGAACCCGATGCAGAGCGCACAGGCGAAGTCTTGCATCACCGGTCACATGGACTGCGGGCATTGAGGCATTGATCCAGCACATGCCGACTTGCCTCTGGGCTGAACTAAAATACGCAGCTTTGCGAGAGCCCGAACGCCAGGACTCTTGCGCTGCGGCAGCGCCGCACAGCATGTTCTTTGGGTGGCCAGCGGTTCCAGGTGGCCGCGGGCCCATGAGGGCGTGTGGTTCAGCGCTGCACAACCCTGCTGTGGCCCTAACGAAAGCCCTCTCCCATGAACACCCCCCTGACCCCTGTGCCCATCTCGCCGGTGGAAGACATCGTGGCCGACATGCGCGCCGGGCGCATCGTCATCCTGGTGGACGAAGAAGACCGTGAAAACGAAGGCGATCTTGTCCTCGCCGCCGACCACGTCACCCCCGAAGCCATCAACTTCATGGCCCGCTTTGGCCGTGGCCTCATCTGCCTGACCCTGACCCGCGAGCGCTGCGAGTTCCTGAAGCTCCCACCCATGGCGGCACGCAACGGCACGGTGTACAGCACCGCGTTTACGGTCTCCATTGAAGCGGCTGAAGGCGTGACCACAGGCATCTCTGCCGCAGACCGCGCACGCACGGTGCAAGTAGCGGTGGACCGCCACAGCAAACCCACAGACCTGGTCCAGCCCGGCCACATCTTCCCGCTCCAAGCGGTGGATGGCGGGGTGTTGATGCGCGCAGGGCACACCGAAGCCGGTTGCGATCTGGCCGCCATGGCGGGCTGCAGCCCAGCCTCGGTCATCTGCGAGATCATGAAGGACGACGGCACCATGGCCCGCCTGCCCGATCTGCAACTGTTTGCTGCAGAGCATGGTCTGAAGATCGGCACCATTGCCGACCTGATCGAGTACCGCAGCCGCAACGAATCGCTGGTAGAGAAAGTGGGCAGCCGCCCGCTGACCACGGCCTACGGCACCTTCACCGCCCACGCTTTCCGCGACAAGCCCAGCCAGGCCGTGCATCTGGCCCTGGTGATGGGCGAGTGGGCCGCTGACGACGTCGTGCCCGTGCGGGTGCACGAGCCCCTGTCGGTGTTTGATGCCCTGGAGGTCAACCGCTCCATGCACTCATGGGGGCTGGACACCAGCCTGCAGTACCTGGCCAAGCAAGGCAAGGGTGTGGCCGTGCTGCTCAACTGCGGCGAAAACGCAGCGCAACTGCTGGCCCAGTTTGAAGGCACAGCACGCGCATCACAGGCCCCCGAGCGCGGCCGCATGGACCTGCGCACTTACGGCGTGGGCGCACAGATCCTGCGCGATTGCGGCGTACAGAAAATGGCCCTCATGGGCCAGCCCCGCCGCATGCCCAGCATGACTGGCTACGGTCTCGAAATCACAGGCTTCATCCCCAAGGAATAAACATGTTTGGCGCAGAAAAAGGAACCGCGGACAGGCTGGACGGCAAGAAGCTGCACATCGGCATCGTGCAGGCCCGCTTCAACGAGAGCATCACCAACACGCTGGCAGCAGCCTGCCTGGCAGAGCTGAAGGCCCTGGGTGTGCAGGAAAAGAACATCACCCATGTGCAGGTCCCCGGTGCGCTGGAAGTGCCCGTGGCGCTGCAAGCCATGGCTGAGAGCGATAACTTCGATGCCTTGATTGCCCTGGGCTGCATCATCCGCGGCGAAACCTACCACTTCGAACTGGTGGCCAACGAATCCGGCGCGGGCGTGACCCGCCTTTCGCTGGACTATCAGATCCCTATCGCCAACGCGATCATCACCACCGAAAACATGGAACAGGCCATCGCCCGCCAGACCGAAAAAGGCACCGATGCAGCCCGCGTAGCGGTGGAGATGGCCAACCTGCTGGACGACCTGTCATGACCGAAACCACACCTCCGTCCAAAACCCGCCCTCCTCGCCAGCCCCGCACGGGCCTCAAAGCCAACGGCACCCGCAAGGCGGCCTCCAAGTCCAACCGCAGCCGCGCGCGCGAGTTTGCGCTGCAGGCGCTGTACCAGCACATCGTTGGCCGCAACGATGCGGCGGCGATTGATGCATTCACCCGTGATCTGGCGGGCTTTCACAAGGCCGACTCTGCGCACTACGACGCGGTGCTGCATGGGTGCATCAACACCGCAGAAGATCTGGACGCGCTGATCACCCCCTTGCTGGACCGCAAGCTGGGCGAGATCTCGCCCATTGAGCGCGCGTGCATGTGGATCGGTGTGTATGAGTTCATGCACTGCATGGATGTGCCATGGCGTGTGGTCCTCAACGAGTGCATCGAGCTTGCCAAGGAGTTTGGTGGCACCGATGGTCACAAGTACGTGAACGCCGTGCTCAATGGCCTGGCACCCCGACTGCGCGCCGCGGAGGTGGCGGCAGACAAGGCCGGTGGCAAGCCTCAGGCAGATACAGGCCCTGCATCCGGCAACGAAGCCTGACTGACTGACAACCAGGCCCCACGGGCCACTTGATTGCTCACCAGAGGAAGCCGACCACCCATGCGGTGGAAGGCACAAGCGCTCAGGTCCCGCCTGCTCGCAGTAGCTCTGCATGGACTTGCTCTCCCTCTCGGTCCACTCCCCCGCCGCGATGCGGCTACAGGATTCCCCAGCATGAAGTTCTCCAGCCGCGCCGAGCGCATTGAACCGTTTTACGTGATGGAGGTGGCCAAGGCTGCCCAGGCTTTGGCCCGAGAGGTGGCGGGCAGCCGCGAGCCCATGATCTTCCTGAACATTGGCGAGCCAGACTTCACTGCCCCGCCGCTGGTGCAAGAGGCTGCAGCCAAAGCCGTGCGCGACGGAGCCACGCAGTACACCAACGCGCTGGGGCTGGACGCCCTGCGCGAGCGCATCAGCGGCTGGTACCAAAGCCGCTTTGGCGTGGATGTGCCCGCGCGCCGCATCGTGGTCACTGCCGGTGCGTCTGCGGCACTGCACCTGGCGTGCCTCGCGCTGATAGAGCGCGGCGACGAAATCCTGATGCCCGACCCGAGCTATCCCTGCAACCGCCATTTTGTCAGCGCAGCAGAAGGCCGGGCCGTGCTGGTACCCACCACGGCCGCAGAACGCTACCAACTCAGCGCTGACAAGGTACGCGCTGCGTGGACTGACAAGACCCGGGGGGTGCTGCTGGCTTCCCCGTCCAACCCCACGGGCACCTCCATCGCCCCGGGTGAGCTGCGCCGCATCCACGACGTGGTGCAAGCCCACGGCGGCGTGACGATGATTGACGAGATCTACCTGGGCTTGTCGTACGAAGAAGAGTTTGGGCACACGGCCCTGGCCATCGACGACCACATCATCAGCATCAACAGCTTCAGCAAGTACTTCAACATGACAGGCTGGCGCCTGGGCTGGATGGTGGTGCCCGAGGCGATGGTGCCGGTAGTGGAGCGGCTGGCCCAGAACCTTTTCATCTGCGCAAGCACCGTGTCCCAACTCGCGGCACTGGCATGTTTTGAGGCGGAGAGCATTGCCGAATACGAGCGCCGCCGCGCCGAGTTCAAGGCACGGCGCGACTTCTTCATCCCCGCACTGCAGTCCATGGGGCTGCAGGTTCCGGTGATGCCCGATGGCGCTTTCTACGCCTGGGCTGATTGCACGGAGGCAGCCCAGCGCTTGGGCGTGCAAGGCAGCTGGGACCTGGCTTTTGAAGTCATGCGCCGCGCCCACGTAGCTGTGACACCAGGCCGTGACTTCGGCAGCTTTGAGCCTGAGCGGTTTGTGCGTTTCTCCACGGCCAACTCCATGGAACAATTGCGGGAGTCGGTAGCGCGCCTTCGCAAGTTGCTGGCCTGACCCGCACCGGAGAGTCAGCATGGCCTTTGAGTTTCCCATCCGCGTGTACTGGGAAGACACCGATGCTGGCGGCATCGTGTTCTACGCCAACTACCTGAAGTTCTTTGAGCGAGCACGGACCGAATGGCTGCGCTCGCTGGGCATCGGGCAGCACAGGTTGCGGGAACAAACCGGCGGGATGTTTGTCGTAACCGATGCGCAGTTGCGCTACCTGCGGCCCGCACGGCTGGACGACGAACTGATTGTTACCGCCAGCCTGCAAGACAAGGGCCGCGCATCCCTGACAATAATGCAGCAAGCGCTCCTGAAACCAGAGCACATGACCGAAGCCAAGCCCACGTTGCTGAGCGAAGGCACCATCCGCATCGGCTGGGTGGACGCCGCAACGATGCGCCCCGCAAGAATACCGAGCACCCTTCTGGAACAACTTTCATGAACCATCAAAACATGTCCATCTTGAACCTGGTGTTGCAGGCCAGCTGGGTGGTGCAACTGGTGATGTTGCTGCTGCTCACCGTCTCTATTGCCAGCTGGGCAGCCATCTTCCGCAAGCTGTTCGCACTCAAGCGGGTGAAGTCGCTCAACGAGGATTTCGAGCGGGATTTCTGGTCTGGCACCAGCCTGAATGACCTGTTTGCCAGCGCCGCACAGAACGCCAAGAACGCAGGTCCTATGGAGCGGATTTTTGCCAGCGGCATGCGCGAATACCAGAAGCTGCGCGAGCGCCGCATCACCGACCCGGGCACCCTGCTGGACGGTGCCCGCCGTGCCATGCGGGCGAGCTTTCAGCGCGAAATGGATGTGGTGGAGTCCAGCCTCTCCTTCCTCGCCTCGGTCGGCTCGGTCTCTCCTTATGTGGGCCTGTTCGGTACGGTGTGGGGCATCATGCATGCCTTTACCGGCTTCGCGGGCATGGAGCAGATCACCCTGGCCACGGTCGCCCCGGGCATTGCCGAGGCCTTGGTGGCCACAGCCATCGGCCTGTTTTCCGCCATCCCGGCGGTGATTGCCTACAACCGCTTTGCACGCGACATTGACCGCGTGGCGACGCATCTGGAGACCTTCATTGAAGAGTTCTCCAACATCCTGCAGCGCAATCTGGGCGCACAGCCTTCGCACTCGGCCTCTGGCCATTAAGGAGCCCGCATGCCCGCCATGGCGTCCCGCGGCCGAGGCCGCCGCACCATCAACGAAATCAACATGGTGCCCTTCATCGACGTGATGCTGGTGCTGCTGATCATCTTCATGGTGACGGCTCCCATGCTCACGCCGGGGATGATCGACGTGCCCAGCGTGGGCAAAGGCAAGAATGTCCCCAAAGTGGTGGCCCAGGTCATCGTGAACAAGGACGGAACGCTGGAACTGAAAACACCGGATGCCACGCGTACCGTCACCCAGCGCGAGGTGGGCGATGCGGCCCTGCGCTGGCAAAAAGACCAGAGCAAGGACACGGCAGTGATCATCACCGCCGACAAGGGCGTGCAATACGAAGCCGTGGTGAAAGCCATGGATGCCTTGCAAAAGGCCGGTGTCCAACGCGTGGGTCTCTCCGTCAAACAGGGCGGCTGAACCCGCTGCGCTACCAGGCCATCCATGCACGCTCACGACGAACGCGACCAGTTTTCTCCGCCCCAGCCGCCCGGCCGCATGCGCGCCGTGGCGCTGGCTGTGCTGGTACACGCGGCATTGATTGCGGCCCTTACCATGGGCGTGAACTGGACTACGACGGCAGACCAGCCCGCCGTGGAGGCGGAGCTTTGGTCTGCAGTGCCTCAGCAAGCAGCCCCTGCAGAGGTTGCGCCGCCTCCGCCACCCACGACTCCTACACCCGCGGAGCCCCCTCCTCCTCCGGTGGCAGTAGTGCCGCCGCCCCCACCTCCTCCGCCACCCCCGCCTCGGGCGCAGGAAAAGCCTGACACGCGCGAAGCGGATATCGCCATCGAGCGAGAGAAAAAGCGGCTGGAACAGGAAAAGCGTGAGCGCGCCGAACAACAGGAGCGCGAGAAGCGCGAACGTGAGCGCCGAGAAAAGCTGGAGGCTGAAAAGAAAGAACGCCTGGAGCAGGAGCGCAAGGAGCGCCTGCAAAAGGAAAAAGAGCGCGAAAAGGAACGCGAGCTGAAAGAAAAGCAGGCAGCTGAGCAAAAGCGTGCCGAGCAGAAAAAGCAGGCTGATGAGAAGCGCCGCGCCGAGGAGGCCGAGGCCAAGCGCAAGGCAGAGGCTGAAGCAGACGCCAAACGCAAAGCAGAGGCCGATGCCAAGCGCCGCGCCGATGCCCAGGCCAAGGAAATCGCAGCCCAACGCGAAGCCAATCTCAAACGCCTGCAGGGACTGGCCGGTGCGACGGGCGGCGAAAACGCTACCGGCAAGGACAAGGTTTCATCGGGCCCCTCGGGCAGCTATGGCGGCAAAGTGGCGGCCAAGGTCAAGCCTAACATCGTATACCCCGACGCAATCTCAGGCAACCCGCGCGCGGTGGTGGAAGTGCGAGCAGCCCCCGATGGAACCATCGTGGGCAAGAAGCTGATCCAGTCCAGCGGTAACAAGGCGTGGGACGACGCGGTGCTGCGTGCACTGGACAAGACAGAAACACTGCCGCGCGATGTGGACGGAAGGGTTCCCTCGTCTCTGGAAATCGGTTTCCGCCCGCAGGACTGAGCCACGCCACAGCCCGCCCCCAGCTCTGGCGTGAAGGGCTCTCTGCGGGAATACAGGCGACAGCGCAGCATTTGCCGATGCAGGCCCGGCAGTGCTGCGCCCACCAGATTTCGCCAAATTCGCCTGTAGCGCTTATGAATAAAGCGCAAGCAGCTACAAATTCAATAGCACACCAATCAAGGTATGGCCCCGTGCTGCCAGACAGTCAAGGCCATGGAGGGCGATGCCCGAGTAGCCACTGCTCTACATCCGCCTGTTTCCGAAAGCGCGCCCAATCCAGCACGTTTTTGCCCTGGGAGTCACACGCCCACAGGTCGACACCCTCGCGCTGCAGCCACTCCAGCACTGTCAGCTGGCCTTTGGATGCTGCCAGCATGGCAGGGGTCTCACCACGGCTTGCAAGTGCAGGCTCTGACAGGCTTTGGCCATGTGCCTTCAGCCATGCCAAACAGGGCACGCAGCCGCTTTGCGCGGCCATGTGCACCGGCCCCCAATCCCACCGGTTGTGCGCCTGAAGACTCGCCCCGGCTTTCACCAGACGTTGCGCCACCTCCAGATGCCCGCCATAAAAGGCTCGCAGCAGCGCAGTGTCTCCCCGCTCGCTGTCTTTCAAAGACTGACGCAGATCCACCTGCGCCCCCGCCGTCAGCAACAACTCCACATGCGCCATTTGCCCCCGGTGTGCAGCAAGCATCAACATGGAAGAGCCAGTGTCGGCAAGCAAATCGGGGTTGGCGCCGTCCCGCAGAGCGTGCCCCAGAGCCACTGGATCATGTGCGTTCTGCGCATCAAGCAGGCGTGCATCGGCGGCTGACCACACGCGAGCACTGGAACCGGCACGGAGTGGCTCTGGAGCCTTGCCCCAGCGCAAGGGATGAGGTCCATAAGCAAAAACTCCTGCCGCGACGAGGAGCAGCAGACAGCCCCAACCAGGGCGCACGTAAGAAGCGGGCAGTATCCGCTCTACCCCTGGTGAAAATGCCCCTTGGCGATCTCGCCAGGCGCGCGCCAGCGCATGGCCCACAGCCTGTGCAGACTCCGCCCCGGGCAGTCCGGGGGTCAGGCGCAGCAAAGCACCTGCTGCGTCCTTGGCATACACGGCGTGGTAAGCCTGCTCGGATGTCCCGCTGCCACTGGTGAAGAACAGCTTATGAACCAGGGCTTGGCTGGCGTCACCAGGTAGCAGCGCAGTGCTCTTCCATAACCATGAACAGCGCAGAACCACGATACCGTCATCCTGCACCCGCAAGAGCCAGCGGCGCGTAGCAGCATGCAGCGCCCAGGCCATCAAAGTGCAGGTAAAGAGGATGCTCCCCAAGGTATGAGGCCAAGCCACGACGCCACCCTGCAGGCGGTCATTGGCCCACCACTCCGCCATCAGCAAGAGCAAAGCGAATGCAGCCGACCAGCGCCAGTGGGTTTGAGAAAATTCCAGCGACCATGCTTCGCGCCCCTCGTTCAGCACGACCCCCGGGGGCAAAAAGAGTGGATGGGGCGAGCGCTCTTGCGGCTGCGATGCCGCGTCTGCAAAGGCATCAGGCAACGTTATCGGCGTTGCTTGTGTCCACTTCGCGCGCCGATCAAAGCGATCTTCCACAGGTGAAGATGAAGCCCAGGAGACCACTGCAGCTTGCACCGGCAGGCCATACGCCAACTCCAACCGACGGGCGTGCCATAACTCCACACGCCAATCCACACGCTCGCCGCCGCGCTTTGCGCCGTCGGCCGGTGCGTCATCAGGCAGGGTAAAGCGAGCCACCAGGCGCAAGCCGCCATCGGCCTGGGGGTACCGACGGGTCTCCGCATCCAACATTTCCACCGCTCGTTCAGGGGAGCCTGAAGCAGACTCGTCCACGCGGTAATGAACCAGGCGCAGTTGCAGGGTTTCCGCAAAATCCGGGTGCTCTTGGCGCGCAGCCCGTGGAGGCAGCAACAGAGTGATTTCCACGGGGTGGCCTGCCTTGGGCCGGGCGGGCAGCGCTGTCATGCCAAGCCCGTGGTAGAGCCATACCTTGCGCGACTGCTGGGCTGCGGCCCACACAAGCCCCAGACCGATCAAGATGAACACGCTGATGAAGGCCTTGCCCCACCAGGGTGCGTAGGCGTCAGACCAGAGCAACGCCGCCATGGGGAAAGAAATGCCACACCAGAACAGACTGAAGAACCACAGCCCCAGATGGCCCTTTGCAATCGAACTGACGGGTTGAACGTCTTCCGCAGGAGCCGCCCTCCCTATCAGGAGCCTCAGAAACATGACCCCGGCCACCAGCCCGATCGGCGTAAAAACCAGTGCAAAGGGCAAGCGCAAGGTTAGCAGCAGCCAGCGGATGGAGGGGTCCAGCAACGCCTGTTCTGGTGCTTGCGGATTGACCCAGGCGGTCACGGGCTGGCTCTGCTGCTGCGCTTGCAGCAGGGTACGGTACCAGCGCTCCTGCCAGTCTCCAATGTTGTCAGCGCCCCCTTTGGCGTCCAACCCAATCCTCTGCCCTTCGTATGGCTTGCCAGCGTATTCATAGCGATAACGGGTCAACGCCTGATAAGTGGTGCCTCCCTCGCTGTCCGCCATTTTGCGAAGCTGGGCATCCAGCACCTGTGCTGGCGCGGGCTGCCAGCCACGCACGGACCAGGCCGTGTAGAGGGTCTCCGCCAACGGCCGCAAACCAGCCCAATAGCCTCCCCCGATAAAAAGCACGGCAAACACTGCGCTGAAGACCAGCACCACGCCCCGGCCCAGCATCGAACTTTGACTCATTGCTCATCCCTCCTTCTTTTTGTTGTTGTGGATCGTTGTTATGACTGGGAGCATAGTGACGGATTGATGTCAGTTGCATGACAAATCCATCCAGGCAAAAAAAACGGCCCCGAAGGGCCGTTTCGTGTTGCGCAAAAGGTGCGCTCGTTCAGGCTCAGGCCGTCACGGTTTTGGCAGTTTCTGCGTACTCTTCGATCTGGTCGAAGTTCATGTAGCGGTACACACTCGCCTTGTCGCTATCAATCACGCCCATAGCGGCAAGGTACTCTTCCTTGGTAGGCAGCTTGCCCAGCTTGGAAGCGATGGCGGCCAGCTCCGCAGAGCCCAGGAACACGTTGGTGTTCTTGCCCAGGCGGTTGGGGAAGTTGCGGGTGGAAGTCGAGATCACCGTCGCACCTTCTCGCACCTGGGCCTGGTTACCCATGCACAGCGAGCAGCCGGGCATTTCGGTACGGGCACCGGCGGTGCCAAACGCAGAGTAGTGGCCTTCCTTGATCAGTTCGGACTGGTCCATCTTGGTGGGAGGTGCCACCCACATCTTGACGGGGATGTCGCGCTGGCCACCCAGCAGCTTGGCTGCGGCACGGAAGTGACCAATGTTGGTCATGCACGAACCAATGAACGACTCGTCGATCTTGGTGCCCGCCACTTCAGACAGGAACTTGGCATCGTCAGGATCGTTAGGGCAGCACACGATGGGCTCTGTGATGTCGGCCAGATCGATCTCGATGACGGCAGCGTATTCGGCATCCTTGTCTGCTTCCAGCAGGTTGGGGTTGGCCAGCCATGCTTCCACCTTTTCGATGCGGCGCTGCAGAGTGCGCGCGTCCTGGTAGCCATCAGCAATCATGTTCTTCATCAGCACCACGTTGCTGGTGAGGTATTCCTTGATGGGCTCTGGGTTGAGCTTGATGGTGCAACCGGCTGCAGAACGCTCGGCGGAAGCGTCAGACAGCTCAAACGCCTGCTCCACCTTCAGGTCTGGCAGGCCCTCGATCTCCAGGATACGACCCGAGAAGATGTTCTTCTTGCCAGCCTTGGCCACAGTCAGCAGACCCGCCTTGATCGCGTACAGCGGAATGGCATGCACCAGATCACGCAAGGTGACGCCGGGCTGCATCTCGCCCTTGAAACGCACCAGCACCGACTCGGGCATGTCCAGAGGCATGACCCCTGTAGCTGCGCCGAAGGCCACCAGGCCCGAGCCTGCGGGGAAGGAAATACCGATGGGGAAGCGTGTGTGAGAGTCACCACCAGTACCCACAGTGTCGGGCAGCAGCAGGCGGTTGAGCCAGCTGTGGATCACACCATCACCAGGACGCAGCGAGACGCCACCGCGGTTGCTGATGAATGTGGGCAATTCGCGATGGGTCTTCACGTCCACTGGCTTGGGATACGCAGCTGTATGGCAGAAGGACTGCATGACCAGATCGGCGGAGAAGCCCAGGCAAGCCAGGTCTTTCAGCTCATCGCGCGTCATGGGGCCCGTGGTGTCTTGCGAGCCCACAGTCGTCATCTTGGGTTCGCAGTACGTACCGGGGCGCACGCCCTGACCTTCTGGCAGGCCCACAGCGCGACCCACCATCTTCTGGGCCAGTGTGAAGCCCGCCTTCGATGCCGCGGGAGCGGAAGGCAGACGGAACAGGGTGGATGCGGTCAGACCCAGGAATTCGCGGGCCTTGGATGTGAGCGAACGGCCGATGATCAGGTTGATACGGCCACCAGCGCGCACTTCATCAAACAGCACGTCGCTCTTGAGCTTGAACTCGGCAACGGTTTCGCCGTTTTTCACAATCTTGCCGTCGTAAGGCAGGATGTCCACGACATCGCCCATCTCCAGCTTAGAGACATCGACCTCAATCGGCAGAGAACCAGAGTCTTCCTGTGTGTTGAAGAAGATGGGGGCAATCTTGCCGCCCAGGGTCACACCGCCGAAACGCTTGTTAGGCACAAAGGGGATGTCCTGGCCAGTTGCCCAGATTACGCTGTTGGTTGCGGACTTGCGGCTGGAACCTGTGCCGACCACATCACCCACATAGGCCACCAGATTGCCTTTTTTCTTCAGGTCTTCGATGAACTTGATGGGGCCGCGTTTACCGTCCTCTTCAGGCTTGAAGGCCGCATCGGGGCGGGTGTTCTTCAGCATGGCAAGGTAATGCAGCGGAATGTCTGGACGGCTCCAGGCATCGGGGGCGGGGGAAAGATCGTCTGTGTTGGTCTCGCCGGGCACCTTGAACACGGTCACGGTGATCTTCTTTTCCACTTCGGGGCGCGAAGTGAACCACTCGGCATCTGCCCAGCTCTTGATGACTTCCATCGCCTTGGCATTGCCAGCCTTGGCTTTGGCAGCCACGTCGTTGAAGAAATCGAACATCAGCAGGGTCTTTTTCAGACCTTCTGCAGCAACGCCAGCCACTTCTGCATCATCCAGCAGTTCAATCAGGGGGTGAACGTTATAGCCACCCACCATGGTGCCCAGCAGCTCAGTGGCCTTGGCTTTGGAAATCAGGCCTACCTGGATATCACCGTGGGCAACTGCCGCCAGAAAACTGGCCTTGACCTTTGCTGCATCATCCACGCCCGGGGGAACACGGTGGGTCAACAAATCCAGCAAAAAGGCTTCTTCGCCTGCGGGAGGATTCTTGATCAACTCGATCAGTTCTGCGACTTGCTTGGCTTCCAGCGGCAGCGGTGGGATACCCAAAGCTGCGCGCTCAGCAGCGTGTTCACGGTAGGCTTTCAACATGTTTTTCTCCGGTTGCGTTCTAAAGTGGGGCGAGAAACAGCCAGCCCGCTGGAGCGGGCATGCTGTATGTCAGCGCAGATTTATCGGCTGCCTTTGGGGGCTTCAAATACGCTGGGTGGCGGAGCCTTCTTGATGGCTTCAGCCACAACGTATTGCTCAGGGCTCATGCATTCATCGGCCATGCGCTGACCCAGCTTCTGGTTCATGAGCATGGATTTGTTGGCAATCTGCAGCCACACGGCACCGGCCTTCTGATCCTCCAGACGGACAGCGCCTGTGGTGGTGGCCACCGGGGTCATGCGGAACTTGAAGCCTTTGCCTTCGATGTTGAAGTGGCCGGGAGACGCAGGATCTGCGGTGACGTTGACTACAGCGCCCAGTTCGCAGGGAATACGGCCGACGTGCACGCGCTCCGCAATCGCCAACTCTTCAGGGGACAAGGCGGCTTCTGCGGCAATGATCCCTGTCGCTACCTGGTTGGCAGCGCTCTTGAGCTGCGTGCGGCTGCTGGTCTGCTGCGCTTTCGCAGTCGTTGTGGTTTTGGCAGGCGCTGCCGAGGCCTTGGCGGCGTTTGCATTACCGCTCTTGGTCGTGTTTGCGGGCTTGGCCTTCGCAGCGGTGTCCTGCTTGGAAACTGCAGGCTTGGCTTGGCTGTCTTGCGCCATCACCAGGGCAGGAGCCAGCAGCAAAAGAGCGGAGGCGATCAGGTTTTTCATGGGGTCATCCTGTCAAAGTTCAGGCGGGGGAAATAGTGGTCGACGCTTGTGCGTCAAACCAGTGGCTGACAGTGGGTGGCAACGCGACCCCGGTACGGAAGGCGCGCTCCAGCAACTGCCAGTAAAAACGGTAGCTGGCACGGTCATGCAATACACCATCATGGCTGATGGGTGCCCATTGCGCTGCATCTGCAGCCAGCAAAATATGTGCAGCTGTTTCTACCTCAGTCAGAGACGGCGCGAACGCGCGCAGGATGGGCAGAACCTGGGAGGGGTGAATGCTCCACATGCGGGTGTAGCCCAGCTCTTGCGCGGCGCGGGTGGCAGCGGCCTGCATGGCTGAAGCGTCGGTAAATTCCGTCACCACGCAGTGCGACGGCACCTTGCCATAGGCATGACAGGCTGCAGCGATGGCCAGTTTGGCCCGAACCACCAAGGGGTGAGAAAACTGCCCTTGGGAAGTCATGGCGCTTGCGGGTATGGCGCCGCCGTGGGCAGAAACGAAATCCATCAAGCCAAAGCTGATGCTTTTGACCCGAGGATGGGAGGCAATATCGAATGCCCGCTCTACAGCCAGGGGAGACTCGATGAGAACGTGCAAATCCAGATGTGACGCCCCGGCACGCTCCATGGCGCGCTCAGCTGCCAACACGTCGTCTAAGGACTCCACCTTCGGAACCATCACATGACAAAGCCTGTGCGCAGCCGTGCCCACAATGGTAGCTACGTCATTGAGAAATGCAGGATGCTCTACTGCATGCACACGGGCAGCTACTCGAGCGCCAGAAGGTGCATTGGCTGCAAGCTCACCCACAAGGCGAGCATGCTCTGCTTCCTTCCCTACCGGTGCACCGTCTTCGCAATCCAGAGTGACGTCGAGTACACAGGTCCCAAACTCCTGGGTCAGCTCAGCCTGCATCTGCAGACTTTTGCGCATGCGCGCCTCAACGCCACTGTAATGATCGCAAACAGGCAAAAAACCCGTCTGGGCTTGAGCTCCCAACAGGAGCGCGCGAGGGTGGGCCCGCACCAGACCAGCGCCAGCAGCTGGGGATGCCTGCATCGCAGGCGACTCTCGGTTAGCAATGGAAGGCACAGGACCCACTTGGACGATTACAGCAGGTGCTTGACGCCGTCTTGCTCGCCTTGCAGCTCAGCCAGCGTCTTGTTGATGCATTCTTGGCTGAATGCATCGATTTCCAGACCTTCAACGATCTTGTACTCACCGTTTTCGGTCGTGACAGGGAAGCCAAACACGATACCAGCAGGAATGCCGTACTCGCCATTGGAAGGCACGCCCATGGTGACCCATTCGCCCTTGGAGCCCAAGGCCCAGTCGCGCATGTGATCAATCGCTGCGTTGGCGGCAGATGCTGCAGAAGACAGGCCACGAGCAGCGATGATGGCTGCACCGCGCTTGCCAACTGTGGGCAGGAACACGTCCTTGTTCCAGGTCTGGTCGTTGATGGCGTCCTTGATGGACTTGCCGTCCACCGTGGCAAAGCGGTAGTCAGCGTACATCGTGGGAGAGTGGTTACCCCACACGGTCAGCTTCTTGATGTCACCCACCTTGAAACCACCCTTGGCGGCCAGTTGAGAGGCTGCGCGGTTGTGATCCAGGCGCAACATGGCCGTGAAATTCTTGGCTGGCAGGTCAGGTGCCGACTTCATTGCGATGTAGGCATTGGTGTTGGCAGGGTTACCCACAACCAGAACCTTCACGTTGCGCGAGGCCACTGCATTCAGCGCCTTGCCTTGGGCTGTGAAAATCTGAGCGTTAGCTGCAAGCAGATCAGCGCGCTCCATGCCTGGGCCGCGAGGACGGGCACCCACCAGCAGTGCATAGTCTGTGTCCTTGAATGCTTGCAGAGGATCGCTGTGGGCTTCGATACCAGCCAGCAGAGGGAAGGCGCAGTCTTCCAGCTCCATGATCACGCCCTTGAGTGCGTTCTGGGCCTTCTCGTCGGGGATTTCCAGCAATTGCAGGATGACTGGCTGATCCTTGCCCAGCATTTCGCCGGAGGCGATGCGGAACAGCAGTGCGTAACCGATTTGACCAGCAGCGCCGGTGACGGCGACACGGACAGGCTTCTTGCTCATGGTGAGAACTCCAGGGAAGTGACAAAAACAGGTAAAGGTGCAAACGCAAGCACCAGCGCCTGTTACCAGCAGCCCGTGCCCCGCAAACAGCCTTGGAGTTTACCCCTGTTTCAAGCCCTCGGTCAATTTGTCTTATGTCTTATATAAGATATGATTGGAGTACTGCAAGTTACATATTTCGCGTCTCAAAAATCCCATACGCAACAGGCAAACCATGTCTTCCCTGCCGCTCGCCGCCGACAATCCCGCTACGCCCCCTGGCAGCGCAGGCTTGTCCACGCCTGCATTCAGCCCGCTTTATCAGCAGATCAAGGGGCTGATCTTGCAAAGCCTGCAGCAAGGGGAATGGAAGCCCGGAGAGGCCATTCCCAGCGAAATGGAGTTGGCGGCGAGATTCAGAGTCAGCCAGGGCACGGTGCGCAAGGCGATCGACGAGTTGGCTGCCGAGAACTTGGTGATGCGAAGGCAGGGCAAAGGAACATTTGTTGCCACCCATGCCGAGCAGCACGTCCAGTACCGCTTCCTCAAACTTCTGCCCGATACCGGAGACGCGAGTGTAGAAGGCCCGGCACAGCGCACCATCATTGAATGTCGGCGGGTGCGCGCGAGCGCAGAGATCGCCCGCACGCTGGCACTGCGCACTGGCGATGCAGTCATGCAGGCGCGCCGTATCCTCGCATTTGCCGGCGTCCCCACCATCCTGGAAGACATCTGGCTACCCGGTCATGCATTCAAAGGCCTTACCAGTGAACGAATGGCCAGCTACCAGGGACCTACCTACGCCATGTTTGAGCTGGATTTCGGGGTGCGCATGGTACGGGCAGAAGAAAAAATAAAAGCGGTGCTCCCGGATGATGAACAAGCCACCCTCCTGAAAACTCACTCCAGCACACCACTGCTCAGCGTGGAGCGCATCGCCTTTACTTACAACGATGTTCCCATGGAGTTACGACGGGGCCTGTACCGTACAGATACGCACCACTACCGTAACGAGCTGAGCTGACAGCAAGCTGGCACCTGAGCGCAAAGATCAATAATTGAATCCGACACAAAACCGCGGTTGTTGCATTGCAATAGAATTTTGTGTTGTTTGCATCTTCCAATTACAGAGCAGTTACATCCACGAAAGCACTCAGTCATGACCGAACTAGCCAAAAAACGGCCTGAATTCCGCAACATCCATGCCATCAAGGATTTAACGACGTACCGACTGCCCCCAGCAGGCTGGGTTTCCATTCTGCACCGCGTCAGTGGCGTGATCATGTTCCTGCTGCTGCCATTCATCCTGTGGATGTTTGACACGTCTCTCTCATCTGAAATCTCTTTCGGGAAATTCAAGGCCGCCTTCAATGCAGGCCTGTTTTTCATCCCCGGCTGGTTCATCAAACTCGTGGCCCTGGCACTGATCTGGGCTTACCTGCACCACTTTGTGGCAGGCCTGCGCCACCTGATGATGGACATGAATCACGACGCAGTGACCAAGGAGTTCGGCAAGAGCTCTGCTGTGTTCACCCTGGTGGTCAGCATCTCGCTGGCTGTGGTTCTGGGCGCCAAGCTGTTTGGCCTGTACTGATTCAAACAAAACGGATGGTGTGAGCTGATCGGCCTGCCCCGTCCCCACGAGAAACAAGGAAACTGATATGTCCGTCAATTACGGTTCCAAGCGTACGGTGGTCGGCGCCCACTATGGCCTGCGCGACTGGCTGAGCCAGCGCGTGACTGCGGCCCTGATGGCCCTGTTCACAGTGATCGTGCTGGTCCAGCTGGTGGCCACCAAAGGCCCCATTGGCTACGACCTGTGGGCAGGAATCTTCTCCCAGCAATGGATGAAAGTCCTGACTTTCTCCGTGATCGTCGGTATGGCGTGGCACGTGTGGGTGGGTATCCGCGACGTGTTCATGGACTACATCAAACCCGTAGGCTTGCGTCTCGCCCTGCAAGTTTTCACGATTGTCTGGCTGGTCAGCTGCGCTGGCTGGGGTATCCAGGTTCTGTGGCGTCTCTGATTCCCGCTACTGAAGGCATAAAACAATGAGCTACACCAACGCAAATATCACCAAGCGCAAGTTCGACGTAATCATCGTCGGCGCCGGCGGCTCCGGCATGCGCGCGTCCCTTCAGCTGGCCCGGGCAGGTCTCAACGTGGCCGTGCTCTCCAAGGTATTTCCAACCCGTTCTCACACCGTGGCAGCCCAAGGTGGCATTGGGGCTTCTCTGGGCAACATGTCCGAAGACAACTGGCACTATCACTTCTACGACACCATCAAGGGCTCCGACTGGCTGGGCGACCAAGACGCCATCGAGTTCATGTGCCGCGAAGCTCCCAAGGTCGTTTACGACCTGGAGCACATGGGCATGCCTTTTGACCGCAACGCGGACGGCACCATCTACCAGCGCCCCTTTGGTGGCCACACCGCCAACTACGGTGAAAAGCCTGTGCAGCGCGCTTGCGCGGCGGCCGACCGTACCGGTCACGCCATGCTGCACACCCTGTATCAGCAAAACGTCAAGGCTAAGACCAACTTCTTTGTGGAGTGGATGGCACTGGACCTGATCCGTGATGCGGACGGTGACGTGGTGGGCGTGACGGCGTTGGAAATGGAAACCGGCGACCTGCACATCCTCGAAGCCAAAACCACATTGCTGGCCACTGGCGGTGCAGGCCGTATTTTTGCGGCCTCGACCAACGCCTTCATCAACACTGGCGACGGCCTGGGCATGGCTGCACGCGCAGGCATTCCGCTGGAAGACATGGAGTTCTGGCAGTTCCACCCCACCGGCGTGGCGGGTGCTGGCGTGCTGCTGACAGAAGGCTGCCGCGGCGAGGGCGCCATCCTGCTCAACAGCAACGGTGAACGCTTCATGGAGCGCTATGCGCCCACACTGAAGGACTTGGCCCCACGCGATTTCGTGTCCCGCTCCATGGACCAGGAAATCAAGGAAGGCCGCGGCTGCGGTCCTAACAAGGATTACGTGCTGCTCAAGCTGGATCACCTCGGTGCAGAAACCATCCACAAGCGCCTGCCCTCGGTGTACGAAATCGGCGTGAATTTTGCCAACGTGGACATCACCAAGGAGCCGATCCCTGTGGTTCCCACCATCCATTACCAGATGGGCGGCATCCCCACCAACATCAATGGTCAGGTGGTTGTGCAGCAAGGTGGCGAAGACAACCTGGTGGTCAATGGCCTGTACGCGGTGGGCGAGTGCTCCTGCGTGAGCGTGCACGGCGCCAACCGTCTGGGCACCAACTCGCTGCTGGACCTGCTGGTGTTCGGCCGCGCAGCCGGTAACCATATCGTTGAGTTCAACAACAAGAACAAGACGCACAAACCCCTGCCCAAGGATGCAGCAGACCGCACCTTGGAGCGCCTGAACCGCCTGCAAGGTGCGAGCAACGGCGAATATGCACAGAGCGTGGCCAACGACATGCGCGCCACCATGCAGCAGCACGCAGGCGTGTTCCGTACACAAGCCAGTATGGACGAAGGTGTCAAGAAGATTGCCGCCCTGCGCGAACGTGTGAAGAGCGTGGGCCTGAAGGACCACTCCAAGGTGTTCAACACCGCACGCATCGAAGCGCTGGAAGTGGAAAACCTGATCGAAGCTGCACAAGCCACCATGGTGTCTGCTGCTGCCCGCAAGGAATGCCGTGGCGCGCACACCGTGAGCGACTACGAGCGCCCCGCAGATGACCCAGTGGCGCCACTGGGCCGCGACGATGCGAACTGGATGAAGCACACCCTGTGGCACAGCGAATCCAACAGCCTGACTTACAAGCCCGTCAAACTCAAGCCCCTGACCGTGGACTCGGTTCCGCCCAAGGTTCGCACGTTCTAAACGGATACAGGAGATCACCCCACCATGGCAAAACGTACATTCCAAATCTATCGCTACGATCCTGACAAGGATTCCAAGCCCTACATGCAGACCGTTGAGGTGGAACTCGACGGTAGCGAACGCATGTTGCTGGACGCGCTCATGAAGCTGAAGGCACAGGATCCTTCCCTGTCCTTCCGTCGTTCCTGCCGCGAAGGCGTTTGTGGCTCTGACGCCATGAACATCAACGGCAAGAACGGTCTGGCTTGCCTGACCAACATGAACACGCTGCCCGGCACCGTGGTGCTGAAGCCGCTGCCAGGCCTGCCTGTCATCCGCGACCTGATCGTGGACATGACACAGTTCTTCAAGCAGTACAACTCCATCAAGCCCTACCTCATCAACGACAACGTGCCTCCAGAAACGGAGCGCCTGCAGTCGCCTGAAGAGCGCGAGGAACTCAACGGCCTGTACGAGTGCATTTTGTGCGCTAGCTGCTCGACCAGCTGCCCCAGCTTCTGGTGGAACCCTGACAAGTTCGTCGGCCCCGCCGGTCTGCTGCAGGCCTATCGGTTCATTGCCGACAGCCGTGACGAAGCCACTTCGCAGCGCCTGGACAACCTGGAAGACCCCTATCGTCTGTTCCGCTGCCACACCATCATGAACTGCGTGGATGTGTGCCCCAAGGGCCTGAACCCCACCAAGGCGATTGGAAAAATCAAGGAACTGATGGTGCGTCGCGCTGTCTGACCTTTTCCGAGCCCTCACCATGAGCTATACCGCCACCCTTGCGCCCGACGCAGCATCTCCCAAGCTCACCGAGCGCGAACTCAGCAAGCTGCACTGGCGTTGCCGGCGTGGACTGCTGGAGAACGATCTGTTCATCGAGCAGTTCTTCATGCGCTTCGAGCCTGAGTTGACGCAGCGCCACGCGCAAGGACTCACGGCGCTCATGGATCTTGCAGACAACGATCTTCTCGATCTATTGCTCTGCCGACGCGAACCAGACGAGACACTGGCAAGCGCCGAATTGAACGAAGTGCTCAGCATGCTCCGCCTCAGCGGCGGCACCCCTGCCCTGCGGACCTGACAAACGCAGGGCGCCCATAGACCGGATTGACATCGGCAAACCTAAGGAAAGTAACAATGAAGCTAGCTGACAACAAAGCCACCCTGTCGTTCAGTAACGGCAGCCCCAGCGTGGACCTGCCGGTCTATCAGGGCAGCATCGGTCCGGATGTCATCGACATCCGCAAGCTGTACGCGCAAACGGGCATGTTCACTTACGACCCCGGCTTCCTGTCCACAGCCGCTACGCAATCGGCCATCACCTACATCGACGGCGACAAGGGCGAGCTGCTGTACCGCGGCTACCCCATTGAGCAGTTGGCCGTGAACTGCGACTTCCTTGAAACCTGCCACCTGCTGCTGTACGGAAACCTGCCCAACGAAGCGCAGAAGAAAGACTTCACCAGCCGCGTGACCAACCACACCATGGTCAACGAGCAGATGCAGTTCTTCCTGCGCGGTTTCCGTCGTGACGCACACCCCATGGCAGTGCTGACCGGTCTGGTAGGTGGTCTGTCCGCCTTCTACCACGACAGCACCGACATCAACAACCCAGAGCACCGCGAGATTGCTGCGATCCGCCTGATTGCCAAGATGCCTACCCTGGTGTCTATGGCATACAAGTACAGCGTGGGCCAGCCTTACATCTATCCTCGCAACGAGTTGAGCTACGCAGGCAACTTCATGCGCATGATGTTTGCCACACCTTGCGAAGAGTACAAGGTGAACCCTGTGCTCGAACGCGCTCTGGACCGCATCTTCATCCTGCACGCTGACCACGAGCAAAACGCTTCCACATCCACCGTGCGTCTGTGCGGCTCGTCGGGCACCAACCCCTTTGCAGCCATCGCTGCTGGCGTGGCCTGCCTGTGGGGCCCTGCCCACGGTGGTGCCAACGAAGCCTGCCTGAACATGCTGGAAGACATCCAGCGCAATGGCGGAGTGGCCAAGGTGGGCGAGTTCATGGAGAAGGTCAAGGACAAGAACTCCGGCGTGAAGCTGATGGGTTTTGGCCACCGCGTGTACAAGAACTACGACCCCCGCGCCAAGCTGATGCAGGAAACCTGCAACGAAGTGCTGGCCGAACTGGGTCTGGAAAACGATCCTCTGTTCAAGCTGGCCAAGCAGCTCGAAAAGATCGCGCTGGAAGACGACTACTTCGTGTCCCGCAAGCTGTACCCCAACGTGGACTTCTACTCGGGTATCGTGCAACGTGCCATCGGCATCCCTGTCTCGCTGTTCACCGCGATCTTCGCGCTGGCCCGTACCGTGGGCTGGATTGCACAGTTGAACGAAATGATTGGCGACCCCGAGTACAAGATCGGCCGTCCACGCCAGTTGTTCACCGGTGCAGAGCGCCGCGACGTGCAGCCCATCTCGCAACGCTGATGATGGACCGGGTGGCAAGACACCCGGGTGCCGCAAAGCCCTCAAAAGCCCGCTGGCTCTCCAGCGGGCTTTTTTCATGGGCGTGTCATTCGTGCACTCGTGATTTCCGAAGCTCGCAGCTTCTGTCTTGCCCTTGCGCTCAGGGTTTTTACAAAGCCAGGAAATGGACCATCCCCCACAGAATGACAAGCAGAACGTGCCAGAGGCCCATCCCTTTGGCTCTGCTGCATCGCCATGCCGTGTCACTGTGGGAGATTGCAATGTCTGCTGGGGACTGGAAGCGTTTTTACCAAGCCGTATGCGAGGGCGACCTGCGCCTGGTGCAGCATTACATCGATGCGGGTATCGACGTGAACTACGCCCATCCGGAGTTTTTCTCCACGCCGCTGGTCGCTGCCATACGGCATCAGCAGGAGCAGGTGGCTTTGCTGATCTTTCAGCATGGAGCGGATCCGCAGCGGGTTTCAGACATCGACGGCATCTCGCCACTGGAGATGCTCCCCGCGGCGAACCTGCCAGCCTTGGCGCAGCAGATACGCGCAGCCGGATTCAGTCACCAGCCACGCGCGCGCTGGTGGAAGCGCTGGCTAGGCTGGTAACGCACGCGGTCCGATGTTCCGCCACTTGGGGCATGAGACTTGGTTGCACAGCTGCCCGGATGCCTCATGGACAGCCCTGCGTCTATCCAAGATGCAGGAATCAGTGCATGCCATCTCCCCAGCAGACACAAGCGCATGGACAAACACTTTCTGCCATACCCCCCTCCAGTAACCACACAAACCACCAGTCCAGCGCTTTATCCAAAAGCGTAATGAATTTATACTACCACCCAGTACATACGTAGTTGCGTAGCAACCCACGCCCACAGCACCCACGGCATGCCCCACTCCGCTGAAGACAAACAACGCGCCATCACGCGCCTGCGCCGCATCAAAGGTCAGGCGGAGGCACTGGAGCGTGCCGTAGAAGCAGGCAGCGATTGCGCGCCCATCCTGCAGCAATTGGCCGCCATGCGGGGGGCCGTGCATGGGCTGATGGCGGACCTGCTTGACAGCCACGTGCGTGAAACCCTGGCGGTGAAGCCCGCCCCCTCGCAGGAAGCCATTGATGAGACCTTGGCCCTGCTGCGCTCGTACCTGAAATGACGGAGACACCGGCGCTGCATTCACCAGCCCCCAACCTCTCACGTTGATTGACTCACCCCACCAAACTCTTGGAAAAAGGACCACCCCATGAAATCCCGTGCCGCCGTAGCCTTCAAAGCCGGAGAACCCCTGCAGATCGTCGAAATTGATGTGGCCCCACCCAAAAAGGGCGAAGTGCTCATCCGCATCACCGACACCGGTGTGTGCCACACCGACGCCTTCACCCTGAGCGGTGACGACCCCGAAGGCCTGTTCCCCGTGGTGCTGGGCCACGAAGGCGCGGGCATCGTGGTGGAAGTGGGCGAAGGCGTGACCAGCGTGAAGCCCGGCGACCATGTGATCCCGCTCTACACCGCTGAATGCGGCGAATGCCTGTTCTGCAAGAGCGGCAAGACCAACCTGTGCGTGAGCGTGCGCGCCACGCAAGGCAAGGGCGTGATGCCCGACGGCACCACGCGTTTCAGCTACAACGGTCAGCCCATCTACCACTACATGGGCTGCAGCACGTTCAGCGAATACACCGTCGTGGCCGAAGTGTCGCTGGCCAAGGTCAATCCCAAGGCCAACCCCGAGCAGGTGTGCCTGCTGGGCTGCGGCGTGACCACCGGCCTGGGCGCCGTCAAGAACACCGCCAAGGTGCAAGAAGGCGACACCGTGGCCGTGTTCGGCCTGGGCGGCATTGGTTTGGCGGTGATTCAGGGCGCCAAACTGGCCAAGGCCGGGCGCATCATTGCCATCGACACCAACCCCAGCAAATTCGACCTAGCCCGCACCTTTGGCGCAACCGACTGCATCAACCCCAAGGACTTCGACAAGCCGATCCAGCAAGTGATTGTGGAGATGACCACCTGGGGCGTGGACCACAGCTTTGAGTGCATCGGCAACGTCAACGTGATGCGCGCTGCACTCGAATGCGCGCACCGCGGCTGGGGCCAGTCGGTCATCATCGGCGTGGCGGGCGCAGGCCAGGAGATCAGCACCCGCCCCTTCCAGCTCGTCACCGGCCGCAAGTGGTTGGGCACGGCCTTTGGCGGCGTTAAGGGCCGCAGCGAGTTGCCCGGCATGGTCGAAGACGCCATGGCAGGCAAGATCCAGCTGGAGCCTTTCGTCACCCACACCATGGGGCTGAACGACATCAACCATGCGTTCGACCTGATGCACGAGGGCAAGTCAATCCGCTCCGTGGTCAAGTACGCGGCCTGATATCCGCTATCAAAACAGAAGCACCTTGCGCTGGCTTGGCGTCACTTGAGATTAAAAACCTCTCAAAACACTTTTAAAGCCAGCGCAAACAGCTATCAATTTGTGAGCACACCCATGTCCACTTCCCTCGAACTGGTCAGCAGCCACGCCTGCTTTGGCGGCGAGCAACGCTTTTATCGCCACGACGCAGCCACCATCGGCCTGCCGATGAAGTTTGCGGTCTACCTGCCGCCGCAGGCCAGCCAAGGCCCTGTGCCTGCGCTGCTCTATCTGGCCGGGCTGACTTGTACCGAAGAGACCTTCATCATCAAGGCCGGTGCACAGCGCCTGGCGGCTGAACTGGGCCTGGCCCTGATTGCGCCCGACACCAGCCCGCGCGGTGCCAACGTGCCGGGTGAGGCCGACAGCTGGGACTTTGGCGTGGGCGCAGGCTTTTACCTGAACGCCACCGCCCTGCCCTGGGCCACCCACTGGCGCATGGAAAGCTACCTGATGGACGAACTGCTGCCGCTGTGCACCTCGGCGCTGCCGCTGGACGCACAACGCCTGGGCATCTTCGGCCATTCCATGGGCGGGCACGGCGCGCTGACCCTGGCGCTGCGCCATCCGGGCCGCTTCCAGACCCTGTCGGCCTTTGCCCCCATCTGCGCCCCCACCCGCTGCCCCTGGGGCGAAAAGGCCTTCACCGGCTACCTCGGATCGGACCGCACCAGTTGGGGTGAGCACGACGCCACCGTGCTGATGGAAAACCAGCCCATGGCCCCTTACCCGGGAGGCATCCTGATCGACCAGGGGCTGGCAGACAAGTTTCTGGCCGACCAACTGCACCCGCATCTGCTGGAGGCCGCTTGCACTCAACTGGGCCAGCCGCTGACGTTGCGCAAGCATGAGGGCTACGACCACGGCTACTACTTCATCCAGACCTTCATGGACGATCACCTGCGGCATCACGCCAAGGGCTTGGGTCTGCTGAAGGATTAAGGCGACCTCGGCACTGCCCGATCCACCCCAAGAAAAAAGGGCTGCTTCATTTCGAGCAGCCCTTTTTTATCGACTTGGCGGGCAATCCCTGCCCACACCTGTCCAAACCAGAGATTCAGGTCCCGATCACGCCACCATCAGCCTTGCGGATCACCACAGTGGCCGAGCGAGGGCGTCCGTTGGCCTTCTTGTCGGGCCAGTTGGAGATGGCGCGGGGGTTCTTCGGGTCGCTGATCTCATCCGCTGGCTCACCTGGGTGCTGAATGTTGCAGAACATGGTGCGGCCGTCGGGCGTGGCGGTCAGGCCGGTGATCTCGCAGCCCGATGGACCGACGAGGAAGCGGCGCACCTCGCCCGTGTTCACATCGGCCGCCAGCATCATGTTGTTGCCAAAGTTCTTCAGGTCGCCCTTGCCCATGGCCGATGTGGACATGTCGCACTGGATCCAGAGCACGCCACGACCGTCCACCCACAGGCCATCGGGGCAGGAGAACATGTCGCCCTTGATGTTGCCCTTGGCATCGGCGCGCTCCAGCGATGGATCACCCGCCATGACGAAGTGGTTCCAGGCAAAGGTCTGGCCGCTGAAGTCGCCGTCTTCCTTCCAACGGATGATGTTGCCCTGTGTGTTGTTCACGCGGGGGTTGGCTGCATCCACGCCGGGCTGGTTGGCTGCGCCCCGGTTGCTGTTGTTCGTCAGGGTGGTGTAGACCCAACCCTGCTTGTCCACAGCAATCCACTCGGGGCGGTCCATCTTGGTGGCGCCCAGCAGGTCGCTGGCCTGGCGGGATTTGATGAGCACCTCGCCCTGGTCGGCAAAGCCGTTGGCGGCTGTCAGCGGGCCCTGGCCATGGGTCAGAGGAATCCAGCGGCCCTTGCCATCGGCATTGAACTGGGCCACGTACAGCGTGCCGTGGTCCAGCAAGGTGGCATTGGCGGTGGGGCCACCGGGCTTGATGGCATCGCGACTCACAAACTTGTAGATGTATTCAAAGCGCGAGTCCTCGCCCATGTACACCACCGCGCGGTTGTCGCGGGTGACAGCCACGGTGGCACCCTCGTGCGCAGCACGGCCCAGGGCAGTGCGCTTGATGGGCGTGGAGCTGGGGTTGTTGGGGTCAATCTCCACAATCCAGCCAAAGCGGTTGGGCTCGTTGGGGTTCTTGGTGGCGTCAAAGCGCGCATCAAACTCATGCCAGCGGTACCCCGCGCCGCCTTTCTTCAGGCCCCAGCGCTTTTCGTGCGCACTCAGCGTGTCGCCACCGCTGAAGTAGTTGATGAAGTTCTCTTCCGACGTGAGGTAAGTGCCCCAGGGCGTGATGCCGCTGGCGCAGTTGTTGAAGGTGCCCAGCACCTTGGTGCCCTGGGGGTCGGCAGCGGTCTTCATCAGCGCATGGCCAGCGGCCGGGCCGCTGAGCTGCATGGGCGTGTTGGCGGTGATGCGGCGCGCCCAGGGGGATGGCTTGACGACTTCCCACTTGCCATTGGTTTCCTGCACCTCGCACACCGACACGCCATGGGCGGCCTGCGACTTGCGCACTTTCTCCAGGCTCCAGTTGGCGGTGCCATCAGGGAACAGCAGGCCATGGTCCACGTACTCGTGGTTCATCACCAGCAGGCCGCTCTTGGAGCCTTCCTGCGCAAAGTAATGCATGCCGTCGTGGTGCATGCCAAACTGGGTTTCCTGCTGCGCGGTGGTGTTGCTGGCGTCGTCCTTGAATGCCGCGGTCTCGCCCGACATGCCGACCGGGTCACCCCAAGGGGCAATCACCTGCACGGTGTAGCCCTCTGGCACGGTCACCGTGTCTGCGGTGGAGATTGGCACGCTCTTGAAGCCCAGCACAGGGCCAGAGCTCGCACCCGCCGTGGCGCAACCCGTCAGGGCTGCAGCCCCGCCCACAGCAGCCAACGGTGCCAGAAAGCCCCCCGCCAGCGCCCCCAGACCACCACGCAACAAGGTGCGGCGGGCGGGGTCGGACACGTCATGAATGCTGGGGTTGGAGGAAGTATTGCTGTCTTCCATCAGCGAGAAGTCTTTGGCCATCGTGGTCTACTTGGTTGGTGTCTTAACGGATGTCCGCAGGGGACCGAACGCGTTACCGTTTGTAGAGGGAGCATGTGACGAGGCCGTGACATACGCGACTCTTGCGTTCCCCCCCTGCGATAGATAGGCGAAGAAATATCACATTTATTATTTATTTCCAATTAAATGATAAATTTGCTTGCCTAGCCGAGCAAAATCTCCATAATGGAGAAAAGCGGTGTACCGGTGTGCACCGCAGGAACTGCCAAGGGCTCATCCCGGAGACGGTCCCGAAAGGAACGCATGACAACGATCCCGTCCGCGCCGATCCGCCCCTCCACGGCTTCAGGAGGGATGTCTACTGCGCTCTCCGAAGCCGAGGTGGAACGACTCAAGCGGCAGATTTTCGATGCCACCCCCATGGGACTGTGCCTAATGCTGCACGGAGTGCCCCAACTCATCAACGCGCGGTTTGCCGAACTGCTGGGGGCGGGCGCGGAGGAATCCGAGCGCCCCGCCGAGTGGCTGCAGCAGCAATGGCCCGAGCTGTGGCCCCAATTGCAAGGGATTGGCCGCGGCCAGCGGCATGTGAGCTGCAACAACTCCAGCGGGCAGGTTTTCAATGGGCGCGCCTACGCAAGGCATCTTCCCGCTCTTGGCGAGGGTGCCGAGCTGATCACGCTGGTGGATGACCCGCAGCGGGCGCAGATTGCGTTTTCGTCGCACTGGCGCGCCCGCATGCTGGAGCAGACAGAGACCATGGGGCGCAGCGGGTCTGCCGAGCTGGACCTGGACGATGGCAAGGCCGTGCTCTCCAAAGGGCTGTATGGCCTGCTGGGCCTACCCTTCCAGCCCGACGCGCGGCCCAGTTGGCGCCTGCTGCACTGGCTGCCAGCCAAAGAGCGGGGCTACGCCGCCTCCATCTGGCGCGGGGCATTGCCCGACGAACCCTTTGAATTCCAGCACCGTTTGGTGCGCGCCGATGGCACCCGACTGGTGGTACTGCAGCGCGGCATGGTCGAGACCGACCCTTCTGGCCGCCGTCACGGCTACCTGATCGTGCAGGACATCACGGCCCAGCGCGAAGCCGAGCAACGCATTCAAGAGCTGGCCAACCACGACGAGGTGACCGGGCTGGCCAATCGCACGCAGTTGCTGGACCGCATTGATGCCGCCGTGCACAGCGCCAAGTGGAATCCGCAGCCCTTCCTGCTGCTGTCCATTCAGGTAGACCAGGTAGACCAGCTCAAGCAGGCCATGGGCTATGGCGCAGGCGATGCCATGGCCATGGCGGTCGCTGCCCGCCTGTGCGCCTTGGCCGAGCCTGGAGATATCGTGGCACGGCTGGACGGAGGTGAATTCGCTATTCTGCTCAGTACGGAAAGCAGCGCACTCGATCCACAAGGCTTCCGGCATGCCCGATCTGTGGTGCAAGCCATGTCGAAGTCTGAGCGCCTGGGCGCGGCAGAAATCGTGCCCGGCGCACGCGTGGGGGTTGCCCGCTTTCCGGAAGACTCTGACAACGCAGGCGGATTGCTGGAAGCAGCGCAGACCGCACGCATGGGCATCGACGCCAACGGTGAACAGGTGGCGGTGTACACCCCTGAAACCCGTACCCAGGCGCTGCGCAAGCTGGCCATAGAGTCGGGCCTGCGCCATGCTGTAGAGCGCAATGAGCTGACTCTGACGTACCAACTGCAGGCAGACCTGACCAGCGGTGACCTCGCTGGCATGCAGCTGAGCCTGCGCTGGCACAGCCAAGAGTTGGGTGAAGTGCCGGGCGCAGAGTTTGTACCCATTGCGATGCAGACGGGCCTGATCGTGATGCTGGGCGACTGGAAGCGCGACACCGCCTGCCGCCAGCTCAGAGCGTGGGACCAGGCAGGCGTGCGCGTGCCGCGCCTGGCGCTGCGCATTTCGCTGCTGGAGCTGCAACAGCCCGATGTCGTGGACAAGCTTCGCAGGTCATTGTCTAGCAACGGCCTCACGCCCCAGGCCCTGGGCATCGAGATCAGTGAACACGCGCTGTTCAATGCATCGCCCGCGCTGGTGCGCACCCTGTCGCAGTTGCGCAGCATGGGGCTGGAGATTTCGCTGGGCGACTTTGGCGCGGGGTTCACCAACCTGGGCCTGCTGCGCACCCTGCCGGTGGATGTGATCAAGGTTCACCGCTCGTGCGTGCCCGATGTCACCGCCGCCACAGGCGACGTCTCGCTCACCCGAGCCATCATCAACATGGCGCACAGCCTGCAGATGAAGGTGCTGGCCGACGGGGTGGAGACCACCGGACAGCTGACCTTGCTGATTGCCAATGGATGCGACCGCATGCAAGGCCCCGTGCTTGCCGAGCCCGTGGACGCTGACGGACTGGCCAAGATGCTGGCAGACAAGGTGCGCCTGCCCGCCCACCTGCTCACCCGCAGGCGCGAGCGCACGCTGCTGCTGGTGGATGACGAGCCCAACATCGTTTCCGCATTGCGCCGCCTTTTCCGCCGCGAGGGCTATCGCATCGTGACTGCCAGCAGCGGCGCGGAGGGCTTGCAACGCATGGCGGAATACGAGGTGGACGTGGTGCTGTCTGACCAGCGCATGCCCGGCATGACCGGGGTGGAATTTTTACGCCGCGCCAAGGAGCTGTACCCCGACACCGTGCGCATGGTGCTGTCGGGCTATACCGAGCTGCAGTCCATCACCGATGCTGTGAACGAAGGGGCCATCTACCGCTTTCTGACCAAACCCTGGGACGATGAGCGCCTGCTGGTGCATGTGCAGGAAGCCTTTGCCCACAAGGAGATGGGCGACGAAAACAAGCGCCTGGCCTCTGAGGTGATCACCGCCAGCGAAGCTCTGGCTGCCGCCAATGAGCGACTGGAGCTGGTGCTGAGTACGCAGCAACAGCAAATCGACCAGGAAAGTGCCCGCGCCAACGCGGTGCGCGACATGGTGGAGCTGCTGCCCGTGCCCCTGCTGGGCATTGACCCCGACGGCACCATCGTGCTGGCCAACCAGGAAGCCCAGCGCACCCTGGGCGTGGCCACACCGCTGCTGGGTGAAGCGGCAGCAGCCGTGCTGCAGCAAGACCTGCCCAGGGCAGACAGCGAGCAGCTATCGAAAGAAGCGGACACACAGACACCGCCCATGCATGTGCAAGGGCCGCACTGGAACATGAAGGTGCGCGCACTGGGCGAGACGCCCCCCCGGGGCTTGCTGGTAGTGCTGACCCAGCGCCACCGGCAGATGCCTCGTGGCGAAGGCTCAGACCTCGCAACGGAGCCTGCTGCCCTACAGGCCAGCCAGCCACACAGCATGAAATAAGCGGTCATACACAGGACTCAGCCCATGGAAACCTCACTGCCCCTCCCTCCTTCGCACCCAGGCACAGGTCCCGACATGCACCCTGCACCGGTTTCCCCACCTGATGCCCCACCACGCCCCGATGAGCAAGCCAAGGCGCAGCGCCTGCAGTATCTGTTCCGGCGCACATCGCAACACCCCCATGTGTTGCACAAGGCGCTCTTCACCTACCGGGGAGTTCCCCTGCCATGAGCACCATCCCTGCCCCGATCACGCTGGACCGCGAGTCGCTGGCGCGTGATATCCGGTCTCTGCCTTCTCTGCCCACCGTTGTGCAGGAGCTGATGCTGCTGGTGCGACAAAAAGAAGTCCAGCTGGAAGCTGTCTCCAACACCTTGCGGCTGGACCAGGCCCTGTCCATCAAGGTACTGCAGCTGGCGAACTCGCCGTTTTATGGTTTGTCAGGCCGCATCGGTTCGGTGCGCGATGCCATCAACATCCTGGGCATGCGGCAACTGGGCAGCCTGGTAATTGCAGCGGCATTGACGGTGCAGTTTGAAAAGCTGCACGGCAAGTCGCTGCACATGGATTCTTTCTGGCGCCACTCCATCTGCTGTGCAGCCGCGGCCCGCCAGCTGGCGTTGCATGTGGGGCTGGACAGTGCCGCAGCCTTTACCGCAGGCCTGCTGCACGATGTGGGCAGGCTGGTGGTAGACAGCCATTACCCCCTGGAGGCCGCGCAGGCCATTGCCTGGGCCGAGCAGAACGACATGCCGCACTGCGAGGCAGAACACAGCCTGCTGGGCATAGACCATACCGAACTGGGCGAATGGGTGTGCCGACATTGGCGCTTCAGCAGCGATGTGGTGGAAGCCATTGCAGGGCACCACAAGCCGCCGCCCGCAGGGGCCGTATCCCTTATTGATGTGGTGCATGCCGCTGACGCCATCACCCACGCGCTGGACATTGCAGGGGCCCAGAACGAAGCTGTACCCGGCGTGAACCCCATGGCCTGGGCACGGCTGAACCTGGCAGACGAAGACCTGCCAGCGCTGTTCGCCTGCATCGAGAGTGAATTCAACGACCTGCAAGCCGTGCTGCGCCCCGCGAAGGAGACAACATGACATCCACCGCCCTTTCCACACCGGTCCACGAGATGACGCTGTCCGAGATGTCAGACCAGCAAATCCGCTCCATCGTGGGTGAGCTGATCAAGGCCAACAGTGATCTCAAAGAGCTCAACACCAGGCTGTCGGATGCGCAAAACAAACTCATCCAGTCCGAAAAGCTCGCCTCCATCGGACAACTGGCTGCCGGGGTGGCCCATGAAATCAACAACCCCATTGGCTTCATCTTCTCCAACTTCGGCACCCTGGAGCAGTACCTGGACGACCTGTTCCAGATGCTGGACGCCTACGAAGAAGCCGAGGCGCACATTGGCAATGGCGACGCACTGGCACGCATCCGCACCCTCAAGGCCGAGCTGGATATCGAGTACCTCAAGGACGACATTCCAAACCTGATGCGCGAGTCGCGTGACGGTATCCAGCGTGTTCGCAAAATCGTGCAGGACCTCAAGGATTTTTCCCGGGTGGATGCACGCCAGGAATGGGAGAGCGTGGACCTGCACGCGGGGATCGACTCCACACTCAACATCGTCAACAACGAGATCAAATACAAGGCCGAAGTCGTCAAAAACTACGGGCCATTGCCGGAAGTGCAGTGCCTGCCCTCGGAAATGAACCAGGTCTTCATGAACCTGCTGGTCAATGCGGCCCACGCTATCACCTCAGAGCGCGGCACCATCACCATCACCACAGGAGTGGAAGGGCCTCAGGTGTGGGTAGAAATTGCCGATACCGGCAGCGGCATTTCCCCAGAGAACATGCAGCGCATCTTTGACCCCTTCTTCACCACCAAGCCGGTGGGCAAAGGCACCGGGCTGGGGCTGTCGCTGTCCTACGGCATCGTGCAAAAGCACGGTGGGCGCATGGAGGTGAGCAGCGAGATAGGCGTGGGCACGCGCTTTCGGGTCACCATTCCGATCGAGCATGAACCTGCGCCGCAGGCTGCGGCTTAGGCCTCCGGCAACTGCTGAACAACAGGTAACAGCATCACCGGGCACCGCACACAAGGGCCCCGAGTGACTTCAGGACATTACAGAACGAGAAGACGCCATGGATACGACAACCCTGCCACTCGCCGGGACAGATACGACAGATTCCGTGAGCAACGTTGCACCCGGCACGCCTGCGCCCCAGGCAGCAGCCCCTGCATCCGCGGGCTGGACGGTGCTGTGCGTAGACGATGAGCCCAGCATCCTCTCGGCCCTCAAGCGCGTGCTGCGCTCTGAAGACTGCAAGGTGCTGCAGGCAGGCAGCGGAGCAGAAGCGCTGACCCTGCTGGAACAGAACCCGGTCGATGTGGTGGTGAGCGACATGCGCATGCCCGGTATGGATGGCGCCGAGCTGCTGGCCCAGGTGCGCGCACGCTGGCCCGGCACATCGCGCATTCTGCTGACCGGCTATGCCGACATGAAGGCCACCATTGCAGCCATCAACGAAGGGCAGATTTACCGCTACATCCACAAGCCCTGGGACGAGACCGAGCTGCGACTGACCGTGCGACAGGCCGCCGAGCGCCAGATGCTGGAGCGCGAACGCAATGCACTGCAGGCCCTGACGCAGGTGCAAAACGAAGAGCTGCGCGGCCTCAACACCGGGCTGGAGTTGCGCGTGCAGGAACGCACCGCCGAGCTGCGCCAGGCCAATGACCAACTCAGACGCAACTACCTCACCAGCATCAAGATCTTCTCCAACCTGATGGAGCTGCGCAGCGGCGTGCTGGCGGGGCACGGCAAGCGCTGCGCACATCTGGCCCGCAAGGTCGCCACCGCCATGGGCATGCAAGAGGACGCAGTGCAAGACGTGTTTGTGGCGGGCCTGCTGCATGACGTGGGCTTCATGGCTCTGCCCGATGCCATTCTGAGCAAACCGGTGGGCAAACTGTCTGCGCAAGAAATGGCGGTGTACCAGCGCCATCCCGTGCTAGGAGCCCAGTCCTTCATGGCGCTGGATGATCACCAAGCCGTGGCCGTTCTGATACGGTCGCACCACGAGCGCTTTGATGGGTCCGGCTTTCCCGAACAACTGCAGGGCACCGATATCCCCCTGGGAGCCCGCATTCTGGCGGTGGTGGACACCTATGACGATCTCACCCATGGTCACCTCACAGGCGCGGCCCTGAACGAAGCCGAGGCCCGCACCCTGTTGCAGCGCGGGCGCGGCACCCAGTTTGACCCTGAGGTGGTGGACGTGTTCCTGCACATCACGCTGGAAGAAAAGCCCAAGCCTGTTCGCCTGGAAGCCATCACGCCTGAAAACCTGAAGCCCGGCATGACGCTGGGCAAAGACCTGCTGTCAAAAGAAGGCGTGCTGCTTTTGTCGGCGGGTCATGTGCTGTCTGCCGACATGATCAGTCGCATCCGCAAGTACGAAAAGACAGAGGCACTCAACCTGGCACTGGATATCCGCATGCCCCCCGAAGGATAGGCCCGGCGTATGCCAACAGGGGCGTATTCAAAGCCCTTCGACGCAGCAGCAAATCTTTACAAAAATATGACAACTGGATACAAAGCAAGAACATGGGGCCCGTATTGCCGCAGCGCCGGGGCCATATCGGAAGCTCTGCTTCCTTAATGTTGCTTTAAGTCACAGTTTCAACAATGCGCAGCATGCCCTCTCTCACGCAACGTTTGCTGCACTCGCTTCCTTTTCGCTCCAGCCCCCTTTCCCCCTCCCCTCACGCTGCTGAGCCTGGCCTAAGACACCCAGGCTGGGTGGTGCTGTGGATCAGCACCTGGATGGGCGTTGTCTGCAACGTGCCCCTGTGGCGCGAGTTGATGAATCTGAACGCTGACGGCGGTGCAAAGGCTTGGGCCTTCATGGCGGCCTTCCTGGTTGTCATCATTGCGGGCAACGCTGCCTTGCTGGCCTTGCTGGCATGGCGCTGGACTCTCAAACCCGCTGCAACGCTGCTGGTGCTGATGGCTGCATTTGGCGCCTACTTCATGCTTGCGTACGGTATTGCCATTGATGCCAGCATGCTCACCAACGTGCTGCAAACCGATGTGAAGGAAGCGGGCGACCTGCTCAACTGGCGGCTGCCAGTGACGGTGGGAGCGCTGGCCGTTCCACCGCTGGTGTGGCTGGCTCGGCAAAAGGTGCGCCCCCTGCCCGCCCTGAAGCAGGGCATGCACAACGGAGGCATGGTTCTGGGTGCGCTCGCGCTGGCGGTCTGCAGCATATTGCTGGTGTTTCAGACATTTGCGTCCACCATGCGCAACCACACCCAGCTGCGCTACCTCATCAACCCGCTCAACAGCGTGTATGCACTGGGCAATCTGGCCACCAAGCCCCTGCGCATGGACACGAGCAAGATCCTCCCGCTGGGGCGTGATGCGCAACTGGGTGCCAGCTATGCAGGCCAAAGCCAGCCACCGCTGCTGGTGCTGGTACTGGGCGAGACGGGGCGCGCAGGCAACTTTGCCATCAATGGCTATGGCCGCCCCACAACGCCTGAACTCTCTGCTCGCAAGGATCTGATCAACCTGCAAAACGCCTGGTCTTGCGGAACGAGTACGGCAGCTTCCGTGCCCTGCATGTTCTCGCACCTGGGCCGCAGTGATTACGAATCGCGCAAGGCCAACTATGAAAGTCTCATGGACGTGCTCCAGCATGCGGGCTTGGCCGTGCTGTGGCTTGACAACCAGTCGGGCTGCAAGGGCGTATGTGATCGGGTGACCAACACCAACACCTCAGGGCTGGATGACCCTGAGCTGTGCCCGTCCAAAGGCGAATGCCTGGATGCCATCATGCTCAAGGACCTGGACCAGCGTCTGGCCCAACTACCTGCAGAGCAGCGCCAGCGCGGCACGGTGATCGTGATGCACCAGATGGGCAGCCACGGCCCGGCTTACTTCAAACGCTCGGCCGCCGCGCGCAAACCCTTCCAGCCCGAATGCACATCCACAGCCCTGCAAGAGTGCGCGCGTGACACCGTGGTGAACGCCTACGACAACAGCATCGTGGAGACCGACCACTTCCTGGGGTCTGTATTGAAATGGCTGGAAGCCAAGGAAAAACAAGCGCAGCCAGCTATGATTTACGTAGCAGACCATGGGGAATCGCTCGGGGAGAACAACATCTACCTGCATGGCTTGCCGTATTCGATTGCGCCGGATGTGCAAAAGCATGTCCCATGGATCAACTGGCTTTCGCCCTCCCTGCAAACACGCATGGGCATGACCACCTCATGCCTGCAGCAGAAGCTGACCGATCAACGCATCACGCATGACCAGTACTTTCATTCGGTACTCGGCTTGATGGATGTGCAGACCAGCGCCTACAGGCCGGAGTGGGACATGTTTGCCAGTTGCAAAAGCCAAGCCAGTGCGGGAACGCCTGCCAAACAGGGCTGAGCAAACGTCCCACACGCAAAACTGCTACAGGCATATCCCTGTTGGGAAGCCTCCCCCGCAGAAGATTGCCCTGTCCGGGAGAGGCCTGAAAAACCTGAGAAGCGTGAGCTTATTGCCCGTTCACCAGCAACCGGGTCGCTTCCCAAGTCTTGACGCCGTCACCGTTGGCGGTGCGCACGATCAGGCCTTTGTAGCGGCCTGACGCAACTTGCCATCCATAACTGACTGTTGTGGGTGTGGATGCGGCGGAGACCTCCACCTTCAGCTTGCACGCCGGGAAGGTACCCGCCAGAACGTTGACTGTCTCCAGCGTGTAAGTGGTCGTGCTTGTCTGAGCCAATGCAGGTTGGGCCACGCCGTCCACCTCCGTGGTCGTGGAATAGCTCGCCACATAAGGCGTCGCCAAGGCAGGATTCACAGTTGCGCCCGTGTACGCATACGGGGTGAAGTAACTGCTGACGTTGTTCGTCTTTCCTTGGAAAAGCGTGGACACCGTAAGGCCGTAGGTCTGCCGCACATCTCCAACAACGCTGGAATAACTATTTTCAGTAGCGGTAATGACGCTACCCCCAAATGTCCCATTGACGGCTGCATTGGTGTAGGTGGTTGTGTTGACCTGATTCAGTTGAAAAAGGTTGGTCCGCCCGCGGAAACTCCCCGTGTTCGAAGTCGCATAACGAAGTTGCTGGGTCGAAATAATGGTGCTCCCATCTGTGTAATACACATTGCCATCCACTTGGGCGGTATTACCTGCAACAGTCAGCACACTACCCGCCTCGGCACAGCTTGCATCGTTTGATACAGGAGGCACAGTGGGGGCCGTCGGGTTGGTGGGAGACGGTGCCTCTGGTGTGGGCGTGGAGGGCCCCGTTCCGCCTGTGGAGTCGGTGCCAGAGCCTCCCCCTCCGCACGCTGCCAACACAGACAAAGCCAAAACACTGATGGCGAAAACCGACGATTTGAAAATCACAGGCTGAGCGACTGTGTTCAAAAATTTTCTGCTCTTTGGAGTATTCATGATGGACAAAAAAATCAAAAGGAGACCGAGCCTATGTGAACCCAACTCCGCTGATTTATTCATTTCACTCCGTTACATGCAACGTGACTTTAAGGCGACATGAACATGACACAGCCAATCGAGCGCTGGTCATTTTTCAGAATTTCGATTAGCCGTTGTAAAAGCTATATGAGGATATTTATCTCTGAAAATCAAACCAATTCCATCCATCCTTTCACCTCAGCCACCAGGTGCGCTCTGAACACCTCCGCAATCGGCGATAGCTGCTTGCCCTTGGGCCACACCAGGTGCCATTGAGAGTGAATGGGAAAATCCGGCACGTTCAAAATCGCAAGTCCCTCCTGATGCGGCCCCAGCGCATGCCGCGAGAGAACCGAGATACCCAGCTGCCCTTCTACGGACTCCTTGATCGCCTCGTTGCTGCCCAACTCCAGCACGTTTTGAGGCACAAACCCCAGCTTGCGCAAATGGGCATCGGTTGCCATGCGCGTGCCAGATCCTTTCTCGCGCAATATGAAGCGCTCGCCCTGTAGCTGCGCCAAAGTCACACGCTTTTTACCGGCCAGCCTGTGGCCTGCAGGCGCAATCACCACCAGGGGGTTGGGCATCAATATCTGGTCTTCCAGCGGCAAATCCCCAGGGGGCATGGACATCACATACAGGTCATCTTGATTGGCTCGCAGCCGGGTGATGACATGGTCACGGTTCAGCACTTCCAGCGATATGTCGATGTGCGGATGCAGCTTGCAGAAACTGCCCAGCAGCCGCGGAACAAAGTACTTGGCGGTGCTGACCACCGCCACCTTGAGGCGGCCGCGGGTCAGGCCCTTGGCGCCTGAAACCCGCTGCTCAAAGGCATCCCACTCCGCAGCAATGGAGCGAGCCGTGCGCGCCAGCGCCTGCCCGGCCTCGGTCAGGTACACGCGGCGCGAGACCACTTCGTACAACGGCAGGCCTACGGCCTGGGTGATTTCACGCAGCTGCATGGAGGCCGTGGGCTGCGTGACATGCATGACCTTGGCTGCCGCACTCACACTGCCAGTTTCGGCCAGGGCCAGAAATAGCCGTAGCTGACGGAAAGTGATGTTCATAGATTTTTATCTATACATAAGCCTTTTCGAATCGATTTTACTTGTGTGCACAAGGCACCTAGCATTCGCTCCATTGTTTGTAAGCACCGTGCATGCAAGCACTGTTTCTGGAGAATAAGAATGCAAAGTTTGCTGGACCCAGCCATCCTGTTTTTTGCCTTGGGCGTTTTTGCCGGGCTCGTACGTTCCAACCTGGAGATGCCTGCGGCCATTTCCAAATTTCTTTCCATCTATCTGCTGATGGCCCTGGGGCTGAAGGGAGGCTTCGCGCTGGCAGCGTCGGGCTTCACGCCCAGCGTGGCCAGCAGCCTGGGCCTGGCGGTGCTGCTCGCCGTAGTGGTGCCGCTGGTGGGTTATGCCCTGCTGCGGCGCATGCTGTCGGGCTTCAACGCTGCGGCTGTGGCCGCCACCTACGGTTCGGTCAGTGCGGTGACCTTCGTGACCGCAACCCAGTACCTGGAATCGCAGCACATTGCCTACGGCGGCTACATGGCCGCGGCCATGGCGCTGATGGAGTCACCTGCCATCATCCTCGCGGTGCTGCTGGCCAATGCCATGCGCCAAAAGCAGGCAGCTGCTGTGCAGACCCATCAGGTGGTGGGCATGACTAGTGGGGGCGCCGCAACTCTGGCAGGCCCTGGCATGGGGGCTGTGAGCACTGGGTCGGGCAAAGGGGGCCAGCATCTTTCCATCGGCAAAATCCTGCACGAATCCTTCACCGATGGAACCCAGCTGCTGCTGCTTGGGGCCATGGTGATCGGGCTGATCACTGGCGACGCAGGCAAGGCCGCCATGCAACCGTTCTCGGGTGATCTGTTCAAGGGAATGCTGTGCCTGTTCCTGCTGGACATGGGCCTGTCCACCGCCCGCAATCTACCTGCAGTGCGCCAACAGTCCCCTTGGCTACTGGCGTATGCCGTGCTGGGCCCCATCACCCACGCCACACTGGCGCTGGCTTTGACCTGGATGCTGCAAGTGCCCGCCGGAGATGCCGTGCTGCTGATGGTGCTGGCGGCCAGCGCCTCGTACATTGCCGTGCCTGCCGTGGTGCGTTACGCCATTCCAGAGGCTGACCCATCGCTGTATGTGAGCCTTTCGCTGGGGGTGACATTTCCGCTGAACATCGTCCTGGGCATTCCTGTGTACACCCAGGTGGTGCAGCGGATCTGGGCTGTGTAAGCCACATCACACTATAAAAACAATAGCTGCTTGCGCTTTATTCATAAGCGCCAGCGGCCTTTTTTACATATACCTTGACCTCAACGCGCCTTGGCTCGGGCAGATGTTCTGCGGCTTTGCGACACGGTTGGGGGCCCGCTCGTTGCGCAGGCCGCTTGCATCCCGGCAGCAATAAAGCCGACGAGTAGAGGACCGGCAACGGCTGCATCGCCCGGCGTGTTCTCACCCATTGAAAGGCGGCCAATGCGCTGGTCGTTGACGTGGTGAAGCAGCGCCCCAAGCGCAAACTGATAGCACCAGGCCGCCTGGCTGCGCGTGGCACCCGGTAAGGCGGCAGCAATGGCATCGATAAATGCATGGGCTAGAGGGTCAAACAGCTCACGGATGATGGCCTCATCCTCCGCCAGCTGATCGCTCATGCCTCGGGAAAGCAGACGAAGAAAATCCCTGCCCCCCGGCTGCGCGGCCAAATCCAGCACGGGCAGGACAAAAGCCCGCACGATATCCGTCAGAAGGGCTCCAGGGGCTGCTTCGATTTGCGCCCGCCGCAAGGACTCAAGGCGCACATCGATATACGCCGCATGGGCTTTGAAGATGGCGTGGTACAGCGACAGCTTCGGCCCGTAGTAGTAACCCACCAACGCCAGCGGCACACCTGCCGCATCGGCGATGTCGCGGATGGACACCCCGTGATATCCCTTGGCAGCAAACAGACGCTCTGCCGTCTGAAGGATGGTGGTCTTGCGGTCCACGATCTCCCCGGCCAACGATGGCGTAGCTGAATCCGGCTGCCCGTTGTGCGCGCGTTTTGCACGAGCTGCATTGGAGGCCCGCGCAGAGCGCTCGGTGCGCGTGGCATCGGTCACAGCCGAGGGAGATTGCTTTTTCAAAACCATGGCGAATTCTATCCAGGGCACATAGTACTTGTACGATCGTACAAAATAGCGCAAAATCAATCTTGTACGAACGTACAAAATCAAATGGATGTGAGCGGAGAAGCTGCACACAGAGGTGCCCCAGGGCCCGACGCAGCCAAGCCGCCATCGAAGCAGGAGACAAGACATGATTCAACGCCGCCACCTCATGCAACTCGCCAGCGCATCTGCCTGTGCCTGGCTCAGCCCCAGTGGGGCACAAGCCGCAAAAGCACCCATGCCCGATGTTGCAAAGATCATCACGGGCTTTCCCCCCGGAGGAACACTGGACGTGCTGGCAAGACGGGTTTCGGATCGCCTGCGGGGTCGATACGCGGGCTCCGTACTGGTAGAGAACAAGCCGGGCGCGGGAGGCCAGATTGGCGTGCTGACGCTCAAGAACAGCCCCGCCGATGGCACCAGCCTGCTCATCACGCCCTCGTCCATGCTGTCGATCTATCCGTACACCTACCCCAAGCTCCAGTACCAGGTTGACGACGTGGCCCCAGTATCCCTGGGCGCACTGATGGACCACGGCCTGGCCGTAGGCCCCGGCACCCCCGACAGCGTGCAGACCCTGGCAGACCTGCTGCAGTGGTGGCGCAACAACCCCAACAGCGCAAATTACGGCAGCCCCGGTGCAGGCTCCATGCCTCATCTGGTGGGCGTTCTTATGTCGCAGTTCTCCAAGCAGGAGCAACGGCATATTGCCTACCGGGGAACCGTGCCCGGAATGCAGGACTTGCTGGGCGGGCAGATTCCCGCCTTCTGGGGTCCGATTGGTGACTATCTTCAATACACCAAAACGGGCAAGCTGCGCGTGCTGGCCATCGCTGGTGCCAAGCGCTCCCCCTTTCTGCCCCAGGTGCCCACACTGCAAGAACTCGGCTACCCCCTCAAAGTCAGCGAGTGGTATGGGTTCTTCATGCCCGGCAAGACCGCAGGCGCGACGGTGCAGCAAGCCAATGAGGCACTGCGCTGGGCGCTGGCACAGGCAGACGTCATTGACGTTGGCAAGCAATATGGGCTGGAAGTGAAGTCCTCCACGCCAGCCGAACTAGGCGATTTGCTCAAGGCAGACGCACAGCAATGGCGCGGTCTCATCAAGCAGACGGGTTTTACCGCTGAATCCTGAGCCAGCATCGAAGAGCATTTTCATGACCCATCCTGTCACACCCGCCGAAGCCCATCGCCGTCTCGTAGACATCTCCATGCCGCTGGAAAACGATGTGGCATCGGACCCCCCGGGGCTGCGCCCACATATCCGCTACATCGATCACCAGATGAGCTTCGACGACCTAGCCCAGTTCTTTCCGGGCCTGCAGCGCGAACACCTGCCCGACGGTGAATCCTGGGCGGTGGAGGAGGTGCAGCTTAACACCCATAACGGCACCCATCTGGATGCGCCCTACCACTTTGCCTCCACCATGGACAAAGGACAGCGTGCCCTTTCCATCGACGAAGTGGACCTGAACTGGTGCTTTCAACCTGCAGTGAAGCTGGACTTCCGCCACCTGCCCGATGGCTACATCGTGCAGCCTGCTGATGTGGAAGCAGAGTTGCGCCGCATCGATCACCAGCTCAGCCCGCTGCAGATCGTTCTCGTCAACACCCGCGCAGGGGATGCCTATGGCACGCCAGAGTACCTGCGGGCGGGCTGCGGCATGGGGTATGAAGCCACCATGTACCTGCTGGAGCGCGGAGTGCGCCTTACCGGCACGGATGCCTGGAGCTGGGACGCCCCCTTTGCCTATACCGCGCAGCGCTACGCGCAGACCGGTGATGCATCTTTGATCTGGGAGGGCCACAAGGCAGGCCGGGACATCGGTTACTGCCACCTGGAGAAATTGCACAACCTGCAATCCCTGCCCAGCAAGGGCTTTTATGTGTCCTGCTTTCCGGTGAAGGTAAAAGGTGCCTCCGCGGGGTGGACAAGAGCGGTCGCCATTTTTGACCCACTACTCCCCACTGCATGACATGACCTAAAGCGACGCTCACTCCATCGCCCCCACGCAGCCCACACACAGCACCATGAGACTCGCAAGCCTGCACAACGGCCAGCCGGATGGCCATCTGGTCGTCGTTTCCTCCGACAACCTTCGCTTTGCCAGCGCAGCAAACATCAGCCCCCATTTGCGGGACGCTCTGGAGCGCTGGACGGAGGTGGAGCCCCAGTTGCGCGCGCTGCAAGCGCAGCTGGATGCCGAGCCCGGAAGCACCGCTTGCAACACCGCACCGTTCAACCCCGGGGACTGCGGGGCACCGCTGCCCCGCACCTTCCAGTGGCTGGATGGCTCGGCCTTTCTCAACCACGGCAGGTTGATGGAACGGGCATTCAAAGTCCCTGCGGTGCCGGATTTTGAAACCGTGCCCCTGATGTACCAGGGCGCTGCCGATGACTTTCTGGGCCCACACAATGACGTGCCCTTGCCTGCCGAAGCAGACCAGATTGACTGCGAGGGCGAGTTTGGTGTGGTGCTTTCAGAAACACCCATGGGTGTGTCTGCCCTGCAAGCACTGCAATACGTGAAGCTGGTGGTGCTGCTGAACGACTGGAGCCTGCGCGCCTTTGGCCCGCGTGAAGTGAAAAGCGGATTCGGCTTCATCCAGGCCAAGCCATCCACAGCCTTTGCCCCTGTTGCGGTCACCCCTGACGAGCTGGGAACCCATTGGCGTGATGGCCGGGTGCATTTGCAATTGCGCGTGCAACGAGATGGTCAATGGATAGGTCATCCCCACGCAGGAGAGATGCATTTCCACTTTGGTGAACTGATCGCGCATGCTGCACGCACGCGCAAACTGTCCGCTGGAACCATCATTGGATCGGGCACGGTATCCAACGCAGACCCGGCTGCAGGCTCCACCTGCCTGACCGAGGTGCGCATGCGCGAGATGCTGACCGATGGTGCGCCACGCACTTCATTCCTGCGCTTTGGTGAACGCATTCGAATGGAAGCTTTGAACGACGAAGGGTTGACCGCCCCCTTTGGCGTGCTGGATCAACAGCTGGTGCAGGCATGACCGGTTGCCGCTGAGAGGCTCTGGCTACCGAAAACTGCGTCATTCCATGGCAGGCAATACAAACAGTACGACAAGACGGTGCAACAACGCCAAATGATGCTAACCACGCCTAAAAAAGACTGCCCTGCCCCCGCGCCAGCCCTGGCCTGAACTGGGTCATGTCAAGCCCCTCGCGCTCACGGTTGAGCCCCAGTTTTCGGCACGTGGCAGCGAAACGCTGGCGCAGCAGGTCTGCCCACAACCCGCTGCCTTTCATGCGGGTGGCAAAGTCGCTCTCGTAGGTCTTGCCGGCGGCGCGCTGGACATCGCTCAGGTTATGAAGGTCCTGCACACGCGCCATCACGCGGGCGGCTCGTTGTGGGTAATGCAGTTGCAGCCATTCGCGAAACAGCGCGTCCAGCTCCCACGGCAGGCGCAGCACGGTATAGAACGCACTGGTTGCTCCAGCATCTCGCGCGGCTTCCAGCACCTGTTCCATGTCTTCCGTGATGAATGGGATCTGCGGAGCCACGCTCACCCCCACAGGCACGCCCGCCTCGGCCAAGGTGCGGATGGTGCGCAGACGCCGGTGGGGTGCGGCGGCTCTGGGCTCCATGCGGCGAGCCAGATCCGCATCGAGCGTAGTCACAGTGACGTACACAGCCGCAAGGCGTTGCGCGGCCAAGGGGACCAGCAAGTCCATATCCCGCTCCACCCCGCTGGACTTGGTGATCAGGGAGAACGGATGTCGCGCATCGCGCAAGACCTCGATCACACTGCGGGTGAGGCGCAGCTCACGCTCTACGGGTTGGTAGCAATCGGTGGCGGAACCGATGTTGAGCAACCGGGGCACATAACGCGGTTGCGCAAGCTCGTGCCTGAGCACTTCGGCAATGTTGTGCTTGGCCACGATCTGGGTTTCAAAGTCCAGGCCAGGGGAAAAGTTCAGGTAGCTGTGGGTGGGGCGCGCGTAGCAGTAGGTACAACCATGCTCACACCCCCGATAGGGGTTGACCGAGAGTTCAAAAAAGATGTCGGGGGAGTCATTTGCACTGAGCGCGCTGCGCGCCGTCTCCAGGTGCACGCGGGTGGCGGGTGCCTGGGGTGACAAGGGAGAAGCCCACAAGTCTTCATCATCGCCAGGGTCGCACCCATCCTCTTGTCTATCTCCAGCCTTCTCTGGATGAAGACGAGCTTGCGAATTCCACCCGTCGTCAGCCGCCTCTCGCACGTCGCGCTCAAACCTGTGCGGCACCGCGGTGGCAGCGCCCCGGCCACGTATGGCCTGGACAGGAATAGGCACCCATTCGGCCTCAGCGCCGTATACCACCGTGGGGTTCGCAGGAGTTTTCATAACTGTATAAATATACAGCATTCAAAAATGAGCTTGGCAAATCATTCACATGAAAAGGTCTGCAATGGCGGGCACGCTCATCGGCCAGAAGGGCCAGGCAATGACCGCGCGCGGCAGTGCGAGATTCGCAATCGCCTAGAGTCCCGGCCTTTCAACCACTCTCATGAGGTATCACAATGGCGCGCAAGCCCCAGATCGTTCTGTCTTCCCTGGATCTCGACCGTATTGAAGCCCTGCTGGCAGCCATGCCTTCCAGTGTGTTTCCTGGAAAGGCGGATCTGCAGGCAGAGCTCGATCGGGCGGACGTGGTGCCGCCCGAGGAGATCCCACCCCACGTGGTCACCATGAACTCCACCGTGAAGTTCCGAATCCAGGAAAGCGGAAAAGAGTTCTGCCTGACGCTGGTCTACCCACGCGATATCGACGGCAGCGCAGACAAGCTGTCCATCCTCGCACCAGTGGGCAGTGCGCTACTGGGGTTGTCTGTGGGTGACGAGCTAGCCTGGCCAGGCCCCGGCGGTAAGGCGATGACGGTGCAAGTCAAGGAGATCGTCTATCAACCCGAAAGCGCGGGCGAACTGCACCGCTGACTTGGTAGGCATCCAATGCCCCTCAAAGTGCCTCATCCGATGCGTGAGGCATTGCGTTGGTTTTGGGGCGGCTCCTAGCCCCAATTGCTGCCGAGCTGCACCAGCACGCCAGCCGCCACCAGGCTCGCCTGCCAGCGCAGCAAGGTGGGCAAGGAAGGGGTGCGCAGTTCTACCGTGCGATAGAGCCACTGGCCCGCGACCATGGCCAGAGAAAACGCCAGCAGCATGCCACCGGCGTTGAGCCATGGAGAGTCTGGCCACAGGCCACTCACCACCGCATTGACCAGCAGGCACACCGCGAAGTGGATGAGAAACACGGAATACGACATTTGCCCAAGCCGCACCAGAGGACCCACTCCACGCCACTGGCGGACCGCTGGCGTACGCATGGCCCACACCAGCAGCAGCGCCGTCACCAGCGCCAGCGCGATACGGGCGCGGTATTCCAGCCACAGGCCCACCAAGCCCAGCAGGGCCATGCACACCACCCAACCCGAGGCGCGAGGCGCGCGGCTGGCCCAGAACGCCATCATGCCCAGACCGTAGGCACCGAAGAAATAGACGGCCCACACATCCCAGTGGGCATCGCGATTGAAACCCCAGAGCGATGCAGCCACGCCGGCCACCACCACCGCGCGCCCCAGCCAGGAGGCCCACTTCTGCGCAGCCGCGGAGGGCAATGCACGCACCGCAGCGAAGATGAGAACACTGAGGGTGAAAAGCTGGAAGTCGATGGCCACGTACCAGACTCCCGCAGACAGCGATTCATGCTCCACCACACTGTGCAGCAGCAACGCGTGGGTGATGAGCTGTGCAAGGCTCGGGTCTCCGGGCACCGAAGGATGCTCCATCCAGGGGCGCACCAAGGCGCTGATCAGCACGGTGACCAACAGTGCCACCACATAAGGGACCACCAGCCGCACAAAGCGCTTGCCCACCTGCTGGCCCGCTTGCCCAAAGCGGGCAACGCCTTCAGGAGCCAGGCTGGCTGCAGCAAGGTAGCCGCCCAGCACCAGGAAGATCTGGACTGCCATGCGCGCGTAGTCGTACAGCCAGGCCATCAAATGGGGCGCCAGCGGCTGGGCGATATCAGACATAGGGCCGTAGAAGGCCAGATGGTGGGCCACGATGGCCGCGCAAGCCGTGCCTTTGACAGTGTCCAGCAACGGCAGCCGGGATGTGTTTTGAGACATGCAGAGAACCGGATTGACCTGGGCGCTCTGGCGAAGCGAATTCGCAGGCGCAAAAGCAAAGCCTTCTATTGTCCTCTTTCTGTGTAAATCTTGCCAGGCATGCGAGAGGCAGGGCAGAAGCAAGCTGGAAATGCTCGACTTTGTAGTGTCCATTTGCAAAGCATTCTGAATTTTCAAGAATTTCTGAAAATTCAAGAAAAAAGGCGCACAATGCGATTCCTATGACCTATGTCAAAAACCTTCCCCCTCTGAACCGCCAGTTCGTCGCCCACTTTGGTGAGATGGGTAGCCGCTGGGGTATCAACCGCACCGTGGGCCAGATCTATGCATTGATCTTTCTCTCGCCCCGCCCCATCAATGCCGACGAAATTGCAGAGGCACTGGAGTTCTCCCGGTCCAACGTCAGCATGGGCCTCAAGGAGCTTCAGTCCTGGCGACTGGTCAAGCTCAGCCATCTGCCCGGTGACCGCCGCGAATACTTTGAAGCACCCAAGGACGTGTGGGAGATCTTCCGCGTGCTGGCAGAAGAACGCCGCCGCCGCGAGATAGAACCCACGCTATCCATGCTGCGCATGGCGCTGCTGGAGGAACCCTCGTCCGACGAAGAGCGCTATGCGCAGCAGCGCATGCGCGAAATGCACGAGCTGATCGACCGGCTGATGACATGGTTTGACGATGTGCAGCGTCTGGCACCGGAGACGGCACTGCAGCTCATGGGCATGGGGGCGGCCGTGACACGGGTGCTTGAACTCAAAGACCGACTGACCGGCAAGGCACCCGCCCCCAAAACCCAGGAGGACTGAGCCATGGACACCTTCATGCTCTCGCGCATCCAGTTCGCAGCCAACATCAGCTTCCACATCCTGTTCCCCACCATCACCATCGCCCTGTGCTGGTTTCTGGTGTTCTTCCGGCTGCGCCATGCGGCCACGCGCGGCACCCCGGCTGCTGCGGGCTGGGAGCAGGCGTATTACTTCTGGACCAAGGTATTTGCACTGACCTTCGCGCTGGGTGTGGTCTCGGGCATCACCATGAGTTTCCAGTTCGGCACCAACTGGCCAGGATTCATGGAGCGTGCGGGCAACATTGCAGGCCCATTGCTGGGCTATGAAGTGCTCACCGCCTTCTTTCTGGAGGCATCGTTCCTGGGCATCATGCTGTTCGGTCGCGGTCGGGTGTCAGACCGTGTGCACATGGCCGCCACCCTGCTGGTCGCTTTTGGCACCACGCTGTCCGCCTTCTGGATTTTGAGCCTCAACTCATGGATGCAGACCCCTGCGGGCTACGAAATCATCGACGGCAAGTTCCACGCGGTGGACTGGCTGGCCATCGTCTTCAACCCGTCTTTCCCCTATCGCCTGGGGCACAAGTTGCTGGCTTCCACACTCACGGCAGGGTTCCTGATCGCGGGGGTCAGCGCCTGGCAGCTGCTCAAGGGCAGCGCCACCGCTGGCACGCGCCTGGCATTGCGCACGGCGGTCGTCACCGTGGCAGTGGCCGTGCCCCTGCAGATCTTGATGGGGGACATGCACGGGCTGAACACGCTGGAGCATCAACCCGCCAAGATTGCAGCCATTGAAGGGATTTGGCACACCGAAAAGGGGGCGCCCCTCACCCTCTTTGGCATCCCCAACGAAAAAGAAGGCCGCACCGACTACGCACTGCAAATTCCCAAGGCAGCCAGTCTGATTCTTGCGCACGATATGGATGCAGAGCTGAAAGGGCTGAACGAGTTTGCAGGAGCCCATCCGCCCGTTGCACCCGTGTTCTGGAGCTTTCGGATCATGGTGGGCGTGGGCCTGCTGATGCTGGCCGTGGCCTGGGTTGCAGCCTGGCTGCTGTGGCGCAGGCGTGTTCAGCCAAGGGCTGCGCTCCCCCGCCCCTTGTTGTGGACACTGGTGGGCATGACCTTCTCCGGCTGGGTCGCCACCCTGGCGGGCTGGTATGTGACGGAAATTGGCCGCCAGCCCTACCTGGTCTACGGCCTGCTCAAGACGGCAGACGCTGTGGCACCCCACGGCAGCGGCATGGTAGCGGGCACGCTGGCCGCGTACCTGACGGTGTACGTGTTGCTGCTGGCGGCCTATGTGGGCGTCATCAAATACATGGCCGAGCACCCTGCGCAGCCGGTGCCTGACGCAGCGCCCCCCACTGCCCATACCGTGTAACCGCACCAAGGAGCCCTCCATGCTGGACACCCTGAACTGGGCCACCGCCCTGCCCCTGCTCTTCATGGCCGTCATGGGGCTGGCCCTGCTGGCCTATGTGATTCTGGACGGCTACGACCTGGGCGTGGGCATGCTGCTGCCCCTGGCCACCCCTGCAGAAAAAGACGTGATGGTGGCCAGCATCGGCCCCTTCTGGGACGCAAACGAGACCTGGCTGGTGCTGGGGGTGGGCGTGCTGCTGGTGTGCTTTCCCATGGCGCATGGTGTAGTGCTGACTGCGCTGTACCTGCCGGTGGCAATCATGCTGATCGGGCTCATCGTGCGCGGCGTGGCGTTCGACTTTCGCGTCAAGGCACGCGATGCGCACAAGGCCACCTGGAACCACCTCTTCGCACTGGGCTCTCTGGTCACCACCTTGGCCCAGGGCTGGATGCTGGGGGCTTACGTCACCGGCTTTCAAGCAGACCTGTGGAGCCGCATGTTTGCTGCAGGCATCGCCCTGACCCTGCCCGCCGCCTACGCCATGCTGGGCGCAGGCTGGCTCATCATGAAGACCGAGGGACCGCTTCAAGGCAAGGCGCTGCGCTGGGGCCAGGGCGTGCTGTGGCCCATGGGCTTTGCGCTGGTGGGCATCTCGCTGGCGACTCCTGTGGTCAGCCAGACCGTGTTCCACAAGTGGTTCGCACTGCCAGGATTCTTTGCCTTGCTTCCCATCCCGCTGGCGTGCGTCGCGTGCTTCTTTGCCATACGGCACGTGCTCAGCTCCCCGCGTGTGGTGGCCGCAGGCTATGGCTGGGTGGTGTTCGCGGCCACAGTCACCATTTTTGTGCTGGCCTTTTTCGGTCTGGCCTACAGCCTGTACCCCTACATCGTCATTGACCGACTCACGGTGTGGGAAGCTGCCAGCGCCACCAACTCGCTCATCGTGATCGGCGTGGGGGTGGCCATCACCCTGCCCATGATCGTTGCCTACACCTTGTTCATGTACCGGGTGTTCTGGGGCAAGGCGCGGGAATTGACGTATGGGCTTTGATCAAAAGTGGCCATGGCGCTTTCTACACAAGCGCAGGCAGCTACGCAATCCATAGCAAAAGCGGGCCCTGAGGCCCGCTTTTTTCGCTTTCGTTGTGCTGACGCAAGAGGTCAGCGGTGTTTACAGCTTCAGTCGCGCGCGCGCCGCTTCGTATTCGCTGCGGAACTTGGCAACCAGCTCGGCCGTGCTGGTCACTGCGTTGATCGCGCCAATGCCCTGGCCGCAGCCCCAGATGTCCTTCCAGGCTTTCTTGGCATCGCCGCCAAAGTTCATCTTGCTGGGGTCGGACTCGGGCAGGTTGTCGGGGTCCAGGCCTGCTGCGCGGATCGACGGTGCCAGATAGTTGCCATGCACGCCGGTGAACAGATTGCTGTAGACGATATCGTCCGAGTTGCTGTCCACAATGGCTTGCTTGTAGGCGTCTACTGCACGGGCTTCATGCGTGGCAATGAAGGCCGAGCCGATATAGGCAAAGTCTGCCCCCATGGCCTGCGCCGCCAGGATGGCACCGCCCGATGCAATGGAGCCTGACAGCGCCAACGGGCCATCGAACCACTGGCGGATTTCCTGGATCAGCGCAAACGGGCTCTTGGTGCCAGCGTGGCCGCCCGCCCCCGCCGCCACGGCGATCAGGCCGTCTGCGCCCTTTTCAATCGCCTTGCGCGCAAACTTGTTGTTGATGACGTCATGCAGCACCACGCCACCCCAGCCGTGCACGGCCTGGTTCACGTCTTCGCGCGCACCGAGCGATGTGATGATGATCGGCACCTTGTACTTGGCGCACACCTGCATGTCGTGCTCCAGGCGGTCGTTGCTCTTGTGCACGATCTGGTTGATGGCAAAGGGCGCTGCGGGCTTGTCGGGGTGGGCCTTGTTGTAGGCAGCCAGCGTCTCGGTGATCTCGGCCAGCCACTCGTCCAGCAGCTCGGCAGGACGGGCATTGAGCGCGGGCATGGAGCCCACCACCCCGGCCTTGCACTGCTCGATGACGAGCTTGGGGTTGCTGATGATGAACAGCGGTGAGCCAATGACAGGCAGCGGCAGGTTTTGCAGCACGGGAGGCAGTTTGGACATGGCAACAACTTCCAGGAACAGGTTTTGATTGAAACAGCCCTCTAGCGCTTATCCATCAAGCGCAAGCAGCTATTATTTTTATAGTAAAGGCCTGTACCCTGCACAGGCCTTTTCTCACTCTCTTGTCTCGCTCTCTTTCACTCCTCAAAGGGCAGGCTCTGCCCTTTCAGAATGGGTTGGACTTCAGAATGCTTCCAGCGCCAGCTCCGTCACGCTGGCAGCGCCTTCCACAATGCTGTCGCGCAGGCCGGGGGCCTTCACCAGAATGTGGTCGGCATAGAACTGGGCCGTGGTGATTTTTGCGCGCATGAAGGCTGCGTCCTGTCCCTTTTGCAACAGGTCTTGCGCCACCAGCAGGCTGCGCGCCAACTGCCAGCCCGCCACCACATTGCCCGCCAGCATCAGGTAAGGCACGCTGCCCGCAAACACAGCGTTGGGCTGGGCCTTGGTGCCACCGGCCACAAAGTCAATCACGTCCAGCAGCGCCTTGCGTGCGGCTGTGAGGCGCTTGGCCACGGCCAAGGCAGCGGGCGTGCCGCTGGCCAGCAGGTCGGCCTCGGTCTTCTCGATTTGCGCAGCAATGCCCTTGGCCACCTGGCCGCCATCGCGCGCCGTCTTGCGGCCCACGAGGTCGTTGGCCTGGATGGCGGTGGTGCCTTCGTAGATGGTCAGGATCTTGGCGTCGCGGTAGTACTGTGCTGCGCCGGTTTCTTCAATGAAGCCCATGCCGCCATGCACCTGCACGCCCAGGCTGGTCACTTCCAGGCTGGTCTCGGTGCTGTAACCCTTGACCAGCGGCACCATGAATTCATAGAACGCCTGGTTCTGCTTGCGCGTATCGGCATCCGGGTGGTGGTGCGCGGCGTCAAACGCAGCCGCAGCCACGGTGGCCATGGCACGGCAGCCTTCCACGGTGGCGCGCATCGTCATCAGCATGCGTTTCACATCGGGGTGGTGAATGATGGGTGCGCTGGCGGCAATGCTGCCGTCCACAGGGCGGCTTTGCACGCGGTCTTTGGCGTACTGCACGGCCTTTTGGTACGCCCGCTCAGAGATCGCAATGCCCTGCATGCCCACCGCATAGCGGGCGGCGTTCATCATGATGAACATGTATTCAAGGCCACGGTTTTCTTCGCCCACCAGGTAGCCCACAGCGCCACCATGGTCGCCAAACTGCAGCACGGCCGTGGGCGATGCCTTGATGCCCAGCTTGTGCTCGATGCTCACGCAATGCGCGTCGTTACGCGCGCCCAGGCTGCCGTCCTTGTTCACCAAAAACTTCGGCACCACAAACAGGCTGATGCCCTTCACGCCTTCGGGCGCGCCCTGCACGCGGGCCAGCACCAGGTGCACGATGTTCTCGGCCATGTCGTGCTCACCGTAGGTGATGAAGATCTTGGTGCCGAAGACCTTGTAGGTGCCGTCGGGCTGGGGTTCGGCGCGGGTGCGCACCAGGGCCAGATCCGAGCCCGCCTGGGGTTCGGTCAGGTTCATGGTGCCGGTCCATTGGCCGGTCACCAGCTTTTCCAGATACGTCGCCTTGAGTTCGTCGCTGCCTGCGGTGAGCAGTGCTTCAATCGCGCCATCGGTAAGCAAGGGGCACAGCGCAAAGCTCATGTTGGCGCTGTTGGTCATCTCGATGCAGGCGGCGCCAATCGTCTTGGGCAGGCCCTGGCCGCCAAAGTCGGCAGGGTGTTGCAGCCCTTGCCAGCCGCCCTCAGCGTACTGACGGAAGGCCTCTTTGAAGCCGGGGGTGGTGGTGACCACGCCGTCTTTCCAGCTCGACGGGTTCTTGTCGCCTTCCCAGTTGAGCGGAGCCAGCACGCCCTCGTTGAACTTGGCGCACTCTTCCAAAACGGCGGCAGCGGTGTCCAGGCCTGCATCTTCAAAGCCAGGAATCTGCGCAATCTTCTCAATGTTGGCCAAGTGTTCAATGGCGAACAACATGTCTTTGACGGGGGCCGTGTAGCTCATTTTTGTCTCCGGAAAATCAAAAAATCGTCAAAAAAAAGGCATCGCAAGCGATGCCTTTGTGCAAGCCTCAGGGCTTCCAATTGCCTCAGAGAGCCTTGACCAGCTCAGGCACAGCCGTGAACAGATCAGCCTCCAGGCCATAGTCCGCCACGCTGAAGATCGGCGCCTCTGGGTCCTTGTTGATCGCCACGATCACCTTCGAATCCTTCATCCCAGCCAGGTGCTGGATCGCACCCGAGATACCGGCCGCGATGTACAGCTGCGGCGCCACGATCTTGCCGGTCTGGCCCACTTGCAGGTCGTTGGGGGCGTAGCCTGCATCCACCGCTGCGCGGCTGGCTCCAATGGCGGCTCCCAGCTTGTCGGCCAGGGGGGTGATGACTTCGGTGAATTTCTCGGCACTGCCCAGCGCACGGCCACCGGAGACGATGATCTTGGCGGCTGTGAGTTCGGGGCGGTCGCTCTTGGCGATTTCGCTGCCCACAAAGCTGCTTTTGCCGTTGTCGGCTGTGGCGGCGGCGGCTTCAACAGCGGCTGCGCCACCGGTGGCGGCTGCAGCATCAAAGCCGGTGGTGCGCACGGTGATGACTTTGACGCTGTCTGCGCTTTGCACTGTGGCAATGGCGTTGCCTGCGTAGATGGGGCGCTCGAAGGTGTCTGCGGACACGACTTTGGTGATGTCGCTGATCTGGGCGACGTCGAGCTTGGCGGCCACGCGGGGGGCTATGTTCTTGCCGCTGGCGGTGGCGGGGAAGAGGATGTGGCTGTAGTTGCTAGCCGCATTTCCCTGAAGTGCCAGCACTTGCGCAGCGACGTTTTCTGCAAGGCCGTGCTCCAAGCCTGCGGCGTCGGCGTGGATCACCTTGCTCACACCGGCGATCTGGGCGGCGGCTTGTGCGGCTGCGCCTGCGTTGTGGCCCGCCACGAGGACGTGCACGTCGCCTCCGCAAGCTGCGGCTGCGGTGACGGTGTTGAGGGTGGCGCCTTTGATGGAGGCGTTGTCGTGTTCAGCAATAACGAGTACCGACATTTAGATCACCTTCGCTTCGTTTTTGAGTTTTTCGACCAGTGCCGCCACGTCAGCCACCTTCACACCTGCGCCGCGCTTGGCGGGCTCGGTCACCTTCAGGGTCTTCAGGCGAGGGGTGACGTCCACTCCCAGGTCTTCGGGCTTGACGGTGTCCAGCTGCTTTTTCTTGGCCTTCATGATGTTGGGCAAGGTGACGTAGCGGGGTTCGTTCAGGCGCAGGTCGGTGGTGATTACGGCTGGGAGTGTCAAGGCCAGGGTTTCCAGGCCGCCGTCCACTTCGCGGGTGACGTTGACCTTGTCTGCTGCGAGTTCAACCTTGCTGGCAAAGGTGGCCTGGGGCAGATCGGCCAAAGCAGCCAGCATCTGGCCGGTCTGGTTGGCGTCGTCGTCGATGGCTTGTTTGCCCAGGATGATGAGCTGGGGTTGTTCTTTGTCCACCAGGGCCTTGAGCAGCTTGGCCACGGCCAGGGGCTGCAGTTCGGCGTCGGTCTCGACAAGGATGGCGCGGTCAGCGCCAATGGCCATGGCGGTGCGCAGGGTTTCCTGGCACTGGGCTACGCCGCAGGAGACTGCGATGACTTCGGTCACCAGGCCTTTTTCTTTCAGGCGCACTGCCTCTTCAACGGCGATTTCGTCAAAGGGGTTCATGCTCATCTTCACGTTGGCGATGTCCACACCCGTGTTATCCGACTTGACTCGAACCTTCACGTTGTAGTCCACCACGCGCTTGACAGGGACCAAGACCTTCATTGCTGCGGCTCCTAGAGTTGGTTGAATTGACGTTTACGTAAACCAGATGATTCTATGACGCACCGCAGCACCCTCTGGCGGGCAACCGCATGGACACATCAAATATTCAAAAACGAACGACCGTGCTTTTCTTGCATTATAGGGCAGCAAAAGCACTTTGCCGCAAGCCCCGCGTGTGCTGATGGACTTGCATGCCAGCATGGCTGCCCCGCGGTCCTTCAATGCGCTCCGCTCCCCTCCACCGAAGCAGGCGAGGCCGCCTGAACAGCCCGCACTCCAGAAGGCAAAGCGTCCGACTCCACCTGCACATGCATGACACGCTGGGGGAACGGAATCTCGATGCGGTGAGTACGCAGTGCCGCCAGAATGGCCCGGTTGATGTCGGAGCGCAATCCCAGCGTGCCGTTTTCCGGATCTGCGATCCAAAAACCGACCGTGAATTCCAGCCCATCAGCCCCAAAGGCCGACAGCGCGGCTGAAGGCGCAGGTTCACGCAATACGCGGGGGCAGGACAAGGCAGATTCGGTCAGCAGCCGTATGACCAGATCTACATCACTGTCATAGGCCACACTGACCACGGTGGAGAGCCACACTTTGGGATCGGCCAGTGAGAGGTTTTCCACCCGCTGGGTGATCAGCATTTCGTTGGGCACGATGGACTCGCGCCCCGCTGCCGAACGCACTACGGTGTAACGCGCATTGATGTTGGTGATGCGCCCCTCAAAGTTGTCGACCCGCACGTTGTCACCAATGCGCATGCTGCGCTCGGTGAGGATGACGAAACCGCTCACATAGTTGGCGGCCAGCTTTTGCAGGCCCAGGCCAATACCCACCCCTACCGCACCGCCCAGCACCGACAGGGCAGTGAGATCAATACCCACAGCGGACATGGCCACGATGAGACCAAAGAAGATCATCAGCGCACGCAGCGCATTGCTTACCGCCTTGCGCAAAGACAGGTCTGCACCGCCAGTAGCCGAGCGCAACAGACGTGTCTCGATTGCGGCAGATACCCACAGCGTGACCAGCAGGACACCGCAAGCTGTCACCGCGCCCTCCACCATGGTGCGCAAACTCATGCTGACGCTGCCCACCTTCCAGTGAATCTGCTCCATCTCCGTGAGCACCAAGGGCAGCAGGCCCGTCACCCACAGCACCATGGCAAGCCAAGCCAGCCACGAGATGGTGCGCTCAATCGGCTTGACCCAGGCGGACTGCGGAAACGCCACCTGCAGCACTTTGGCTCCGAGTCTGATGACGGCTAATGACACCAGCACCGGCAGCGCCACCCGAAAGACGGCCAGAGGCACCCAGTTCACAAGCACGGTGCGCGCCACATACCCCAGCCCCAGCAGCACCATGGGGAACAGCGCCCCATCCACCACCTTCTCGCCAAACAGGATGGAACGGTGGCTGTCGTGCCGCAACCCACGCGCCAGCACGGCCACAATGGCCCAGGCCAGACCCAGACAGGTCAGCAGGCCCGCCAGCTCAATCCAGACGGTGGGGGCGGCGAATGCACGCAACCATTGCCCCACGTCCTCAAACATCGAAACATCTGCAGAGCCAGCCATCAACGCTTCCACTCCGGTGTGCGTTTCTCGGCAAACGCCCGCGCGCCCTCTTGCGCGGCAGGGTCCATCATGTTCACCGCCATGGTCTGACCGGCCAACTGGTAGGCCGCTTCGATGCCCAGTTCACGTTGCTGGTAGACCAGCGCCTTGCCCATGGCAATGGCCGTGCGGGGCTTTTCAAGGATGGAGCAGAGAAGCTTTTCCACCTCCGCATCCAGCTCGCCAGCAGGCACCACACGGTTGAGAAGGCCTTGCGCCTGCGCCGTGCGGGCGTCGATGAAGTCGCCCGTCAACAGCATCTCCATGGCCCGCTTGGCGGGCACATTGCGCACCAGGGGAACGCTGGGCGTTGCGCAAAACAGCCCGTAGTGAATGCCACTGGTGGCAAAGCTGGCTTCGTCCGCAGCCACCGCCAGATCGCATTGCGCCACCAGCTGGCAACCCGCAGCCGTGGCCATGCCCTGCACCTTGGCAATCACAGGCACCGGCAGCTTGTGAATGCTGAGCATCACGCGGCTGCACTGGGCAAACAGTTTCTGGTACCAGGCCTGATCGGGATGCGCAGCCATGTCCTTGAGGTTGTGGCCCGCACAGAAAGCTTTGCCTTCTGCGGCAAGCACCACCGCGCGTGCCGATGCGTCTGCAGCAACCGCATCCAGCGCTTGCTGCAAAGCCGCCAACATGTCAGAGCCCAGGGCATTGAATCGCCCGGGGTCGCTCAGGGTCAGGGTCACCACGCCGCGTGCGTCCCTGTCCACCCGCAGCGGGGAGGTAGCTGCTTCAGAAACCGTCATCCGTTCATCAACCTTTCAACACGTCAACCAGGGCCCGGCCCCAGACCTGACGTCCAATCCATCTCAAAAATCACAAATCAGCCAGCACGCGCAGATGGGCTTCCACACTGCGCGACAAGGGGCCCATTACGTAACCGCCTTCCAGGCACGACACGATGCGGCCCTTGGCGTAGCGGCGGGCAATGTCTTTTACCCGCTGGGTGATCCAGGTGTAGTCCTGCTCCGTCAGGCCCAACTGCCCCATGTCGTCTTCGCGATGGCCGTCAAAACCGGCGCTCACAAAAATCATCTCGGGCTTGAAGGCTTCCAGCCGGGGAATCCACATCATTTCAATGATCTCGCGGATCTCCATGCCACGGGTGTATGCCGCCACAGGCACATTCACCATGTTGGGGGCCGGGTCCACGTCTCCGCTGTAGGGGTAGAACGGGTGCTGGAAGATGCTCACCATCAGCGCACGCGAGTCTCCGGCCAGGATGTCTTCCGTACCGTTGCCGTGGTGCACATCAAAGTCCACCACGGCCACGCGCTGCAGGTTGTAGCGCTGCAGCGCATATTTGGCAGCCACCGCCACGTTGTTGAAAAAGCAGAAACCCATGGCCTTGCTGCGGGTCGCATGGTGCCCTGGGGGGCGCACCGCGCAAAAGGCGTTTTCCAGCTCACCGGCCATCACGGCATCGGTGGCTGCCAGTGCTGCGCCTGCAGCACGCAGGGCGGCTTTCCAGGTGTGGGCGTTGATGGAGGTGTCGGTATCCAGTTGTGTGTGGCTCGGGCCACCCGCCAGCATTTCTTCGTTGAGCCGGTCTGACAGCCCCCTGAGGGCCGCGATGTGCATGCGGTCATGGGCCAGTTCAATGTCGGCCAGGGCCGCCTCGGGGGCTTCAAACCGCTCCAGGGCATCACCCACGCCAGTGACCAGCAGGCGGTCCTCAATCGCATCCAGCCGCTCCGGGCACTCGGGGTGGCCAGGGCCCATCTCGTGTTTCCAGCAGTCCCTGTGCGTGAAATAGCCCGTCTTGCTCACAGTCTTGTCCCCACGTGTCGATTTTTTCAGAGTTTTTCGGATAACGTTGCGCCATGGATGCACAGCACAAAATCAAATCGCTTCTGGATCAGCTTAACACGGTGATCGTGGGCAAAAAGGCGCAGGTTCAGGACTGCGTGGCCTGCCTGCTGGCGGGGGGGCACCTGCTCATTGAAGACGTGCCCGGCGTGGGCAAGACAACCTTGGCGCATGCGCTGTCACGCACCTTCGGGCTGCAATTCTCGCGCGTGCAGTTCACAGCCGATCTGATGCCCAGCGATCTGACAGGTGTATCGGTCTATGAGCGCGGCAAGGAAGGCTTTGTATTCCACCCAGGTCCCGTGTTTGCCCAGGTGTTGCTGGCCGACGAAATCAACCGCGCCAGCCCCAAAACGCAAAGCGCGCTGCTCGAAGCCATGGAAGAAAAGCAGGTGTCGGTCGAAGGTGCCACGCGCCCGCTGCCCCTGCCCTTTTTCGTCATCGCCACACAAAATCCCCAAGACCAGCTCGGCACCTTTGCTCTGCCCGAGTCGCAGCTGGACCGCTTTCTCATGCGCATCTCCATCGGCTACCCCGACCGTGCCGCCGAGCGCCTGCTGCTGGCGGGCTCGGACCGGCGCGACATGGTGGACACCCTGCCCGCCCTGCTGGACGCGCACGAGCTGGCAGAACTGCAGCGCCAGGTGCTGGCAGTGCACACGTCAGACGCCTTGCTCAACTACGTGCAGGACCTTGTGGCCGCCACGCGGTCGGGCAAGTGGTTCCTTCAAGGGCTGTCGCCGCGTGCGGGCATTGCGCTGATGCGCGCCGCCAAGGCGCAGGCGCTGATCAGCGGGCGCGACTACGTGGCCCCGGACGATGTGCAGGCAGTGCTGCCGCAAACCATTGCCCACCGACTGGTGCCGGTGGGCGACGCCGGGCGCGGCTCCGTCGAGCAGGTGCGCGCCATGGTAGACGCCACGCCGCTTGCGTGACGGCACCACCCATGGCCCGCCTGACGCTTTCTGGCCTCTCGCCCCTGGCACCGCTGCGCAGCAAGTTCCGCGCCTGGTGGCAAGGCCGCCTCAAGCTCACCGACACGCTCACCCTCACCCAACGCAACGTCTACATCCTGCCCACCGGCTCGGGCTGGATGCTGGCGCTGACACTGCTGGTGCTGCTGGTGGCATCCATCAACTTCCAGCTCAATCTGGGCTATCTGCTTACCTTCATGCTGGCGGGCAGTGCCGTGGTGGGCATGCACATTTGCCACGCCACCCTGCGGGGCACCACCCTGCACCTGAAGCCACCCCAACCGCAGTTCATGGGCAACAGTGCTGCGCTGGAAGTGCAACTCTCCAGCACACGCACCAGCCCGCGCTACGGCATTGGCGTGGCCGTGCATGAGCCCGAGGGGCAAAGCGCGCACCACTGGGTGTGGACCGATGTGCCCGCCCAAGGCCAAGCCCTGGTACATGTGGCGTTCAAACCGCACCGGCGTGGGCTGCACCAGGTGCCTACGCTCACGGCAGAAACCCGTTTTCCGCTGGGCACCTTCCGGGTCTGGACCTACTGGCGTCCGGCCTCTCAAATGCTGGTGTATCCAGCCCCTGAAGTGCCAGCACCACCGCTGCCCCCGGGAGAGCCCAGGGCTGCGGGCAAAGGCAGCGCCACCGCGCAGGGTGTGGGCGAATTTGACGGGGTGCGCGCCTACCGGCGGGGCGACCCGCTCAAGCAGGTGGTGTGGAAGAAGGCCGCCAAATCCCTGGGCAGCGGCACGGACGATCTGGTCAGCCGCGACACGCAGCAAAGCCAGCGGCAGGAGCTGTGGCTGGACGTGTCCAAAGCCAACCTGCCCGACCCGGAGGCCCGTATCTCCCGCGTGACAGCCTGGGTGCTGCAGGCCGACCGGCTGGGCCTGGACTATGGCCTGCGCGTGCCAGGTCGCACCATTGCCCCGGGCAGCGGTGCCGCGCATCGACTGCAGTGCCTGGAAGCCCTGGCCTTGTGCTGACCATGAAGCCCTCTCGCTCCAGCCTCATGCCCCAATTGACCTCCAGCGCAATATACATAAGCGCAAGCAGCTACTTTTTTCATAGCACACCTCTACACGCGTGCATTCGCCCCTCCCCCACAGGAGCCCCCGCATGAACACCCGCACCACAGCCCCCGCGCCGCAGCGTGTGCCGTTGCGGCAAACGCTGGCCAACTTGCCCAGGGACACGCGCGATACGCTCTTTCTGCTGGCCGTCATCGGTTGGATCGTTGCGCCCCAGGTGCAGTGGCTGCCGGTGTGGACCAGCCTCATGGTGGCGGGTGTGCTGCTGTGGCGTGGCTGGCTGGCCTGGCACAGCCGCCCTCTGCCGCCGCGGTGGGCCACCTCCATCATCCTGGGACCGCTGGCGTTTGGCGGCACCATCTTTTCGCATGGCACCTTCCTCGGGCGCGAGGCCGGGGTCACCCTGGTCATCGCCCTGCTGGCCCTGAAAACGCTGGAGCTGCGCGCACGGCGCGACGCGCTGGTGATTTTCTTCCTGGGCTTTTTCGCCATGATCAGCACGTTCTTCACCTCCCAGTCGCTGCTGACTGCGGCGGCCATGCTGCTGGGCCTGCTGGGCATGTTGACGGCGCTGGTCAATGCCCACATGCCGGTGGGCCGCCCGCCGTTGTGGCAATCATTCCGCATCGCAGGCACCATGGCCCTGCTGGGCACGCCCATCATGGTGGCGCTGTTTGTGCTGTTCCCCCGCATGGCTCCGCTGTGGGGGGTGCCCAACGACCAGCTGGTGGGTGGCACGGGCCTTTCAGGCTCCATGAAGGTAGGCACGATTGCAGAGCTGGCGCTCAACGAGTCCGTGGCATTCCGCGTGCGTTTTGATCAGCCAGCACAGCAACTGCCCCCGCCCTCCAGCATGTATTTCCGGGGGCCTGTGCTGACGGGATTTGATGGGCGCGAATGGAAGGCCGAGCCATACCGTGAAGACAACAACTGGGCACGCCGTGTCGGCCTGCCCGCCGACTTGCAGGTGCAAGGCCCACCACTGCGCTACGAAGTCACCATGGAAGCCCTCAAGCGCCCCTGGGTCATGGTGCTGGAAGCCACCCCCACCGCCCCCACATTGCCCGACAACCCCGTCTACATGACGCAGGACCTGCAATGGACGGCGGCCCGCCCCATCATGGACATCGTCCGCTACCGGGCCGAAAGCTACCCAACCTTTCAGCACGGGCCCCTCACGCCCGTGAGGCAACTGCGCGAATTCACCGATCTGCCCCCCGGCTTCAACCCCCGCACTCTGGCGCTGGCAGCGCAAATGCGCGCCGACCCGGCCCTGGCCAATGCCGACGCCGCCGCCCTGGTAGACGCCACGCTCGCCCGCCTGCGCACCGGTGGCTATACCTACACGCTGGAGCCCGGCGTGTACGGCCAGCACACGGCGGACGAATTCTGGTTTGACCGCAAGGAAGGCTTTTGTGAGCACATCTCGTCGGCCTTTGTGGTGCTGATGCGCGCGCTGGACGTGCCCGCGCGCATCGTCACCGGCTACCAGGGCGGCAGCATGAACCCGGTGGATGGCTTCTGGACCGTGCGCCAAAGCGATGCCCATGCCTGGGCCGAGGTCTGGATGGAGGGGCGCGGATGGGTGCGCGTAGACCCCACCGGGGCCGTGGCACCGGGGCGCGTGGGACAGGCACAGCGCCTCACCGTTCCGCAGGGAGCCTTCGCATCGGCCATGGGCACCATGATCGGTGCCAGCACCTTGCAGCGCATGCGCGCCATGTGGGAAGCCGTGAACAACAGCTGGAACCAGTGGGTGCTGAACTACACCCAGAACAGCCAGATGAACCTTTTGAAAAAGCTGGGATTTGAATCGCCCAGCTGGCAGGACCTGAGCACCGTGCTGGGCGCGCTGCTGGCCGCAGCAGCCCTGGCAGGTGGCGGCTGGAGCTGGTGGGAGCGCAGCCAGCACGACCCCTGGCTGCGCCTGCTCACCCAGGCACGCAAGCGCCTGGCCGACAAGGGCCTGGAGCTGCCCGAAAACCTGCCCCCCCGCAGCATGGCCCAGCGCGTGCAGCAGCACTGGGGCGCGGCAGCCAGCGTGAAACCCCTCCACGACTGGCTGATGCGCATGGAGCAGGTACGCTATGCCCCGCAACCCGCCGCATCCCTCGGCACCCTGCGGCGCGAATTCAAAGCCCTGGCGTGGCCAGAGCCCCCGCCCCGTTCTTGATGTATTTCATGTTCAAAACTGTTCTGCTTGCTACTAGTTTCATAGCTGCCACCGCTCTATCCGCAAGCGCAAAGCCCCAAAAAACCTCTCAAGTTCCCGCTATAGCGCGCAGCCCTGTGCAAGGGGGTACCCTCTACGCCCAGCGCGGCGATGCCATGCAGTTTGCCGACGACGTGGCAGAGCGTCGCGGGCTGGACCGTGAATGGGTGCGCCAGGCCATTGGGCAGGCCCGTTTTCTAAGCAATGTGCCCAAGCTGATGCTTCCCCCCGCATCGGGCACCGCCAAGAACTGGCGCGTGTACCGCAGTCGTTTCATCGACCCCATCCGCATTCGCGCCGGGGTGCGCTTCTGGCAAGAGCACCGGGAAGCCCTTGCGCGGGCCGAGCAGGAATACGGCGTGCCCGCAGAGATCATCGTCGGCATCATCGGCGTGGAGACTATCTACGGCCAGCAGATGGGCAACTTCCGCGTGATGGACGCATTGGCAACGCTGGCGTTTGATTTTCCGGCGGCCCACCCCCGAGCCAAAGAGCGCACGGAGTTTTTCCGCCGTGAGCTGGAGCAGTGGCTCAGCCTGGCCAACCGCACCAACATCGACCCTTTCGAGGTGCGTGGCAGCTACGCAGGAGCCATGGGGCTAGGCCAGTTCATGCCCTCCAGCTGGGCCCGCTTTGCCGTGGACTTTGACGGTGACAGCCGCATCGACCTCTTCCGCAGCCCCACGGATGCGATTGGCTCGGTCGCCAACTACTTCAAGGGCCACGGATGGACCACGGGTATGCCCACCCATTACGCGGTGCAGTTTGACCCCGCCCTGCTCAAGCTCGACGAGCTGCTGGCCCCCGACATCCTTCCCACCTTCAGCGCAGCCAGCATGCAGGCCAAGGGCGTGGTACTGGAGCCCGCAGGCGCGGCCCACAAAGGCCCCATGGCCCTGGTGGAGCTGCAAAACGGTGGCGACACGCCCACCTATGTCGCGGGCACCGAGAACTTCTACGCCATTACCCGCTACAACTGGTCCAGCTACTACGCCATGGCGGTGATTGAGCTGGGGCGCGAGGTGGCCGCGGCACGTGGCAAGCTGTGATCGGACGCTTTCACGGTCTGTGCTGGTGACCAGCCCAGCGCGGGCGCGATGTACCGCGCGGTGTCGCTCAGGATCTGGGCGTACTCCTCGCCCGTGAAGTCGTATGGCAGCTCCAGCCGCAGCTCCTGCACGCTCGGCACGATGGGGTCCTGGCGCAGGCTCTCCAGGATTTCGTCAGACGTGCCCACCAGGTCGCGCGCGAACAGTGTGCAGCGATCACCCTGCGGCCCCAGCGTGCGAGGCACCCTGAGCGCAGCCCAGGCGCGGTAGCGTGCACGGGTGGCGGCGTCGGCGCTGTCCAGCGGCACGATGACACGGCCCAGCGCCACGCGCGGGGCATAGGGCGCCGACCAGTTCGCGTGGAACAGGTCCAGCTGGCTGCGCTGCGCCTCGAAGAAATTGTCGGTCTGCTCGCCCCGGTTGAGGTTACCGATGAGTAAGTGGTAGCCCTGCGCACCCGCCCACTGTGCCGATTTCAACGAGCCGCCGCCGTACCACAGGCGCTCCACCAGCCCGGCAGCATGAGGCTGCACACGCGGACGGTGGCGGCCTGCGGGCGACTCCACGAAGAAGTCGTCATCGCCAAAAAAATCACCCCGCAGGTTGCTGCGCAGGCGCTCCACACGCGCATGCGAGAAGTCGATGCCCTGCGCATCGCCATCGAACAGGCGCCCACCCAGCAGCGGCCCGTACGGCGGCACACCCGCGCTCAACCCCACCTGCAGCCGCCCGTGCGAGAGCACATCCACCGTCGCCAGGTCTTCCGCCAGCCTGAAGGGGTTTTCATACCCCATCTGGATCACCGCCGTGCCCAGCGCAATGCGCCGCGTGCGCTGCGTGGCGGCTGCCAGCAGCGTGGTTGCGGACGAAACCGCCCGCTCCAGATGCCGCTGGCGCACCCAAGCGCCCTGGTAGCCCAGGGCTTCCCCCTGCTCGAACAGGCGCAAGGTATCTTCCAGCCCCTGGTGTGGACTGTCCTCGGCGTAGTTGCCGGGGGTCAGAAATGCAAGGTGCTCAATCGCCATGGTCAGAACTTCGGCAGTCCAGGGGGGTTGGTCTCGGACTTGGGCAAGGCCTCTTCCAGCAGGCTCCAGCGCTGCAGCGCCTGCGTGTACTTGCCGCTCTTGATGAGCCCGTTGGTCGCCAGCGTGAGCGCATCGGCCAGGCCCGAGCCCTTGCGCGTGGTGATGGCCACGTCGGACTTGAGCGGCCAGCCCGCATTCACCGTGCCCACGAGCTTGATCTTGCCGTCCTTGGCCGCGTGGTAGGCCTGCGGTGCGTTGGGGTTGAAGTTCGCGTCGGCCCGGCCCGAGACCACGCCCAGCAACCGTGCGGCGTCGTCGTCAAAGTACACCGCCTCCACGGGTTTGAGGCCCGCTGCGATGTTCTGCTTGTTCCACTCCAGCAGGATGCGCTCCTGGTTGGTTCCCGAACCGGTGATGACCTTGAGCCCGGCAATGTCCTTGGGCTCCTTGATGGACGTGATTTTGCTGTCGGCACGCACGTAAAAGCCGTGCAGCCCCAGGCGGTAGGTGGAGAAGTCGTACTTTTCCTTGCGCTGCTCCGTCACGCCCACGTTGGAGATCACCGCGTCGTACTTTCCGGAGGAAAGACCCAGCGGCCAGTCGGCCCAGGCAATCGGCAGCAACTCAAGTTGGAGGCCCAGCGCATCGGCGATGAGCTGTGCGTAGTCGGGATCGAAACCCACCACGGTCTTGGCGTCGCTCGCGTAGGTGGCGATGGGCGGCGCAAAGGGTGCGATGGCCACGGTGAACACGCCCTCCTTCACAAACTTGAAGTTCTTCGGGATCGCCTGAATGGCAGCGGCGTCCTTCTCGGCGCGGACACGGCCTTTCTGCTCGGGGCTGAAATCGAATGCGGCGGCAGCGCTGGCAACGGTCCAAGCGCAGGACAGCGCACACGCCGAGGCCAGGGCCACAAGGCTGCGGCGCGACAGGGAAGACAGGGGATGGAGAGTCATGGAAGGTCCTTGAACACTGCAGAGGCTTACTTCTTGGGCAGGCCGGGTGGGTTGGTGCGCGCGACCTGGATCGCCTCGGACTGCAGGTTCCAGCGCTCCAGCGCCTTGGCATAGTTGCCGTTCTTGATCTGCGCGTTCAGCGCCACCGTGATCGCATCGGCAATGCCCGAGCCCTTGCGCGAGGTCACGGCGATCTCGGCCGCCTGGGGCCAGCCGCCCGAGAAGGTGCCCACCAGCCGGGTCTTACCGTCGCGTGCGTTGTGGGCGGCAATGCCGTTGGGGGCCAGGTATGCGTCGGCGCGGCCCGAAGCCAGGGCCAAATACAGCACCACATCGTCGTCGTAGTACTGGATCTCCACGGGCCTCAAGCCCGCTGCGATGTTCTGCTGGTTCCAGCGCAGCAGGATCTGCTCTTGGTTGGTGCTTGCGCCCACCACCACCTTCAGGCCCGCCACGTCCTTGGGCTCCTTGATCGACGTGATCTTGGATTTGGCAGACACGTAGATGCCCAGCTGATCGTTGCGGTAGGTGGAGAAGTCGAATTTCTCCTTGCGTTCCTCGGTCACGGTGACGTTGGAGATCACCACATCGAACTTGCCCGACTGCAAGCCCAGCGGCCAGTCGGCCCAGGCTACGGACACCAGCTCCAGCTTGCGGCCCAGGCTGTCGGCCACCAGCTGCGCAATGTCGGGCGCGTTGCCCACGGGCGTCTTGTTGTCAGTGGCGTAGGCACCAAATGGCAGGCGGCCTGTGGTGGTGCCCACGGTGAGCACGCCCTCCTTGGCGAACTTGAAATCCTTGGAGACGAGCTTGATCGCTTCGTCTACCTTTTGCGAGCGCGGACGCCCGGGCTGTTCAGGGCTCAGGTCAATGGCCTGAGCAGAGGCATGGATGGGCGCGAGGGCTGCGATGGAGGCAGCGGCCAGCGCCAGGGCGGCCAGGGTCTTGTTCACAAAGGTCATGGATCGACTCCAGGATAAAAAGGCTGTCGGGATGGTTGAGAAGTAAGCTGCGTTGCACACGCTGCCGCCAGGCCTGTGAACAGACCTGCAACAGCGGCGCACGAGAAAGGTCTAGAGCACCTTGGCCAGGAAGGCCGCCGTGCGGGGGTGATCGGGCTGGCTGAACACCTTGGCGGGCGTGCCGGTCTCCACCACCCGGCCTTGCTCCATGAACACCACGGTGTCGGCCACCTCGCGGGCGAAGCCGATCTCATGCGTCACGATGACCAGTGTGGTGCCGGTGCGCGCCAGCTCCTTGATGACGTCGAGCACTTCGCCCACCAGCTCGGGGTCTAGCGCCGAGGTGGGCTCGTCGAACAGCAGCACCTTGGGCTTGAGCGCCAGCGCCCGGGCAATCGCCACACGCTGCTGCTGACCGCCCGAAAGCTGCCGGGGGTAGCTGTGCGCCTTATCCGACAGGCCCACGCGGGCCAGCAGCTCCAGCGCCAGGGCCTCCGCCTCTGCACGCGCCAGCTTGCGCACGGTGACCGGCGCTTCGACGATGTTCTCCAGCACCGTGAGGTGCGGGAACAGGTTGAAGTTCTGGAACACCATGCCCACGTCCACGCGGCGCTTGAGGATGTCTTTTTCGCCCAGCTCGTAAAGCGTGTCCGCATCCTGGCGGTAGCCGATCAGCTCGCCGTCGATGGCGATGAAACCGCCGTCCACGCGCTCCAGGTGGTTGATGGAGCGCAGCAGCGTGGACTTGCCCGAGCCCGATGGACCGAGGATCACTGTCACGCTGCCGGGCAACACGGTCAGCGTCACGTCCTTCAAGACCTCCAGCGCACCATAGCGTTTGGACACCCCATGGATGGTGACCTCACCGCCGCGGTTGAGTGCGCCTGTCCAGCGGGGAACGGCCACAGGCGCAGGCGCTGCCGGCACAACGGCCTCCGGCGCCACAACGGCCCGCCGCGCGGGCCACAGACGGACCGCGACAGCGCTAAATAGGGAGGGCGGCGGGCTGCGTAGCGCGCCCTTGGAGAAATGGCGTTCGATGTAGTACTGCAGCAGCGACAACACAGTGAGGATGACGAGGTACCACACGGTGGCCACCATCAAGAGCGGGATCACTTCCAGATTGCGGCGGTAGATGATCTGGATGGTGTAGAACAGCTCAGGCAGGGCCAGGATGTAGACATTCGAGGTGCCCTTGGCCAGACCGATGATGTCGTTGAAGCCTGCGGGCAGGATGGAGCGCATGGCCTGCGGCAGCACGATGCGAAACGCCTGGCGGCGGCGCGGCAGGCCCAGCGCGGCCGCCGCCTCCAGCTGCCCCTGGTCCACCGACAGGATGCCGCCGCGCACAATCTCCGACGCGAAAGCCGCCTGGTTCAGCGTGAGCCCGATCAGCGCCGCCACGAAGGGGCTGATGAGCTGCGTGGTGGGGTACGAGAAGAAAGTCCAGTCAGTGAACGGCAGGCCCACACTCACGGTCTCGTACAGATAGCCCAGGTTGTTGATGATGAGCAGCAGCACGATGACCGGAATGGACCGAAAGATCCAGATGAAAGCCCACGACAGCCCCGCCAGCAGCGGCGACCGCGACACGCGAGCCAGGGCCAGCGCCGTACCTAGCGTGAAGCCGAACAGCGCCCCCAGCGCCGTGAGCAGCAGGGTCCGGCCCAGACCTACCAGCACGGGCTCCGAGAAGAAATACTCACCGAAAACGCCCCAGCCCCAGCGCGGGTTGGTGAGCACAGAGTACAGCACCAGCGCAATGACAACTGCGGCAAACACGGTGCCCGCGGCCCGCGCGCGGTGCCGCGCGGGCACGACCCGGTAGTGCGAGTAGTCGCCCTTGGCGGGCGATGGTGTTGCAGGGGGCGCACTGGGCGCGTGGCTGCCAGCAGGTGCAGCGGCATGCACAGGGCCTCGTGGCAGGCCTCCAGCGGCATCCAGGGTGGTGATTGTGGACATGGTGAGAACTTGTGGGGAGTGATCGATCAACAGCAGGCGGAATCAGGCGACGCGGGCCAGCGCGGCCACCCGCAGCCACTTCTCGAACGGCAGGTGCCGGTAGGTTTCGTGCGGCAGCGAGGTATCGAACAATGCGGTGTAGCCGTGGCGCAGGTACAGCCCCACAGCCTCGGGCTGGCGAAAACCAGTGGTGAGGTACAGCCGCGCATAGCCCTGGCGCAGCGCCTGGGCCTCCAGCTCCTGCAGCACGCGGCCCGCCAGCCCCTGGCGGCGATGGGCCGAGTGGGTCCACACGCGTTTGAGTTCAGCCGTTTCGGGGTCGTCATGGCGCTTGAAGGCGCCGCCGCCAATGGCTTGTCCATCGCGCAGCAGTAGCACGAAGTTTCCGCCTTGCGCGGGCGAGAACAGCTCGGGCGCGTATTTGTCCATTTCGCGCGGGCCGCCGTCCTGCTGGTAGAACTCGCCATAGCGGCTCTCGTACTCGTGCGAAAGCTCGTCGATCAGTGGCCGGGCCAACGGATCCAGTGGCGTGGTGTAGATGAATCTGTCGCTCATGGTGGGCTCCCGTCAGGCAAGAAACCGCTCGGCCAGACGCACCCAGTAGGTGGCCGAGGGCGCGAGGATGGCGTCGTTGAAGTCGTAGTAAGGGCTGTGCAGTGATGCACCATCGCCATTGCCCACGAACACATAGCTGCCAGGTCGTTTGAGCAGCATGAATGCGAAGTCCTCGCTGGCTGTGCGCGGGCGAAAACCTGCATCGACGCGTGCATCTCCGAAGGTGTCCCGGGCCACACTGCGCGCCAGTTCCGTCTCTACTTCGTGGTTCAGCACGGCGGGGTAGCCCGGCAGGTACAGCACCTCGGCCGTCGCGCCAAAGCTCTCGGCCTGGGCTCGGGCAATGGCGGGAATGCGCTGCTTGAGAATTTCGCGCACCTCCGGCTTGAAGGCACGTGCGGTGAGCTTGAGTTCCACGCTCTCGGGCACCACATTGGGCGCATTGCCACCGTGGATGGAGCCCACCGTGACCACGCCCATGTCCAGCGGGTCCACGTTGCGCGACACCACCGTCTGCAGCGCGGTGATGATGTGGGCGCTGGCCACCACCGGGTCCACCGTGTCGTGCGGTGCGGCGCCGTGGCCGCCCTTGCCGCGTACGGTGATGGTGATCTGGTCCACCGAGGCCATGGCCGGGCCAGTCACGCAGCCAAAGTGCCCTTCGCCCACACAGGGCCAGTTGTGCAGACCGAACACGGCATCGCACGGAAAGCGCTCGAACAGGCCCTCGCCGATCATGCGGTTGGCACCGCCGCCATGCTCCTCGGCGGGCTGGAAGATCAGGTTCAACGTGCCGTCAAAGCGGCCCGACTCCGCGAGGAAACGCGCCGCCGCCAGCAGCACCGTGGTGTGCCCGTCGTGCCCGCAGGCGTGCATCACTCCGGTGTTGCGGCTGGCATAGGGCAGGCCCGTAGCCTCGGTGATGGGCAGTGCGTCCATGTCGGCACGGATGCCCAGGGCCTTGCTGCCCTGCCCTTTGCGCAGCGTGCCCACAACCCCGGTGCCCGCAATGCCTGTGGTGACGGAATAGCCCCAGTGCGCCAGGCGCTCGGCCACAATGGCCGAGGTCCGGTGCTCCTGGAACGACAGCTCGGGGTGCTGATGCAGGTCGCGGCGCAATGCCTTGAACTCGTGGATGAAGGCGGCAATGCCTGCTTCCACGCGTTCCACGTCCTGCTTCAATGGGATGGGCAACGCCGCTCCCATCACGCCACCTTTCGAGCTGGCGCCGGTGCAGCACCTGCATCGGCTTGCGCGTAACGGCTGGCCTTGCGTGGCAAGCCAAGGTGGTCGCGCAGGGTGCTCCCAGGCAGCGTGCGCTGGTAGCGGCCCCGCGCCTCCAGCACGGGGATCACGTAGGTGATGAAGTCATCGAGCCCCTGCGACAGCACCGGGAAGCCCAGGATGAAGCCATCGGCCGCGCCTTCATCCACCCAGCGGATGATCTCGTCAGCCACGCGCGCGCCCGTGCCCACGAACTGAGAACGCGGTGTGGCGGCCTCCAGCGCCACCTGGCGCAAAGTCAGGCCACGCGCCTTCGCATCGGCCTTGATGCGGTCGGTGGTGGAGCGAAAGCTATTGCGTCCGATCTCGCCCAGCTCAGGGAAAGGCTCATCGAGCGGGTACTGGCTGAAGTCATGGTGGTCGAAAAAGCGGCCCAGGTAGGCCAGCGCTTCATCGACCGTGAGCAACTCTCGGATGACCTGGTACTTGGCCTCGGCCTCTTCCTGTGTGGCCCCCACCACAGGCCCGATGCCTGGAAAAATTTTTACATCATCTGCCTGGCGGCCCTGCGCCACGGCACTGGCCTTGACCTTGCGCAGAAAACTGCGGGTCTCTTCGATGGAGGGCGAATGGGTGAACACCGCATCGGCGTACTTGCCCGCCAGGCCGATGCCCGCGTCCGAAGAGCCAGCCTGAAAGATCACTGGCTGCCCCTGAGGGGAGCGGCCAATGTTGAGCGGCCCCGCGACCTGGAAGAAGCGCCCCTTGTGGTTCAGCGTGTGCAGCTTGTCGCGGTCGAAAAACTGACCGGTCTCGCGGTTGCGCACCAAGGCATCGTCGTCCCAGCTGTCCCACAGCCCCTGCGTCACCTGCAGGTACTCGTCCGCGATCTCGTAGCGCAGCGAATGCTCGGGGTGGTTGCGGCTGTAGTTGGTCGCCGTGCCCTCCAGCGGCGTGGTCACCACGTTCCAGCCTGCGCGCCCCTGGCTGATGAGGTCCAGCGATGCAAATTGCCGGGCAACAGTGAACGGCTCGCTGTATGAGGTGGAGATGGTGCCCGCCAGACCGATCTTGGACGTTGCCACGGCCAAGGCTGACAGGATGGAGATGGGCTCGAAGCGGTTCAGAAAGTGCGGAATGGACTTCTCGTTGATGAACAACCCGTCGGCCACGAAGGCGAAAGCAATGCCGTTGGCTTCGGCCTTTTTCGTGGTCTCGATGTAGAAGCCAAGGTTGACGCTCGCGTCCGCTGGGCCTGCCGGGTGTTTCCACGAATTCATGTGGCCGCCCGCGCCGTGCAGCATGACGCCAAAGCGGATGGGAGACTTGAGGGTGTCTTGGTGGCTCATGGGTTTTTCTCCAAGGGATGGGGGTGAGCAAGCTCAGGCTTCCGCCGTGGCGTAGGCACTGGCCAGCAGCTCGACGGAGGCCAGCCGTTCAGCGAAGCCCGTGACGGGCGTATCGATCACAAACTCATCAATGCCGTATCGCTCGCTGAGTACATCGAACTGTTCGCGCACATGCTCGGGTGAGCCCGCAATCACATGGGGGCGGGTCTCTTCCAGCCGGTAGTCCGCCACGCCAGCTTGGCGCGCAAACTCCGCTGCGGCCTGGGCGCTGGGTAGGTTGACGCTCTGCCCCGTAGAAAGGTGCAGCTTGAACACGCGCAAGGCACCCACCAGGCTTTCAGCCTGCGCCTGCGTGGGGGCCACCAGGGCATATAGCGCCAGCGATGGCGAACGCCCCGAAGCCTCGCGGTACACACGTACCGTTCGCTCAATGTTCACCGGGTCGCCATTGAAATGGCCTGCGTAAGTAAAGTGCCAGCCGTGGCGCGCGGCCAGCGCTGCGCTGTCGGGGCTGCCGCCGAGCAGGTGGCGCTCAGGCAGGGAGGGCGGCGCGGGGAAGGCTACCGCGCCCGCCAGCGGGTGCTCAGGGTCCAGGGTGCCGTGCAAAAAGGCATCCAGCTCCGCAATGCGCACATCGAAGCCTGAAGCCGGGGACTTGACGTGCATAGCCTGCAGCGCACGGGTGGCCAGTGGCAAGCCGCCAGGCGCCTTGCCCACGCCCAGGTCCACACGGCCCGGCGCGAGCGAAGCCAGCACCTTGAAGACCTCGGCCACCTTGAACGGGCTGTAGTGCTGCAGCATCACACCGCCTGAGCCGATGCGAATGCGCGAGGTGCGCGCCAGCAGGTGGGCCACCAGCACCTCGGGTGCCGAGCCGGCCAGGCCCGGGTTGCCATGGTGCTCGGCCACCCAGAAGCGGCGATAGCCCAGTTGTTCTGCGCGTTGGGCCAGCGCTACGGTGCGCTGCAGCGCCTCGGCCGCCGTAGCCCCTTCGGGGATGGGACTTTTGTCAAGCAGGGAAATGGCGTAGGGCACGGTGGGAGCAGCAATTTGCGCATGAGTGATCAATGCGACAAATTCTGTGGCCCGGAGCCATGTGCTGGTTGCGCTAACTTTTCATATCAATATGCGGCGGGCGCTTCGCCGCATATTCCACAGTTTTCTAATCAGGGGCGCTGCATCTGGCAGCTGTGCGGTTGCTCTGCCCTGGCTGCAGCAATCTGCCGCACCACGCGGAAGCCGTAACCCGAGCCTTCCACATCAAACTTCACGCCGGGCGCGCCTTTCTTGTCCATCACGCCCACCGCCAGGGCCTGCTGAAACTGGTGGTCTGCTGCGCGCATGCTGCCGCCCTGCCCGGCCAGCTGCACGCTGGCTTTTTCCATCTGGCGGGCAATGGCCACCACGTCGGTGCTGCCTGCACGCTCCATCGACTGGGCCAGCGCCTCGATCATGAGCTGCATGCGCATGTGCACATAGTCGTCCTGCGGCTTGGGAAAGCGTTCGCGGAAGGACTGGTAGAACGCCTCGCTTTGCGCACCGGGCACATTGGGCAGCCAGTCGGCCACGGCCACCACCTTGCCAATGCCTGCGTCGCCCATCGCTGCGGGCGCTCCCAGCGCATTGCCGTAGAAGGTGTAGAAGCTGCCTTCAAAGCCCACCTCGCGTGCGGCCTTGACCAGCAGGGTCAGGTCATTGCCCCAATTGCCGGTGATGACGGCCTGCGCACCGCTGGCTTTGATCTTGACGGCATAGGGAGCGAAGTCTTTCACACGGCCCACAGGGTGCAGCTCATCGCCCACCACGTTCACGTCCGGGCGCTGCACGGCCAGTTGCTTCTTGGCCTCGCGCAGCACGGCCTGGCCAAAGCTGTAGTCCTGGCCGATGAGGTAAACGCTCTTGAGCGCCTTGTCCTCGCGCATCACTTCCATCAGCGCAGCCATGCGCATGTCGGCATGGGCGTCAAAGCGAAAGTGCCAGAAGCTGCACTTCTCGTTGGTCAGAATCGGGTCTACCGCCGAGTAGTTGAGGAACAGCACGCGCTTGACGGGCTCACGTTCGTTGTGCTTGTTGATGGCCTCGATCAGCACGGCTGCGGTGGCTGATGAGTTGCCCTGCAGGATGACCTGCGCCCCATCGTCAATGGCGGCGCGCAATGCCGACAGCGCCTCTTCGTTCTGGCCCTTGCTGTCGTAGCGCTCAATGACCAGCGGGCGCGCGCCACCGGCAGAGGCAGGCAGCTTGACGCCACCGCGTGCATTCACCCGCTCCGTAGCCCAGTAGACGTTGCGGAACACCGCTTCGCCCGTGTTGGCAAAGGTACCCGAGAGGCTTTCAATCAATGCCAGCTTGAAGGGCTTGCCCGCAGGTGCGGAGGCCGCAGCCCCTGCCGGTTGCGATGTTGCCGCCGATGCGGGCTGGGCCAAGACCACGAGTGCAGCGCTGGCAATGGCCGATGCCCCGACAAGGGCCTGGACAGCGCTTTTTAAGGCGCTGCGGCGATTTTTCAAGAGGCGAGGCTTCAAAAAAAACATGCGAAAAAACTCCTTGAAACCCGGCGCGCCATGCACACCTGTTGAGCATGCGGCCACCACCGAGCGCCGCGCAGTGTATAGGAGTCCCTCTCATGATCTTCGCCCCCGTAATGCGCCGTGCTGCTGTAGCCTACGCCCCCGCTTACTCTCCCCGCGCTGCTGACGCCGCAGTGCAGCGCTTCATGGCCGATGCCTTGCGCGCATCCCGCCCCGCCCAGCGCACGCCGGGCCTGCAGTTCAGCCACGACGAAAAAACCTTCACGCTGCAGCTGGATGTGCCCGGCCTGGCCCGCGAGCAGCTGGACATCGAGATCGAAAACGATGTGGTGCGCGTGAAGAGCGTAGAAGGTGCGGCCCGTCCCTTCCAGGGTGCATGGCAACTGCCCGAAGCGGTGGACGCCACCACCAGCCGCGCCAAACTGGAACATGGGGTGCTGACGCTCACGCTCACCCGCATTCAGCCCGAGAACAAAGCCACACGTCTTGCGGTGGAATAAGGCCTCGTTCCTTCATTCCTTCATCCTCTTCACCCGCAAGCCCCTGGTCTCACGGCCAGGGGCTTTTTCATTGCTATCGGCGGGATCGTTCATCAGTCTCCCGCCGTCGCTCACTCATGCCGTAGCGCGTCAATCGGGTCCATGTGCGCCGCGCGCCGTGCCGGAAAGTAGCCAAATACCACCCCGATACCGGCAGAAAACACGAACGACAGCAAGTTGACCCCGGGGTTGAACAGGAAGGGCACACCCATGAGCGCGGACAGCCCCAGCGATGCCAGCCCCGCCAGCACAATGCCCGTGAGCCCGCCCAGGGCCGCCAGCACCACGGCCTCGATCAGGAACTGCATCAGCACCTCGCGCTCCAGCGCGCCAATGGCCAGGCGCAGGCCGATCTCGCGGGTGCGCTCCGTCACGCTCACCAGCATGATGTTCATGATGCCGATGCCGCCCACCAGCAGGCTCACCGCCGCCACAGCGCCCAGCAGCGTGGTCATCACCTTGGTGGTGCCAGACAGCGTATCGGCCAGTTGCTTGGTGTCCAGCACGTTGAAGTTGTCCTCATCGGTATCTGCCAGCTTGCGCAGCTCGCGCAGCAGCTGGGTCAGCGCCTGCTTGACGCGCGTGGGGTCGCTGCCGTCCTGCATCGACACCAGCAGCGTGTTCACGCGGGTATTGCCGGTGACCCGCCGCTGCAGCGTCTTGAGGGGCACCAGCACCATGTCGTCCTGGTCATTGCCAAAAGCGCCCTGCCCCTTGGATGCCAGCAAGCCCACGATCTCGCACGAGAACGCCTTGACCCGCAATTGCTCGCCCACCGGGTCGCGCCCGCTGTAGAGCTCGCGGCGAATGGTCTCGCCCACCAGGCACACGGCAGCGCCTGCGCGCATCTCCTCATCGGTGAACGCGCGGCCCGAACTCAAAGTCCAGTTGCCTGTCTCCAGCCAGGCGTTGGTGCTGCCGATGATGCTGCTGGTCCAGTTGCGTCCGCCGGCCACCACCGTGGTGCTGGCGCGGGCCTCGGGCGCTACGGCCAGAATGCCACCGATCTGCTGCGCAATCACATCGGCATCAGTGTCCTTGAACGCCGGGGCCCCCGTACCACCGCCGGGCCCCATGCGCTGCCCAGGCCGCACCTGCAGCAGGTTGGTGCCCAGGCTGGAGATTTGGGTCTGCACGGCCATGGTGGCACCGTTGCCCAGCGTGACCATGGTGATCACGGCACTCACACCAATGACGATGCCCAGGATGGTGAGGAAAGAGCGCATCAGGTTCCGCCGGATGGACCGCAGGGCCAGCAAGATGGTGCTGAACAGCATCACACACCTCCCTGCATGTCTGTGACCGGAGCCACTGGTGCGTGGCCTGTGGCGCGCAGACCGGTAGGACGCGGGTTGATGGCATCGGTGTCCACCACGCCATCCACAAAGCGCACGATGCGGCGCGCATATTCCGCCATGTCGGGCTCGTGCGTCACCATCAGCACGGTAATGCCCAGGTCGGCGTTCAAGCGCCACAGCAGTTCCATGATTTCGTGGCTGCGCTGCGAGTCGAGGTTGCCCGTGGGTTCATCGGCCAGCAGCACGACGGGTTCGGTCACGATGGCCCGCGCAATCGCCACCCGCTGCTGCTGCCCGCCAGAGAGTTCGGCCGGGGTGTGATGCTCCCAGCCCTTCAGGCCCACCGCCTCCAGCGCACGGGCCGCTGCGGCCTTGCGCACCGGGGCAGGTTCGCCACGGTACAGCAGGGGCAGCTCCACATTCTCTTGCGCTGAGGTACGTGCCAGCAGGTTGAAGCCCTGAAACACAAAGCCGAAGTAACGGCGGCGCAGCAGCGCGCGTTCGTCACGCGAAAGCGACTCCACATGCACGCCCTTGAACAGGTACTCGCCCGTGGTGGGCCGGTCTAGGCATCCCAGCGTGTTCATGGCCGTGGATTTGCCCGAACCGCTCGGGCCCATGATGGCGACAAAATCGCCCGGGGCAATGCGCAGGTCCACCCCTTTCAGGGCCTGAAAAGCCAACGCACCCTCGCCGTACACCTTGGTCACGCCCCTCAGTTCGATGATGGGCGCAACAGCTTCGTCAGCGTGGCCCGCACCATTGCGGCGGTCTTTCATCATGGTGCGGCCTTGCCCGTGCGTTGGTCGGTGATGACGCGCGCGCCCGGCTCCAGCCCCTCTGCGCTCACCTCGGTCATCCGGCCATCGCTGATGCCCACCTTGACCTGCAGCGGCTGTGGCACGCCGTCTTTCAGCAGCCAGATCTGTTTGGACTGGCCCTCTCCTTCACGTGCGTTGCCCGCGCCTGCAGGCTTGCGCCCCGAAGGGGCACTGCGCGGTGGTCCGGGCATGAGCTGCGACATGATTCCACGGTTTCCGCCAGCAGGTTTGCCTGCAGCCTCGGGCCCTGCCGCACTGGCGGGGGCAAAGCGCAACGCCGTGTTGGGCACCAGAAGCACATCGTTGCGCTCTGTGGATGTGATCGTGGCTGCCGCCGTCATGCCGGGGCGCAGGCTCAGGTCCTTGTTGTCCACGTCCAGCCAGGTGATGTAGGTGACGACGTTATCAGTCTTGGTAGAGCCAAACGACACCCGCGTCACATCGGCCGGGTAGCGGCGTGAAGGGTAGGCACTGACCGTGAAGCTGGCCTTCTGCCCCACTTTCAGGGCCCCCACATCGGCCTCGTCCACGCTCACATCCAGGCGCAGGCGGGTCAGGTCTTCCACCACGGTGAACAGGGTCACTGCCTGCAGCGATGCAGCCACGGCATTGCCGGGCTCCACACTGCGGGTCAGCACCACGCCGTCAATGGGTGAACGGATGGAGGCCTTGGACAGATTGGTTTCATCGGTCGCCAACGCCGCCTTGGCATCATCTACCGATGCGCGGGCACTGGCTTCATCGGCCTTGGCGCGGTCCAGCGTGGCCAAGCCCGAATCCAGTTCGGTGGCAGAAGGCACCTTGCCGCCAGAGAGGCGGGCCACTTCCTGCAAGCGTGCATAGGCCGCCTGGGCCTCTTTGGTGGTGGCTGCTGCCTGGGCCAGCTTGGCCTGGGCAGACGCCAGCGAGGCGCGCGAGCGGAGCACCTGCGACTCCAGCTTGGCGGTGTCCAGCTCGACCAGCACCTGGCCTTTTTTGACCTTGTCGTTCACATCCACCAGCACGCTGCGCACGGTGCCCGAGAGTTCGCTGCCAATGCTCACCGTCCGGGTGGGCTGCAGCGTGCCGTTGGCCGACACGCTCAGGGTCAGGTTGCCACGGCGCACCTCTTCGGTCACATAGCTGGGGGCCGCCTGCGCGGCGCGGCTGGCCTGCCAGGCTACCCAGCCGCCTGCCAGAACGACCACGGCCGCCACACCCAGCCACACGGTGGTGCGTTGCCACCAGCGGCGGCGGGGGTGCCCACCCAGCAGGTCTGCAATGCCATCTTGCGAACTGGGGCGAGCGCCGGAGGATGCGGGTGCAGACGCACCCGGTTGAGAGGAAGAACCCGTGGAAGTGGGAGACTGGTTCATGGAGTCAAGCCAAAAGAGAAAAATGAGGGATCAGGAAAGGGCAGCCGGGCAGGACCTGCACGCAGGACCGGGGTGGGGATGCACTGCACCAGGAGGTGCTGCTGCCGTGTCATTACCGCGCTACTGCCAGCCACCACCCAGCGCCTTGTACAGGCGCACATGGTCGGCCGCCACGCTGGCAGCGGTCGAGGCCACGCTGTCCTGCGCGGACAGCTGGGTACGCTGTGTCTCCAGCACCGTCGCAAAGTCAATCAAGCCGCTGGCATAACGCTGCTGGGCCAGCAATGCCGCGTTGGACGCTGCCTCTGCCGCGGCCTGCAGGCGCTGCAGCCGTTCGCGGTCGCCTTGCAGGGCCACCAGCGCGTCTTCCACGTCCTTGAGGGCTGTCAGCACCGCGGATTCGTAAGCCCCCCGCACCTGCTCCAGTGCGGCCTCTTGCGATCGCACCTGGGCACGCGCTGCGCCGCCGTCCAACAGCGCCGCCGTCATACCCGCCGCCAGCGAACTCGTCACCGCATTGCCCGCTGTCAGCGCACCCACCGTGAGCGCCCGCAGCCCGAGCGTGCCGCTGAGCGAGAAGTCGGGGTAGCGGGCCGCATCGGCCTGCGCCACACGCGCCACGGCAGCAGCTACGCGGTGCTCGGCAGCGCGTACATCGGGGCGCTGGCGCAGTGTCTGGGCCGGTATGTCCAGGGCTAGGTCGTCAGGGGGCAGCGGCACGGTCGCCACAGCCTCCAGCCGCTGGTCCAGCGCTGCAGGGGGCTGGCCCGTCAGCACCGCCAGGCTGTGGCGCGACTGGGCCAGGCTGCTTTGCAAAGCCGGTATCTGCGCCGCCGTCTGCTCAGCCGCCGCACGGGCCTGCTCTGCCACCAGCGAGGTGGTCAGCCCTGCCTGCAAGCGCCACTGGGTAATCTGCAGCGTCTCTTGCTGGCTGGCCAGGTTGCTGCGCGCAATTTGCAAGCGCTGCTGCAGGCCACGCAGCTCGATGTAATTCACCGCCACCTCAGCCGCCAGCGACACCTGCACATCCGCCAGGCTGGCCTCGGCCGCACGGGCATCGGCCTCAGTGGCCTTCACCCCCGCACGCACACGGCCAAACACATCGGGCTCCCAGCTGGCATCAAACCCGGCGCTGTAGGTATTGCCCGTGCTGCCCGAGGCCCGGCTGCGCTGCGCCGAGGCCGATGCCCCGACCTGCGGCAATGTGCTGGCCGCCTGCACATCCACCAACGCCCGCGACTGCTGCAACGCCGCCTGCGCGCTGCGCACTGAAGTGTTTGCCGCCAGCGCTTCGGTGATAAGCGCCGTCAGCTCCGCATCCCCCATACGGCTCCACCACTGGGCCAAGGGCGTGGCAACGCTGCCGGCAGGGGCTACCGACCAGCCCCCAGGTACGGCCACTGCTGGTAGCGGGGCATCGGAGGAACGCAAGTTGCTGCAACCCGCCAGCACCAGGGCCGATGCCAGTGCCAACAGGACACCGGCCTGCCGCGGGGCGGAGTGCCCGCGCACGGGCAGGCCCTGCGGATGGGAAAACGAAAACTTCATGGATGTATTTGACAATCATTCTCAACAACATCCATTGTCCCGGTTTCCGTTGTCAGGCTGAAGACTCTTGCGTCAAGCTTTGGTAAAGAAACCATGCAACGGCAAACTGAGTTTCCAGGCAGCGCGCCCCTGCGCTCGGGGCATCACCAAGCTGCGCCCCGATGTGTGCGGCCTTGCGGGCTAAGCGCAGGCTACGGGACAACGATACCGAGTGGGAGCGTGTCAGCCGCTCTTAATCCGACTGCAGACCAGCGGCCAAGTCCAAGGCCGTTGATCGAAACTCCGTAGGCGACACCCCCACCCGCGCCCGGAACACACGGCTGAAATGCGCACTGCTGCTGAAGCCCCATCCAAAGGCAATTTCGCTGATGGTGCGGTGGCGACTTTCGGGCTGGCGCATCTCATCCATGCAGGCCTGCAGGCGGCGTTGCAGGATGTACTCGGCCAGGGTTGTGTCGGCGTTGGCAAAGGCGTTGTGCAGGTGCCGCTTGCTGCAGTTCAGGGCCTGGGCCATGCGCTCAATGCTCAGCTGGGGGTCTCGCAGGTGCTGGGCGATGTAGGCGTGGATGCGGTCTTTGAAGGCGGCTTGCAATGCGGGGGCGGGCGCGTGTCCGGCCAGCTCCTGCAGCGACAGGCACACCAGCTCGCCAATCATGCGCCCCGCGCCCGCTGCGGCCTCGGCGGTCATGCTGGGCAGCTCCTGGTAGGTGCTGCGCATGGCATCGAGCGCTACACGCGAGATACCTGCGGCCCCGCCCACTGTGCGGCCCATCAGCGTCGGCAGATGCAGGCCCCGCTGGGTCAGCAAATGGGTGGGCACCATCACGATAAGGTGGCGGATGCGCTGGGGGTTGGCGACTTCATAGCTGCCCGAAGTGTCGTAAATGGCCCAGCCACCGGGCTGCACCAGCGCCTGCCGCCCGTGCTGCTGCACCACGGCCTGGCCGTGCCATGGGGCGACGATTTTGAGATAGCGCTGCGCACTGGCGCGGGCCGCGCGGGGGCGGCGAATGACACGGTGGCGGTTGGCCTCCAGCTGCGTCAGCACCACATCACCCGCCCAGGCGCTGTGCAGGTGGCCGTCAAAGCCAGTGTCGCCGTACAGGTCAGACTCCAGCCCATCAAACAGCGAGGCCATCCAGTCGCGCCAGGCCAGCGCGCTGTCCTGCGGTGCAAGGTTGTCGGTGGTCAGACGGGTTTCGGCAGGCATGGTTTGGACATTGAACCTGTTCAAAGGGCTGATGGATTATGGGCCGCATGCCAAAGCCATTGCACCCAAGTGGCAAGGGATATCCCTAGCGGACGTGCGCTACCAGTCAACACGCCCGTGCGCTGTGAGACAAGCAAGTAGCACCGCGCTTACATAGCATTGCTGCAACAGATACCCAGGAGACGCATCCATGCAAACCATTTCCATGCTCATTGGCGGACAACCCCGCGCTGCATCCAACGGCGCAACGTTTGAACGCCGCAACCCGCTGGACCACACCGTGGCCACCACCGCACCTGCCGCCACGGTGGCCGATGCCGTGGCTGCAGTGGATGCTGCAGCCACGGCCTTCCCCGCCTGGGCCGCCCTGGGGCCGGGCGAGCGCCGCGCCCTGCTGATGAAAGCCGCCCATGCGCTGGAGGCCAAGGCCGAGGCCTTCGCCCAAGCCATGGCAGCCGAGACCGGCGCATCCGGCATTTGGGCGGGGTTTAACGTGCACCTGGCGGCCGACATGTTGCTGGAGGCCGCAGCCATCACCACCCAGATCAATGGCGAGGTGATTCCATCGAACGTGCCGGGCTCGGTGGCGATGGCGGTGCGCCAGCCAGCGGGCGTGGTGCTGGGCATTGCGCCGTGGAATGCGCCGGTGATTCTGGGTGTGCGCGCCATTGCCACACCGCTGGCCTGCGGCAACACGGTGGTGCTCAAAGGCTCGGAGCTGTGCCCCGCCACGCACGGCCTGATCATCGAGGCGCTGCAAGAAGCCGGGCTGCCGCCGGGCGTGGTGAACTTTGTGACCAACGCCCCCGCTGACGCTGGAGCCGTGGTGGAGGCCATGGTGGCCCACCCTGCCCTGCGGCGCGTCAATTTCACGGGCTCCACCAAAGTGGGCCGCATCATTGCGCAGACCTGCGCCAAATACCTCAAGCAGGCGGTGCTGGAGCTGGGTGGCAAGGCCCCCTTGGTGGTGCTGGACGATGCCGATGTGGACGCCGCCGTGGCTGCAGCCTCGTTTGGCGCGTTCGCCAACTCGGGGCAGATTTGCATGTCCACCGAGCGCATCGTGGTTGACCAGAAAGTGGCCGACGAGTTTGTGGCCAAGCTGGCCGCACGCGCTGCCAGCCTGCCCCTGGGCGACCCGCGCAAGGGGCCGGTGGTGCTGGGATCGGTGGTGGACCAGGCCACCGTCACCCGCTGCAACGCCCTCATCGACGATGCCCTGGCCAAGGGTGCCACGCTGGTGTGCGGCGGCAAGGCCCACAGCACGCTGATGCCCGCCACGCTGCTGGACCATGTGACGCCTGCGATGCACATCTACCGCGAGGAATCCTTCGCCCCGGTCAAAGCCATCGTGCGGGTCAACGGTGTGGAGGAAGCCGTGGCCTGCGCCAACGACAACGAGTTCGGCCTCTCGGCCGCCGTGTTTGGCCGCGATGTGGCACGTGCCTGGCAGGTGGCCGGGCGCATCGAATCGGGCATTTGCCACGTCAACGGCCCCACGGTGCACGACGAGGCACAGATGCCTTTTGGCGGCGTGAAGGCTTCGGGCTATGGCCGCTTTGGCGGCAAGGCGGGGATTGATGCGTTTACCGAACTGCGCTGGATCACGGTGCAGACGGCACCACGGCACTATCCGTTTTGAGAAAAAATGGGCTGCAGCGCTTATCCATCAAGCGCAAGCAGCTCACTTTTTGATAGCAAACACCTGTACAAGAATCAGGCTGCAGGTGCTGTGATCGCATCCAGCGGCCAGCGTGGCTTCACGTCAAAGGCGTAGGCTGTGTTGGCCTGCTGTTGCCCGGCCTGCAGGCGCATGGCGGCAGCCATGGCAATCATGGCGCCGTTGTCGGTGCACAGGTGCAGCTCGGGGTAATGCACGCGCACGCGGTTTTTCTCGCAAGCGGTGTTGAGCTGCTGGCGCAGCAGCCGGTTGGCCCCCACGCCACCGGCCACCACCACGCGCTTCAGGCCTGTTTGTTTCAGGGCCGCCAGGGTCTTTTTCACCAGCACTTCCACAATCGCTGCCTCGGTGCTGGCAGCCAGGTCGGCCTTGCGGGCTTCCAGGTCGTCGCCCAGCTTTTTGGCCTGGGTCAGCACCGCGGTTTTGAGCCCGGCAAAAGAAAAATCCAGATCGCCGCTGTGCAGCAGTGGCCGGGGCAGCTTGAAAGCCGTGGCATCGCCCTGCTGCGCCAGGCGCGACAAGGCAGGCCCGCCGGGGTAGCCCAGGCCCATGAGCTTGGCGGATTTGTCAAACGCCTCGCCCGCTGCGTCGTCAATGGTCTCGCCCAGAATTTCGTAGCGCCCCACTCCGTCCACCCGCATCAGCTGGGTGTGGCCGCCCGACACCAGCAGCGCCACAAACGGAAACTCGGGCGGGTCGGCACTCAAAAAGGGCGAGAGCAAATGCCCCTCCAGGTGGTGCACCCCCAGCACGGGCTTGCCCAGGGCCGCACCCAATGCGCAGGCCACGCCCGCGCCCACCAGCAAAGCACCAGCCAGGCCCGGGCCCTGCGTGTACGCCACCACATCCACATCAGCCAGGGTGTGGTGCGCATAGTCCATGACCTGGGTGGCCAGTGGCAGCACGCGGCGGATGTGGTCGCGGCTGGCCAGCTCTGGCACCACGCCGCCATAGGCCTGGTGCATTTCAATCTGGCTGTGCAGTGCGTGGGACAGCAGCACGGGCACATTGGTGCCAGTGGAACGCACCAGCGCCACGCCGGTCTCGTCGCAGGAAGATTCAATACCCAGGATCAGCAAACTCATGCGCCGAGTGTAAAACCCCTGGACGAGCATCCCGCTGCCCAGGGCATCCACCGCGCGTCTACCAGCGGTCAGACCGCATGCGCAGCTCCCAGTTGCCGCCGCGCAGTTCGTACACGCCTACCGCGCCGTAGCGTTGCTCGCCCTTGTCGTCCCAGCTCATGGTGCCGATCACCGGGGCGTAGCCGTTGATGGCGTGCAGGGCTTTGGTGATGTCTTTGGGGTCGGCAGACTTGGCCTTCTGGATGGCGGCGCTCAGCACGTAGGTGCTGTCGTAGCTGTAGTGACCGCCGTAGGCGGGCGGCTTCTTGTAGGCCGCCAGGTATTTCTCCAGAAACGGTTTGCCGGTGGTGAACTCTTTGGCCTCCAGCACGGGCGAGGTGGCGTACACGCCTTCGATGAGCCCGGCCCCCTTGGTCATGTCGGTGGTCTTGACCGTGTCGCCCCCCAGCAGGCGCACGCGGGTGTAGCCGATCTTCTGCAGTTCCTTGAGCAGCGCCAGCGCCTGGAAGTCGTTCAGGGTGGAGACGATCACCTCCACGCGGGCGGCCCTCAGCTCGCCTGCCAAGGCCTCAAACTCCACGGTCTTGTCGTCAAACGACTTGCGGATCACGACCTCCTTGTTCTCGGACTTGAGCTGAGCGGCTGCACCATCGGCCAGGCCCTTGCCGTAGGGTGTGCCGTCGTCCAGCGCTGCGTAGCGGGCCGCGCCGAGCTGTGTCGCGGCAAAGGAGCCAATGGCACGGGCCTGCAAGGTGTCGTTGGCCACCATGCGGAAGGTGGTGTCAAAGCCGAGCTGTGTGAATTTGGGGTTGGTGGAGATGGCGATTTGCGGTATGCCCTTGGCCGCGTAGATGGGCGCGGTCTCAATGCTCACGCCCGAATTCAGGTGGCCAATGACGGCCACCACACCGCCATCCACCAGTTGCTGGGCCACGGTTTTGCCGGTGGCGGCATCGGCCTTGTCGTCCACCGCCACCACTTCCAGCGTCACGCGCTTGCCATCCACCGTGTAGCCGTCGCGGTTGAGCTCTTGCACAGCCAGGTTGACGCCGTTGAGCAAGTCCTGCCCCAAAGCCCCCAGCGGACCGCTGAGTGGCTGTGCCACGCCGATCTTGATGGTGTCTGGCACCTTGCTGCAGCCCGACAGGATTGCGGCCCCCACAAGGGTGGGCAACAGTGCCAGGGCCCAGGAAAAACGGCGGCGTGCCATGGAATTCATCATGCAAACAGCTCCTTGATAAAGGGTGATTTCAAAGTGGCAGGAGGTATAGAAGCGCCAGCACGGAAGCGCCACAGGGTATGCCCTGCCCCACAGTCCGCGCCAGCGCCCGCCCGGGTCAGGCAGGCTGCAGCGACGGCACTGGTTACAACTATTAGCAAATTCCGGGCCCCGCCAATGCTGGCAAGCGCTGCACGCCGATGGCGCACCGCAACAGTGCACCAAAATGTGGCGTGCATCTTGCTTGCATCAGCGGCATGAATGAGGCATTACGGATTGTGGTGGTAGCGCCCGACCTGCATGTGGCCGACCCGGGCGACGACCATGCGGTGCTGCAGGCCGAGCGTTCGCGGGCCCTGCGCATTGGCCTGCTGGAGAACAACTTCAACTTGGTTGCCACCCTGCCTGCCGACGTTTTTCTGAGCGACCGGCTGGCGCAGCTGCAACCCGATCTGATCATCGTGGACGCCGAGAGCGAAGCGCGCGATGCACTGGAGCATGTGGTGATGGCCACACGCGACGCACGCAGGCCCATCGTGATGTTCACCAACGACGAGGACACCTCCCACGTCAAGGACGCTGTGGCCGCCGGCGTGTGTGCGTACATCGTGGCGGGCCTGGCCCCGCACCGCATCCGCCCCATTCTGGATGTGGCCATGGCCCGCTTTCAGCATGAGCAGGCCTTGAGAGCCGAATTGGCGGACGCACGCACCGAACTGAAAGACCGCAAGACCATTGACCGCGCCAAGGGCCTGCTGATGCAGCGCCAGGGCCTGAGTGAAAAAGAGGCCTACGAAAAGCTGCGCAAGACAGCCATGGACAAGGGCCTGAAGCTGGCCGAGGTGGCGCAGCGCATGCTGGATGTGATGGACCTGCTGGGGTAAGAGCTCTGCCAAACCCGCATTGGTGCACCGCACAAGTCACGTGCATGCACTCGCCCTGCCAGGCGCAACCGCGAGACATACCTTGTTGAGATAAAAAATGCCTGTAGCTCTTGCTGGATAAGCGCAAGAAGCTATCAAATAAATAGCAAACTCCACACATCACAAACTGGCACACAGCTTGCATAAGCCATGGCACCAGGCCAAAGAAGGTCTGGCACTGGCGGCAAAAGCCCAACGGAGGGCCGATGCAGCCACAAGGACAGAGGCGTCCCCACCCTGACCACCGTCTGCAACTGCAGCCGGGGCCAGGCGTGAGGACGCCTTTTTTGTTTTCTTCGCCGTTTTTCCTCACTCGCCTACAGGGAAGTGCCATGACCGATTTGTTGAAGACCAGCCTCCATCGCCGCACCGTGCTGCAAGCGGCCACTGTGGGTGCAGTGGGGGTCAGCCCCGCGCTGCGCGCCCTTGTCCACGCCCAGGGATCAGACGCGCCGGAGAAGAAGGAAGTCAAGATCGGCTTCATCCCGCTGACCGATTGCGCCAGCGTGGTGATGGCCTCGGTGCTGGGTTTTGACAAGAAGTACGGCGTCACCATCATCCCCACCAAAGAGGCAAGCTGGGCGGGCGTGCGCGACAAGCTGGTCAATGGCGAGCTGGACTTTGCCCATGTGTTGTACGGCCTGGTGTACGGCGTGCACCTGGGCACCGCTGGCCCCAAGAAAGACATGGCCGTGCTCATGTCGCTCAACAACAATGGGCAGGCAATCACCCTCTCGAAAGCACTGGCAGACAAGGGCGCGGTGGATGGCCCCAGCCTGGCCAAGCTCATGGCCAAGGAAAAGCGCGAATACACCTTTGCGGGCACCTTCCCCACAGGCACCCACGCGATGTGGATGCACTACTGGCTGGCGGCTGCGGGCATCAATCCGCTCTCGGGTGCCAAGCTCATCACCGTGCCGCCCCCGCAGATGGTGGCCAACATGCGCGTGGGCAACATGGATGGCTTTTGCGTGGGCGAACCCTGGAACCACCGCGCCATCATGGATGGCATTGGCATCACGGCCAACACCACGCAGGATATCTGGAAGGACCACCCCGAGAAGGTGCTGGGCACCACGGCCGAGTTCGTCAAGAAATACCCCAACACCACCCGCGCCGTGATGATGGCCGTGCTGGAGGCCAGCCAGTGGATTGACGCCAGCCTCTCCAACAAGATGAAGATGGCCGAGACGGTGGCGGGCAAGGCCTATGTGAACACCAGCGTGGATGCCATCAACCAGCGCATTCTGGGCCGCTACCAGAACGGCCTGGGCAAGACGTGGGACGACCCCAACCACATGAAGTTCTTCAACGACGGCGCGGTGAACTTCCCCTATCTGTCAGACGGCATGTGGTTCCTCACGCAGCACAAGCGCTGGGGCCTGCTCAAGAGCCACCCCGACTACCTGGCGGTGGCCAAGCAGGTCAACCAGGTGGACCTGTACAAGTCCGTCGCCAGCGCCATGAAGATCAACGCGCCCAAGGATGCGATGCGCACCAGCAAGCTCATGGATGGCGTGGTGTGGGACGGCAAGGACCCCGCCAAATACGCAGACAGCTTCGCCATCAAGGCCTGACGCGGCAACGCACCGGCCCGCCGCTTCAACGTCCATCGTTCACCACAGGAGATCGCCATGGTCAGTGCAGTCTTCCACACGCCGCTGGAGGCACCCGCGTCCGGCAGCGCCAGCGCCCATACAGCCATCAAAGCTACAACTTCCATAGCGCCTAGCGCTTTATCCATGAGCACTACAAGCCCAAATGAATCCAAAGCCCCGCAGGCTGCAACACCGGCGGTGAGAGCGGCTACGACACCGGCAGCAACATCGCCTGCAGGCCGTGACATGGCCGCATGGTCGCGCAACTTCTGGATGGCTGTGCTGCCCCCTGCCTGCGGCATCGCGTTGCTGCTGGCCATCTGGTCGATGGTGTCCGCCTCCACGGGCAAGAGCATTCCTGGCCCTGTGGAGACCTGGGGGCAGGCAGTGGAAGTGTTCAGCAACCCCTTCTACCGCAACGGTCCCAACGACCAGGGTGTAGGCTGGAACGTGCTGATGAGCCTGCAGCGCGTGGCCGTGGGCTTTGGCATGGCGGCGCTGGTGGGCATCCCTGCGGGCTTCGTGATCGGGCGGTTTACCTTCCTCTCGCGCATGTTCAACCCGCTCATCAGCCTGCTGCGGCCCGTGTCGCCACTGGCCTGGCTGCCCATCGGCCTGCTGGTCTTCAAGGGAGCCAACCCCGCGGCGATCTGGACCATCTTCATCTGCTCCATCTGGCCCATGATCATCAACACCGCCGTGGGCGTGCAGCGCGTGCCGCAGGACTACATGAACGTGGCCCGCGTGCTGCAACTGTCGGAGTGGAAGATTGCCACCAAGATTCTCTTCCCTGCCGTGTTGCCCTACATGCTGACCGGCGTGCGCCTGGCCGTGGGCACCGCCTGGCTGGTGATCGTGGCGGCCGAGATGCTGACCGGCGGCGTAGGCATCGGCTTCTGGGTGTGGGACGAGTGGAACAACCTCAACGTCAAGAACATCATCATTGCCATCTTCGTGATCGGCATCGTCGGGCTGCTGCTGGAGTTTGCACTCATCAAGCTGGCTACAGCCTTCACATTTGAAGAGGTGAAATCATGAGCAGCGCACCCACCACGACGGCCAGCACTACAGCCAGCGGCACGGCGCTCTCCAGCGCACCCCATGCGTCGATGTCGAGCAAGTTCATCGAAATCCAGGGCGTGGAGCAGACCTTCAAAACAGCCAAGGGCGTGTTTCCTGCGCTGCGCAACATCCACCTCACCATTGCCAAGGGCGAGTTTGTGGCGCTCATCGGTCACTCGGGCTGCGGCAAGTCCACGCTGCTGAACCTGATTGCCGGACTGACCACGCCCACAGGCGGCGCGCTCATCTGCGCCAACAAGGAAATCAAAGGGCCTGGCCCCGAGCGTGCGGTGGTGTTCCAGAACCATTCGCTGCTGCCCTGGCTCACCTGCTTTGACAACATCTACCTGGCGGTGGAGCGCGTGTTTGGCGGAAAAGAGAGCAAAGCCCAGCTCAAGGCCCGTACGGACGCCGCCCTGGCGCTGGTGGGCCTGACGCACGCGGGGCAAAAGCGGCCCGGCGAAATATCGGGCGGCATGAAGCAGCGCGTGGGCATTGCCCGTGCGCTGAGCATGGAGCCCCAGGTGCTGCTGATGGACGAGCCCTTTGGCGCGCTCGATGCCCTCACCCGCGCCAAGCTGCAGGACGAGCTGCTGGAGATCGTGGCCCGCACGCAAAGCACCGTGGTGATGGTGACGCACGATGTGGACGAGGCCGTGCTGCTGTCCGACAAGATCGTGATGATGACCAACGGCCCCGCCGCGACGATTGGCGAGGTGCTGCAGGTGGAGTTGCCACGGCCCCGCAACCGCGTGGAGCTGGCGGAAAGCCCGCGGTACGTGCAATACCGCAAGGCCGTGATCGACTTTCTGTACACACGACAGGGGCATGTAGAAAAGTCAGCCGCCTGAACCGACCTCTTGAATCGGTGGCGTTACACAGGCGGCCCCTCCGGGCTGCTCATCAGTGAGGGAGAGTGCTGAATGAACGGATGGATTGCGCACCTGAAGCTGTGGCAAAAATTTGCCTTGGTATGTGTGGCCAGCCTGCTGCTGGCCGGGATGTCCTCTGTGCTGGTCCTGCAGGATCGCTATCAGGATCTGCACACTGCACGACTGGAGCAATCCGGCCTGAAACCCGCCGATGACGTACTCAAGCTGATCCAGCTCAGCCAGCAGCATCGGGGGCTTTCGAACGGTGCTCTTTCGGGCAACGCAGACTTCATCGCCCAGCGAGAAAAAAAGCAGGTTGAAGTGCAGACGGCCTTTGCCCAGGCACTGCGCTCGGTGCAGGCACTGGCGGCCACCACAGGCAGCGGCAAGCTGGTCCCGCTGGCGCAGAAAATCGAGGGTGACTGGAGCGCGTTGACGCGCTTGGTGACCACCCCCGGCACCAAGGCAGCCGAGAGCTTCAAGGCCCACACGGCCATGATCACTGCGCAATTGGGCCTGCTCTACCAGGTGCTCGATGCCTCCACACTCACGCTGGACCCCGAGGCAGCCAGCTATTACCTGATGTCTGGCACGCTGGACCAGCTCCCGGGCCTGACAGAGTCGCTAGGCCAAGCGCGAGGCTTGGGTGCCGCAGCCCTGACCAGACGTGAGCTGACCGCCGCTGACCGCGCGGCCGTCCAAACCGTTGCCACCACGGCCAGACTGCAGGCAGAAAAAGCGCAGGCACTACTGCAGCGCGCTGCAGAGGCCGACAGTGCGGTGACGCAAACGCTGGGCTCCCTTCAGAAAAAGGCAGCAGACGATGCAGCCCGGGCCATTCAGACCATGGAGCAACAACTGCTCACACCGACCGAGCTGACCCATTCGCCCAAGGAGTATTTCGCAGCCCTGACCGAGGCCATCGACTCGCAGTTCGCGCTGATCACCAAGGGACAGGAACTGCTCAACACCATGCTCAACGACCGGGTTAGCCAAGCCTGGCAGTTCATGGCCTATTTTGCGATTTTGTTGACCGGTGCCATCGTGCTGTCAATCTGGGTGTGCGTGGCTACCGTGCGCCAGGCGCAGCAGGCAGTGCATGAGACGCTGGACGCAGCACGCGCCCTGGCTGCAGGTGACCTGGGCTTTTACCGCGGCAAGCAGACGCGCCATGCGCAAGACGAGTTTGGGCAGATTGCGCAGGCGCTGCAGGAGTCCACGCGGTCCCTCGCGCAGACCGTGCAGGGCATTCAGCAATCGATTGCCAGCGTGAACACCGCGGCGACCGAGATCGCATCCGGCACGCATGACCTGAGCGCCCGCACCGAGCAGCAGGCCAGTGCGCTGGAGCAAACTGCCGCCTCCATGGAGACGCTCAACCAGACGGTGAACACCAACAGCCAGAGCGCCAGCCAGGCCCATGCACTGGCCCGCCAAGCCAGCGCCGAGGCGCAGCAAGGCGGTGAACAGGTGCAAAAGCTGGCCCAGCTGATGCAAGGCATTCACGAAAGCTCCCGGAAGATTTCCGAGATCACCTCGGTCATCGACAGCATTGCGTTCCAGACCAACATCCTTGCGCTGAACGCTGCAGTAGAAGCCGCCCGCGCGGGCGAACAGGGCCGTGGCTTTGCCGTGGTGGCCAGCGAAGTGCGCAGCCTGGCCCAGCGATCGGCACAGGCCGCGCATGAGATCAAGGCACTCATTACCGATTCTGTGCAACGGGTGGATGAAGGATCACGCCAGGCTACCCACGCAGGTCAGGCGGTTGAGGGCCTGGTGCAAGGCATCCAGCGGGTGAGCGGCATCATGGCGGAGATCAGCGCGGCCAGTGCAGAGCAGGCATCGGGCATCACCCAGGTGCTGGAAGCGGTGGAGCACATGGACCGCATGACGCAGCAAAACGCCGCCCTGGTGGAGCAGACCGCTGCCGCATCGCAAGGCCTGCGCTCACAGGCGGACCAGGTGAGCCTGGCGATGGGGCGATTTCAGCTGAAGTGAGGCAGCTGGAATAAGAGCGGATGGATTAAGAGCGGCTGACACAACCCGGCAAAAGCGGGCCTGGCCAGGCGTTCCGTCACAGGCAGTACATCAGGTACTGCAACACGGAACAACGACGCCAGAGGAGTTGTGTCAGTTGCTATTAACGGCTGCCGGAGATGTACTGCTCCAGCTGCTCAATGATGAATTTCTGCTCGGAGATGATGTCCTTGACCAAGTCACCAATCGAGATCATGCCCACCAGCTTTTCGCCCTCCACCACCGGCAGGTGACGCAGGCGGTGGCTGCTCATGATCTGCATGCACTGCTCGCTGGTCTGATGCGGGCGCACAAAGAGCACATCGGGCGTCATCACATCGCGCACCTGGGTGGCTGCAGAAGTGCGGCCCAGCAGCGCAATCTTGCGGGCGTAGTCGCGCTCGGTAAAGATGCCGACGATGCGCTCGCTCTCCGTAACCAGCAATGCGCCGATGCCCTTTTCGGCCATGAGCCTCAGCGCATCCAGCACCGAGTCGGCGGGCCGCACGGTGTATACGGTGGAATCGGGCTTGGACTTGAGGATTTCTGCAACCACTGTCATATCAACCTCCCTTGAATGCACCTGAGTGGGAAGATTTCAGCCCATCCTTGGAATGATTGCAACTGGTATAGACGCGCAGCGTTTGCAGATATGCCTCAACTCAGCCTCTTGCGCTCACGCATCACCTCCCAGATCCCCCAATAAGAAAGGGCGCAGCCCTTGCGGACTGCGCCCCGTGTGACCAATTGCAATAAGTGCGAGCAGTTCAGATATGCCGATATGCCGCACCTGGTCTGGATGCAAGCGGTTTACAGGCGGGCGGCTTACTTGCCTGCACGTGCCTGGGCCACAGCGCCCTGAACTTCTTTCCACAGCCCTTCACCCACGTTGGCAGCGATGCTGGCGTTGACTGCCGACAGCTTTTCGCGCATGCGCCCTGCCTCGGCGGCAGGCAGCTCATTGACCTGCATGCCCTTGGCCTTCAGGTCAGCCAGGGCCTTGTCAGCCTCTGCGCGGGTGTCCTGGCGCTCAAAGTCGCGGCTTTTCTTGGCTGCGTCCAGCAGCACCTTCTGTTCGGCCTTCGAGAGGCCATCCCAGTATTTCTTGCTCACCAGCACGATCCAGGGGCTGTAGACGTGGTTGGTGACGGTCAGGTACTTTTGAACTTCGTAGAACTTGCTCGACAGAATGGTGTTGAAGGGGTTTTCCTGACCATCTACCGTGTTGGTCTCCAGCGCGGTGAACAGTTCTGAGAACGGCAGCGGAACGGCGTTTGCACCCAGCGTCTTGAAGCTGTCCAGAAACACGTTGTTCTGCATCACGCGCAGCTTGATGCCGTTCATGTCCTCCAGCTTGGCCACAGGGCGCTTGCTGTTGGTGAGGTTGCGAAAACCGTTCTCCCAATACACCAGACCCACCAGGCCTTTTTCCTGCAGCTTGTCCATCACCTTCTGACCCACGGGGCCGTCCAGCACCACATCCGCTTCCTTCGCGTTGTTGAACAGGAACGGCGTATCCCAGATGGCCATTTCCTTGGTGATGCCTACCAGCGTCGCGGTGGAGCCCACCATCATCTCCTGCGCCCCACCAATGAGCGCCTGTTGCATTTGCAGGTCTGAGCCCAGGGCGGCTGCACCAATGGCGCGCACGCGCATCTTGCCGCCCGAGGCCTTTTCCACCTCCTGCGCAAACAGCTTGGTAGCACGCCCCTGGTTGGAGTCCTCATTGAGTCCGTAGCCGAAACGGATGATGCGGGGCTTGAAGTCCTGCGCTGCTGCCTGGAACGAACAGGCCAGCGCAGCCACAGAAAGGGCAGCCAGCAGGGTACGACGGAAAGTTTTCATGGTTGTCTCCAGTAGGGAAAGAATCAAAGGGAATCAGCGCATCCAGACAATGGGGGCTGTCACGATCTGGGGGAAAACGACGAGCAGCGCCAAGATCAGCACATAGGTCAGCAAGAACGGATTGACCCCCTTGATAACGCTGTGCATGGAGATGCGCCCCACTCCGGCCACCACATTGAGCACCGTGCCCACAGGGGGTGTGATGAGGCCGATGGCACCGTTGAGCACGAACATGAGGCCAAAGTACACGGGGTCGATGCCCGCCTTCACGGCTATGGGCAACATCACCGGCGCAAAGATGAGGATGGTGGGCGTGAGGTCCAGCGCCGTGCCGATCAGCACCAGCACGATCATCATCACAGCCATCAGCAAACGCGGGCTTTGCACCAGCGGTCCCAGCCAGTTGGTGAGCACATTGGGTAGGTCAGCCAGCGTGATCATGTAGCTGGCCACCTGGGCCCCTGCGCACAGGAACATCACGATGGAGGTGGTCTTGGCCGCACGCACCAGCACGCCGTGGATGTCTGCCAGCTTCATCTCGCGGTGCACGAACAGCGCGACCGCCAGGGCATAGAAGGCAGCGACCACGGCGGCCTCGGTCGGGGTGAACATGCCCGACTTCATGCCACCAATGATGATGAGCGGCATGAGCATGGCCCAGAACGCACGCGCGGTGGCACGCAAGCGCTCTTTCATCGGAAGTGGCTGGCCTTGGGGAAGCTCCAGATCACGCAGCACCCAGCGCCAGGCAAAGATCAGCCCCACGCCCATCATCAGCCCAGGAACGATGCCAGACACAAACAGCGCCGAGATGGAGGTGTTGGTCGTCACCCCATAGATCACAAACGGCATGGACGGAGGAATGATGGGCGCAATGATGCCGCCCGAGGCAATCAGCCCCGCCGAGGTGTTCATGGGGTAGCCCTGCTGGCGCATCATGGGCAGCAAGATGGTGGCCAGCGCAGCCGTATCGGCCAGGGCCGATCCACTCATGCTGGCCATGAGCACCGCAGCGCCAATGGCCACATACCCCAGACCGCCCCGGATGTGACCCACCCAGGCCTGCGCCATGTCGATAATGCGGCGGCTGATGCCACCCGAATTCATCAACTCGCCCGCAAGGATGAAGAAAGGCACGGCCAGCAGAGGAAAGCTGTCCACCCCTGCCACCAGGTTCTGGGCCAGCAGTTGGGTATCCCAGAAATCCAGCACCCAGGCCATGCCCGCGCCCGTGAGCACCAGGGCCAACCCCATGTTCATGCCTGTGCCCATCAGCACCAGCATGCCTACCGAAAAGACCACAAAGGCCATTGCTTCAGGCGTCATACCCCACATCACTCCACCTCCGCACCGTGGCCCAGATCCAGCGGCTTGCGCAGGATCAGTTCCCATAAAGCCATCACACCAATGGCCGCAGCACACAGCAAAGCAGGCAGGGGCAGCAGCGCGGCCGGGTAACCCAGCACCACCGAGCGGCTCTCCATGCCGACCACCACCTGCTGCCAAGCGCCCCAGCCCAGCATGCAACTGGCCGCAATCACCAGCAGACGAATCACGGCCGTGAGCGAAGCAAACGCCCAGGGCCTGCGCACCAGCAACCCCGCCAGGCTGGTGAACGCCATGTGCTCACCCGTGGGGTAAGCAGCTGCAGCGCCAATAAAAACCATCCACACGAACAAGAGGCGTGAAAGCTCTTCGCTCGCTGGCAGACCACTGCCAAAACCGTAGCGCAAGACCACATTGGTAAAAACAGAAACGGCCATCACGCCGAGACACCCGGCCATGAGCACGCCGGTGATGCGGGCCATGGGCGTGGGCGGAGGCGCGTGCTCTGCCCCGGGCGAGGGAGAAGTCGATGGTGATGAAGTAGTGCTCATGCAATCTCCTTGGCGCTGATCCAGGCGCAGGTCTGCTCCTGCAATGCAGCAAGGGGCAATGCGGCATCCAGAGCCAGCACACCCGGCTCACCCACCGGTAGCTCCAGGGTGGCGAACTGGCTGTCTACCAGGGCTGCCGAGAAGAAGTGGGTTTGCGCCCGCGCCTTCACACGCATCTCGGCTTGCGACTTCTCAATGCGCAAGAAGGCAAATCGCAAAGCCGGGCATGCATTGCGAAGCCGGTCGCGATAGACCTTTTTGAGTGCGGAGCAGGTCAGCACTGCACCCTGGGGGTGGGACTGGAGCAAATCGCCCAGGGTGGTCAGCCAACCCTCCCGATCTGCATCTGTGAGGGCGATGCCTTGGCTCATCTTGGTGCGGCTGTCCGCACTATGGTGGTCATCCCCCTCGATGAGAGGCAAAGCCAGGGCAGTAGCCACGGCTTGCCCGAGGCTGGATTTGCCGCAGCCTGCGACCCCCATCACCACAAGGAACACCGGACGTTGGTTTGAAGACATATTGGTAGCGCTATCCATCACAGCTCAAAAAAAGCACACGCGCTCAGGGGTGTGCAGCACACTCTCCACTAAAGCAGAAAGATGCAAAAATACGGTGAGTTGACTTGTCCAGCCGTTTGGACAGCGCTATCCTAACGACACAACCACAAAAATTACCGAGGGAAAACCCTTGATCAAGACCGAGACAAAACGACGCTCCAGCGGCCGCATCACCCTCAATGAAGTGGCCAAGGCTGCCGGGGTGAGCCCCATTACCGCCTCCCGCGCACTGCGCGGCGAGCGCGGCGTTGCCCAGGAACTGGTGGAGCGCGTGAAAGCCGCAGTGCAGCAACTGGGCTACGTACCCGACCCGGCTGCCCGGGCCCTGGCATCGCAGCGCAGTGTGCAGGTGCCCGTGCTGGTGCCGCTGCTGTCCAACGCCCTGTTTGTAGATGTGCTCGACGCCGTGCACCAAGTGCTCTTCCCGCTGGGCTACCAGGCGCTCATCGGTGTCACTCACTACGACCCCATGGAAGAGGAACAGCTGCTGCGCACCTACCTGGCACACCGGCCCGCAGGCTTGCTCGTCACGGGGTTTGACCGCACGGAAAATGCGCGCCAGATGATTGCTGCCAGTGGCGTGCCCTGCGTTCATCTGATGGAAGTGACCGGCGCCGCTGGCGTGTACTGCGCGGGCTTCTCACAGCAGGAAGCCGGAGCGGCCATGGCAGAACATTTGCTGGAACGTGGCTATCGCCACATTGCCTTTGCTGCAGCACAGCTTGACCCCCGAACCCTGCAACGGGCGGAGGGTTACCGACGCACCCTGCGCAAAGCGGGTCTGTACGACGCAAGGCTGGAAGTGCTCAGCCCCGAGCCCTCATCCATTCGCCTGGGCGCTGCGCTGCTGGAGGAAATCATGCGCACCCGCCCCCAGGTGGATGCGATTTTTTTCTGCAACGACGATTTGGCCCAAGGCGGGCTGCTGGCAGCACAAAGGCTTGGGATAGCGGTACCTGAGCGCGTGGCCATTGCTGGCTTCAACGACCTGGCGGGCAGCGACCAGATGGTGCCCCCGCTGACCACTGTGCGCACACCCCGCTCTGCCATGGGAGAAGCCGGAGCACGCATGCTGCTGGCATTGATGCAAGGCCAAGTACCAGCGACCAACTCCATCGATGTGGGGTTTGAACTGACCGTGCGGGCCAGCACCTGATCTGAAGCGATGAGCGGCCTCAGGCCGCGGCCAGTGCACGCTGGGAGGAAGCTGCCTTCATGGACCTGCGCAGCGCGACCGCATCCGCCTGCCCTGCGGAGGTTGTTGCATCGATTCGGAACACCTGAACCGCCTCAGTCACCGACTGAGCCTGACCTTGCAATGCCATGGCAGAGGCAGCGTTTTCCTCCACCAACGCGGCGTTTTGCTGGGTGATGGTGTCCAGTTGCGCGACCGCAGCGTTCACTTGCGATATGCCACTGAGCTGCTCGGTGGAAGCGCCGTTGATTTCCCCCATCAGCGAGCTGACTCGGCGCACCAGCTCCAGCGACTGGGCCATGGTTTTCTGCGCGGTATCGGTCTTGGCGTTGCCCTCTTGCACCTTGTTGGCCGAGTCATCGATCAGCTCACGAATCTCCTTGGCTGCAGACAGCGTGCGGTGCGACAGGCTGCGCACTTCCGATGCCACGACGGCAAATCCCCTGCCCTGCTCGCCCGCACGGGCGGCCTCAACGGCGGCATTCAAGGCGAGGATGTTGGTCTGGAAAGCGATGCTGTCGATCAGCTGGGTGATCTCGCTGATACGGCCAGAGGCGGCCTGGATCTGCTTCATGGTTTCTGCCACGCCATTGACAGCATTGCTGCTGTTTTCTGCCACCGTGGCAGCCTGCGAGGCCAACTCGGTTGCGCGGCGTGACGACTCTGCCGTCTGGCGCACCGTGCCGGTGATCTGCTCCATGGAGGCGGCTGTCTCCTCCAGGTTACTGGCCTGGGACTCTGTGCGTGCTGAAAGATCGTGATTGCCTTGCGCAATCTCCCCGGTGGAGAGCTGCATGCTCTCCGCCTCTCGCCTCGCATCACGCACGATGGAGAGCAAGTTCACGTTCAGTTGCGACAGGGCTTTTTGCAAATCCCCTGCAGTGTCGTTGCGCGTCACGGTGATCTTCTGCGTCAAGTCACCGGCCGCCATGCGATTGGCCCACACCAGCATCTGGTTGAGCGGAGCCACCGTGAGGCTGTGCAGGTACGTGGCTGAACCCACCGCCAGTGCAAGCACCCCCAGCCAGGCCAGGGTGGAGCCCCAGGTAAAGCTGTGCCCGCCCACCGTTGCAGCACCCCAGGCCGCCAGCACCACCAGCAGCACGCTGAGCACTATTTTGGGCAGTGCGCCCATGCGCAGCAGGCCCACCATGCGGCCCCAGAACGTGTTCTTGATGATCTGCCCTGCACGCAAACGGTGCACCAGCGCACCTGCTTCTTTTTCAGCGCGCATGGTCTGGTAGAGCTGCTCGGCCTGCTGAATCTGCTCGCGGGTGGCCTCGGTGCGCACCGACATGTAGCCCACAGGCCGGTCACCCTCCATCAGCGGGGTGACATTGGCCATGACCCAGTAGAAGGTGCCGTTCTTGCGTCGGTTTTTGACGGGGGCGGACCAGGGCAGGCCCTTTTCAATCGTCTCCCACATGTCCCGAAAGGCCTCCTCCGGCATTTCGGGGTGGCGGATCATGTTGTGGGGCTGACCCAAAAGCTCTTCTTTCGCGTATCCGCTCACCTCTACAAACATGGGGTTGCAGTAGAGGATGCGCCCTTTCAGGTCGGTGGTGGACACCAAAGTCTCACCAGGCGGAAACGGATACTCCTGGGGCACAACGGGCAAGTTGACACGCATGACGTCGCTCCTGAAAAGAACCTCGCAATCAAGCGAGGGCCGAGCACTCCGCACAGAGTCGACAGGCTCTGTAACAGAGTTATCGCACGTTCAGCATAGTTGAAAACAATCGTTACCGAAATGGCTATTTGTGCGGAACGCAACGAAATTTCCGCCGTTGTGTTGTCAAAGTCGCCCATATAGCGCTCACCCTGGACAGACACCTGAAGCGCCCCACACGGGTGCATTTTTCTGGCATGGCATTTGCATAGGTGGCTTCCACAGCCCCAAAGGCTGCGCAACGTCAGCGTGCAACGGCGCACTCTGGCATTGCGAGGACGAAGGCGTCCCCACATGTGGCTTCGATGATTCGAAGCGGCATCGTGCGGACGCCTTTTTTGTTTTCTGGCTTTGCCAGCGCAACTGCGGCAACGCCACCTTGACGGAGCACGGACGATGAAGAAGCCCCAACTGGTGATGGTGGGAAACGGCATGGCCGGAGTGCGCACGCTCGAAGAGCTGCTCAAGATTGCGCCAGACCTCTACGACATCACCGTCTTTGGCGCAGAGCCGCACCCCAACTACAACCGCATCCTGCTGTCGCCCGTGCTGGCAGGTGAACAGACGCTGGACGAGATCATCCTGAACGACTGGCAGTGGTACACCGACAACCACATCCGGCTGCATGCAGGCTTCACGGTGACCAATGTAGACCGGATGCGCCGCGTGGTCACCGCCACCCGCAAGGATGGAGAGGTGGTGACCGCGGAATACGACCGCCTCATCATGGCCACGGGCTCCAACCCGTTCATCCTGCCCATCCCCGGCAAAGACCTGCAAGGCGTTCTCGCCTATCGCGACATTGCAGACACACAGGCCATGATTGACGCAGCAGCCACCTACAAGCATGCCGTTGTCATCGGCGGCGGCCTGCTGGGACTGGAGGCCGCCAACGGCCTGATGAAGCGCGGCATGCAGGTCACTGTGGTGCATGTGGGCGACTGGTTGATGGAGCGCCAGCTGGACGATGTGGCCGGCAAGATGCTGCAAAAGTCGCTGCAAGAGCGCGGCATGCAGTTCCTGATGAAAGCGCAGACCCAGGAGCTGGTGGGCAACGCCGAGGGCCGCGTGAGCGCCGTCAAGTTCAAGGACGGCACCGAGGTGCCCGCCGACCTGGTGGTGATGGCCGTGGGCATCCGCCCCAACACCGCGCTGGCAGAAAAAATGCGCCTGCATGTGAACCGCGGCATTGTGGTGAGCGACACGCTGCAAACCACCACCGACGCCCGCATCTACGCCGTGGGCGAATGTGCCGCACACCGGGGCATTGCCTACGGCCTGGTGGCCCCGCTGTTTGAACAGGGCAAGGTGCTGGCCAACCACTTGGCGGAGTACGGCATTGGCCGGTATCAGGGCTCACTCACGTCCACCAAGCTCAAGGTCACGGGCATCGACCTGTTCTCAGCAGGCGACTTCCAGGGCGGCGAAGGCACCGAAGAGATTGTGATGAGCGACCCCTTTGGCGGGGTGTACAAAAAGCTAGTCATCAAGGACGACAAGCTAGTGGGTGCCTGCTTGTATGGCGACACGGTGGATGGCAGCTGGTACTTCAAGCTGCTGCGCGACGGCCGCAGTGTGGGCGACATCCGCGACAAGCTGATGTTTGGCGAAAGCAACATTGGCGATGTGGGCCACCAGGGCCACAACAAGGCTGCCGCCATGGCCGACAGCGACGAGGTGTGCGGCTGCAACGGCGTGACCAAGGGCGCCATCTGCAAGGCCATCAAGGACAAAGGCCTGTTCACGCTGGATGAAGTACGCAAGCACACCAAGGCCAGTGCATCGTGCGGCTCGTGCACGGGGCTGGTCGAGCAGATCATCATGTTCACCGCCGGTGGCGACTACAGCGCCACGCCCAAGACCAAGGCCCTGTGCGGCTGCACTGACCACGGCCACCAGGCAGTGCGCGATGCGATCCGGGCCAACAAGCTGCTGAGCATTGGCGATGTGTTCAAGTTTATGGAATGGAAGACGCCCAACGGCTGCGCCAGCTGCCGCCCCGCCGTCAACTACTACCTCATCAGCACCTGGCCCAAGGACGCGAAGGACGACCCGCAAAGCCGCGCCATCAACGAGCGCAGCCACGCCAATATCCAGAAGGATGGCACCTACAGCGTGATCCCGCGCATGTGGGGAGGTGAGACCACGGCCGACGAGCTGCGCCGCATTGCCGATGCGGTAGACAAGTACAAGATTCCCACCGTCAAGGTCACAGGTGGCCAGCGCATTGACCTGCTGGGCGTGAAGAAAGAAGACCTGGTCAATGTGTGGAAAGACATCGGCATGCCCAGCGGCCACGCCTACGCCAAGGCTCTGCGCACCGTGAAGACCTGTGTGGGCAGCGAGTGGTGCCGCATGGGCACGCAGGACAGCACGCAGATGGGCAAGGACCTGGAGCGCGCAATGTGGCGCATGTACGCGCCGCACAAGGTCAAGTTTGCCGTGAGCGGCTGCCCGCGCAACTGCGCCGAGGCCGGCATCAAGGACGTGGGCATCATCGGCGTGGACAGCGGCTGGGAGATGTACATCGCTGGCAACGGCGGCATCAAGACCGAGGTGGCGCACTTCTTCACCAAGCTGAAAACCGCAGAGGAAGTGCTGGAGTACACCGGCGCATTCTGCGAGCTGTACCGCCAGGAAGGCTGGTACCTGGAGCGCACCGTGCACTACGTGAACCGCGTAGGCCTGGACTATGTGAAAAAGCGCATCCTCGAAGACCACGAAGGCCGCAAGGCGCTGTGGGAGCAACTGCAGTTTGCGCTCGATGGCGAGCCAGACCCCTGGTTTGAATTTGACAAGGCGGCGGTGGACACGCGGCAGTTTGTGCCGCTCGGCTCCTGAGTCTGCCGTGCCTCACCCATCTGCTCTCACACCTTTGCCGGAGGTTTCCATGTTGCAACGCCGACGCATTTTGGCCCTGTGCACCAGCACATTGTTTGCCGGAGCATTTGTTGCGCCGACGATGGTGCAGGCGCAAGTCGCAGACATGAACGACGCCATCAACAAAGCAGGCCGCCAACGCATGCTGAGCCAGCGCATGACCAAAGCCTGGCTTATGCTGGCACACCAGGCGGATGCGAATGCGGCGCGCCAGATCATGGGCCAGTCGATCAGTCTGTTTGAGCGCCAGTTGGGTGAGTTGAAGACCTACGCCCCACAAGCACAGATCCGCGAAACCTATACAGCGCTGGAAGCAGCCTGGGCCAGCTACAAAACGCTGCTCACAAAGGGCCTGCCCGCCAAGGATGGGGCGTCGGCCCTACTGGCGGCAGACGCCAAGGTGCTGGCCTTGGCGCACCAGGGCACGGTGCAGTACGAAGCGGCATCGGGCAAGCCGGTAGGCAAGCTGGTGAACATTGCGGGGCGGCAGCGCATGCTCAGCCAGCGCATGGCCAAGTTCTGCCTGGCGGCCATGCTGCAGGTGGATACCGCCACCAGCGCTGCCGAAATCGACAAGGCGCGCAAGGAGTTCCTGAGCGCCAACGAACTGCTGCGCACCGCCCCGGAAGCCACGGAGCGCATTCGCCAGGAACTCCTGCTGGCCGATGGGCAGTGGGTGTTTTTTGACGCAGCCCTCCAGCGCATGCAAAGCGGGGCGAACACCTTCCGGCAGGTCAACGAGGTCTTCGTCACCAGCGAGAACCTGCTGGCCAGCATGGACCGCATCACCGGCATGTATGCCGCGCTGGCGGCATAACGGCACCGCCCGCCTTTTCTGCATATCGACACATCCAAGGACTGACCCATGAATGACTGGAAACTGATTTGCCGCGTGGACGACATCCCCGTACTCGGCTCCCGCCGCGTAGCGCGCGAGCGCGGGCTCGATGTGGCCATCTTCCGCAACGACGCAGGCGGCATCTTTGCCCTGCTGGACCGCTGCCCGCACAAGGGCGGCCCGCTGAGCCAGGGCATTGTGTTTGGCACCCAGGTGGCTTGCCCCATGCACAACTGGACGATTGGCTTGTGTGACGGGCAGGCGTCTGCACCGGATGAGGGGTGTACGCCGAAGTTTGCGGTGAAGGTGGAGGATGGGGCGGTGTATCTGGATGCGGGGGAGCTGGCTTCTGTGGCGACGGATTTGACGCGGCCGATTGCGGGGCCTGCGCGGCGGGTAGCTGGGGTTTGAGGTGGTTGGGTCTTTGCTTCTTTTTGATGTTGTGCCTTGGTTGAAGGCGGGAGCCGGGGAGTGCGCCCGGCGGCGCAGTAACTTTCTCTTGTCTCGCCAAGAGAAAGTCACCAAAGAGAAAGCGACCCCACTGTCTGCGTCCCCTGCGCTTCGCTTCGGGGCAACCTGCGGTGCTCGCGGGCGGGGTGCGCCGCAGAACTCGCTACGCGCTCTCGCGCTCCGCTCAAACAACTGCGGCGAGTCAGTTCACGAAGCGCGTGTGTCCTGCGGCACACGCGCCACCCCGCCCTCTGTGCTCCTCGGCGCATACAGAGGGGATGAGGGAGCAAAACAGCCACTCGGGCCATTGCTTCGCTCGGCCCCGTATCGGGGGCGCAAGCGCCGCGCGCTGGGCGCAGGACTGGCAGGGGCGAGCGCAGCGATGACCCGTTTGGCTGTTCGGCTGTTTGGCTCCCCCCCCTGCTGGCTGCGCCTGCGGCGGTGCGGTTGCGGGGTGAGCATGGGCGTCGAAGCGCCCATGCTTCGTCAACTGACTCGCCGGGGTTGTTCGAGCGGAGCGCCCAAGGCGCGCAGCGAGTTCCACGGCGCACCCCGCAACCGCACCGCCGCAGGTCTACCCCTTCGCACCGCGAAGGGGTCGCAGACTGGGGGTCGCCTTCTTTTGCCTTCTTTTCTTGGCGACGCAAGAAAAGAAGGTGCGCCGCCGGGCGCACATCCCGGCTCCCGCCCCAAGCAAAGGCATGCCACCCCATCAACCCACAAGCCCTGGCTTCGACAGGCTCAGCCCCAACGGACTCGGGGGCGAATGAACTGGAACGGTGCCCCCGACCAAGACCAGCTCATTCCCCACGGACTGCGAAAAGACTGAACACTATCAAAACCATAGCTGCTCACGCTTGATAGAAAAGCGCAAGAAGCCAAAAACACCACAAACCACGCCATGCAAGAAACCCAATCCACCTGCCCTTACTGCGGCGTAGGCTGCGGCGTGATCATCGAATCCGAAGGTGCACACATCACCGGCGTGCGCGGCGACCCCACCCACCCCGCCAACTTCGGCCGCCTGTGCACCAAAGGCTCCACCCTGCACCTCACAGCCAGCCAACCCATCACCCTGCAAAGCCGGTTGCTGCACCCGCAATTCAGGTCAGAGCGCCACACCAAACCGCACCGCATCACCTGGGACAGCGCACTGCAAATGGCTGCCGACCAGTTCGCCCGCATCGTCACGCAGCACGGGCCCGACGCCGTGGGTTTTTACGTCAGCGGGCAACTGCTCACCGAGGATTACTACGTCTTCAACAAACTGGCCAAAGGCTTGATAGGTACCAACAACATCGACACCAACTCCCGCCTGTGCATGAGCAGCGCGGTAGCGGGCTACAAGCAAACGCTGGGTGCCGACGCCCCACCCGCCTGCTACGACGATGTGAACCACGCGCACTGCCTGTTCATTGTGGGCAGCAATGCCGCCTGGGCGCACCCGGTGCTGTTTCGGCGCATTGAAGACGCACGCGCTGCCAACCCCGGCATGAAGGTCATCGTGGCGGACCCGCGCCGCACCGATACCGCCGGGCTGGCCGACCTGTTCCTGCCCATTCAGCCGGGCAGTGATGTGATGCTGTTCAACGGCATGCTGCACCTGATGCTGTGGGAAGGCTGGACCCACGCCGAATACATCGCCAAGCACACCACGGGCTTTGACGAACTCAAGGCCCTGGTGCGCGACTGCACGCCAGAGCGTGTGGCGCAGGTGTGCGGCATCAGCGTGGCCGACCTGACCACAGCAGCGAAGTGGTTTGCGAGTTCGACAGCCACCCTGAGCCTGTACTGCCAGGGCCTGAACCAGAGCAGCAGCGGCACCGCCAAGAATGCCTCGCTCATCAACCTGCACCTGGCCACCGCGCAGATCGGCAAGCCCGGGGCAGGCCCCTTCAGCCTGACGGGCCAACCCAACGCCATGGGCGGGCGCGAAGTGGGCGGTTTGGCCAACCTGCTCAGTGCCCACCGCGACCTGGCCAACCCCCAGCACCGCGCCGAAGTGGCCGCGCTGTGGGGCGTGGCCGATGTGCCGAGCCAACCGGGCAAGACGGCGGTGGAGATGTTCCAGGCCGCGGCCGATGGCGAGATCAAGGCGCTGTGGATTGCCTGCACCAACCCCGCGCAGAGCATGCCCGACCAGGTCACGGTGCGCCGCGCACTGCAGCGTGCGGAGTTTGTGGTGGTGCAAGAGGCCTTTCACACCGCAGAGACTGCGCAATACGCCGACCTGCTGCTGCCCGCCACCACCTGGGGCGAAAAGACGGGCACGGTGACCAACAGCGAGCGCCGCATCTCCCGCGTGCGCCCCGCCATCCCTGCCCCCGGGCAGGCGCGGCATGACTGGGCGATTGCGGTGCAGGCAGCCCAGCTGCTGGAGGCACGGTTGCGGCCCGGCCAGCCCACGCTGTTCCCCTACTCCACCACGGATGCCGAGCAAGGGGCCCAAGCCATCTGGAACGAACACCGCGAGAGCACCCGAGGGCGGGATCTGGACATTACCGGCCTGTCGTGGGAGATGCTCGAAACCCAAGGACCGCAGCAGTGGCCGTGTCCTTCGGACCCGGCCGGCGGCGGCTATGTGGACGGCAGCGCGACCGCGTTGCCGTCCCGAAGACACGACTTCGGCAAGGCCCGCCTGTACGAGGACGGCATCTTCCCCACCGCTGATGGCCGTGCGCGCTTTGCTGCCCACGCCTGGCAGCCCACCGCCGAGCAGCGCGAATCGCGCTACCCCTTCAGCCTGACCACGGGCCGCCTGCGCGACCACTGGCACGGCATGACCCGCACCGGCACGCTGGGCCGCCTGTTTGGCCATGTGGCCGAGCCCAGCCTGCAGATGCACCCGCAAGACATGGAGCGGCGCAAGCTGGCCAGCGGTGATCTGGTGCATGTGACCAGCAAGCGCGGCTCCATCGTGGTGCCTGTGCAGGCCGATACGACGCTGGGGCTGTCGCAGGTGTTCATAGCCATGCACTGGGGCGGCGCATTTTTGAGCGGAACCTCGGCCACCGGCGAGCGGCTGGCAGGTGTGAACGCGCTGACCACCTCGGCGTTCTGCCCCACCTCCAAGCAGCCCGAGCTCAAGCATGCCGCCGTCAAGGTGCTTAAAGCCGAGCTGCCATGGACGCTGCTGGCCATGGGCTGGGTACCCCCCGACCAGGCGCAGAGCGTGCGCGCAGAGCTGGCTGAGCTGATGGCACAGTTTCCGTTTGCCAGCTGTGTGCCCTTTGGCAACAACGCACCCTTGGGCGGCACGGTGCAGGAACGCACCGGGGTGCTGCTGCGCGCCGCAGCGCATGAAGCGCCGACTGACCCACACCATGAAGCACTGCTGGAACGCATCGAAGCGCTGCTGGGCCTGAACGCGCCTGACACGCTGTGCTACGCCGACAGGAAGCGCGGCCAGCGCCGCGCTGCACGGCTGGAGCGCCGAGGCACCGATGCAATCCTGCAGGCCGTGGTGCTGGCGGGCGACACCAGCGCCGAGGGCTGGCTCAAAACGCTGCTGCAGGAAGAAATGCCCGCACAGACCTATGGCCGCCTGTTGCTGGTACCCAGCGCGCAGGCCCCGGTCGCCGTGCAGTCACGCGGCAAACCCGTGTGCACCTGCCTGAACGTGACAGACAACGCCATCACCCAGGCGCTACAAAGCTGCCACGGCACCGACAGCGACCGCCTGGCCCAACTGCAGGGCGCGCTGCGCTGCGGAACCCAGTGCGGCTCATGCGTGCCCGAGCTCAAGCGCATGGTGCGACACACGGGGCCACTGGCGTCCAAGCCCGTCATGCAGGCCACCATATAACCAAAAGTTTTCTGGATTGCGCCAGAATAGCGCCCCACCCACTTTACCGACACAACCGCCGCACCAGGGCAGGTGCAATAAGGCTCCCGCGTTTTCGGCGCAGACCGCACACCTGTACGGCAAGCCGAAATAACGACGCTGGAGCCCTATTTCACAAGTCCCGCCACATAACACCATGGGCATCAGCCAGTACATCAAGGAAATAGGCCGCGGCCAGCGCGGTGCCAAGCCCCTCACGCGGGAGCAGGCTGCAGACCTGCTCGGCCAGGTGCTGGACGGCAGCGTGACCGACTTGGAAATTGGTGCCTTTTGCCTGGCCATGCGCATCAAGGGCGAGACCGCCGAAGAGATGTGCGGCTTTCTGGACGCGGTACATACACGCATCAGCAAGCTGCCCGCCACAGACACCCCCACCGTGGTACTGCCCAGCTATAACGGTGCGCGCAAGCTGCCGGTGCTCACGCCACTGCTGGCGCTGTTGCTGGCGCGCAAAGGCCTGCCCGTGCTGCTGCACGGCATGCGCACCGAGGCGCGACGGGTTTTGGCATCAGATGTGCTTGTAGCGCTTGATATACCAGCGCTGGCAGCTCCTGAAAAGATAGCGCCAGGACAGGTGGCGCACATCACCACAGAAAAGCTGCACCCCGGGCTGGCCCGCCTGCTGGCGGTGCGCCAGGTTGTGGGCCTGCGCAACCCCGGCCACAGCGTCGTCAAGCTGATGAACCCCTGCGCCGGGCCTGCCGTGGTCGTGTCAGCCTACACCCACCCCGAATATCTGGACATGCTGCGCGCCACCTTCGGCACGCTGGGCATGACGGCCCTGCTATCCCGCGGGCTGGAGGGCGAAGTCGCCACCGATCCACGCCGCACACCCCGTTACGACGGCTTTGTGCACGGCACCTACCATCTGCTGGAAGAACAGCAGCCCGGCACTGCGCCCGAGGTGCCGGGCCTGCCCACCGAGATCGACGTCGCCACCACCGCCACTTACACCCGCCAGGTACTGGACGGCGCGCTGCCCGTGCCCGATGCGCTGCAGCGGCAGGTGGAACACATCTTGCGTCTGGCAGCGCAAACCCCTGCGACCACTGCGGAGACACAACCATGAGCCGCCCCCACACCCCTACATCCAGCGGCGCAGACCGCCCCCACCTTGGCACCGGCGGTCAATGCACGCTGGTGGGCGCAGGCCCTGGCGATCCGGAGCTGCTCACGCTCAAGGCACTCAAGGCCATACAGGCCGCGACCGTGCTCCTGGTGGATGACCTGGTCAGCGACGCCATCGTGGCCCATGCCTCTCCCACCGCCCGCATCGTGTATGTAGGCAAACGCGGCGGCTGCAAGAGCACCCCGCAGGCTTTCATTGAAAAGCTGATGCTGATGGCGGTAAACGAGGGCGAGAACGTGGTGCGTCTCAAGGGTGGCGATCCGTTCATCTTTGGCCGCGGCGGCGAAGAGGTGGAGCACCTGCGCGCAGCCGGGGTGCCGGTTACCGTCATCAACGGCATCACTTCGGGTCTGGCGGGGTTGACCTCGCTGGGGGCCCCCCTCACCCACCGCGACTACGCCCACGGCGTGGTGTTCGTCACTGGCCACGCCAAGCCCGGTGACACAGGCACCGACTGGCCCACGCTGGCGCGCACCGCACGCGACGCCAAGCTCACACTGGTCATCTACATGGGGGTGAGCGGCTCTGCCAGCATCGAGCAGCAACTGCTGACCGGGCTGCCCGCTGAGACTCCCGTTGCCATCATCCAGCACGCCACCCTGCCCCAGCAAAGGCACGCCGTCACCACTTTGGACCAGTTGCACACCACCATCGTGCGCGAAGGGCTGGGCAGCCCTTCCATCATTGTGGTGGGTGATGTGGTGCAGGGGGTTGCGGCCGCCACCGGGGGCAATGCGGCACCTGCACCGCAGGCTCGCAGAGCCACCTGACCGCTGCACCTGCAAGCATCTCCCCTCTCCCACCAGGCGCAAGGGGGCTGCGCTCGACAGGAGAAAAAGAGCTTATTGCCCTGCAGTCTGCCGCACCTGCGCAAACCGTTCTGCAAGTTCCTTGCGCAAGGTCTTGCGCATCACGGCGGCATCCCAGCGGCGGCGCTCATCGGGGGTGGAGGGGCTAAGCGGCGGCACAGCCACGGGCTTGCGGTTCTCGTCCACCGCCACCATGGTGAAAAAGCAGCTGTTGACGTGCCGCACCACTTGCGAGCGGATCTCCTCTGCCACCACCTTGACGCCCACCTCCATCGACGAGCTGCCGGTGTAGTTCACGCTAGCGAGGAAGGTCACCAGCTCGCCCACATGGATGGGTTGCAGAAACATCACCTGATCGACGCTCAGCGTGACGGTGTAGCAGCCCGAATAGCGGCTGGCGCACGAATACGCGACCTGGTCGAGCAATTTAAGAATGGCACCGCCGTGCACGTTGCCCGAGAAGTTGGCCATGTCGGGCGACATGAGCACCGTCATGCTGAGTTGGTGTGAAGGGATGTTCATGCTGCGATTTTAGGAGTGAGACCCGATGTGCCAGCTCATGCATTGCGCCAGATCAGAAGACATGCACGCGCCGTGCCCGCTTCGCTACACTCGCGCGTCGCCCCACCACCAGGGCGCGAGGGAGTTACAACAATGATCGAACTGGAAAAACTCAACGAATTTACCGAGAGCCACGGCGCGCTGCGTACCGGCAAGGGGCTGGTATCGGGCGTGATCGCACTGACGCTGGCTGTGCTTTGCCTGCTGGGCGTGCTGGCATTTCACTTTCCGCAATACCTCACCACGCCTGAGCTGCGCAAGAGCTACGACGTGAACGTCATCCGCACCATCATGCTGGTGGCGATGGCCATTGCAGGGGGTATCTCGCTGGTCAACATTCTGTTCAACCGGGCACGATGGCTGGCAACGTTCTCCTTCGCCATGGTGGCCCTGGCAGCCTTGCTGGGTGGACACAAGGTGGAGGTGGACCCGAACTTCCCGGACCATACGCCCTACATTGGTCTGGACTGGTTCATCCTGGACCTGCTGGGCAGCTCGCTCATCTTCATCTTCATTGAAAAGCTTTTTGCGCACCGCAAGGACCAGCCCGTGTTCCGCGCCGAGTGGCAGACGGACTTTCACCATTTCATCGTGAACCACATGGTGGTGGGCTTTGTGCTGCTGGCCACCAACCTCATCGTGCACAAGTTCTTTGGCTGGGCCGCCAACGATGGCGTGCGCGGCTGGGTGCAGGGACTGAACTTCTGGGTGGCGCTGTTCGGCATCATTCTGGTAGCCGATCTGGTGCAGTACTGGACGCACCGCGCCTACCACGAGGTGCCGCTGCTGTGGCGTTTGCACGCGGTGCACCACAGCGTCAAAAGCATGGACTGGATGGCAGGGTCGCGCCAGCACATTCTGGAGCTGATCATCACCCGCTCGATGGTGCTCGCGCCCATCTATGTGCTGGGCTTCAGCAAGGAAGTGATTGACGCCTACATCGTCATCGTGGGCTTCCAGGCGGTGTTCAACCACGCCAATGTCAGCGTGCGCCTGGGCCCGCTGCGCTATGTGTTGGTCACGCCCAACTTCCACCACTGGCATCACAGCCAGGACCAGGAAGCGCTCGATAAAAACTACGCCGCGCACTTCGCATTTCTGGACTACCTGTTCGGTACCGCCGTCAAAAGCACCAAGCTCTGGCCCGAGCAGTACGGCGTGCTGGGTGACTACGTGCCCAATGGCTTCTTCAAGCAGTTGAAGTTTCCGTTCACGTGGAAGGGATGACCTCAAGAGGGCTCAGACTGAACCGTCGCCAAACTACAACGCAGTGAATCCAGAAGACGAGAATTATTCTCAACAAATTTACAATCCGATGCTTCGTTAGCAAGCAGTGCCCCCTGAAGGAGAAGCGCAGCCAGCCAGTTGTGTAGCCTTCTTCAGGACCTTGCATGCGCACCTTGTGCCCCGCAGGCAGCCCCCGCGCTGCCTTCCATTCGCTCTCGCATCTCCACCCCATTGCACTGGCCGCTGCGCTGCTCTCGCTGAGCCCCGCCTGGGCGCAAACCCCACCTGCAGAGCCCGCGGCGACGCAGAGCGAGGCAGCAGCCCCAGGCGAGGGTGTGACAGAGCCTAAGGCGCTGGATCACATCACGATCTCTGGCGCACGCGAAAGCGCATCCACTCGCCTGCCGCTTACGCCGCGCGAGAACCCCCAGTCCCTCAACACCATAGACCGTGCGCAGATGGAACGCCAGTCGCTCACCAGCATTGATGCGGTGCTGCGCAACGTGACCGGCGTGGCCGTGAGCTTTTACGACACGCAGCGCCCCATCTACTTTGCGCGCGGTTTTCAGATCACCGACTTCAAGGTCGATGGCCTGCCCACCTACAGCGGCAATACCAACCAGGAATACGACACCGCACTGTACGAGCGCATCGACGTGGTGCGCGGTGCCAACGGCATCCTCACCGCCATCGGTGTGCCCTCTGCCACCGTGGACATGATCCGCAAACGCCCGCAGCGGGAATTTGCAGCGTCGGTGGCGCTAACGGCCGGGTCTTGGAGCCTGTGGCGCGGTGAGCTGGACCTGAATACCCCGCTGACCAGCGATGGCAGTGTGCGCAGCCGTCTGGTGGTGGCACCACAAACCAAAGAGAGCTTCCGCGACCGCTACAAGGAAGACAAAACCTCCTTGCTGGCAGCCATCGAGGCCGACCTGGGCAACGCCACGGTGGCGACGGTGGGCTTTCAGCGCCAGCGCAATGTGCCCGAGGCCCCCATCTGGGGCACCATCCCGCGCTTTGCAGCCGATGGCGGCTTGGCCAACCTGCCGGTGTCTACCAGCTTCTCTCCATCGTGGACGCGCTGGGAGCGCACCTCATCCACGCTCTATGCCAATGTGGACCATCAGATCAACGATGACTGGAGTGCCAAACTCAGCCTGAACCACACTGAGGGCGAAACCTTTCGGCTGGCAACCTACGGCTCAGGCTATGTCAACCGCAGCACGGGCGCGGGCATGACATTGCGCGCTGCCGTCGGCGGCGGCACAGAGACCCAGGACACGCTGGACGCTTACCTGTCGGGCAAAGTGCAACTGGGTGGCCGCAAGCATGACCTGGTGGTGGGCGTCAGCGCATCGCGCGTGGAAACCCACACCGACAGCTACAGCAGCGTGAACGGCTGGACTTACAACATCCCCAACCTCTACACCTGGGACGGCAGCGCGCCCGCGCCCAGTTACCGCGCGACCGGGGCATTCACCGAGCAGATCACCCGCCAGACCGGCTTGTACGCATCGGCCCGCTGGCGCTTGAGCGACCCGCTCTCGCTGCTGACAGGGGCGCGCATTACCGACTGGCACCGCCAGACCGACGCGTACAACACTAGCGGCACCTACACAGGCACCTCGGCCATTCAGGACGAGAACCGCAAGATCACGCCCTTCGTGGGCGTGGTGTATGAGCTGACGCCCACCCTGTCCGCCTACGCCAGCCACAGCCGCATCTTCAACCCGCAAAACTACAAGGACGCGACCAACCAGCCACTGAGCCCTGTGGTGGGCTCCAACACCGAGGCAGGCCTGAAGGCAGAGCTGCTGGAGCGCCGCATGCAGGCATCCGTGGCCCTGTTCCAGACCAAGCAGAACAACTACGGCGTGCGCGACAGCAGCGTGCCCGAGGCCAGCCTGCCGGACGGCACCAGCGCCTACAAAACCGTCAACGGCACCCGCTCGCACGGCTTTGAAATCGACGTGTCTGGCTACATCAATCGCCAGTGGCGCATGAATGTGGGCTTTACCCGCACCATGGTTACCCGCGCCGCCACCGATCTGATCTGGGCCAACCTGCCCGAATACCAGTTGCAACTGGGCTCTGACTACCAGTTCACCGGCGCGCTCGCGCCGCTCTCTGTGGGCGGCGATGTGCAGTGGCAAAGCAAGATCGTGGGCTACAACATCCCCCACCCGACCCTGGGCACAGTCACCGTCACCGAATCGCCCATGGCGCTGGTCAACCTGCGGGCCACCTGGAAGTTCAACCCCAAGCTCAGCGCCACACTCGCCATCAACAACCTGACGAGCAAAAAATACTGGGCCAACCTGGACTACCCCAACTACGGTGACCCGCGCAACGTGAGTTTGACGCTGCGCGCGGCGTTCTGACGGCGGCAGAAGACGAGATCTACTTGGCGGGTGTTGCGATACATCTAGCCCAAGCAAAGATCTCATCCCATTTGGGCCACGAACTGAGCCAAGCCCTCCTATCCACCCCGTAGAATTAGCGGCTTTACTTTAGTTTACAAATCAAATGAAATTAATTTATGCATCGCTGATGTTTGCAACTTTGACAGCCTGCGGCGGGGGCGGAGGCACTGGCGATTCAGGCATAACGCCAACAGGGCCCATCGGAGGTGGGACAGGTAATTCCAGCGAAATTATTACCTACACCAGTGGCGATTACTACACATTCAAAAATGAGCGTACTACCATTAAAAATGGCGTAGAGATTAGCAAAACAATTTCTTACTATACATACACAATTAAAGATCCACAACCCGATGGTTCGCATCAAAGGTATGAAACGTCATCTGTCAGTCAAATTGTTTTAGATTCCTACAATAAGAACAACTTTAGATTTTCAGAAAATTACCAGACATCTAGCTGCACCTCCACAGATGGGCTGGACAATCCAACATTTCAGATGCAAATAGGGCAAAAATGGGACTCAAAATACAGCAAAAAATGCATTCCTGAGAGCGCTGGACTACCTTCCGACTTCCACTCAACAGGCACCATAACATCTAAAGACCTGATAAAAACTGAAGCCGGGGACTTCATTGCGTATAAAGCAGACAGGACAAGAGAACAAGTTAGTTTATCCACTTCATCTACATCATCTACTTTAAAAGGAAGTTGCTGGTACGACGAAAAAACTTCCATCATCGTCATGTGCGATCAAACTACTTTCTCTAGCCCTACAACTGCAGCAAATAGTGACGCTACCGAATTTAAAACAAAGATCACGTTAATAGGGATCAATGCGAAAAATCATCCCACAAAAAAACTTAGTGCAGCTAGTTTTTACGGAAAATGGCAAGTCAAATTCTCTGGTCAGCAAGCTGGTCAATGTTTAGCAGACGTCCTGCCGGACGGAGATGTCAAAGGCGACTGCTCAACACAATTCGAAGCCTTTTCAATTGCAGGGAAAATTACTCCAAATGGGGCATTTGATCTCACAGGCACAAACGGAGTTAAATTTTTAGGCAATTTGAGTACTCCAATTGAGTCTGGCGGCACTTGGTCTGCTAACAGTTCCAATCAAACCTTGGGAACCTGGACAGCAAACCATCTTTAATAGCTATTTGCTCACCCCTAAATCGCCAACAATTGAATTTGCGACTCTTATTCACTAGCCACAAGCCAAAGTTCATGAAGTTTATCAATTTATTATTTGTCGCGGCAGTGCTTTCAGCTTGTGGGGGTGGAGGTGGGGGTGAATCAATTACCCCCCCTCCCACGCCCTTGCCTCCCACTGGCACTGGCACTGGCACTGGCACATCAGATTCTGTCGAAATCATTAAGTATGCAGAAGGCGACACCTACACATATCGCACTGAGCGTACAGATTTCATCAAAGGTGGAGTCGTCGGAAGCGAAGTCTCCTATTACACCTACACGCTTCGCAATGTAAAATCGAATTACGAGCACGAGCGCATTTATACAGCTCAAAATTACTTCACATCCATAGAAAATTTCAATAGCAAAAATTTCAAAACATCATCTAAATACAAGGGCTACAGATGCACTTGGACCGATGGGCAAGATGGTCCGGCGTTTAATTTGAAAGTGGGACAGCAGTGGGATTCCCGCTATTCCGCAAATTGCACAGAAAACGTTACTGCCGCCACTGACACACATTCCAAGGGGAGCATCGTTGCAAAGGAAGATATCAGTACGGATGCAGGAATTTTCAAAACATACAAAGCTGAGAGCGTACAAGAGCAAAAAAGCACCTTAGCCTCTAGCGTTATCCGAAGCACCTGCTGGTATGACGAGAGAACAGCGATGGCTGTCTCCTGCGAAAATCATATACAAACCACCACGACCCAAGGCAATACCTCTGAGTACAGCATCAAAACCAAACTGGTCGGACTCAACGTCAAAAATCATGTGACCAAATCACTGTCACCAGCCACCTACGCGGGAGATTGGCTGGTAATTTTTTCGGGAACCGTGCTCGGTTCGTGCAAGGTCAAGATCGCTCCTGCCGGGGATATGTCTGGCTACTGCAGTTCAAACAACTCCTACGTCACAGCAACAGGAAAAATATCGGGCGACGGCAAGATGGTTGTGCGCAAAGGCGCTGATGAGTTTTCTGGAAGACTCACTAATGGAGTAGAAGTCAGCGACACGGCATCAGGCACATCTCCCTACAACTACTCCATTCAGTGGACAGCAGTGCACGAGTAAGCTTCAACTCTGGTCGAAAATTTCCATTTAATTCAGTGCACTCTCTTCCCTTTTTTGATGCCGTCATCATCGGCGCGGGCGCCGCTGGCCTGTTTTGCGCAGGCCAGGCGGGCCAACGGGGCCTGAAGGTTTTGCTCGTTGACCACAGCGACAAGGTGGCAGAGAAAATCCGCATCTCGGGTGGCGGGCGGTGCAACTTCACCAACCGCGATCTGGATGTGCGGGCACCCCACAAGCACTTTGTGGGGCAAAACCCGCAGTTTTGCCGCTCGGCGCTCTCGCGCTACACACCGGCCGATTTCATCGCGCTGGTACAAAAGCACGGCATCCCTTTCCATGAAAAGCACAAGGGCCAGCTGTTTGCCGACCGCTCGGCAGAAGACATCATTCAGATGCTGCTGGCCGAGTGCGAGGCGGGCAACGTCACGCGGTGGCAGCCTTGCAGCATCAAGAACATAGCCTTTTTGCCCTCTAGCGCTGATGGATCAAGCGCAGGCAGCTATCAAATTGATACCAGCCAGGGCCCGGTGCGCACGCGCAGCGTGGTGGTCGCGACGGGAGGGTTGTCGATTCCCAAGATCGGGGCCACAGACCTGGGCTACCGGCTGGCGCAGCAGTTCAACATACCGCTGGTAGAAAGGCGGCCCGGGCTGGTGCCACTGACGTTTGACGGCGCAGGCTGGGCGCCCTATGCCCAACTGGCAGGGTTGGCGCTGCCGGTGCAGATCAGCACCGGAGCCAAAAAGGAACGCATGGCTTTTGACGAGGACCTGCTGTTCACCCACCGGGGGCTTTCCGGCCCGGCGGTGCTGCAAATCTCCAGCTACTGGCAGGAAGGCACGCCACTGTCGATCAACCTGGCCCCCGGCGCTGATCTGGCCGCGGCGTTGCAGCAAGCCAAGGGCCGCTCTCGCAAGCTGATTGCCAACGAACTGGCGACTCTGGTGCCCAGCCGCCTGGCAGACGCCTGGGCGGGGCAGGACGCGCAATGGCAGCGCCCGGTGAACGAGGCTTCGGACAAGGCACTGAACCTGCTGGCAGAGCGCCTGGCACGATGGGAGCTGACGCCCACCGGCACCGAGGGCTACAAGAAGGCCGAGGTGACCTTGGGCGGTGTGGACACCAAGGCTCTGTCGCAGCAGACCATGGAGGCCAAAGCCCAGCCCGGGCTGTACTTCATTGGCGAGGTGGTGGATGTGACCGGCTGGCTGGGCGGGTACAACTTTCAGTGGGCCTGGGCCAGCGGCATGGCCTGCGCGCAAGCGCTGCCTCACGCCTGAGAGCGGCTAACACGACCCAGCGAAGCGGCCCTGGCTAGGCGTTCCGTCGAAGGCAGTACCAGTAGTACGACAAGACGGAACAACGACGCCAGGGGGGTTGTGTTAGTCGCGCTAAGCAGCCTCTGCACGAATCACCGCTCCGTGTGCATCTGCCAAATCTTGCTGAGCCGGTCCACAACAAGTTCACTCACCGGCTGAGTCCCCCGTCACAAAGCGCCAACGCTCCAGGCCCAGCAGATGACGCATGGCTACCGCACCCGCGGGCGTCACCTGCAGCGCCCTCGCGGCCGTGCCACGCAACAGCCAGCCGCTTTGCAAGCCATGGGCGCACAACAACCTGCCCAGGGGGCCACCGATGTGTGAGCGGCGCTCGCTCCAGTCCAGACAGGGGCGACACCAGGGTTTGCGGTGCCCCCGAGCCCCGGCCGAGGGAACGGTAACGCCCCACGCCTGCAGCACCTGGGGCGCAATCCCTGTCACCCGCCCACCGCCCTCTTCATCAAACGCAATGGCCTGCTCATCCAGCAGGTGCGCCGCAATGGCTACGCCCAGACGTCCGGCCACGTGGTCGTAGCACAGGCGTGCCATGCGCAATGCGGGGTCGCGCGGGCCGGTGTGCACGGGGCGGTGCTGGGGTGGCTGCATGGCCAACTGCATCAATCCTTCCAGCATGCGCGCTACATCGAGCGATGCCAGGCGGTGATACCGGTGACGCCCCTGAGGCTGTATGACCAAAAGCCCCGCCTCGACCAGCAGACCCAGGTGGCGACTGGCAGTGGCTGCGGAGATATGGGCAGCCGCTGCCAGCTCCTTTGCAGTGAGGGCACGCCCATCCATCAGGGCCAGCAGCATGGCGGTACGCGCCGGCTCGCCAACCAATGAGGCGAGATGGGCGATGCGGTTGGTATTCATCCCGCCAGTGTGCCGCAGCCGCGCATCCGGACACTTCGCTCCACAGCGAAGCATGAGACAGCAGTGCCCACCGAACATGGAGCGCTTTCAAACCACTGGAATTGCACCATGCCCATCACCTGCTTCATCCGCTATGAGATTGACCCGTTTCAGCTAGAAGCCTTCCGCAGCTATGCCGAGGCCTGGGGTCGCATCATTCCCCGCTGCGGCGGGCATCTGGTGGGCTACTTTCTGCCATGTGAGGGCAGCAACTATGAAGCGTGGGGGCTGATTGCATTCGACAGCCTAGCGGCCTACGAGGCGTATCGCGCGCGTTTGCGGGCCGACCCCGAAGGCCGCGCCAACTTTGACTGGGCCCAGCGCCAACGCTTCATCGTGCGAGAAGAGCGCACCTTCACCGAGGCAGTGGCGGGCACACTGTGGCAGGCTCCGCATCCTGGACTGGAACCCGCTGACAGAGCATCGCCCGCCGGGACAGGAGAAGCCGCATGATTGCCGTGCTCTTTGAAGTGGAACCGCATCGCGATGCCCATCAGGCTTATCTGGACCACGCAGCCAGCCTGCGCATACCGCTGGAGGCCATGGATGGCTTTATCTCGGTAGAGCGTTTTGAAAGCATCACGCAGCCCGGCAAGCTGCTGTCACTCAGCTTTTGGCGCGATGAAGCGGCGGTGGTGCGATGGCGCGGCAGTGCAGAGCACCGACAGGCGCAGCAGGCGGGCCGTGCGAGCATCTTCAGGGACTACCGGCTGCGAGTAGCCACCGTCGTGCGCGATTACGGCATGCACGAGCGAGATCAGGCGCCCGGGGATTCCAGGGCTTTTCATCAGCCCTTCCACCGGCCGTGATGGGGAGAGGCGCTACACAGAAAGTGCAGGCCCGGCCTTTGCCTGGGTCAGCACGGTCTGCACAACCGCCTGTGAGCCTCGCCGCTCATCGGCCTTGCCACAGGCTTTGGTCCACTGCTCCAGCTCCTGCGCAGACAAGGGGCGGCTGAAGTAGTAGCCCTGCAGCTCGTCACACCCTAGAGCCGTCAGTACCTGGCCAGTCGCCATGTCTTCCACGCCCTCCGCCACGAGACTCAACCCCAGCGACTGGCCCAGCGCGATGATGGCCCGTGTGATGGCCATGTCAGCCGGGTTGGAGAGCAACTCACGCACAAAAGAACGGTCGATCTTCAGCTTGTCGATATCAAAGCGCTTGAGGTAGGCCAGGCTGGAGTATCCAGTGCCGAAATCGTCGATGGAAAGATGCACACCCAAGGCTTTCAACGCCGTGAGCTGGCGTGACGCGCCGTCTGCGTTGTCCATGAGCTGGGATTCGGTAATCTCCAGTTCAAGCCGGTTAGCGGGCACGCCTGTGCGCTCCAGCAGGGTGGCAATGTCGGGCACCAGGTGGGGGTCTGCCAGTTGCGTGGCAGAGAGATTGACCGACACCGTCACCCCCCCCAAAGGATGGGCGCTCCCCCCTTCCTGCAAAGGCAGCGCCTGCCACTGCAGCCACTGCAGGCAGGCCTGCTCCAGCACCCAGGCACCAATGGTGCGGATCATGCCCGTCTCCTCTGCAATGGGAATGAAGTCCATGGGAGGCACAGCCCCGAGCACAGGATGCTGCCAGCGCAACAACGCCTCCACCCCCTGCAGCCGCCCCGTTCGGGCACTGATGCGGGGCTGGTAATGCACGCGAAACTCGTCTCGCTCCAGAGCCCGGCGCAAATGCTGTTCCATGGATTGGCGGGCCTGTGCGCGCTGGTCTGTCTCCACAGAGTAGAACTTGGCCATGTCACGCCCGGTGGTCTTGGCCTCGTACATGGCGGCATCGGCGCGGCGCATCAGCTCGTCCAGGTCTGCTCCGTCTTCGGGGTAGACGGCAATGCCCACACTGCAGGAGACATTCAGCTCATGCCCCTCTACGGGGTGGCTTTGGCGGATGAGGGGGATAAGGCGGCGCTCCACCAGTTGCTGCACATCCTCCCTGCCCGCCACATCGCGCATCACCACCACAAACTCGTCGCCACCGAGGCGGCTGACGGTGTCCAGCGAGCGCACGGCCTGCACCAGTCTGGAAGCGACCGAGCGCAGCAGCCCATCGCCAATGTGGTGACCCAGGGTGTCGTTGATGGCCTTGAAGCGATCCAGATCAATGAACAGCACAGCCACCTGCGTGCCCGCCTCGCGGGCCTGCGCCAGCGCGCGCTGAAGATGCTGCACGCACAGTGACCGGTTGGGCAACTCGGTCAAGACATCGTGATGGGCCAGGAACTGGATACGTTCCTCGTTGAGCTTGCGATCGGTGATGTCGATGGCAATGCCGATGTGGTTGGAGACCAGACCGTCCTTGCCCTCGCGCACGGCAGATACCATGAGCCAGGCGGGATAGGTTTCTCCAGAGCGGCGACGAAAGCGCACCTCGCCCTGCCACGATTCCTTGTCGCGCATGCTGCGGGCAATCTGCTCCGCCAGGGACTCGCCCGGGCTGTCGTCCAGCAACAGGCTCAGGTTTTCACCAATCAGCTCATAGAAGTCGTAGTGCGTGCTGCGGCAAAACGCCTTGTTCACGCTGAGTACGTTGTGCCCGGCGTCCATGATGATGATGCCCTCGGACGAGGCCTCGAACACCTTGGCCCACAGCTCCAGCCGCTGCTCCATCACCTTGAGCACGTTGATGGGGGTGAACGAGGTGAGCACCGCGTCACGCCCCTGGTAATGCAGCCGGCGTGCCGACAGCACGGCCCACGACGGCTCGGTCCCGCACTTCCAGCGCACCTCGAACTCGTCTACCGAACCCAGGTCGGCCAGCCGCTGGAAAAACCGGGCGCGTACACCAGGGTCCAGCCCCGCCACCCAGGGGTCCTGCGTGCGGCCATTGAGCCAGGGACTTGCGGGCGCGTTGGCGTGCAACACCTCATGCTCAGGGATGGACGTCACCATGAGTGCGATGGGAAACGCCTCGACCAGTTCGCGCTGCGCCTGGGCGGCACGGGCGCTGGCTGCAAGCTCCTGCTGCAGCAGACGTTCCCGGTCCAGCTGGGCGAGCATGTCATTGAACGCTGTGACCAGACGACCGATCTCGTCGCGGCTGCTCCACTGCGCGCGCAGGCCATGGTCACCGCTATGGCGCACCTCGTCAGCCACCTTGGCCAGATGCTGCAGGGGCTTGGCAATCTGCCTTGCGACCAGCGTGACCAGACTCAGGATGCACCCCAGCAGCACCAGCGCCGTGCCCAGATGCAGCCACATGCGGGCAAACAGGCCGTCCACCCGCTGGGCCAGCAGGTAGTCCAGATGGGTAAAGCCAGAATCCCAAGCGGAAGTCAGCGCCAGCAGCACGCGGGTTTGCTGCTCTGAAACATCGGCCAGGCTGCGGCGCGACTCCCCCGCCGCCATGGTCTGCAAAAGGCCCTGCAATTCCGTCAGCGAGGTTTTGAGTGCCTGCCGCTGGTTGGCCAGCGCGGCATGCATCTCAGGCTTGCTGGCGTTGAAGGCCTGGTTGTAATCAGACTCAATGCCCTGCATCACAGCGTCGAGCCGCCCCGTCAACGTCAGCAACTCTGATGCCCATTGCGGCCCGCGCGCTGGCTTGCTGGCTTGCAGAAACACCGCCGTGTCATGTACCGCCTGGAGCAGCTCGGGAAAGCGCAGCATCGTCAGGGACATGACGTAGTAGCTGTCCAGATCCGGGTCCAGAATCAGGTTGGATTGGTTGGCGATGGTGGTCAGCAGTTCGCGCCCGTCGCGCAGCAACTGACTGCGCGCTGCCGCCAGCACCAAGGCGCTAGACGTGGAGCCCGCCTGCAACCCCGCTTGCGGCAATGCAAAGGGCTCCAGTGAACGGCCGAACTGCAGGCTGGCGGGCCCCGTGCGCAGCTTTTCGTCATGCAACTCGCGCAGGGGGACCAGGCGTTCGAGCACCGCTTGGGCAGAAGGCGCAGCCTGGGATGTCTGCAAAAACTGCCCCATCAACCCGTCGCGCACTACGGCCGCGTAAGCCGTTCCCACAATTTCCTTGCGGGTGAAATCAATCGCCTCGTTTTTTTCGTGAATCAGGATGCTGGAGACATAGATGACGGCAGTGAGGTCCAGCAGATAGATCAGCATCAGCTTGCGCCCCACACTCAGGCGCCCCAGCCAGGCCGAAAGTCGGTGCATCACGGGCATGTGTCCGGGCCTTTGCAGAAAATGTTGCCATTTGTAAAAAATCTGCAAATACCAAGCAAAAATCAAGCCACTGCCAAGCATTCACGGCCAACAACCATCGCAGGACATCCCTTGACAGGGCCTCTGTCATTTTTCAAATAAAAGGCTATAATCGCAGGCTTTGCTGGCAATGCCCCGTCGGCCAAATACTAGTTAAAGACGGGGACAACCGCTGTGCATGGCTTTTGGGCCCGATCTTCCCGAAAACCCTCTGACGGCACATTTTGGAAAACATTAGCTAATGACTACCATCCGCGTTAAAGAAAACGAGCCCTTCGACGTTGCACTGCGTCGCTTCAAGCGCACTATCGAAAAGCTGGGCCTGCTGACCGACCTGCGTGCCCGTGAGTTCTACGAGAAGCCCACAGCAGAACGCAAGCGCAAGAAGGCTGCTGCCGTGAAGCGCCACTACAAGCGCGTTCGCAGCATGCAACTGCCCAAGAAGCTGTACTGATCGCTGTCGGCCCAGGCCGATGCAACCCGCGCTAGGGACGCCAAGCGCGGGTTTTTTCTTTTCAGGATTTGCACAAAGCCGCTTCAGCGTCGTTGCGTCGCCTTGCCGTAGCCCAACTACTGTCTGCGGCGACACGCCTAGCTGAAGCGGCTTTGTGCAAATCCTGCCGCTCACCTTTAGGAGATAACCATGAGCCTTAAAGCCCAAATCACCGAAGACATGAAGACTGCCATGCGCGCCAAGGACTCTGAGCGCCTGGGCACGATCCGCCTGTTGCAGGCGGCCATGAAGCAAAAGGAAGTGGACGAGCGCGTCGAGCTGGATGACGCGGCTATCGTTTCCATCGTGGACAAGCTCATCAAGCAGCGCAAGGACTCGATCACTGCCTTTGAAGGCGCAGGCCGCCAGGATCTGGCAGACAAGGAAAAGGCCGAGATGGCCGTGCTGCAAACCTATCTGCCAGAGCGTATGTCTGCCGATGAAGTCACAGCCGCCGTGAAGGCTATCGTGGCAGAGGTGGGCGCAGCAGGCCCTGGCGACATGGGCAAGGTGATGGGCGTGGTCAAGACCCGTCTCGCAGGCAAGGCCGACATGGGCCAGGTGTCTGCCGCCGTGAAGGCAGCGCTGGCAGGCTGATCGCACGACAGCACCCGCATATTTGCTACCAAATCAATAGCTGCCTGCGCTTTTAAATCAAGCGCTGGCAGCTATTTTTTTATGGAACCGAAGCGTTCCTGGCCTGCAGAAACAGTTCATGGCTGCACACGGGCAGTGCGGCCAACCGCCCACGCCTCAGCCCAACAGCAGCGCACACCCGAGCACCGCCATGGCAGCGCCCACCCACGCACCCCAGGACGGGCGCTGGCCGGTGCGCCACCACAACAGGGGCAACAGCAGCACGGGCGACACGGACGACAGCATGCCCACCAGCCCGGCACTGCCATGCTGCAGGGCCTTGAGGATCAGCGTCATGCCCACCGCCATGGCCAGCGTGGCGCTGGCAAAGGTGTAGGCCAGGTCGCGCCACTGCAGGGGCGACTGCACTCGCGCCATGGGCAGGCCTGTGCACCACAACAGGGCATGGCACGCAAAGCCTGCCGTCATGCGCACCGCTGACGCGGCCACCGGATCCAGCCCCGCCGCCATGGCGGGCTTGAGCACCAAGGTGCCCACCGATTGCCCGAGCGCCGAAAGCACCCCCAGCGCCACGCCCGCCGCCAGTTGGCCCTGGGTGGATTCGAGCTGGTGTGCCACACCAATGCGCTTGCCGAACGCAATGGCCCCCATCACGCCGCCCACCAGCAGCACGCCGCCCGGCAAAGCCCAGCCCTTGAGCGATTCGCCCAGAAACAGCGCCGCCAGCACCACCGTGAACAGTGAATGCGTGGCAAACAGCAAACCCGAACGGCGCGGCCCCAGCCGGTTCATGCAGGCGAACAGCGCCGTGTCACCCACAAAGATGCCAATCACGCCTGACAGCACCAAGAGGCCCACGGCATTCCAGACCCCTTCACCAGCGGCACCTGACCCTGCACCCAAGCCGTCTCCAGCCAAACTGCGCCAGCTGCCCGTGGCCAGTGCCATACCCCACAGCAGCAACGCCGCAAACACCATGCGCCAGCGGGTAAAGGCAAACGCCCCCATGCGCGCCGATGCTGCTGCAGAGAACAAACTGGCCGTGGCCCAGGTGGCCGCAGCCAGCACAGCCAAACTCTCGGGGGGCAACCAGCCAGGCCAAGTCCCGCTCATGCCGCGCCCTCCCCGGTCACCACGCCAGCCGCCCAGGGCCTGCGGCGAAACTGCTCCTGCAGAAACTCCACACACACCCGGACCTTGGCCGAGCGCTCCAGCCGCGTGGGGTAGACGGCCCAGATGTTGGCTTCCTGCTGCCAGTCGGGCAGCACCTGCACCAGCTCGCCGCGCTGCAGCAGCGGCCCCACATCCCACAGCGAGCGCAGAGCAATGCCGCGCCCATCCACGGCCCACTGCACCACCATTTCGCCATTGTTGGCCGACAAGGGGCCGCGCACCTTCACCGCCTGCTCTTGCCCCGCATGGCGCAGTCGCCACACGCCAAAGGGATGGTCGCGCTCCTTGATCACCAGGCAGTCATGACCCGCAAGCTCAGCCAAGGTTCGCGGCACGCCACGCCGCGCCAAATAAGCCGGGGATGCGCACAGCACGCGGCAGTTATCCGCCAGGCGGCGCGCAATCAGGTGCGGGGCGATTTCATCGCCCACACGCACGTCTAGATCAAAGCCCTCACCCGCCACATCCACCAGCCGGTCAAACACCTCCAGCCGCACCTGCAGGCCGGGATGGCGCTCCACCAATTGCGACAGCACAGGGGCCACCACGTTGCGGCCAAAACCGAAACTGCTGCTCACGCGCAGCAGGCCACGTGGCTCAGCGCGCGTTACCGCCACCTCCTGCAGCAGCTGGTCCACATCGTCCAGGATGCGCTGGGCCCAATGGAACACTCGCTCGCCCTCCTCTGTCACGCTCACGCGGCGGGTGGTGCGGTGCAGCAGCTTCACGGACAGGTCTTCTTCCAGCAGGCGGATGCGCTTGCTCACAAACGCAGGCGAAGCCCCCAGCTCTTGCGCGGCCTCGGCAAAGCTGGCCTTGCGCACCACCACGGTGAAAACGCGCAGATCGTCGGGCGAGGGTGTTTTATGCACGATATGTAAACAATGAGGCCACAGATGGCGGATTGTATTTATCTCCGGCATGGCAAAAAATACTGCCATCCTGACACCTTCTTCCAACGACCTTTACGGAGACCCTCATGCCTCAAACCTACAAGATTGCCGTTTTGCCCGGAGACGGCATCGGCAAAGAAGTGATGCCCGAAGGCCTGCGCGCCGTGCAAGCGGCTGCCGCCCGCTTCGGCCTGGATCTGCAACTGCACGAGTTTGAGTGGGCCAGCTGCGACTACTACGCTGCCCACGGAAAAATGATGCCCGACGACTGGAAGGCCCAGCTTTCAGGCATGGACGCGATCTTCTTCGGCGCCGTCGGCTGGCCCGCCACCGTGCCTGACCATGTGTCTCTCTGGGGTTCGCTGCTCAAGTTCCGCCGCGAGTTTGACCAGTACATCAACCTGCGCCCCGTGCGCCTGTTTGAAGGCGTGCCCTGCCCCCTGGCAGGCCGCAAGCCCGGCGACATTGACTACTACGTGGTGCGTGAGAACACCGAGGGTGAATACACATCGCTCGGCGGCGTGATGTACGAGGGCACGGACCGTGAAATCGTCATTCAGGAATCGGTCTACTCGCGCCATGGTGCCAACCGCCTCTTGAAGTTCGCCTTCGACCTGGCCCAAAGCCGCCCCAAAAAGCATGTGACCCTGGCCACCAAGAGCAATGGCATCGCCATCAGCATGCCCTGGTGGGACAAGCGGGCCGACGAAGTCGCCAAGGACTACCCCGGCATCACGCTGGACAAGCAGCACATCGACATCCTCACCGCCCGCTTCGTGCTGCAGCCCGGCCGCTTTGACGTGGTAGCAGCCACCAACCTGTTTGGCGACATCCTCTCGGATCTGGGCCCCGCCACCACCGGCACCATTGGCCTGGCCCCTTCGGCCAACCTGAACCCCGAGCGCACCTTCCCCAGCCTGTTCGAGCCCGTGCACGGCTCCGCGCCCGACATCTATGGCAAGAACATCGCCAACCCGATTGCGATGATCTGGTCCGGCGCGCTGATGCTGGACTTCCTCACGCAAGGCCAGGGCGCTGGCCGTCAGGCCCACGATGCCATCGTGAGCGCCATCGAAGAAATCATCAAGAGCGGCCCCCGTACGCCCGACCTGGGCGGTACGGCCAACACCACGCAAGTGGGTGAGGCCATTGCGGCGCGCATTGCGCAGGGCTGACGAACACTCAGCCCACCCGCCTCCCGTCTCTTGCGCCCATCAGGCGAAGAGAGTGGGAGGCGTTGCCGCCAGCCCTTACTGCGCTGGCCCTGCCGACTGCCACAAAGCCCGCAACAGCGCCTCCAGCACTCTCAGCGCAGGTGCTGGCTCCTTTGTCATTTGGACCCGCACGATGGCGCCATCCACCGCCATGGCCACGGCTTCTGCCAGCGCCGCGTAGGCAGGGTCCGGTGGCAGCTGGGCGGCGATTGCCTGGGTCATCTCCCGCTTGTGACGTCGGGCAATGTCCACAACCTCTGCCCCCAGCCCCTCGGCTTCCGCCACGCCATTGATGAAGGCGCAACCACGGAAATCGGGCATTTCAAACCATGCCTGCATGGCCTGCACCACGCACTGCAGCGCAAAGCTGCCGTCGGCCGGGGGCTGTTCCAAGGCTGATCGAAACCATTGCATCCAGACCGCGTGCCGGTGCTCCAGGTAGGCCACCACCAGGTCTTGTTTACTGGGGAACTGCCGATAGAAGGTGACTTTGGTGACGCGGGCCTCGGCAATGATCCTGTCAATGCCTGTGGCACGAATCCCCTCCCGATAAAAGAGCATGTGAGCGGTGTGCAGGATGCGCTCCCTGGCGCCCATCGAGGCGAGATCCGGCTCATGGCCTTGCACGGCGAACAACAGATTGGTCATGGCATGCAATGGTAGACAAATCTGTCTACATCGCCTAGCATTCAAGCATGTAGACAGACTTGTCTACATGACCATCCCCTTTGAACGCTCCCACTTCGATTGCGAGACCCATCCATGCTGTTCCATAAACTCCGCGGCCAGCGTGCTGCCTTGCCCCCACGCCCTCCCCTCAGGGCCATCGCATTGGCCGGACTCGGGGGCGTCCTCGCGATTGCCACGGTGGCTCTGGCGGGACAGCAGTGGGCCTTGTCCCTCATCCTCGGGTCCTTCGGTGCCTCGTGCGTGCTGGTGTTTGGCTTTCCGGATGTGCCTTTCTCGCAACCTCGCAACGTGGTGGCGGGCCATTTCCTGAGTTCGCTGACCGGGCTGGCATTTCTGCAGTGCGCGGGACCCCATTGGTGGGCCATGGCCCTGGCCGTAGGCACCGCCATCGCCTTGATGATGTGGACGCGCACGGTGCATCCACCCGCCGGTTCCAATCCCGTCATCATCTTTCTGGCGCAGCCTGGATGGGGGTTTCTGTGGTTCCCCACCCTGGCAGGGGCAGTGGTCCTGGTGCTGGTCGCGCTGCTGTACAACAACCTGACGCGCCAGGCTCGCTACCCACAGTACTGGTAATCAGTCTTCTGCCGCACACAGCCTCCCGCCCGGTTGCTCCTTATTTCATAGCTGCTTGCGCTTTCAGGATATGCGCTGATGGCAATTTTTGCCCTCAATCTACAAAAGCACTTATTGAAATAAGAAACCACTACGTTATATCGATATGAAAATAAAAACCTGTTACGCACCAAATGAGGGAATTAAACTTTGCAACAGCCCGGTCTGACGGCCGGAAGTCATCTTCCCTCTTTGAAAGACATTGCAATGCTGAAAAAAGCCCTTTCCGCTCTGGCCTTTGCCACTCTGGCTTTGAGCGCCCAAGCTGCTGACGTGGTCCTGAAAGTGGCCGCGTCCTCAGTGCCGCACGCCGAGATCCTGAACTTTGTGAAGCCCCGCCTCAAGGCTGAAGGCATCGATCTGCAGGTGCGCGAATTCAGCGACTACATCCAGCCCAATGCAGCCGTGGAAGACAAGCAGCTGGACGCCAACTACTTCCAGCACCAGCCGTATCTGGACAGCTACAACAAAGACCGCAAGAGCAGCATCGTGGCCGTACCCAATGGCAATGTGCACATCGAGCCGTTCGGGGCCTACTCCAAGAAGATCAAATCGGTCAACGAACTCAAGGACGGCGCCACCGTCGCCATTCCGAACGATCCATCGAACACCGGCCGCGCGCTGCTCCTCCTGCAATCCCAGGGGCTGATCGAGCTGAAGGACCCGAAGAACATCACGGCAACACCCATCGACATTGTCAAAAACCCCAGAAAGCTGCGCTTCCGCCAACTTGAAGCGGCCCTGCTGCCCCGCGCACTGGACGACGTGGACCTCTCCCTCATCAACACCAACTACGCCATCGAGGCCAAGCTGAACCCGTCGAAGGACGCACTGTTTCTGGAGCCCGGGGATTCCCACTACGCCAACTTTGTTGCTGCCCGCAAGGACCGTGCGAACGACCCCAACATTCAGAAGCTGGTGAAGGCGCTGCGCACACCGGAAGTGAAGAACTTCATCCAGGAAAAGTACAAGGGCGCAGTGTTTCCCGCGTTTTAAGGGTCAAGGCGGACAACCTCTGGCCGCCGTTTTCCCACCCCACAGCGCTGCCTTGGCAGCGCTTTTTTATTGTGCAAACCCAGACACAACCCCATCGCGGGCACCGTGGGAGAAAGCTGCACGGTGGCCCATCATCCCCCACCCGGCGGCACCCTGAATTGCGCGGTAATGCGTTGCTCTGCCCGCATCATCAAGTGCGCCGCTCGCGCCAGCCAACCTCGCCATGCCTGGCCCGCCAACCCACACGGGCGCACCGCCAAGGCTGGGGGAACGGGATTCGCCGGAAGCGAGGTCTGCTCGGCTGGAACACAGGAAGAGGTCACAGGCGTTGGCTTCATGGATCAGCATGCTCGTGCCGCGGCTAACATCTGTAAAGTTGAATTAACTGACAATTGAATTCATAAACTCTGATGTAACCCATGCGCAATCTCAACCTGGACCAACTGCAAACCCTGGTCGCCATTGCAGACCTGGGCACCTTCGCCGCTGCAGCGCAGGCCCTGCACCTGGCTCCGCCCACCGTGAGCTTGCACATCAAGGAACTGGAAACGCGCCTGGAGGCAGAGCTGGTAGTGCGTGGCCGCCGGCAGGCAGAGCTGACGCCAGCGGGGGAAGTGCTGGTGCAAGAGGGGCGACAACTGCTGCTGGCCAGTGACGATCTGGTGGAGCGCGTGCGCCGCCGCGCTGCGGGGCGCGAGGGAGTGGTGCGCGTGGGCGTTTCCGCAGGGGTGAGCACCCGGCTGCTCCCCCTCATGCTGGAGGCATTGGCCCAGCGCTGCCCAGGGGTAGAGCTGCGGCTGGAGGCGGTGGGTTCGGCAGAGTCCATGCAGCGCCTCAAGGCTGGCACGCTGGACCTTGCCATCATCGCCAGCCCCCAGCCCCCACTGCCCGAAGTGCGCCAGACCCCGTGGCGCAACGACCCGATGGTGGCACTGTTGCCTGCCAGCTGGGAGGCCCCAGACACCATCACACCCGACTGGCTCGCCAGCAGGCGCTGGGCATCGTTCGCGCCAGCCACGCAAATGCACGGCTTGATCGCCCACTGGTTTGGTCAGGCGGGCCACCATGCCCGCCCGTTTCTGACCCTGAGCTACCCTGGGGCCCTGAAAAGCCTGGCAACGGCCAGCCGATGCGCCGCCCTGCTGCCACTGGAAGAAGTGCAAGACCTGCAAGGTGCCCCCGAGGTGCAGGTGCGCCCCCTCAGTCCCACCCTGATGCGCCCCATGGCCGTGGCGCACCGCCACCACCCTTCACCCGCGGTACAGAGCGTGCTGGAGTTGCTGGCCGAGTTTGCTGATGCTCATTGACGCTCCCTGCCGCTTGCTGACCAAGCCCCGTCACGGAGCGCGCCACAACCCACGCGAGAAGATCCAGACTATTCCTGCTGGGCTCTAACCCATGCCCCGCGCCACCTCGCGCAGGCACTCCACCAGTTGCGCCGTCACCGGGGTTACCCGCTGGTCGCGCAGGGTGATAAGCCCCACAGGAGGCAGCTCCACCGTCACGGCCAGCTTGAGCACCGCCAGCATGCCCAGCGCCGCAAAGTGCTGCGCCACCGAACGGGCCATGAAGGCCACCGCACCCCGCTGCTGCAAAAAGGTGATCTGCGCGAGGAAAGACGCGGACTCCACAATGTCCACCGGGGGATGCAGCCCGTGGGCAAAAAACTGCTGCTCCAGCTTGACCCGCAGCGAAGCCCAGGGGGGTGGCAGCACGCAGGGCTGGCGGGCAATGTCCTCCCACCGCACCGCGCGCTTGCGGGCCAGCGCGTGGCCGGGGTGCACCACGGCCACCATGGGGTCCTGGTACAGGGCTTCGGTTTCGAGGTCGGGCGAGGCGTAGCCGGGCTCCAGTCGGCCCACAAACAGGTCCAGCTCGCCCAGGCGCAGACGGGGCAGCAGCCGGGTCAGGTCGCCCTCATCAATCAGTACCGTGGTGCGGCTGGAACGGGCCTTGAGCCGCTCCACCGCCTGCGCCAGCAAGGTGGGTGTGGCCGCCACCATTACGCCCACGCTGGTGCGGCCCATGGCACCGCTGGCCTCGGCGGCAATTTCATCGCGCGTGCGGTCGTAGCCCGCCAGCACCGAGCGGGCAAAGCGCACCACGCTGGCCCCCGCGGCCGTGGGCTCGGTGCCGCGAGTGGATCGCTCGAACAGCGGCAGACCAAACATCGATTCGATCTCCGCCAGCGTCTTGGAAACCGCAGGTTGCGTGACGGACAGAAACTCCGCCGCCCGCCCCAGGTGGCGGAACTGGTCCAGCGCCACCAGCATTTGCAGATGGCGCAGCTTGAGGTTGCTGCGCAAAACACGGTCAATCAGAGCCATCGGTAAATCCTTCAACATGCGCAAACGGAAGAACGCTTCATAACCCATTTGCAATGAAGCCAGTCCGTATTTTCATTGGATTGTTATGCAGCATTTCCCAACAATGGTCTCCAACAACGAGAAATTCCCCACGGAGACATTGCCATGCAGACACCCCGCATCGGGCGGCGCCAGCTGGTGCTGGGCACTTTGAGCGCCAGCGCACTTGCACTCACATCCAGCCGCACAGCAGCCCAGAACTGGCCTGAGCGCCCCATCACCTTCATCTGCCCCTGGCCTGCGGGCGGCACGGCCGACCAGTCCATGCGTGCCCTGTGCACCGTGGCCGGGCGCGTGCTGGGGCAAAGCATTGCGGTGGAGAACAAGGTGGGTGCCTCCGGCATGATCGGTGCCAAGGCCCTGGCATCGGCCAAGCCCGATGGCTACACCGTGGGGCAGATTCCGATTTCTGTCACGCGCTTCTCGCAGCTGGGCACCCTGCAGGCCGACCCGCGCAAGGACTTTGCCTACATCGCCCGCACCTCGGGCCAGACCTTTGGCATTGCGGTGCCAGCAGCCTCCCCTTTCAAGACCCTGAAGGACTTTGTGGACTTTGCCAAAGCCAACCCAGGCAAGGTGACCTATGCCCACGCAGGTGTGGGTGGTGCTACCCATGTGGGCATGGAAGAGTTTGCAATGGCCGCAGGCATCCAGCTCAACCACGTGCCCTACAAGGGTGGTGCCGAAGCGCTGCAAGGCGTGCTGGGCGGGCATGTGGATGCCCTGGCCGACAGCAGTTCGTGGGCTCCGCATGTCGAGGCGGGCAAGCTGCGCCTGCTGGCCACCTGGGGCGAGCTGCGCACTGCGCGCTTCAAGGACACGCCGACCCTGAAAGAGCTGGGCTACAACGTGGTGGTGGACGCCCCCAACGGCATTGGCGCCCCCAAGGGGGTGGACCCCGCCATTCTGGCCAAGCTGCGCGAAGCCTTCCGCCAGGCGGTGGCCAGCCCCGAGTTCAAGGCCGTGGCGGACAAGCTGGACGCCCCCCTGCTCTACCTGGATGGCCCCGACTACGAAAAGTACGTGAACACGGTCTACCAGAAGGAAACCATGCTCATCGACAAACTGAAACTGCGCGAGCTGATGAAAAGCTGAAGCAGCCGACCAGCCCGCCCAGCCACCCAGCCCATTGACGCCCCACGACAGAAAGCGCCCTGATGTCCCGCACCGATAGCCCCCTGCTGCACCTGCACCCCAACGACAACGTGCTGGTCGCCAAGACCGTCCTGGCCCTGGGGCAGGAGATTGCGGAGCTGGGCGTGCGCACCCGCGCCCAGGTGCCCGCAGGGCACAAGATTGCGGCCCGCCGCATTGCAGCGGGAGAGCAGGTCAAAAAGTACGACACCGTGATCGGCGTGGCCACGCGCGATCTGGAGCCGGGCGACTACGTGCACAGCCACAACCTGCAGCTGGTGGACTACTACCGCGACCCGGCTTTTGGCACCGATGTGCGGCCCGTGGATTACGTGCCCGAGGCGCAGCGCGCCACCTTTGAAGGCTATGTGCGCGCCGATGGGCAGGTGGGCACGCGCAACTTCATCGGCATCCTCTCGTCGGTGAACTGTTCGGCCACGGTGATCAAGAACATCGCCGCGCACTTCACGCCCGAGCGGCTGGCCGCTTACCCCAACGTGGATGGCGTGGTGGCCTTTGCGCAGACCAGCGGCTGCGGCATGTCGTCACCCAGCGAGCACTTTGATGTACTGCGCCGCACGCTGGCGGGCTATGCGCGCCACCCCAACTTGGCGGGCGTGCTCATCGTGGGCCTGGGCTGCGAGCGCAACCAGGTGGATGGCTTGGTCGAATCCCAGGGACTCAAGACAGGCCCACAGCTGCACACCATGGTGATGCAGGACGTGGGAGGCACCCGCGCCACGATTGCTGCGGGCATTGCCGCCATTGAATCCATGCTGCCCGCTGCCAACGCCGCACGCCGCAGCACCGTCCCCGCCAGCCACCTCAAGATCGGGCTGGAGTGCGGTGGCTCGGACGGCTTTTCCGGCATCACCGCCAACCCCGCACTGGGCGCGGCCATGGACATTCTGGTGCGCCACGGCGGCACCGCCATCCTGAGCGAGACGCCCGAAATCCACGGCGTGGAATTCATGCTCACCCGCCGCGCCATCAGCCCTGAAGTCGGCCAGAAGCTGCTGGACCGCCTGGCCTGGTGGGAGAAATACACCGCAGGCCAGAACGCCCAGTTCAACGGCGTGGTGGGCCACGGCAACCAGGCGGGCGGGCTGGCCAACATCTTTGAAAAATCACTGGGCAGCGCGATGAAGGGCGGCACCACGCCCCTGCGTGCGGTGTACGAATACGCCGAGCCCATCACCGAGCACGGCTTTGTGTTCATGGACTCACCCGGCTACGACCCCGTGGCCTCCACCGGCCAGATTGCCAGCGGCGCACAGCTCATCTGCTTTACCACCGGGCGCGGCTCCATGTTTGGCAGCAAGCCTGCGCCCACCATCAAGCTGGCCAGCAACACGCCCATGTTCACCCGGCTGGAGGAAGACATGGACATCAACTGCGGCGTGGTGATCGACGGCGAATGCACCGTGCCGGAGATGGGCCAGCGCATCTTCGAGCAGATCCTGCGCCATGCCAGCGGCGAGCAGACCAAGAGCGAGCTGCTGGGCCTGGGCGACCATGAATTTGTGCCATGGCACATGGGAATTGTCAGCTGACGCCTATGCGCATTCACTATCAAAAACATAGCTGCCTGCGCTCAACATACGTGCGCTAGGGCCACTTTTCATTCAAACCCATGTCCACCACGCTTTCCCTCGCCCGCCCCGACCTCGTCCGCAGCGCCAACTTCATTGCAGGCCAGTGGGCAGCCTTTGCCGGCCCTCGCCTCGATGTGACCAACCCGGCCACCGGTGCAGTCATCACCTCCGTCCCCGACTCCGGCGCGCCCGAAGCTTTGGCTGCGCTCAATGCAGCCCATGCTGCCTTTCCCACCTGGCGCAAAGTCCCCGCCAAGCAACGCGCCGCCATCATCAAACGCTGGAACGATCTGGTACTGGCCCACCAGGACGACCTGGGCGCATTGATCTCGCTGGAGCAAGGCAAGCCCCTGGCCGAAGGCAAAGGCGAGGTGGCCTATGCCGCCAGCTACATCGAGTGGTTTGGCGAAGAGGCCACGCGCATGAACGGCGAGGTGATTCCCGCCCCCGTGCCGGGCCGCCGCATGTTTGCGCTGAAGGAGCCCGTGGGCGTGGTCGCCGCCATCACGCCCTGGAACTTCCCCGCCGCGATGATCGCCCGCAAGATCGCCCCGGCCCTGGCCGCAGGCTGCACCGTGGTGTGCAAGCCGGCTGAAGACACGCCGCTCACCTCGTTGGCCCTGGTGCAGCTGGCCCATGAGGCGGGCGTGCCAGCGGGCGTGCTCAACATCGTCACCGCCTCGCGCCAGAACACGCCTGCCGTGGTGGACGTGTGGCTGGACGACAGCCGGGTGCGCAAGATCACCTTCACAGGCTCCACCCCCGTGGGCAAGCACCTGGCGCGCCGCAGTGCGGACACGCTCAAGAAGCTGTCTCTGGAGCTGGGCGGCAACGCGCCTTTCATCGTGTTTGAAGATGCCGATGTGGACGCTGCCGTGCAGGGCTTCATGGCCGCCAAGTTCCGCAACGGGGGGCAGACCTGTGTGTGCCCCAACCGGGTGTTCGTACACCGCAGCGTGTTCGATGCCTTTGCCTCAAAGCTCACCGCCGCCGTGGCCGCCTTGAAGGTAGGCCCGGCCAGTGACCCAGCCTCGCAGATCGGCCCCATGATCAACGACCGGGCGGTGGAGAAGATTGAGCGGCACGTCAACGACGCCGTGGCCCGCGGAGCCAAGGTGCTCACGGGCGGCCAGCGCCTGGCCCACCTGGGCCCCAACTACTACGCCCCCACCGTACTCAGCGGCGCGGACGCCACCATGGCCTGCGCCTGCGAAGAGACCTTTGGCCCGGTGGCACCGCTCACGGTGTTTGATGACGAAGCTGAGGTGATAGCCGCAGCCAACGACACACCGTTCGGGCTGGCCGCCTACTTCTACAGCCAGAACGTGCGCCGCATCTGGCGCGTGGCCGATGGATTGGAAACCGGCATTGTCGGCATCAACGAAGGGGCGCTGGCCGCAGAGGCCGCGCCGTTCGGGGGGGTGAAGGAATCGGGCTATGGCCGCGAGGGCTCGACCCATGGGCTGGACGACTACCTGCACACCAAGTATGTTTGCCAGGGGCAGCTGGATTGAGCTGACGCCCCCGGACGGATTCATACGGCGCAAGCCCGCGGCGACGGGCCACGCCACAGGTCAATAAAACCAATCAACCAAGGAGACAAGACCATGAACACACGCAAACCCGTCTCGCGCAGACCGCTGCTGGCTGCCATGGCCAGCCTGGCGCTGGCTGGTGCCCTGCCCCTCGCGCCCATCCTGGCGCAGGCACAGGGCGGCTTCCCCAGCAAACCCATCACCATGGTGGTGCCGTACCCTGCGGGCGGTGCCAACGACATGCTGGGCCGCCTGCTGGGGCAAAAGATGGGCGAGGTGCTGGGCACCCCTGCAATCATCGACAACAAACCCGGAGCCGGTGCCTTGCTGGGCGCAGGCATCGTCGCCAAGGCACCGGCCGACGGCCACACACTGCTGGTGGGCGGCCTGGCCACCCACGCTGCCAGCCCGCACCTGCTGAAGGCCGACTACGACCCGCTCAAGGACTTTGAGCCCATCGGCATGATTGGCCGCGCGCCCATCATCATCATTACCGCAGCAGACTCGCCCTACAAGTCACTCAAGGACGTGGTGGACGCCGCCCGCAAAGACCCGCAGGCCATCATGTACGGCTCGTCCGGCAACGGCTCGCCGCTGCATCTGGCAGGCGAGCTGTTCCTGTCGATTGCCAAGGTCAACATGGTGCACATCCCCTATAAGGGCGGCAATGCGCACATCATCGACCTGATCGGCGGTCGCGTGCCCATCATCTTTGACACGGCCACCAACTCCATGCCCCTGCTGCGCGGCGGCAAGGTGCGCGCGCTGGCCGTAGGCAGTGCCACACGCCTGCCAGACCTGCCCGATGTGCCCACCCTGGCCGAACTGGGCTACCCCCAGTTCGAGTTCTCGGCCTGGTATGCCCTGTTTGCCCCCGCCAAGACACCTGCCGACGTGACAGCCAAGCTGTCGGCCGCCCTGGCCAAGACGCTGAAGATGCCCGAGGTGGCCGCCAAGCTGGGTGAGCTGGGCGTATCCGTGGGCAATGGCAGCGCGAGCGAACTGCGCAGCTTTTTACCCGGTGAGTACCAGCGCGTAGGCAACCTGATCAAGACGGCCAAGATCAAGGCTGACTGATACCTCAGGGGCGCAGACCGCCTGACGATCGCTGGCACCAGCACAGCACTCGTCAGGTGGCCATTCCACTTTTTCGTACGCCTTCTTTTGTGCCTCGACAAGGCCCACTTTTGATTTCCTGGAGAACCCCATGCCTGACGGCCTGCTGCAAGCGCACCCCGATGACCCCACCCGCGAGGTGGCCGACCTGCCCTCGCCCCGCGTACAGGCGCACGCAGCCAACCTGATGGTGCTGGGTGACGGCAGCCTGGGCTGCGTCTGGTTTGGTGGCTCCATGGAGGGGCGATCAGACATCTCGGTCTTCATGTCGCGCCTCGCTCCCGGTGCGCAGCAGTGGAGCCCCGCGGTACAGCTCTCGCACGATGCCGAGCGGTCTGAGCAGAACCCCATCCTCTTTCCTGCGCCCGATGGCACGCTGTGGCTGCTGCACACGGCACAGCTCTCGGGCCACCAGAACACGGCCGTGGTGCGGGTGCGCCGTTCCACCGACCATGGCCACACCTGGTCGGCCCCTGAAACGCTGGCCGAGGCCCCGGCAGGCACGTTTGTGCGCCAGCCCATCCATGTGCACAGCGATGGCAGCTGGCTGCTGCCCATCTTTCACTGCCGCGCGCAAGCGGGCCAGCCGTGGGACGGCAGCCACGACGACAGCGGCGTGCTGCGATCCACCGACCAGGGCCGCAGCTGGCAGGCCGTGACCGTGCCGGGCAGCCTGGGTTGCGTGCACATGAACATCGTGCCTGCCGCCGATGGCAGCCTGCTGGCGTTCTTCCGCAGCCGCTGGGCGGACCACATTTACCGCAGCCGCAGCACCGATGGCGGGCAGACCTGGCAGGCGCCCGAGCCCACGCAGCTGCCCAACAACAACTCGTCCATCCAGGCCCTGCGCCTGGCCGATGGGCGGCTGGCCATGATCTTTAACGCCAGCAGCGCCGCCAACGCTACCGAACGGCGCGAGTCGCTGTACGACGAGCTGGAGGACACCGGCGAAGGTGCCAAGGGTGCCACAGTGGCTGCTACCGCGCAGGCACGCAAGGCCTTCTGGGGCGCGCCCCGCGCACCCATGACGCTGGCCCTGTCGGCCGACGATGGCCTGACCTGGCCCTGGCAGCGCAACCTGGAGGTGGGCGACGGCTGGTGCATGAGCAACGACTCCGAGCAAGGCCGCAACCGCGAATATTCGTATCCGTCGCTGCGCCAGGAGGCCAATGGCACGCTGCACCTGGCCTACACGGTGTTCCGCCAGCACATTCGCCATGTGCGCCTGCAACCCGACTGGGCCACACAGCCAGGCTGAACGAGAACTCGCTTCCGCGACCGCTTCCCTCTCACTTTTTTGCCCTCACCTCGCACACCTTCCGCATGAGCCAAGCCACTTTCCACGTACTCGTCACTGCAGCGCACTGGGCCCCGGAAGCCCAGGCCATCGTCCAGGCCGCTGGCGGCCAGATCCACTTCATGGCCGAGCCGGTGACAGAAGACCTGCTGGTGCAGCGGCTGGCCGAAACCGGTGCGCAAGCCCTGGTGGTGCGCGGCATCAAACCCATCACACAGCGGGTGCTGGAGGCCGCGCCCGCCCTGCGCATCGTGGCCAAGAACGGCGCGGGCATTGACGGCATTGACCTCGAAGCCGCCCGCCAACGGGGCGTGGCCGTCACCGTCGCCCCCGGTGCCAACGCCCGGGCCGTGGCGGAACACGCCATTGCCCTGATGTTGTCCCTGACGCGGCAATTGCCCTTGCTGGACCGCATGGCCCGCACGGGACAGTGGGCCCCCAGCACCTGGCAGGGGCGGGACTTTCGCGATGCCACGGTGGGCATCATTGGCTACGGCAGCATTGGCCGCGCCACGGCCCAACTGGCCAGCGCGCTGGGAGCCAAGGTGCTGGTGCTGCGCCCCGCAGGCCAAGCCGATGGCTTTGACACCGAGCCCGAGCTGGACCGTCTGCTGCCGCAGGTCAACATCCTGAGCCTGCACTGCCCGCTGACGGAGCGCACGCGGGGCTTGATCGGTGCGCGCGAGCTGGCGCTGCTGCCGCCCGGCAGCCTGCTCATCAACACGGCACGCGGACCGGTGGTGGACGAAACCGCACTCATCGAAGCACTGCGCAGCGGCCACCTGGAAGGGGCTGGACTGGACACCTTTGATGCCGAACCCCTGCCCGCCAGCCACGCACTGTGCACGTTGCCCAACGCATTGCTCACGCCCCATGTGGCGGGGGTGACGCGGGGGGCGTCTCTGGCCGTGTCCACCATCACCGCACGCAATGTGGTGGACCACCTAGCGGGGCCTGGGGCCATTGCAGCGCACCGCGTGGCGTGAGGATCTGCGCCCCCCTACACTCTGAGTCGCATCAGCGCCCCTGATCCGGAACAGCCATCCCACCCAGTTCAGTCAACCCTGTCTCCCTTTACCAGCATGCCTGCACTCAACCCCTTCAAAACCGCCCTGGCCGAGCGCCGTCCGCAAATTGGCCTGTGGCTTTCCATGGCCGATGCCTACTTGGCAGAAGCCGCTGCCACCTGCGGCTATGACTGGCTGCTGATCGACGGCGAACATGCCCCCAACGACCTGCGCACCACCATGGCAGCCCTGCAGGCGGTGGCAGCCTATCCCGCCCACCCCATCGTGCGCGTGGTGGAGGGGCAAACCGCCCTCATCAAGCAGATGCTGGACATTGGGGCCAAGACCCTGCTCGTGCCCATGGTGGACACGGCAGAGCAGGCCCGCAGCATCGTTGCTGCCACGCAGTACCCGCCCCAGGGCATTCGCGGCGTGGGCAGTGCGGTGGGACGCTCGTCGCTGTGGAGCAGCCGCAGCGACTACCTGAACGTGGCGGACGATGAAGTCTGCCTGCTGGTGCAGGCCGAAACCGTCACGGCCCTGACCAATCTGGAGGCCATCTGCGCAGTAGACGGCGTGCACGGCGTCTTCATCGGCCCGGCCGACCTGGCCGCATCCATGGGCCACCGCGGCAACCCCGGCCACCCCGAGGTGCAGGCCGCCATCGAGGGTGCCATGAAGACCATCATCGCCAGCGGCAAGGCCGCCGGCACCCTCACGTCAGACCCCGCACTGGCACAGCGCTACCTGGACCTGGGCTGCACCTTTGTGGCGGTGGGGGTGGATGTGCTGATGTTCACCGGCGCGGCCCGCAAGCTGCGCGGGCAGTTTGCCGGGGGCACAGCGGCCGCACCGGCCAAAGCCAGCGCGGCATATTGATGAAAATGACCGCTTGCGCTTATCCATCAAGCGCAAGCAGCTATTAAAAATATAGCAATCCTGGTGCATGGTTCAGTGGCACGCCATCAGCCGTCTCAGTGAATCAGCCGTCTCAGTGAATCAGCCGTCTCAGTGAATCAGTGAATCAGTGAATCAGTGAATCAGTGAATCAGTGATTCGGCCCATAAAAAAAGCTCCTGAGTTTCAGGAGCCTTTTTGCTTGGGGCATGCAGGACGATCAGCTGCCCGCCACCTTCATGCGGTTGACCAGAATGGAGCCCACGGTCTTGGCACCGTAGTTGTAGGCATCTGCGCCCACCGCCTCAATCCCCTTGAACATGTCCTTGAGGTTGCCAGCGATGGTGATCTCGTGCACCGGGTAGGCAATGCGCCCCTTTTCCACCCAGAAGCCACTGGCCCCGCGTGAATAGTCACCCGTCACGTAGTTCACGCCCTGCCCCATCAGCTCCACCACAAACAGGCCCGTGCCCAGCTTTTGCAGCATGGCGTCGAGATCGTCCCCTGCCTGCGTCAGGCGCGATGTCAGCGTCAGGTTGTGCGAGCCACCGGCATTGCCGGTGGTCTTCATGCCCAGCTTGCGGGCGGAATAGCTGGAGAGGAAGTAGCCCTCCACGCGCCCACCCTTGACCACGTTGCGCCGGGCCACCCGCACGCCTTCTTCATCAAAAGGAGAGCTGCCCTTGCCGCCCAGGATGAAGGGGTCTTCCACGATGTCGATGTGCTTGGGAAAGACCACCTTGCCGAGCGAGTCCAGCAGGAAGCTGCTCTTGCGGTACAGAGAGCCACCGCTGACGGCCTGCACAAAGCCCCCCAGCAGGCCCGCAGCCAGCGTGGACTCGAACAGCACAGGGCACTCGGTCGTCGGAATCTTTCGGCTACCCAGGCGGCTCAGGGCGCGCTGCGCGGCGTAGCGCCCCACAGCCTCGGGCGAGGCAAGGTCTGCCGCGTTGCGCATGGAGCTGTACCAGGCATCGCGCTGCATCTCTGCGTTCTTGCCCGGCAGCGAAGCGATGGGAGACACCGAGAAGCTGTGGCGCGAGCTGGCATAGCCGCCCCGAAAGCCGCGTGTATGGGCGCTGAAGAAATGGCTTTGCTGGGCCGACACGCCCGCGCCTTCGCTGTTGGTGATGCGCCGGTGGGTTTTGAAGGCAGCCTCTTCGCAGGCCTTGGCCATCTCGGCCGCTTCCTCGCTGGTGATGGCCCAGGGGTGGAAGAGCTGCAAATCGCGGTGCGTGTCCGTGGGGGCAATGTCCTGCGCATCGGGCAGGCCCGCCACCGGGTCTTCGGCCGTGAAGCGGGCAATGTCGTACGCAGCCTGCACGGTCTGCTCGATGGCTTTTTTGGAGAAATCGGATGTGCTGGCGTTGCCCCGGCGATGGCCGATGTAGACCGTCACGCCCAGAGACTTGTCGCGGTTGCGCTCGACGTTTTCCAGCTCACCCTTGCGCACGCTGACCGACAGGCCGCAGCCTTCAGAGGCCTCGGCACCGGCATCCGTGGCTCCCAGCTTTTTGGCATGGGCCAGCGCCTGGTCCACCAGCTCTTCAAAGAAGGAGCGGCTGTAGCTGAAACCGCTGGCAGGTGTTTGGGACGAAGCGGGGGCCTTGGCAGCAGCCTGGGCGCGTGGGGCGCTTTTGGCGCGGGAAGAAGGTTTATTCATAGCGGCAGCTATGATACTTGCCACTGTGGCGCACTCGCCGCCACCTCTCTCTTTGTCCCCACCCATGTCACGCAAACCCAAAAAAGGCTACTTCGTGAAGGGCCATTTCGTTGCTGAAGGCAGCGAACTGGACCTTCAGCTCAAGGCCGAACTCAAAGGCACGCCCGATGCCAGCCGTACCGATCTCAAACGCGAAAGTGATGCCCTGCAGGAGCTGGGCAAGGAACTGTTGACACTTCGCGCCGACCTGTTCGACTCCGTAGGCCTGCCCGACAAACTGGTGGACGCCCTGGCCGAGGCCAAGCGCATCACCAACTTTGAAGGCAAGCGCCGCCAGATGCAGTACGTGGGCAAACTCATGCGCAAGCTGGAGCCCGAGGTGGTGCAGGCCGCACGCACCGCGCTGGAGGAACAGCACAAAGGCTCTGCCAACGAAAAGCTGCGCCTGCACCTGGCCGAGCAATGGCGCGACCGCCTGATTGCTGATGACGCAACGCTGCCGCTGTGGATGGACGAGTACCCGGACACGGACACACAACAGTTGCGCGCACTGATCCGCCAGGCACGCAAGGATGCCCCACCCGTGGACAAGGCGGCGGTGTCGCAGGGCCTGGCCCCCCGCAAGGGCCGCGCCTACCGCGAACTCTTCCAGCTGGTGCGCGAACACCTGGGCGGCACAGGGCTGGAGCGTGAAGACAGCGCGAACACCGAGGAAGACAGTGATGAGTGAAGCAGCCTCGTTGACTTATGACGCCGTGAAGATCGGCATCGTCTCGATCAGTGACCGCGCCAGCACCGGCGTGTATGAAGACAAGGGCCTGCCTGCGCTGCAGGACTGGCTGGGCCGTGCGCTCTACAACCCCGTTAGCTTTGAAGCACGACTGATTCCGGACGAGCAGGACACCATCAGCGCCACGCTGATTGAACTGGTGAACGCAGGCTGCAGTCTGGTGCTGACCACGGGTGGCACCGGCCCTGCACTGCGCGATGTGACCCCCGAAGCCACGCTGGCCGTAGCGCACAAGGAGATGCCGGGCTTTGGCGAGCAGATGCGCCAGATCAGCCTGAAATTCGTGCCCACGGCCATCCTCTCGCGCCAGGTGGCAGTGATCCGCGACCAGAGCCTCATCATCAACCTGCCCGGCCAGCCCAAGGCCATTGCCGAGACACTGGAAGGCCTTAAGGATTCAGAGGGCAAATCGCTGGTGCCTGGCATTTTTGCGGCGGTGCCTTACTGTATCGATCTGATCGGCGGTCCCTACCTGGAAACACGCGACGAGGTCTGCAAGGCCTTCCGCCCCAAAAACGCTGTTCGCGTACGGCCCGCCTGAGCGGATGACCGAGCGACGCCGGGCACCGCGCCAGTGCCCGGACAACTGTTGATGCCATGAATTCCCCACTCTCGATTCCTTCCCACGACGAGCGCCGCAGCCAGGAACGGCGCATCCTGAGGGTGCAGGCCGAGCTGCTCATCGCTGGCCGCCCTTCCATGTCCGTGCGCACCATGGACATCAGCGAAGGAGGTATCAGTGTGTTGTGTGCAGTGAACCTGCCAGCACGCACCGAGTGCACAGTGCGCGTCTCCTTGCCGATTCCACCCACAGGCCGCAAACCTGTTGAGCTGCGTGCCGTGGTGCGCTACAGCATTCTGAGCAGTACCGGCGGTGGTTTTCAGCTGGGCATGAGCGTGCCCACCACGGACGAAGCCACCAAGGCAGCCATCAAGCAGTACATCAAGAACTGATGGCACATGGTGCGTCGCCCACATGCAGCCACCATGTGCATGGTGACGTTGGTTGACGCGTTCAGGAGTCGTTAGGCCCAGGTTACTTGCCCACCAGTTCGTTGAGCTTGCTGGCCTCGAACTGCTCCTTGAGCGCGGCATCACACGGCACGCAATCCTGCGTTTTCTGCAGCACGGACAGCTTTTCAATGGCCTGCCACAGCAATGTGATCTGGTGCTCCTGCGAGGCAGCGTTGTCGATCAGCCCGCGCATGGCTTGCGAGAGGGGATCGTCTTCCTGGGTGATGCCGTAGGCCGTGAATTTGGGCTTGGGTTTTGCCTCCTCGGTCACGTCGGCACTTTGCCCTTCCTTGGAGGGGATGATGCGTGCAGGAATGCCCACCGCAGTAGCCCCGGCAGGCACCGGCTTGATCACCACGGCGTTGCTACCAATCTTGGCACCATCGCCCACCTCAAAGCCGCCCAGCACCTTGGCCCCTGCGCTCACCACCACATCCTTGCCCAAGGTGGGATGGCGCTTGGCGCCTTTGTACAGAGAGGTTCCGCCCAGCGTCACACCCTGGTAGATGGTGCAGCCGTCACCAATCTCGGCCGTCTCACCGACCACCACGCCCATGGCGTGATCAAAAAACACCCTCTCGCCGATTTTGGCTCCAGGGTGGATTTCGATGCCGGTGAACCACCGCGCAAAGTGCGAGATGAAACGCCCCAGCCATTTAAGACCATGCCCCCAGCACCAGTGGGCAGGCCGGTGCAGCCAGACGGCGTGCAAGCCGGGGTAACAGGTGATCACCTCCCAGGTACTGCGCGCTGCAGGGTCACGGTCAAGAATGCACTGGATGTCGGAGCGCAGGCGGGCAAACATGGATGTGTTGTTGTTGGAATATGGAAATGCAGTCTAGCGCTTTGCCTGAGCGGTTTCGATCATGGCTTTGGCGACACCACGCAGGATGTGGATTTCTTCAGGGCTGAGTTGCGCACGGTTGAAAAGCTGGTTCAAGCGCGGCATGAGCTTTTTGGGAGCCGCCGGGTCCAGAAAGCCGATGGCTGTCAACGCCTGCTCCCAATGCGTCAACATGCCCCCTACCTGCGCAGCATCGGCCAGCACCCGCGGGGGAGTCGCGTCCTGCACTGCAAACCCGCCCAGGGCCTGACGCCAGTCGTACGCAATCACCTGAATGGCCGCACCGAGGTTGAGCGAGCCAAAGCGGGGATTGGTGGGAATGGACAGCGCTACATGGCAACGGTAGACATCTTCGTTCGTCATGCCAAACCGCTCGGAGCCAAAAAGAAAGGCGACGCCCGCCTGGCTTGCGGGCGAGGTGTCAAGCGCCGCATCGTCATCATTTTCTAGAGCACTTTTGCCCTCTAGCGCACGCTGCTCAAGCGCAAGGCGCTCACTTTTCAATAGCATTTCAAAATGGGCCCTGGGCTCCACCGTGGGCGGGCCAAAGTCCCGCGGTGTCATGGCCGTGGCACACAGGTGGCTCATGCCGTCCAGCGCTTCATCCAGAGTGGCGACGATGCGTGCTTTCTCCAGCACATCCAGCGCGCCGCTGGCACGCTGGATCGTCTCTTCCCGCCGCAGCACGTTGGGCCAGCGCGGAGCCACCAGGACCAGATCGTCAAAGCCCATGACTTTCATGGCGCGTGCGGCGGCACCGACGTTGCCGGCGTGACTGGTGTTGATCAGGACAAAACGGGTCTTCATGGGCGGGGGCTGTTCGTGCTGTTAGGTAAAAACCAGCGGTGCAGTTAAAATAGAAGGCTTATTGTCGCCGCCCGCATCGCCCGGCAGCGATCACCGCTCATGATCCGCAAGACATTTAGCGTATGCCATCGGTACCGCTGGCAACCACGGTCTTGCTAACCACCACAATTTATGTCGTCAAATCTGCACCCCATGCTCAACGTGGCCATCAAGGCCGCTCGCGCCGCCGGCGCCATCATCAACCGCGCGGCCCTGGACGTGGAATCGGTTCGCATCTCGCAAAAGCAGATCAACGACTTTGTGACCGAAGTGGATCATGCGTCTGAAAAGACCATCATCGAAACCCTGCTGACCGCCTACCCCGGTCACGGCATCCTGGCCGAAGAATCCGGCAAAGAGTACGGTGCCAAGGATTCGGACTTCGTCTGGGTGATCGACCCCCTGGACGGCACCACCAACTTCATCCACGGCTTCCCCGTGTACTGCGTGAGCATCGCCCTCACCGTCAAGGGCAAGGTCGAGCAGGCCGTGGTGTACGACCCCACCCGCAACGACCTGTTCACTGCCACCAAGGGCCGTGGCGCCTACCTCAACGAGCGTCGCATCCGCGTGAGCAAGCGCACGCAGTTGAAGGACAGCCTGATCTCCACCGGCTTTCCGTTCCGCCCAGGCGACAACTTCAAGAGCTACATGAACATGATGGGCGACGTGATGCAGCGCACTGCTGGGTTGCGCCGCCCAGGCGCAGCAGCGCTGGACCTGGCCTATGTGGCGGCAGGTTTCACCGACGGCTTCTTTGAGACGGGCCTGAGCATCTGGGACGTGGCAGCCGGTTCGCTGCTGGTGACCGAAGCCGGTGGTCTGGTTGGCAATTTCACGGGCGAGGCAGACTTCCTCGAACAGCGCGAATGCCTGGCTGGCAACCCACGCATCTACGGCCAGTTGGTGCCTATCCTGGGCAAATACAGCAAGTTTGCCAGCGCAGGCGACAAGGCCGCCGTGCGCCAGGCCGCTGGCGAAGAAGCCATGGTTGCGTCCGCAGAAGACGCCACAGCCAACGACAGCACTGCGCAGGATACGGAAGGCACAGCCGCTGCCAAGGACGACGCACCGTTCTGAACGGAAAGGCAGCAACCCTCAGGCAATTCCTGAGGAGCTCTCACAGAACGGGCCCTTCAAGGGCCCGTTTTTGCTGGATCTCATTCGGGATCAGGATACTTGAGCGCAATGTTGCGGAAGTCCTCGGCAATGTCCACAAAGGCGTCCACCATGTCGGGGTCAAAGTGGGTGCCCTTGCCCTTGAGGATGGTGCTGCAGGCTTGTTCGTGTGAAAACGCCACCTTGTAGACCCGCTTGTTGATGAGCGCGTCATACACATCCGCCACCGCCATCAGCCGGGCAGACACCGGTATGTCGTCGCCCGCCAGCCCCAGCGGGTATCCACTGCCATCCCATTTTTCCTGATGGCTGTACGCGATCTCCTTCGACACGCTGAGGAACGCCACCCGCATGCCCAGTCTGCGCTCTGCATCCTCAATCGCATCCCGCCCCAGCGTGGTGTGGGTCTTCATGATCTCGAACTCCTCCACCGTCAACTTGCCCGGCTTGAGGAGAATGCTGTCCGGTATCCCGATCTTGCCGATGTCATGCAGAGGGGCCGACTTGTAAAGCAGGTCGATCATGCGGTCTGTCAGTACCGCCTCGAACCGCGGGTGGTTGCGCAGCCGCTCGGCCAGCGTCTTGACGTAGAGCTGTGTGCGGCGGATGTGGTTGCCGGTTTCGTTGTCGCGGGTCTCTGCCAGAGACGTCATCGCCATGATGGTGACGTCTTGAATCGCCTGCACTTCCAGGGTACGCAAGGCCACCTCGCGCTCCAGATAGGCGCTCTTGTCTCGCAGGAAGTCGGCCGTGGCCTTGAGTGCTAAGTGGGTGTTGACGCGTGCAAGCAGGATCGGCGGGCTGATGGGCTTGGTGATGTAATCCACCGCGCCGAGACCCAGCCCCATGCGCTCGTCATCAGGGTCTGAGCGGGCGGTGAGGAAGATGATGGGTATGTCGCGCGTGCTGGCGTTGGCCTTGAGTTTGCGACACACCTCATAGCCATCCATCTCCGGCATCATGATGTCGAGCAGCACCAGATCCGGAGGGGTATCGGAGAGAGCGATCTTCAACGCCTTTTCGCCGTTGTTGGCCACCTTGACCATGAAGTGCTCGCGCAGCAAGGTCCCCATCAGCGTCAGGTTCTCAGGCGTGTCATCCACCACCAGCACAGTGGCGATGTGCTGGTCCACCAAAGTAGAAGAGTTCACGACAAAAGGCGCTTTTTCCATAGGCATTCCTGCTGAGTACACCGTTCAGAGAACCTCGCCGCCATCACCCTGCAAGGGGGCGATGAGCTCCAGAGCCAATTCGAAATCAAAATTTCTCACGCGGGACTGGAGCTCGGTGAAGGCATCGCCTGTCACCGTCTGGATTATTGTTGCATTGTGTTGCAAAAACTCTGTCGCCGCCGGGTCATCCCTGAGCAGCAGGTCTTGCAACCGGGCCAAAGCCTCCTCAGGAGCCAGTTCTGGAGTGGTGCTGCCTGCCTCTCCCGCGCGGGAGTCCTGCGCGCCATCCGGAGCATCCGGCAGGCGCACCCAGGCCTGCAGCCCCGCCAGCAGTGGCTCCATGGAGGCCGCCAAGGTGCCCAGGAGCGGCATGAACCTGTCACTCGACCCCAAGACCGATCCTGCGCCTGAATAGGAGCGCAACGCAAGCTCCAGCGCCTGCGCTTGCTCAGAAACGTCCAGTGCGCCGATATTGGCTGCCACAGAGCGCAACGTGTGGGCCAGCCTTTCTGCCAGGGCGAGATCCCCCGCAGCAATGGCGGCATCCATTTGCGACAAGGTGCCCGACTGCGTTTGTGCGAACCGGGTCAGCATGTCGGCATAAAGAACGGGCTTGCCCAGGGCACGCTGAAGTCCCAGGGTCGTATTCAGCCCAGGCACCACCGGTGGCCAGCCCTTGAGACGCACGGCTGGAGGTGACACGACGGGAGCCTGCGAAGCCGGAGCCGCAGCCGCTGCAACCACCGGAACCTGCCCCAACCCTTCTCGCGGGCGAATCCACCGTGCGAGCGCAGCCCACAGCGCAGCGGGCTCAATGGGCTTTGCCACATGGTCGTTCATGCCGGCGGCAAAACAGCGCTGGCGGTCCGACTCCATGGCGTTGGCTGTCATGGCAATCACTGGCAAGTCTTTGTAGCGGGGGTTGCGCCGCAACTGCCGGGTGGCGGTCTCGCCATCCATGACAGGCATCTGCATATCCATCAGCACCACGTCATAGGCGGTGTGCTCCAGCCGTTCCAGCGCCATCTGGCCGTTGTCGGCCACATCGACCACAAAGCCTGCGTCCCTGAGCAATTCCACAGCCACGATCTGGTTGAGTTCGTTGTCCTCCACCAGAAGCACCTTGGCCCCGCGTACGGCCACAGGCAGAGCATCTGCAGCCGGTGCCGCAACGGGAAGTCTGGCAAGGCGCAAACCACTGCCATCCCATGGCTGCATCAGCGTGTCGAACAGTACCGAGGCGTTGACCGGCTTGATCAGCACGGTATCGATGCCTTCAGCCCGCGCAGCCTTCATCACATCTTCACGGGCATAGGCGGTCACCATGAGCATCTGCGGTACCTTGGGCATGCCCAAAGTGCGAATGTGCCGGGCCAGCTCCACCCCATCCATGCCGGGCATGTGCCAGTCGAGCAGCAGCAAGGCATAGGCATGGTCCTGCTCCATCGATGCGCGCAGCATCTGCAGGGCTTCCAGGCCCGAATGGGCCTGCTCCACCTCAAACCCCATGGCATTGAGCATGTCTGCGAGCACGGTGGCCGCGGTCTGGTTGTCGTCCACCACCAGTACACGGCGCCCCTGCAGGTCTTCGGGTGGCTGCAAGGTCTTGGCGGGAGCACCACGCTCCAGAGGCACCGTCACCCAGAACGTGGAGCCGCGCCCGTATTCGCTGCGCACCCCGACGTCCCCTCCCATCAACTCCGCGAGACTCTTGCAGATGGCAAGGCCCAGGCCGGTGCCGCCATAGCGGCGCGTTGTGGAAGTATCGGCCTGCTGAAAGCTCTGGAAGAGCCGCCCCATCTGCTCCTGCGTGAGGCCGATGCCCGTATCGCGCACCTCAAAACGCAGCATCACGCGCTGGCTGCTCTGCTCCACCATGCGCACCACGATGCTGATCTCGCCCTTGTCTGTGAACTTGATGGCGTTGTTCGCGTAGTTGATCAGAATCTGCCCCAGGCGAAGAGAGTCGCCCAGCAGGTTTTGCGGCACATCGCTGGCCACATCGCACACCAGCTCCAGTCCCTTGACGCCCGCCTTGTAAGCCACCACGTCCGCCACACTCTCGAGCAGGCGGTCCATCACGAAGGGGTGCTTTTCTACCGAGAGCTTGCCCGCCTCGATCTTGGAAAAATCCAGGATGTCATTGATGACCCCCAGCAAATGCTGGCCTGCCTGCTGGATCTTGCTCACATAGTCGTGCTGGCGCGGTGTCAGCCCGGATTTGAGCGTGAGGTGCGACATGCCGATGATCGCGTTCATGGGCGTGCGGATTTCGTGGCTCATATTGGCCAGGAAGTTGGACTTGAGCGCAGTGGACTCCTCTGCAAGTTCCTTGGCGCGCAGCAGGTTCTGCTCGGCCAGCTTGCGCTCGGTGATGTCCACAAACGTGCCAATGGCCCCGCCGGGCGAGCCATCGGGCTGCGAGAAACCATGCAGCCAGAACAGGGTGTGGTGCATCTGCCCATCGGCATAAGGCAAATCCACCTCCTTGTGCACCGCCTGCTGTCCACCACGGGTCAGTTCGGCATCGTGCTCCAGTTCCTTGCGCAGGGCGGCGGGAAGGAAGGGGAGGTCATTCACGGTCTTGCCGATGTAGTCAGCGCTGCGGATTCCAAATGCCTGCTCGTAGGCGCGGTTGAACCCGATGTAGCGCCCATCCGCGCCTTTGTAAAACAGGGGCACAGGAATGGCATCGATCAGCGCCTGCTGGAAATCAAGCTGTGCAGCCACCTGGGCCTCCAGCTGCTTCTGGTCATGGATGTCCACATTCACACCCACCACCCGCACCGCCTTGCCTTGCGGATCACGGAAGATTCGGGCCGCCTCAAGGAACCAGCGCACTTCTCCGTCGGGTCTGACAATGCGCCACGAGTCCCGCAGATGGTCCCCGTCCCCCTGCAGGCATTCATCAAAATAGGCCCGGGTGCGGTCGCGGTCCTGTGGATGCAGGCAGGCCAGCCATTCGTCGCGCGACTGCGGCTGCTTGCCAGCATCAAAGCCCATCATCACGGCCAGCTTTTCTGACCAGAGAATGCGGCCACTGAGCAGGTCCACGTCGAAGACTCCGATCTTGCCAGCCTCCTGGGCCAGCTCCAGCCGCTCATGGGCCTCGCGCAGCGCCACCTCGGCCTTGCGGGCTTCACTCACGTCTTCTATCACCCACAGCGACGCATTGGCAAAGCCCTCCATCTGCAGGCGCCGACCGGAGAGCCGGGCATCAAACGTGCTTCCATCGGGCCGGTAGAGCGTGGCGGTTTCCCGGACCGCCTCGTCGGGTGCAAGGCCTGGCATGACGGCCGCCCTGAACGCCTCAAAAGGCGTGTCCCCTCCAAACAGAAAAGCAGCATGGCGCCCCAGAAGCTGGGAGGATGTTTCTCCCATCAGCTCCACAAAGGCGGGGTTGAATTGCCTCAGCTGCTTGTCGCAGATGAGCACGATGGGGGGCGCATTGTCGAAGATGGCCGTCTGCTGCTCCAGCAGTTCGTTGAGCAGTCGCTCACGGCGCTGCAACTCCGCCTGCGAGCGCATGCGCTCTGAGACCTCCTCATGCAGGCCCACAATGGCTATGCGCTTACCATGTGCATCGAACACCGGAGAAAGCGTGGCCTCATCGTGGTAAACGCTGCCATCGCGCCGCTTGTTCACAAAATGGCCGCGCCACGACTGGCCCGAGAGCAACGAACCCCACATGGCCTGGTACGTCTGCGCAGAAGTCTGCCCACTGGCCACGATGGAGGGTTTGCAGCCCCGCACTTCCTCCAGCGTGTAGCCTGTGTTGCGCTCGTACTGGGGGTTCACCCACTCAATGCGGCCATCGCCGTCGGTAATGACGACAGAGACCGGGCTGCTTTCCAGCGCCGCACCCAGGACGTTGAAACGCTCCTGAGCCGCAGCCACCTGGGCCCGGCTACGCAGCAGATCGAGCAACAGCAGACCCAGCAATCCAAACACCACAAACGCAGCTGCTCCTACCTGCAGGCGCAGATCCACGGGCATCAGGCTGCTGATGTCGTCCAGCACCACCAGCTGCCACTGGCCTCCGGGGTCACGCAGCTCAATCGTCTTGTGGGCCACAGCATAGGGAACACCATTGAGCACGGCCTGCGATGCATCCGGCAAAAACGGAAGGGCTGAAGCCACACCGTTGTCAAAATGCTTGCCAAACTGGCGCGAAGCGCGGACCGCATCAATGCGGGCCTGGGTCAACGGCGGCGCCACGGCAAACAGCCACTCGGGCCGGGTCGACGCAAACACCACCCCCTGCGGAGACAGCAACAAGGCGGGCATGCCGACGCGGGAGAGCACGCCATCGAAGACTTCAAAGCCCACCTTGAACATCACCACACCCACGATGCCCCCGGAAGGAGAATCCATCTCGTACAGGGGAGCTGCGTAGTAAAGACCACGCTCATGTGTGTTGGCCCCCACAGCTGCATACACGCTGATGCCGCCCTGGATGGCCTGCTGGAAGTAAGGACGGAAGGCCAGATTGATGCCCGTGGACCGCTGACCGGCCGTCTCATGGGCCACGACGGTTCCGTCTGCCGCCATCACGTAAACGCCCTGTACCAGAAAGCGCTCACGGGCCACAGCCAGCCGTGCCAGCGCTTGCGGGTAGTCGGGCGGCACTGAGCCGCGAGCCATGTCCTTGAGCAGTGGCTCGCTAAGCCCCAGCAGCGACACCGCCCCCAGCATGCCCGACCCCATGGCCTGGTAGTTGAGCGACTCCACCGTCTGCTGCAGCTTGCTCTGGACATCCTCCGCCCTGTCGGCCGCACGCCAGCGCGCCACGGCCTCCACCGTCAGCCAAGCCGCAAGAAAGGCCGCCAGCACCACCAGGCTCAAAGCCTTGATACTGCGGGCTTCCCTGTCCATGGAGCGGCCCGCAAAAAAAACACCTCCAGACTTCACGCGCACCTCCGCAACACGGCAGATTTACGTGCACTGCACAACCCCCAACCCACGAATCCGCATGACTCAACGCACATCATTCGCTCCTGCTGGCTGTTAGAACCTGTTCAAGATCTTTTTGGGGTCGCACAAGTGTCTTGCCGGGCGCCCGGCTAGGGGATGGGCTGCTAGGCGCAGCGCGCCGCCAATAGCCCGTGCTATTGGCAAGCGGTGCAACAACGCAGACCGCCCGGCAAGCCACTTGCCCGCAGGGTTGGAGTGAAATCGGGTGATTGGACGCCCCGGCTGCTTGCATGGGCACCAGCCCATGCGGCGCACCCGAAGCATCCACTCATCCCGATTGCACTCCAATGCGATCCCCAAAAAGATCTTGAACAGGTTCTTAGAACCCGTTCGACATCTCTTCGGGGCCGTACAAATACCTTGCCCGTAGGGTGGGAGCGCCCTCCCCCCAAAGCCCTGGAACCAGTTCGTCAACACGCTGACCTGCCGGATGACGCACTTGTCTGCGCTCGGGCAGGCCCAGCCCTTACTTGGAGCGGCTCACAAAACTCTTCTGGCGTCGTTGCCGCGTCTTGTCGCACTACGCGTACTGCCTGCGACGCAGCGCCTGGCCCGAACCGCTACGCTGAGTTTTGTGAGCCGCTCTTACTTACTTCATTCGTCCGGAAAGACGAACGCGTCCATCTCCTCGATGGGCACCGGTCTTCCAAAAAGGTACCCCTGAAACCCCTCACACCCGTGCAGCCGCAAAAACCCCAGCTGCCCCGCCGTCTCCACCCCCTCTGCCACCACCTCCAGATCCAGGCTCTTGGCCAGCGCCAGTATCGTCCTCACTATCGCCGCATCGTTGGGGTCGCTCAGCACGTCCCTCACAAAGCTCTGGTCTATCTTCACCTGGTCCAGTGGCAGTCTCTTGAGGTAGCTCAGGCTGGAGTACCCCGTGCCAAAGTCATCCAGCGCAAAGCCCACGCCTTCTTTCTTGAGCTGTTCCATCCTCTCTATGGTGTCTTCTATGTCTCCCAGCAGCAGGCTTTCCGTGAGTTCGAGCTTGAGTTTGCGGGGATCTGCCTGGCACGCTTTGAGGGTACCCAGCACTTGCGCTGCAAAGCCGGGTTGCCGAAATTGCCGGGCGCTGACGTTGACCGAGAGGCTCAGGTGGGCTGTGGCGGGGTTGTGAGCCCATTGGGCCAGTTGGCTGCAGGCGGTGTGCAGTACGGTTTGCCCCAGCGGCAGGATGAGGCCTGTCTGCTCTGCCAGGGGGATGAAGTCTGCGGGGCTGATCATGCCGCGCTGGGGGTGGCGCCAGCGGGCCAGGGCTTCGGCTCCGACGAGTTTGCCGTTGTGGTCCACCACGGGTTGGTAGTGGACGTGGATTTCTTCTCGCGCCAGGCCCTGGCGCAGGTCTGCTTCGAGGTTGGAGCGGGCGTTGACGGCCGCTTGCATGTCGGGGTCGAAGAAGCGCTGGGTGTTGCGGCCTGCGGCTTTGGCCTGGTACATGGCCAGGTCTGCGCGTTTGAGGAGTTCGTCGACGGTGAGGCGTTGCTCTCCAAAGAGGGTGATGCCTATGCTGGGGGTGCTGTAGTGCTGGCCTCCGTCGAGTTCGAAGGGCTGGTTGAGGCTGGTCAGGAGTTTGTCGGCTACGACTTCGGCCTGGGCTGCGGCCTGGCTGAGGTCGGTGCTGAGGTTTTCCAGCATGACGACGAATTCGTCGCCTCCGAAGCGGGAGACGGTGTCGGTCTCGCGCACGCAGCCCACCAGCCGGGCGGCAACCTGGGACAGGAGCTGGTCTCCCATGTCGTGCCCCAGGGTGTCGTTGAGGTCTTTGAAGTTGTCCAGGTCGATGAACAGGAGTGCGCCCTGGGATTTGGTGCGCTGGCCTGCGGCGATGGAGCGCTGCAGTCTGTCCAGCAGCAGTCTGCGGTTGGGCAGCCCGGTCAGCGCGTCGTAGAACGCCAGCCTCTCTATCTCCTGCTCTGCCCTCTTGCGGTCCGTGATGTCCATCGTGAAGCCATGGGACAGCACCGTGCCATCGGGTTCCTTGTGGGGCACCGCACTGGTCATGTGCCAGCGCACGCTGCCATCCGGCATGGTCACACGGTACTCACACTGCCAGGGCACCATGCGCCGCACCGAAACCAGCGCCGAGCGCCGCAACTGGGGAGCGTCCTCGGGCACCACGTGCTTGAGCAACAAGCCATGGTCACGCGTCACATCTGCCGGAGACACCCCCAGAAAGTTGCGCACGGCCTCGCTGATGTACTGCACGCTGGCGGTGGAGCCATCTGCATGCAGCCGGTACTGGTAAATGAAGCCGGGAATGCGGCTGGCAATGCGCTGGATGAACAGCAACTGCTCACGCAGCTGCTCGGCCGCACGGTGTTCTTCCGTGACGTCCTGCACCACCCCCATCTGCACCGACATGCCATCGCGCGAGAGGGAATGCCGCACGCGTGATCGCATCCACCGGACTTCCCCATCGGGCCTGCGCCAGCGGTATTCCATGTCCGAGCCATCGCCCAGGCGACAGGCACTGTCAAACACAGGGCGGTCTTCCGCAGGGATTCCACTCACGGCGCGCGCCGGGCTCACCCATTCCTGGCGTTCAAAGCCCGCAATGTCACACAGACCAGGAGACCAGAGCAGCACCGTCTCGCCCGGGTCTTCAATGCGGCGCCAGTGCCCTGCGTGCGCCAGACTCTCCATGGTGTTGAACACCTCGGTCTGCTCTTGCAGGTCCCTGCGGGCGTCTTCCAGGGCACTTTCAGCACTGGCCAGGGCTACACGCAGGTTCTCGGCTTCCGAAGCATCGCGCACGCTCACCACAATGCACTGGTCTGCCACACGCCTTGCCGACAAATCCCATGCCAGCTGCACCCGTGTGCCTTCGCGCACCACCTGTCGGCAATCCAGGGGAACACCCAGCCGTGCCACGGCACACAACTGCTCTACCAATGAGGTGCCCGCCAGCAGGTCAAACACCACATCGGCCAGCACGCCCTCTTCCCGCACCAGCCCCAGCCCGGGCATGCGGCGCGCAGTGGCATTGGCCGCCCAAAGAAACAGCCCCTCCTCTTCCAGACGAAACTCCAGCAGTGCCACCGGCACCAGATCCAGCACGGCCTGCATGCGCCCATGGGCATGGGGGCCCATCAGGCTGTCGCCATCGGGGTAGAGGAGATCGGTCAGCAGTTCAGAAGAAATCACGATCGCGCTGGAGCCTCTGGATGATTGAAAAAAGGGGAACCAGTAACTGCACAGGAAGGCACACAAAAATGCTTTTGCGTGCGCCACGGCTCACAGTATGTCAAAAGGTAACAGCAAAACGGAACAAACTGTCAGAGTTTTGTGAAACGAAGGCCTCCCCAGGCGCCCGCTCAGCCTGATACAGTCCACGCCTCATCGCGGCAGCCCCGCAGGGCCTTCTTCTGCCGTTCGTCCGTCCCGCACCCATTTTTCGTTGACGCACCGCATGTCCGACACGTTCGAACACCACACCCCCATGATGCAGCAGTACCTTGGCCTCAAAGCCTCGTACCCGGACACGCTGCTGTTTTACCGGATGGGTGATTTCTACGAGGTGTTCTGGGACGACGCAGAGAAGGCCGCGCGCCTGCTGGACATCACCCTGACCCAGCGTGGCCAGTCGGGCGGGCAGCCCGTGGTCATGGCGGGGGTGCCCTTCCATGCGCTCGAAAACTACCTGGCCCGGCTCATCAAGATGGGTGAATCCGTCGCCATTGCCGAGCAGGTGGGCGAGGTGGGCGCAGCCAAGGGCCCGGTGGAGCGCAAGGTGGTGCGCGTGGTTACCCCCGGCACGCTGACGGACACCGAGTTGCTATCGGACAAAACCGAATCCATGCTGCTGGCCGTGCACCAGGGCCCGCGCGCGCGCTGCGGCCTGGCGTGGCTGAGCGTGACGCAAGGCCGCGTGCACCTGGCCGAATGCACCCAGGACGAGCTGGCCCACTGGCTGGGCCGCGTGGCGCCCAGCGAAGTGATCTACAGCGCGGGCGTCACCGAGCGCTTTGAGCAGCAACTGCAGGTGATGCGCCAGGGCGGCGTGTTCACCTGCCCCATGAGCCTGCGGCCCGACTGGCAATTTGACAGCGCCCTGGGCGAGCGCAAGCTGCTGGAGCACCTGGGCGCGGCCAGCCTGCAGGCTTGGGGCGCACACGGGCTGGGCGAGGCGCACGCCGCCGCCGCCGGGCTGCTGGCGTATGCAGAGCACACCCAGGGCCGCCAGCTCACGCATGTGCACACGGTGCAGGTGCAGCGGGGCGACGACCTGATCGACCTGCCAGCCACCACCCGGCGCAACCTGGAACTGGTCAAAACCCTGCGCGGCGACGACGCCCCCACCCTGTTCTCGCTGCTCGACACCTGCATGACAGGCATGGGCAGCCGCCTGCTCAAGACCTGGCTGCTGGAGCCCCAGCGCGACCGCACCGAGGCACGCAGACGTCTGTCAGCCACCACGGCACTGCGAGGTGCCGGGGGTGCGGGCGGCGGCTCGGGCCCCTGGGCCACGCTGCGTGGTGAACTCAAAGGCGTGAGCGATGTGGAGCGCATCACCGCCCGCATCGCCCTGCGCCAGGTGCGCCCGCGTGAGTTGGTGGCGCTGTGCAAGACGCTACAAAAAGCAGAGCTGCTTGCGCACAATGCACAAGCGCCAGAGCCCTATTTGGCCCAAATTTTCAGCCACCTGCAGCCGCCCGCAGGCTGCACCGACCTGCTGTGCCGCGCCATTGCCGAAGAACCCGCCGCCCTGGTGCGCGATGGCGGCGTGATTGCCGAAGGCTTTGACACCGAACTGGACGAGCTACGCGCCATCCAGACCAACTGCGACAGCTTTTTGCTGGAACTGGAAACCCGCGAGAAAGCGCGCACCGGCATCCCCAACCTGCGGGTGCAGTTCAACAAGGTGCATGGCTTCTATATTGAAGTGACGAGCAGCCACCTGGCCAGCGTGCCCGACGACTACCGCCGCCGCCAGACGCTGAAGAACGCAGAGCGCTTCATCACGCCCGAACTCAAGGCATTTGAAGACAAGGCCCTGTCGGCCAACGAACGAGCACTGGCCCGCGAGAAATGGCTGTACGAGCAGATCCTGGACCAGCTGCAGCCCCATGTGCCCGCCCTCACACAACTGGCGCAGGCCCTGGCGGCGCTCGATGTGCTGTGTACGCTGGCCGAGCGCTCGCTCACCCTGAACTGGTGCGCACCGCAGTTTGCGCCCGAGCCCTGCATCGACATTGAAGGGGGCCGCCACCCGGTGGTAGAGGCGCGGCTGGCCGAAACGTCCAACGCCAGCTTCATCGCCAACCACACGCGGCTCAATGCCAACACGCGCATGCAGATCATCACCGGCCCCAACATGGGCGGTAAATCGACCTACATGCGGCAGGTGGCGCTGATCACGCTGCTGGCCTGCATGGGCAGCCATGTGCCCGCCACCAGTTGCCGCATTGGCCCCATCGACGCGATCCACACCCGCATTGGCGCGGCGGACGACCTGGCCAACGCGCAGTCCACCTTCATGCTGGAGATGACCGAGGCCGCGCAGATATTGCACGCCGCCACGCCCCACAGCCTGGTGCTGATGGACGAGATTGGCCGCGGCACCAGCACCTTTGACGGCCTGGCCCTGGCCAGCGGCATTGCCACGCACCTGCATGACAAGACCCGCGCCTTCACCCTGTTTGCCACGCACTACTTTGAATTGACCGAGCTGCCCGCCAAGGCGCGCCACGCCGTCAACATGCATGTGAGCGCAGCCGAGGCAGGCAGCGACATTGTCTTCTTGCACGAAATCCAGCCCGGCCCGGCCAGCCGCAGCTACGGTATCCAGGTGGCCAAGCTGGCTGGCATGCCATCGCCCGTGCTGCACCACGCCCGCCATACCCTGGCTGCGCTGGAAGAGCGTGCGGGGGAGAACGATGTGCAGGTGGACCTGTTTGCCGCCCCGCCCGAGCCCGAAAATGCCGGTGCCAGCCCGGTGGAGGCGGCCTTGTCCGGCATCAACCCCGACGCCTTGAGCCCCCGGGAGGCGCTGGACGCGCTGTACCAGCTCAAGCGCCTGCTCGGCCCTGCTGCTTGAATCAGCATAAAATCGGTGCCTAGCGCTTTCTAAATAAGCGCGATCAGCTATATTTTTTATAGCAAATCTTTATCTCAAGCGCTGGATGCAAAAGCGCTACGCCCTCCTGGACTGAGGTCTGCCGCATGGGCGACCCCGCCCATGGGGGGCGGCGCACTACACTCCACGCTTTGTCTTTTTCCCGATTCGATCCATGACGTACTGCGTCGCCATCAAACTCAACGCCGGGCTGGTGTTCCTGTCCGATTCCCGAACCAACGCAGGCCTGGACCAGATCAGCTCTTTCCGCAAGATGATGATCTACGAGAAGACGGGCGACCGCTTCATGGTGCTGCTGTCGGCAGGCAACCTGAGCATCTCCCAGTCGGTGCGTGAAATCTTGCAGACCACCCAGGTCAAGGACCGCGAAGACGGCGAGCCCATCACCATCTGGAACGCCAAGAGCATGTTTGACGCCGCCCGCGTGCTGGGTGCTGCCGTGCGCCATGTGCATGACCGTGATGGGGCTGCGCTCAAGCGCTCGGGCGTGGACTTCAATGTGTCGCTGGTGTTTGGCGGCCAGATCAAGGGCGAGGGCATGCGCCTGTTCCAGGTCTACTCGGCGGGCAACTTCATCGAAGCGACTTCGGAGACGCCCTACTTCCAGGTCGGCGAGTCCAAATACGGCAAGCCCGTGCTTGACCGCGTGCTGACGCCCGACACCCCGCTGGACGAAGCCGCCAAGTGCGCGCTGGTGTCCATGGACAGCACGCTCAAGTCCAACCTGTCGGTGGGCCTGCCGCTGGACCTGGTGGTGTACGAAGTGGACCGTTTCGGCACCGACAAGGTGGTCTGCATTGACGAGAACAACCCGTACTTCCGCATGCTGCACGACAGCTGGGGCCAGAAGCTGCGGCAGGTGTTTGACAGCATTGAAGACCCGGCCTGGAACGGTGGCAGCACGCAAGCCCCCATCCTCGCAGCGTCCACCCGCAGCAAGCCGCTCAAGAAGATCACCACGCCGCAAGACAAGCTGATCTGATCGACCGGTACAGGCCAAGACAACGCTGAACACCACTTCACCGCCACACCATGCCCCGCCTGTCACCATCGCCTTCCATCCAGCCGGGCACGCTGCCCGTGGTGTTCTCTCACGCCAACAGCTTCCCGGCAGGTACCTACCGGCTGTTGTTCTCCCATTTGCGGGCGCGGGGCATGGACGTCAGCGCGGTGGAGCGCTTTGGGCACGCCCCCCAGTACCCGGTCACCAACAACTGGCCGCATCTGGTGCAGCAGCTGGCGGACTTCGCCCAAACCCAGGTGCAGCGCCTGGAGGGGCCGGTGTTTCTGGTCGGCCATTCACTGGGGGGCTTTTTGAGTGTGATGACAGCAGCCCGCCACCCCGAGCTGGTGCGAGGCGTGGTGCTGATCGACTCGCCCTTGATTGGCGGCTGGCGCGCCAACGCGCTGGGCGTGGCCAAAACCACCCAGGTGGTGGGTTCGCTCTCCCCCGGCAAGATCAGCAGCCGCAGGCGTGACAGCTGGGCCAGCAACGAAGAGGCGCTGGAACATTTCCGCAAGAAAAAGGCGTTTGCGCGCTGGCACCCCCAGGTGCTGCAGGACTACGTCGAGCACGGACTGGTAGACCAAGGTGACAAGCGGGTGCTGCTTTTTGACCGTGCGGTGGAAACTGCCATCTACAACACCCTGCCCCACAACCTGGGGCATCTGCTGCGCACCCACCCGCTGAAATGCCCTGTGGCCTTCATTGGCGGCCGCGAATCGGATGAGATGCGGCAAGTGGGCATGGCCATGACCCAACGCATCACCCAAGGGCGAATCATGATGCTGGATGGCAGCCACCTCTTCCCGATGGAGCAGCCTTTGGCAACGGCGGCAGCCATTGAGGCGTCGCTGCTGAACCTCTTGGCGGTGGGCTGAAGGCCTGCTGCCTGAAGCAGCGCCGAGTGGAGCAGCTCTGAGAACCTGCTCCAAGAGGGCACACCCGCCATCAGAGATAGGTCCGCATCCCCAGATGCCGACAGCCCCATCTTTACCGCTGTGTGAAAAGCTGGCCTTCCTGCGCGCAAAAAATGTGGCGGCTTTCGGCAACCTTTCCCCTACACTGGGCGGCCGTTACAGGGTGATACATAAACATGCCGATCTCTGCCGTGCGCCTTTCCGCGTTCACTTACCTGCTGTTTGCCGGTTTCATGGTGTACACCGCCATGTCCAGCCACAACAGCGTCACCGTTGCCATCATGGTAGCCTCGCTTCTGATGTTTGCGAGCTGTTGGGCCAGCGCCATCCACCTGCTGGGCAGCAAGGCAGCCCTGCGCTTTGTGGTGATTGCGGTGTGCATGGGCTGGTTCGCCGAGCAGATGGGGGCATCGCGAGGCTGGTTTTTTGGTGATTACTACTACACCGATGTGCTGGGAGCGCGGCTGGGTGATGTTCCGCTGGTAATCCCGCTCATGTGGTTCTCCCTGACCTACGCCGGCTACGTGATCGCCAACCTGATCATCTGGCAAACGCCGGTCTACCACGCTCAGAGTTTGGGGCAGGCAGCGTTCCTGTCGTTTCTCGCAGCCATGGTCGTTACCGCCTTTGACCTCGGCGCAGACCCCTACCTGATCAAGGCACTGGACGCCTGGCGCATGGTGAAGCAGGGTGACTGGTTTGGCGAAACCATGCAGGGCTTTGTGGGCTGGGTGTTTGTGAGCTTCTGCATCGTCAGCACCTTTCGCTGGGCCGTGCGCCATGTTCCGCTCGCACCCACCGCGGGCATGCGCAGGCGCGATGTGCTGGTGCCCTTGGCCATGTACGGCACAGGCATGGTGTTCCAGATGACGCTGGGCGTACCGCCTGAAACACGCGCCATCGCACCTTTTGCCATGGGCATTCCGCTGATGTGCGCGCTGGCAGGCCTGCACCGCTGGGTACCGGCTCGGAAAGGGGCCACCGCATGAACCCCCAATTGCGCGCTGCCAACGAGGCAGAACTCAACGCCATGCAGTTCGACACCGACCCGCTGGCGGATGACACCATGGCCCGCATCCTCGGGCCATGGCCTGCGGGCATCCCCTCACCCGACGCCAGCCAGTGGCAGGCCATTGCCGCCGTCAATCGGGTGTTCGCACTGTGGACCAGCAATGCCAGCCTGCTGCAGTGGAATGCCCAGGATGTGGATGTCCCCTCCGAGATTGCGCAGGCTCTGCAGGACTACATTGCTGCGGGCCAAGTCCTTCCGGCCTGGGCAGACCCCCGAAAGATCCAGCGGGCAGAACAGCTCTTCATGGAGCATGGCGCTCTGTCATGCATTTTGCTGTTCTGCTCCAGCCTGCCCGAGTGCTATGTGATACCCGATCTTTCCAGCGTGCTGCACACCGCAGGCCAGCTGGAGCAGCACACCGAGCACCGTATCCGCTCGACAGCCGCCATGATCTTCCCGGTCATGCTGCACGGAGGGCTCACCCAGCCCGGAGGCAGCGGCATTGCCCAGGTGCTGAAGGTCAGGCTCATCCACGCCACCATCCGCAACCTGATCTTGCGCGGCAATCCGCAAGATGCGAAACACCGCCTGCGCAAGGACGGTGTGCTTCCCGCCCTGCACCTGCCGGCCCAGGCAACACCAACCATGCATCAGGCTTTGTATGCCCGGGGCTGGAACCTTGCCGCCCAGGGAGCACCGTGCAACCAGGAAGAGCTGGCCTACACGCTGCTGACCTTCGGCTATGTGTTCCTGCGCAGCATGCGCAGGCTGGGGATAGGACTGCCCCCGGCCGACGAAGAAGCCTATCTGCACGCATGGAACGTGGTGGGTCACGTACTGGGAATTGACTCGGCCCTGATGGTGCACAACATGCATCAAGGCGAATCCTTGATGGGGCAGATGCAGGCCAGGGGCCGGGCCAGCCCGGTTCAGCCTGACCCCCGCCCCGCACTGGGGGCGGCGTTGATGCAGACCATGGCCAACTCCATTCCCTGGAAGATTGTCAAACCCATGCCATCACTGATGACGCACTACCTGTGTGGCAAGGAAACAGCCCATGACCTGGGGCTGAACGAGACCCATGTCCCATGGCCATCACGCTGGCTGTTCTGGACAGTGCTGCTGCTGGCGCGCTGTGTGGATACGACGGTGCGCCTGATCTCGCCGCAGTTTTCCCTGGTGCGAGCACTCACCCGGGTGCTGGGTTACCATTTCATGAGCCGCGTGTTGATGAACCAGACACGGCCCCTGCAATTGCCCGACCAGCTGCTTAGCCAGATGGACAGCGCGGTGGCAAGCTGGAGTGATGACCCCAAGGCCCCGAGCTGGCTAAACCGCCTGGAAGACCGCTGGACCACCTCAGGGCGATGGACTCTGCGCCGCAAGGCCGCCACTACGGCCCAGCCCTGAGGCTCACCGCAGGACTTTTTTTGCAAAGCGATCTGCTCTTTCTTGCTGCTCTCACCTGCCGTGCTGCTGTCTTTATTCCAATCCCACCTCTCCAGCCTTTTGCGCTGGTGCGTGGGCGCGCGCGGCCTCGGCACGGCGCTGTGGTCCTGCACGGCGCTGTGGTCCTGCACGGTGCTGCTGGCCGCATTGCTGACAGCGGGCAAGACATCTGCCGCCGACACAGCTGCGCCTGATGCACCGGTGGCGGAACAAGCCGCAGAACTGCTTTTTCTGACCGATGAACAGGGGGGAGCCGAGGTATGGCCCTACGTATCCCTGCTCATGGATGCCGAAGGAACGCTGACCGCAGAGCAGGTGCTGCAGCAGCTTGACCGGTTTGAAAAGCCGACCAAAGGCGCAACCCTGGGCGTTCGCAAAGATGCTGTCTGGATTTACTTTCCATTCAAGGTAGCGCCCCACTCCGAAGGACGGTGGATCATCGACATCAACCACCCGGACCTCAACCGGATTGATCTGTGGCTGATGCAGGGTGACAAGGTGGTGGAACGCACCCGCCTGGGCACCGATGTCCCCAAGGCGCAGAGACCCCTGCCGGGGCGCACCCCCATGATGGGGCTGTTGCTGGAGCCCGGACAGACATACCAGGCCCTGCTGCGGGTGCAGACCCGGGGGGCCATGATTTTGCCCATCACGCTGAACACGCCCACAGCCATGCTGCAAAAGGCACTGGATGAGCAGATGCTGCAGGGCGTGCTGACCGGTCTGGCACTGTGCCTGATCTGCTACAGCCTGGCCCAGTGGCTCAGCCTGCGGGAGCCGCTGTTCATCCAGTACGCACTGCTCACCACCGGGAGCCTGCTGTATTCGCTGCACTACTTTGGCATCGGACAGCAGTACCTGTGGGGGCACAGCCCCTGGCTGACCGAGCACGCGGTGGGCCTGGCGTCGTTGATGGCGATCACGGGCAGCTTCCTGTTCATGAGCCAGGCCCTGGAGGGGCACAACCCCTCCAGCCGCTTCCTCAAGGGCATGCGCTGTGGGGCCGTCTTCACCGTTTTTCTTGCACTGGTCTACGCGCTGGACCTGATCTCCCTGAAGGGCCTGTCCATCATCGTCAGCCTGATGGGCCCGCTGCCTGCTGCACTGAGCCTGCCCGGCGCGCTCAGACGCGCCCGCGCCGGAGACAGTGTGGGCGTCACCTTGCTGATTGCATGGTTCATCTATGGCCTGGGCTCGGCCGCCATCATTGCTGTCATCAACGGCGGACTGCCGGTGAACTTCTGGACCACCCATTCGTTCCAGATCTCCGCCACCGTGGACATGCTGCTGTTCATGCGCGTGCTGGGGCTGCGCACCAAGGAGCTGCACATCAAGGCCAAGCACGCAAGCCAGGAGCGCGACGCCATGCATTCACTGGCCCACACCGATGCGCTGACGGGGCTGCCAAACCGGCGCGGTCTGCAGATGGCGCTGTCTGCCGCCCTGTCGCGTGCCACGCAAGACAATCTGCTGGCGGTGTACGTCATGGACCTGGACGGTTTCAAGCCGGTGAACGACCAGCATGGACACGATGTGGGCGATGAACTCCTGGTGGCAGTCACGCGACGCCTGCAGGGTCATCTTCGCCAAAGTGATGTGATCGCCCGGCTGGGTGGTGATGAGTTTGTCGTCATGACGGGCCAGTTGCAGACACCGTCCCAGGCGCATGACCTGGGGCTGAAACTGCTGGAGGCATTCAGCGCCCCCTTTTCGCTGGGGCATATCCAGGTGAAAGTGGGGCTGACCATCGGCTACGCCATCGCCCCCACAGACAGCCATGACGCAGCGGGCTTGCTCAAACTGGCGGACGCGGCCATGTACAGCGGCAAGCAAAGCGGCAAATTCTGCGTGCGGCGCAACACGGGGGACCTTGCACTTTCATCGGTGTAACGGCTCACCTGGAAAAACCGGATTGCTACTGCTGCCAATTCCGGGTGGCTTGCGGATACCCGTTTACTTGCAGCACCGGTACGCCAACCCTACCGATGCCGAATAGCCCGTTGGCTGAACGGTAAGCGGGCTTCGGCGCGCATCCCCTTGGAGCTGCGAGACACGCACACCCGCCAGCGCCACCCAATGGCGGCTCAGCGCAGTCATCACATCCACTCCGGCATCCACGCTGTAGAGCCCTGCCTTGGGCTCAAACGCTGGCAGGCGACTGGTGCTGCCAGCCGCAGCTACCGGAACCCCGAAATGGCTGCGCAGGTACTGGCCGTCGGCAAATCCGGCCCCCACACCCAGCGACACCCGGGTTTGCTCAGAATACGGAAAGCTGTAGCCCAGATTGGTGGAGAGCAGCATGCCCCCGTCACGGCCCAGAATGTCCTGCGAAACCCCAGCCCCCACCGACCAGCGGGAGGTGATGGCATACCCCGCACTCAATCTGGCACGCAAGGTGGATCGCACAGGCGGCAATCCCTGCCGCATGGGGGAGTCCGAGGCGTCCTCCCCCTGGTCAATGCGCAAAGAAGCACTGAGGTTGAAGCGATCACCCTGCGCCAGGGTGGCACTGGCGCCCGACTCGGATCGGGCCGCCAAACCATGGCCCAGCATGGCGCTCCCCCGCGATGAACTCAGCCGGAAGCGCCCATATTCCAGGGCCCAGGCAGGCCTCAGGGAATAAGAGCGCCCGGCCCCACCGGCATAGTCTGGGCTGGAGCCAACTATGCCGCCCAACACATAGTGCAAAGCAGGCTTGGGAGCCGCTGCAGAGTCAGCAGCAACTGCAGGGGCTACCTCTTCAACCGGCACAGCCACCTCCGACGGCTGCTGGGCGTGTATTGGCATCCACACCCCGCACAGCGCCCAGTACAGCGCCGCGCACAATGGTTTGCGCGCATGGCCCAGCCACGGCTTTGCAGACGCTGCCCGATGAGGCATGGCGCTCCATCGCGCCATCAATCGGCCCATTGCACCCACCCCATCCAGGCGGTGACCAGAACGACCACGCCAAACACAATGCGGTAGTAGGCAAAGGGCACAAAGCTGTGGGTGCTGATGTAACGCAGCAACCACCGCACGCACAGCCAGGCACTCACAAACGAAAACACCAGCCCGGTGAGGAACATCGGCACATCCGCCATGGACAGCAGCGCACGCTCTTTGTAGAGGCTGTAGACCCCAGCCCCGATCAAAGTCGGGATGGCCAGGAAGAACGAAAAGTCGGTGGCCGCCTTGCGGGAGAGCCCCAGCAACATGCCACCGATGATGGTAGAGCCACTGCGGCTGGTGCCGGGCACCATGGCAAGGCATTGCACCAGGCCCACTTTCAGGGCGTCCAGCGGCGTCATGTCGTCCACCGTCTGGATCCGGGTGGCGACCGGAGCCCTGCGCTCAGCCCACAAAATGATGAAGCCCCCCAGGATGAAAGTGGTGGCTACCACCACGGGGGTGAACAGATGCGCCTTGATCGCCTTGCCAAACAACAGGCCCAACACCACCGCAGGAAGAAAGCCGATCAATACATTGACGGCAAACCGCTGGGCCTGGCGCTGGCTGGGCAAGGCCACCAGCGTGGCCTGAATCTTCTGCCAGTACACCAGGATCACAGCGAAGATGGCACCGGTCTGGATCGCAATGTCGAACACCTTGGCCTTGGCATCATCAAAACCCAGCAGCGAGCCCGCCAGGATGAGGTGACCCGTCGATGAGATGGGAAGAAACTCCGTCAGGCCTTCCACCACACCCATGACGGCAGCCTTGGCCAGCAAAACGATATCCACGCGCAATCCTTCAGGCCCGGCGGGCCGGTAAAAGACCAAATTATCGTCTCGCAGCGGCGGGCTCAAAACGACGATTGCCGCATGCGCCGTTGCAGGAGGTGAAAGCAAGACCACCACGCAGAACAAGGAAACCAGAAGAGCTGTGCAGGCCGCTTGCCGCGATGCCGCATGCAACTCGCGCAGGCCAGACAGCACTTCGCGCCCTGCCGCCGCAGCCTGTCGCAAATCGCTATCGGTGCCGGGCTGCTGTGGGCACAGTCACGTCATCCGAGTCACCCCGCACCGATGACCACCATGACCACGCTGTCCAACCTCTCTCCCGCCGTCACCATCCACCTGACTGCAGCGCTGCTGGCTGTTGCCATAGGCCCGGTCGCCCTGTGGGCACGCCTGGGTAAAACCCAGCGCACCCGCCTGCATCGCGCAGCGGGGTATGCGTGGGTCACCCTCATGGTGCTGACCGCCCTTTCTGCCCTGTTCATCAGCGGGGACAAGGGCCCGCGCCTGGCAGGCTTTGGCCCCATCCACCTTCTGGTGCCGTTCTCGCTGGGGATGATTGCCCTGTCTTTGCGTTACCTGGTCCAGGGCAACATCCAGGCCCATCGCAAGACCATGCAACAGGTGTACCTGGGAGCCTGTGTGGTCGCCGGGATTTTCACCCTGCTACCGCAGCGCCTGCTGGGCCATTGGCTGTGGAGCAGCCTCGGTTTGATCTGAGGACAGGTTCACGCCGCATCTCCTCATCGTTCCAAGCACTTTTCCATCACCTCCAAGGAGCCTCGCCATGAGACACGATCTGCGCCATTACCCCACTGACCACGCTGCCGACCACGCCATGGACCCGCTGGAACGCACCGCCCGCCGCCGGGCAGCGGCCAAGCTGGGTTGGTACATCCACGCCATGGTGTTCATTGCCGTGAATCTGCTGCTGGGTGTTTTGTCAGCGGCATCCGGCAAATCCTGGGCCGTGTTTCCAGCCATGGGCTGGGGGCTGGGCCTGGTGATCCACGGTGTGGTGGTGTTTGCACGCACTGGCGGCTGGTATGAACGACTGCTGCGGGCCGAACGTGCACGTCTGGGTTAACACGGCCATGCAACTCGCCAGCCCCCCCTGGGCTCGACTCATCTTGCGTCTACTGATCAGCAGTGTGGCGCTCTCCACGCCGCTCTGGGCCGCAGCCGGAACCGGCCTAGCCACCCTGCCCGGAAGGGAAGGCGATGAACCGGTGACCATTTTCTACCCCACCCAGAACACCGACCAAGCGGTGGAGTGGGGTCCATTCACACTCCAGCTCGCGCCGGGGGCTGCGCCCCAGCCGGGTAACGGGCGACTCGTGGTGTTTTCGCATGGCTCGGGTGGGGCACCCTGGGTCCACACCGACATAGCCCGGCGTCTGACGGCGGCGGGGTTTGTGGTTGCAATGCCCCTGCACCGGGGAGATAACTACAAGGACACCTCCACCCCCGGTCCGCAAAGCTGGCGCAGACGACCATCAGAGGTCTCCAGGGCCATCGATGCGGTGTCCATGTCGCCAGTATTCAGCGCAATACTGCAACTCGATAAGGTCGGCGTTGTCGGCCAGTCAGCAGGGGGACACACGGCTCTCAGTCTGGCAGGCGGTGTGTGGTCACCTGCCCGATTCCTCTCGCATTGCCTGAAGCATCTGGACGAAGATTTCAACGCATGCGTGGGCACCTACACCCGGCTGACAGGGGGGTGGCTTGACCCCATCAAGAAAGCGTCGGCACGCGGTGTGCTGCGCCAGCGCTTTGATGATCCAGAACCCGTGCAAGCGCATGACCCACGCATCGCGGTCGCAGTGGCAGGCGTACCGGCTTCTGCCGACTTTGATCTGGAGTCCCTGCGTAATCCCCGCATTCCCGTGGGCCTGGTCACTGCAGGCAGAGACATTTGGCTCACGCCTCGATGGCATGGCGAAGCAGTCGCTGCGGCATGCGCGTCGTGCGAACGGTTGGCCCACCTGCCAGAGGCTGGGCATAGCATCATGCTCTCTCCGCCGCCACCCTTGCATCTTCTGGATGACACCAGCCGACATCTTCTTGCAGACCCCGAGGGCTTCGACAGATCAGTGCTGCAAGCCATGGACCAGCACATCATCGACTTTCTGAGCAGGCACCTTTTGCCGCTGGCAGGGGCCCAGCGTTAGCACAAGGAGAAGCGCCCGATAGCGCCAACCCGCGCGGGATTTCTCCCTAGAATCGGTCAACACCGTATAAGGCCTTACATGTCTCCTCCCCTATCACCCGAAGCTCTGGAGGCCCTGGCCCACCGGCGTGCCCAGGCCAAGCTGGGCTGGTATGCACATGCAGCCATCTATGTGGTGGTGAACCTGGTGGTATTCGCCATGTCGGTGTATGCGTTCGGTTCGCGCCCCTGGTCCGTGTATCCCCTGCTGGGCTGGGGACTGGGTGTGGCTCTGCATGGCATCTCGGTGTTTGTGCTGGGCAGTGGCAGCTCGGTACGAGAACGCATGGTGCAGCGTGAGCGTGAAGCCCTGAAGCGCCAGCAGGACCGCGCGGATCAGCCATGATCCCCCGCGCCATCGACTGGATCAGCAAGCTGCGGCACTTTCTGCAAGTGCTGGCTTTCACGCTGGCGGTCGCCACGATCCAGTACGCGTTCATGCCCGAGCGCAACTACGGCACCATGGTGCTGTATTCGGTGCTTATCGGCAGCTTCACCTGGGCGACGATTGACCTGGGGCGGGAGTGGATTCCATCTGCTGCCGAAACCGGGTGGCCCATCGGTTGGCAGGGGCCCGCACTGGTCTTTGCGGGCATCGCCACCGGCTATCTGGCAGGAACACACCTGGGCGATCTGCTGTGCAGGCAATACCTGGATCTGCCTACCAGCAATCCCCCCAGCCTGCGCACTTCGCTCCTCATCACGGTGCTGGCAGGTGTGGCGGGCAGCTACTACTTCTACAGCGTTCACAAGTCCAGCTACCTGGAAGGCAAGATGGCCGAGGCACGCCTGCATGCCAGCGAGGCACGCCTGAAACTGCTGGAGACGCAGCTGGAGCCGCACATGCTGTTCAACACGCTGGCCAACCTGAGGGCGTTGATCGGCGTAGACCCGCAGCAGGCGCAGACCATGCTGGACCACCTGATCGCCTACCTGCGTGCCACGCTGATGGCGTCCCGCGCCACGCAGCATCCGCTGGCGGACGAGTTTGACCGGCTGCGCGACTATCTGGAGCTGATGGCGGTGCGCATGGGCCCGCGCCTGCGCTTCACGCTGGATCTGCCGCAGGCGCTGCGCGAGGCTCCGGTGCCTCCTCTGCTGCTGCAGCCCCTGGTGGAAAACGCCATCCGGCATGGCCTGGAGCCCCAGGTGAGCGGAGGGCTCATCACTGTCAGCGCCCGCCTGGAACGGGGTGCAGAAGCACCGGCCACAGCCCCACCGCAGCTGGTTCTGGAAGTGCACGACACCGGCGCGGGGTTGAATATGGGACGTCATTCCAGCCACTCCACTGCAGGCACGCACTTTGGGCTGGTGCAGGTGCGTGAGCGGCTGGCTACGCTGTATGGCAGCGCGGCCACTCTTGAATTGATAGCAGCCAGCGCTGGTGGTACAAGCGCTACCGTGCGTTTCCCCTTACAACCTGCACAGCCATGACCCTTGCACCCCGCGCCCTGATCGCTGAAGACGAACCGCTGCTGGCTGCTGCGCTGCGCAGCGAGCTACAGCGAGCATGGCCTGAGCTGCAGATCGTGGCCCAGGTGGGCGACGGTCTTTCAGCGGTAGAGCAATCTCTTGCGCTGCGCCCCGACGTGCTTTTCTTTGACATCCGCATGCCAGGGCAAACCGGGTTGGAAGCCGCACTGGAACTGGCCGATGCCTGGCCAGCGCAACAGCCCTTCCCCGCTCTGGTCTTTGTTACCGCCTACGACCAATACGCTGTGCAGGCGTTTGAAGCCCAGGCGGTGGACTACCTGCTCAAGCCCGTACAAAGCGCGCGCCTGGAAAAGGCAGTGCAAAAACTGCGCAAAAAGCTCATGGATCAAGCGCAGGCAGCTATCAATTCAGTAGCGAATGTGTCCTCCATGGGGCTGGACGTACAGCGCACCGTGGACCAGTTGCGCGAATTGCTGACCAGTTCTGCGCTGCAAGCGCCTTCTTTGCCGCCTTCGCCCTCTGCTGCAACACGCCCCCCTGCCCTGTCCATCATCCAGGCCAGCCAAGGCACTCAGATCCACATGGTGCCTGTGGCGGATGTGGTGTATTTCGAAGCCGCAGACAAGTATGTGCGCGTGCTGACCGCAGAGCATGAATACCTCATACGCACGCCGCTGAAAGAGCTGATTGAGCAGCTCGACCCACAACAGTTCTGGCAGGTGCACCGCAGCACGCTGGTGCGCGCCAGTGCCATCACCTCCGTGATGCGGGACGAGGGAGGCAAGCTGCACCTGAGCCTGCGCCACAGGCCTGAAAAGCTGGCCGTGAGCAGGCTCTACGCGCACCTGTTCAAGGCGATGTAGCGCCAGTGCACGGAAGTAGCAGTAGCGCCTTCCTCCTACCCGGCTTGGCAACTGCCAGCGATTAAAATATGCGCTGGGTGTCTGCGCAAATCGGCGCAACAGGTACAGCGAAGGTCGGGCCGCCTCGCGGTTTTTTCACGCCCCGTACCGCATGAACACCCCTCTGGTCCAATGGATGGCCGCCACGCTGTTTGCCGTGGCCTTGCTCCACACTTTCTCCGTCAAGTTTTTCGAGCGACTCTCGCACCGCTACCCACGCCACGCCGGGCTTTTTCATTTGCTGGGCGAGGTGGAGGTCGTCTTCGGTTTCTGGGCCATGGTGCTCATCGTTGCCATGGCCATGGCCGCGGGCGGATCCGAAGCGCTGGAATATGCGGAGTCGCGCAACTACACCGAGCCCCTGTTTGTGTTCGTGGTCATGGTGATTGCCGCGTCGCGCCCCGTGCTGCGCAGCGTCATGGCGGTGGTCGCCACACTGGCGCGTATCACGCCCCTCCCCACACCGTTGGTCACTGCCTGGCTGGGGCTGGCGGCGGTGCCGCTGCTGGGATCGCTGATCACCGAGCCCGCCGCCATGACGATTGCAGCGCTCATGCTAGCCCCACAGATCTTCCGAACGGAAGTGCCCGAGCGCGCCAAGTATCTGGCCTTGGGTGTACTGTTTGTCAACGTCTCCATTGGCGGCACGCTCACCTCTTATGCCGCACCGCCCGTGCTGATGGTGGCAGCCACATGGGGCTGGGACAGCCTGTTCATGCTGACCACGTTTGGCTGGAAGGCGGCCATTGCGGTTCTCATCAACGCGACCGTGTGCACGTTGGTCCTGCGCCGCCATCTGCCCAGTGCAGAGGCCATGGCAGCAGGGTTGAAGGCCAGCGATCAAGCGAAGATGCCCGTCTCGGTAGCTGCGGTACACATCACCCTGCTGGCGCTGGTGGTGCTGTTTGCGCATCACCCGGTTGTGTTCATGGGCCTCTTTCTGCTGTTCCTGGGCTACACACAGGCCTACAGCACCCACCAGAGCCGCCTCATCATCAAGGAAGCCCTGCTGGTGGGCTTCTTCCTCGCGGGGCTGGTGGTGCTGGGCGGCATGCAGCAATGGTGGCTGCAACCCATCGTCTCGGGGCTGGAGCCGCTGGCCCTGTTCGCTGGCGCGCTGGGGTTGACGGCCATTACCGACAACGCCGCACTGACCTACCTGGGCTCGCTCATTGAAGGGATTTCCCCCGCTGCGCAGTACATGCTGGTGGCCGGTGCCGTGGCGGGCGGGGGGCTGACGGTGATTGCCAACGCCCCCAACCCGGCAGGCGTAGCGTTGCTGAAGAACGGGTTCGCGGATCAGACAGTGGGAGCCGGAGGGCTGCTGCTGGGGGCACTGGGCCCTACCGCAGTGGCGGCGCTTGCTCTGGCCTGCCTGTAGTGCAGGTACCACGACTGTCTGTTGAGACTGACTCAACAAGGATGAGCGAAATCTTCCAACCCTTGAAGTCACCGCTTCAGCGGGGAATCTTTCTGAATATGCGGGACCTGCTATCGATGACTTCGAGGCTGCACTCGGACAGTGCTCTCAAGTTTCATTGATTTCATTCTGACCTCGCTGATCTATTTTCAGAATATCAAAGATACGTAAATCGCCAATATCAAATGATTTAACAAAGACTTTATATTTATTATCCAATACCATATTTCCAAAATATTGAACGAGAACCGCGAGTCACCAATTCAACCGATCGTTCACTTTTGGTTAACAGATGTTTAATCGACTGGTCATTTTTAGTTGCCAAGTTCACAATCAAAATCTTGACTTTCTGAGGAAGTGAACAATGCCACTTGAATTGATGCTCTCAATCGCGGAAAGTCCGTTGCCCAAAATCATTGAAGACACTGCAGAGATCGACAAACTCCGGATTTTGGTGGCCGCGCAATTGGTGACGGCCCATTTACCCGATGTGCATTCGCCCATCCAAAAGGCAGAGGTCACCAGCGTCACGCCCCAAGGTCGTGCCGCACTCGAAAAAGCCTATCTGGATCTGAACCTGCCGAACCTGCCGAACCTGCCCACAGAGGTGTAGTGCCTTGAGTTGGGGGTTTCTGGTTGGAACCTCCAACTGAATGCACCCGATGAAGGTCACATCAAACCTTCGCACTATTGCGGCTGACTGGCGGTCTTTGCCTGTACCTGCAGAGGCTCCCAGCTTCCAGCCACGTTTTTCAGCAAGGTGTTGACGGCTGCCAGGCGGCGGTTGCGCACATCCGTGAGGCTGCGCTGGGCCGACAGCACCGTGGCCTGCGCTGTGATCACGTTCAGATACCCCACCGTGCCCGCCCGGTACTGGTTGTTGACCACATCCAGCGCGCGCTGTGCAGCCGCCAGCGCCTCCATCTGGAGTTGCTGCTCCTGCGCCAGGGCTGCGGCGGCCGTCAGGTTGTCTTCCACCTCCTGCAGGGCTGTAAGCACCGTCTGCCGATAGGTGGCGGCAGCCTGCTCGTTGGAAGCGCGGGCCGACTCCACTGCGGCGCTGCGCGCACCGCCGTCAAACAACGATAGCGCCAGCTGCGGCCCCAGGGACCAGAACAGGTTGGGCGCGTTGAACAGATTCGACAGCTCCGAGCCGCGGTACCCCGCGCTGCCCGTCAGCGTCAAGGCCGGGAAGAACGCTGCCTTGGCCACGCCAATTTGCGCGTTGGCGGCAGCCACCCGGCGCTCTGCGGCGGCAATGTCGGGGCGGCGCTCCAGCAGTTGCGATGGCAATTGCGCGGGCACGGTGGGTGGCGTGGGCAGCAAGCCCGTGGGCTGCACGCTGAAACTTGCAGGGGCCTGCCCCACCAGGGCAGCCAGGGCGTGCTCCAGCTGGGTGCGTGTGGTTTCAGCCTCCAGCAACTGCACCTGGGTGGACTTGTATTGCGACTCGGCCTGCGCCACATCGGCTACAGAGGCAACGCCTGCCTGCTGGCGGTTGCGCGTCAGCTCCCAACTGCGGTCATAGGCCTGCAGGGTTTCACGCAGGATCTGCGCATTGGCCTCGGCCGCACGCAGCGAAAAATAGGTCTGCGCCACGCTGGCCTGCACCGAAAGGCGCATGGCCGCCAGGTCGTCTGCGCTGGCCTGGGCGGATGCCTGGGCCGCGTCTACGGTGCTGGCAATGCGGCCCCACAGGTCCAGCTCCCAGCTGGCATTCAGCCCTATCGAATGGCTGGTGCTCAAGCGCGCACTGGTGCTGCCATCCGCCGCCTGCGTGCCGCTGCGAGCGCGTGATGTGCTGGCCGTCGCCCCCAGGGTGGGCAACTGGCTTGCACTGCTGCTGGCCACCGCCGCCTGCGCGGCGCGCAGCCGAGCCAGCGAAAGCGCAATGTTCTGGTTGCCCGCAGCAGCCTGGTCTTGCAAGGCATTGAGCGTGGCATCGCCATACAGCGTCCACCATGCAGCAGGCACTGTGCTGGCAGATGGCGCAGTCTGTGCGGCTTGCGCAGGCTGCCACACGCCTGCGGCGGTGGCGGCCAGCGATTCCTTGTACTGTGCAGGAACCTGCAGTGCAGGCCGCTCGTACACCGGCTGGGTACTGCAGGCAGCCAGCACCGCAGCCGCCAGCAGCGTGGTGCCAGAAAGGGCCAAAGAGCGGCGTGGCGCAAGCGCGCGAGGCAGAAGAACAGACAAATCAGACATCACTCATTTCCTTGTAGCGCGGCGGCGGGTGCATGGGATGAGCCCCGCCCCCTGCGCAGTCGGCCCGCGGTGCGGAGCACGCGCAGGCGCAAGCGGTCCAGTGCCACATAGACCACCGGTGTGGTGTAGAGGGTGAGCAGCTGGCTCACCAGCAGCCCGCCCACCACGGCAATGCCCAGGGGCTGGCGCAGTTCGGCCCCATCCGCCCGGTTGATGGCCAGGGGCAGCGCACCAAAGATGGCGGCCATGGTGGTCATGAGGATGGGGCGCAGCCGCAGGCTGCAGGCACGGTAGATGGACTGGGCCGCGCTGCGCGCACCACTGCGCTGCCGCGACAGTGCAAAGTCGATCATCATGATGGCGTTCTTCTTGACGATGCCGATCAGCAGGATGACGCCGATGAGCGCGATGAGCGAGAACTCGGTCTTGAAGAGCATCAGCGCCAGCAGTGCGCCCACGCCCGCAGAAGGCAGCGTGGAGAGGATGGTGAACGGATGCACCAGGTTCTCGTACAGCATGCCCAGCACCAGATAGATCGTGACGATGGCTGCCAGGATGAGCAGCGGTTGCCCCGCCAGGGCCGATTGAAAGGCCCCCGCCGTGCCGCTGAAGGTGCCGCGAATCCCCACCGGCACGCCCAGCTCGGCCACCGCGTTGTTGACCGCATCAGCCGCCTGCGACAGCGACACGCCGGGGGCCAGGCTGAAGCTGATCGTGCTGGCAGGCGTGCCACGCTCATGGTTCACCGACAGCGGTGTATTGGTGGCGGTGATGCGCGCAAACGCCGTCAGGGGCACCTGTTGGCCTGCGCTGTTGACGAAGAAAAAGCCGCGCAGCGTCTCAGGGCTCTGCAGGTATTGCGGCGCTGCCTCCAGCACCACGCGGTACTGGTTGAGGGGGTTGTAGATGACGCCCACCTGCCGCTGCCCGAAGGCGTCGTTCAGCGTGGCGTCGATCTGCGCCATGGTGAGGCCCAGGCGCGTAGCGGCATCCCGGTCAATCACCAGCGTGGTCTGCAGGCCGTAGTCCGATACATCGCTGTTCACGTCCTCCAGCTCAGGCAGTTGCGACAGCACCTGGCGTATGCGTGGCTCCCAGGTGCGCAGTTCGGCAATGTCGTCGGCCTGCAACGTGTAGTCGTACGACGCACTGCTTTGCCTGCCGCCAATGCGGATGTCGCGCTGCGGCACCATGAACAGGCGCGCACCGGGCTCGTTCTTGAGCTGCTCACGCAGCCGCGCAATGACCACGTCTGACGACTCCTGCCCCGGCCCGCGCTTGAGGGTCATGAACATCTGCGCTGCGTTGCGCTGCCAGCCGCCGGTGGAGCCGGTCACATACTCCACCGCGGGGTCTGCCTGCACGATGGCCAGAAAGCGCTGCAGCCGCTGCTCCATGGCCTGGTAAGACGTGGCCTGGTCCGCACGGATGAAACCCGAGATGCGACCCGTGTCCTGCTCAGGCATGAAGCCTTTGTCGATGGCGGTGTAAAGGTACACATTGAGCCCCACCACCCCGGCCAGCACCAGTAGCACCACAGGTTGGTGGCGCAGGCACCACGCCAGGCTGTGCCGGTAGCCGCGCAGGCCCCGCACCTGCCACCGATCCACCCAGGCCGAGAACCGAGCCCAGCGACTTGACGCGCCGACGCCCGGGGAACGCGCTGCATGCGGGCGCAGCAGGGCCGCACACATCATGGGGGTGGTGGTGAGAGAGACCACCAGCGACACCAGAATGGCCGCCGACATGACGATGGCAAATTCACGAAAGAACCGCCCCACGATGCCGCCCATGAACAGGATGGGCACAAACACCGCGATGAGGGAAATGCTCATGGAGACCACGGTGAAGCCAATCTCGCGCGCGCCTTCGAGCGATGCCTGCAGCGCCGACTTGCCCCGTTCCATGTGACGCATGATGTTTTCGAGCACCACAATGGCATCGTCCACCACAAACCCGGTGGCAATGGTCAGCGCCATGAGCGAGAGGTTGTCCAGCGTGTACCCCGCCAGATACATGACCCCAAACGTGCCCGCCAGCGACACCGGCACGGCCACTGCCGGGATGAGCGTGGCGCGCCCGTTGCGCAGGAACAGAAACACCACCAGGATCACCAGCGCCACCGCAATCACCAGCGTGTGCTCCACCTCCTTGACGGATGCGCGCAGCGTGGGCGTGCGGTCAGACACGATCTCAATGTCAATGGCCGCGGGGATGGAGGCCTGCAACTGGGGCAGCAACGCACGCACGCGGTCTACGGCCTCCAGAATGTTGGCACCGGGCTGCTTGAACACCTGCAGCAGGATGGCCGGCTTGCCATTGGCCACGCCAAAGTTGCGCACGTCCTGCACCGAGTCGGTCACATCGGCCACGTCCGACAGGCGGATGGCATTGCCATCCTTCCAGCGCAGCACCAGCGGCGCGTAATCAGCCGCCACGCGGGCCTGGTCGTTGGCGGCGATTTGCCAGTAATGGTCTTCACGCTCCACCGCACCCAGCGGGCGGTTGGCGTTGGTGGTGGTGATGGCGCTGCGCACCTGCTCCAGCGACACCCCGTTGGCCGCGAGCCGTACCGGATCGAGCGACACCCGCACTGCAGGCAGCGCCCCGCCACTGACGGTGGCTTGCCCCACCCCTTCCACCTGCGAGAGCTTTTGCGCCAGCACGGTGGAGGCAGCGTCGTACATCTGCCCCCGCGTGAGCGAGCTGGACGTGAGCGCCAGGATCATGATGGGCGAATCCGCCGGGTTGACCTTGCGGTAGGTCGGATTGCTGGGCATGCCCGTGGGCAGCAGCGTGCGCGCGGCGTTGATGGCGGCCTGCACGTCGCGTGCGGCACTGTCTACGTCGCGGTTCAGGTCAAACTGCAGGGTGATGTTGGTGCTGCCCAGGATGGAGCGCGAGGTGATTTCATTGACCCCGGCAATGGAGCCCAGCGCCCGCTCCAGCGGCGTGGCGACGGTGGCAGCGACTGTGTCAGGGCTGGCACCGGGCAGGCTGGCGCTGACGGAGATGGTGGGGTAATCGACCTGCGGCAGCGGGGCCACAGGCAGCAGGAAGTACGACACCGCACCCACCAGGGCCAGGCCCAGGGTGAGGAGCATGGTGGCGATGGGGCGGTGGATGAAGGGGGTGGAGAGGCTCATGGGGCGGGCCTCTGGTTTTTAAGATGTTTTTGGTCTCTAGCGCTTATAGAATGAGCGCAGGCAGCTATCAAATTGATAGTATTTGCAGGCAATGCAACTACCCGTTCGGGCTGAGCTTGTCGAAGCTGGGGCTTGTGGGTTGATGGGGTGGCATGCCTATGCTGAGGGCGGGTGCCGGGATATGCGCCCGGCGGCGCACCTTCTTTTCTTGCTTCGCCAAGAAAAGAAGGCAAAAGAAGGCGACCCCCAGTCTGCGCCCCCTTCGCGGTGCGAAGGGGCAAACCTGCGGCGGTGCGGCTGCGGGGTGCGCCGTGGAACTCGCTTTGCTGCTGCGCAGCGCCGCTCGGACAACCCCGGCGAGTCAGTTGACGAAGCATGGGCGCTTCGACGCCCATGCCACCCCGCAACCGCACCGCCGCAGGCGCAGCCAGCAGGGGGTTGGGGAGCCGAACAGCCAAACAGCCGTTCGGGTCGTCGCTGCGCTCGACCCTGCCAGTTCCGCGTCCAGCGCGAGGCGCTTGCGCCCACAACGGAGGGCCGAGCGAAGCAATGGCCCGAATGGATGTCCGCTCCCCATCCCCTCTGTATGCGCCGAGGAGCGCAGCGGGCGGGGTGGCGCGTGTGCCGCAGGACACACGCGCTTCGTGAACTGACTCGCCGCAGTTGTTTGAGCGGAGCGCGTCAGCGCGCAGCGAGTTCTGCGGCGCACCCCGCCCGCGAGCACCGCAGGTTACCCCGTAGCGAAGCGCAGGGGACGCAGACAGCGGGGTCGCCTTTTCTTTGGTGACTTTCTTTTGGCGAAGCAAAAGAAAGTTACTGCGCTGCCGGGCGCACTCCCCGGCTCCCGCCCCATGCAAAGGCATGAAGCCAAAAAGGCCTCTAGCGCTTATACAGCAAGCGCAACCAGCTACCAAAAAAGGAGCACTCATCACACAGCCCCCCTACGCGCCCGCCACCTCTCAGCCCACCCCTCAAACGTCAAATAAATCACCGGCGTCGTAAACAGCGTGAGCAACTGGCTCACGATCAGCCCCCCCACCATCGTCACCCCCAGCGGATGCCGCAACTCACTGCCCACCCCTGTGCCCAACATCAAAGGCAAAGCACCCAGCAAAGCCGCCAGCGTCGTCATCAAAATCGGCCGAAACCGCAACAAACAAGCCTGGTAAATGGCTTCACGCGCAGGCAGCCCCTGGTCGCGCTGCGCCTCCAGTGCAAAGTCGATCATCATGATCGCGTTCTTCTTGACGATACCGATCAAGAGCACGATGCCGATCACCGCCACGATGTCCACATCCAGCCCCGCCATCCACAGCGCCAGCAGCGCACCCACACCCGCAGAGGGCAAAGTCGAGAGGATGGTGACCGGGTGAATCGTGCTCTCATACAGCACACCCAGCACGATGTACATGGTGATGACCGCCGCCAGAATCAGCAGCAGCGTGTTGGACAGCGACGCCTGGAAGGCCAGCGCCGCGCCCTGGAAGTTCATGTCCACCGACAACGGCAACTGCCCCGCCTCGCGCGCGGCAGCCTGCTCGGCCTGGATGGCTTTGACCGCATCGCCCAAAGCCACGCCCGGCGCGGTGTTGAACGAGATGGTGGCTGCAGGCAACTGCCCCACATGGTTCACCGCCAGGGGCATGGCCCGCTCTTCAATGCGGGCCACCGATGACAAGGCCACGGGCTTGCCTGCGCTCGACGTGACGTAGATGCTGTTCAAAGCCTCAGGCCCCAGCTTGAACTGCGGCGCAACCTCCAACACCACACGGTATTGGTTGGACTGGGTGAAGATGGTGGAAATGAGCCGCTGGCCAAAGGCGTTGTACAGCGCGGTGTCGATGCCTGACACCGTCACGCCCAGACGGCTGGCCTGGGCGCGGTCGATTTGCACAAAGGCCTGCAAGCCCTGGTTTTGGAGGTCACTGGTCACATCCGCCAGCTGAGGCAAGGCGCGCATGCGCTGCACCAGCTCGGCAGTGCTGCTCTGCAACTGGGCCATGTCGGGAGACGAGACCAGCAACTGGTACTGCGTGCGCGCCACGCGGTCTTCAATGGTCAGGTCTTGCACCGGCTGGGCATAGAGACGAATGCCTGCGATATCGCGTGTTTCATCGGCAAGGCGGCGCAGCACCACGCTGGCACGTTCGCGCTGTTCGTGGGGCTTGAGATCAATGAGCAGTCGGCCCGTGTTGAGCGTGGTGTTGGCACCGTCAACCCCGATAAAAGACGAGACGCTTTTGACGGCGGGGTCTTGCAGGATGCGCTCTGCCAGCCGCTGCTGACGCTCGGCCATAGCCGCGAAAGAAATGGACTGGTCGGCCTCGGTGGTGGCCTGCAGCGTGCCCGTGTCCTGCACCGGAAAAAATCCCTTGGGCACCACCAAATACAGCACGACAGTGAGGGCCAGCGTGGCACCAAACGCCAGCCAGGTCAGCCCCCGGTGATTGAGCACGCGGGCCAGTGCACTGCCATACTGGGCGATCATGCCGTCGAAGAAACGGCCAGTGGCGCGGTAAAGGCGGCCATGGCTTTCTTCAGGCGTGTGGCGCAGCAGGCGGGCGCACAGCATGGGCGTGAGCGTGAGTGACACCACGGCCGACAGCAAAATGGCCACCGCCATGGTGATGGCAAATTCATGGAACAGCCGCCCCACCACATCGCCCATGAACAGCAGCGGAATCAACACCGCAATGAGCGAGATGGTGAGCGAGATGATGGTGAAGCCAATCTGCTTGGCTCCCTTGAGGGCGGCCTGTAGCGGTGGCTCGCCCTCTTCCACGTAGCGGGCAATGTTCTCGATCATGACGATGGCGTCGTCCACCACAAAGCCGGTGGAAATGGTGAGCGCCATGAGCGTGAGGTTGTTGAGCGAAAACCCCGCCAGGTACATCACGCCAAAGGTACCCACCAACGACAGAGGCACGGCAAAGCTGGGGATGAGCGTGGCCGATGCGCTGCGCAGAAACACGAAAATCACCGCGACCACCAGCCCGATGGCCAGGGCCAGTTCGACCTGCATGTCTTTGACCGAAGCGCGGATGGTGGTAGTGCGGTCGGTAAGCACCTGCACATCCATGGAAGCGGGCAAGGTGGCCTGTAGCTGTGGCAGCAGGGCTTTGATGCGGTCTACCGTGTCAATCACGTTGGCACCGGGTTGCCGCCGGATGTTGAGGATGACGCCCGACTTGGATCCCGTCTCAGGCGTACCTGCCCAGGCAGCCAGACGCGTGTTTTCCGCGTCGTCCACCGTCTGGGCCACGTCGCGCAGGCGGATGGGATTGCCGTTTTTGAAGCCCAGGATCAGCTCACGGTATTCCTGCGCGGACTGGAGCTGGTCGTTGGCATCGATGGTGGAGGCGCGCGCGGGCCCGTCAAAACCGCCCTTGGCCTGCTTGACGTTGGCGGCGGCAATGGCAGTGCGCACATCTTCCAGCGTCAAGCCCAGGTTGGCCAACGCCGTAGGATTCGCCTGGATGCGCACTGCCGGGCGGCGCCCGCCCGCAATGGCCACCAGCCCCACGCCGTTGACCTGCGAGAGCTTGGGCGCAAGGCGGTTCTCCACCAGGTCGTTCAGGCGGATGACGGGCAGCGAGGGCGAGGTGATGGCCAGGGTGAGCACAGGCGCATCGGCCGGGTTGACCTTGCTGTAGATGGGGGGCATGGGCAGGTCGCTGGGCAACAGGTTGCTGCCCGCATTGATGGCGGCCTGCACCTGCTGCTCGGCCACGTCCATCGACATGTCGAGCGCAAACCGCAGCGTGATGACCGACGCCCCGCCCGAGCTGGTGGACGACATCTGCGACAGACCCGGCATCTGACCAAACTGCCGCTCCAGCGGGGCGGTGACGTTGGAGGTCATCACATCGGGGCTGGCACCGGGGTAGAGCGTGGTGACCTGGATGGTGGGGTAGTCCACCTCCGGCAGGGCCGAGATGGGCAGCAGCCGATACGCCAGCAAGCCCGAGATGAGCAGCGCCACCATCAGCAGCGATGTGGCGATGGGGCGCAGGATGAAGAGGCGGGACAGGTTCATGACAAAGGCGGCAACAGGGCCTGCTGGGCGCGGCGGGCGGAGCGCGTGAACACGAAAGCGCTAACGCTCAACGCACGGGCGCGGAGCCTGCAGCGGCGGGAGATGCAGCGGGCGCAGCAGATGCAGCCGCCGAAGCCCCGCGCACCGGCGCAGACGCCCCCGAGGCCGAAACGCCAGGGACACCCGCGGCCGCAGCGCCACTGGCGGCCCCTTGGGGCGACTGAGCGCGCCGGTTGCGGAAGAAGGCACGCCGCTCTTCCGGCGTCATCTTGGCTACTTTCTCGCGCTCTTCAGGGGTGAGGCTGGCCATCAGGGCAGCGCGTCGGCCACCAGCGTCCTGCGCGGCTGCGTCGGCGCGGGTGGCTGCACCGCTGTCAATCACGGCCACCTTGGCACCTTCGCGCAGACGGTCGATGCCGTCGGTCACCACCTGGTCGCCCTCTTGCAGATCGCCCTCCACACTCACCCGCTCGCCATCTGCCACACCCACCCGAATGCGCCGCTGCGTGACGGTGCCGTCGGGTCGCACCAGGTACACGTAATTGTTCTGGATGGCAGTGCCGGGCACGGTGAGCACATCCTTGAGCAGGTTGACCTGCAGCCTCACGTTGACGAACTGATTGGGAAAAAGCAGGCCCTCTTCATTCTCAAACGCTGCCTTGGCCTTGATAGTGCCGGTGGTCGCGTCGATGGCGTTGTCTACTGCGCCCAGGCGGCCACGGGCCAGCCGCTGCTTTTGCTCTCGATCCCACAACTCCACGGGCAGGCTGGCACCGCTGGCCAGACGCTGGTTGATGGCCACCAACTGCGCCTCGGGCACAGAGAAAACCGCATCAATGGGGCGCACCTGGGTGATGGTGACAATGCCTGCTGCATCAGACGGCCCCACGACATTGCCCCGGTCGGCCTGCCGCAACCCCAGGCGACCACCAATGGGCGCGGTGATGCGGGTGTAGCTCAACTGCAGCTTGGCTGCATCCACCTGCGCCTGATCGGCCGCCACCGTGCCTTCCAGTTGTCGCACCAGGGCTTTTTGCGTATCTACCTGCTGCGCGGCAATCGAGTCTTTGGCCAGCAGGTCCTGGTAACGCTGCAAATCCAGTTGCGCGTTTTTCAGTTGCGCCTGATCGCGCTGCAGGTTGCCCTGGGCCTGGGTCAGGGTGGCCTGGTAGCTGCGCGGGTCAATCTCTGCCAGCAACTGCCCGGGCTTGACCTCATCGCCCTCTTTGAACTTGATGGACAGCAGCTCGCCCGATGCCTTGGCCCGCACCACTGCGGTGGCGCGGGCGCTCATGGTGCCAATGGCGCTGACCATGACGCGGACATCCTGCCTTTGCACCACGCCCACAGACACGGGCTGCGCCGCCCCTGCCCCGCTGAAGCGCCCCGGCCCCCTGGCCTGCCCTGAGGACGCGCCCGCAGGGCCCGAAGCGCCAGCTGCGCCTGCCGCCTGTTGCTGCCTCCACCACCAGCCCCCCGCACCGGCCAGCGCCAGCAAAATGGCCAGGAGAACCCACCAGAGCATGCGCCCCTTCTGGCGCGAGACAAGGGCGAACGCAGGAGAAACGGAATGGGTTGGCATGGAGAGGCAGAAGTGAAACCGGTGCCGTATGGTAGCCACGCACCTGCCCCCACAGGGCAAGCGAGGGCATGGATTTACAGGACCTTTACCGGGGCGACAAAAATACATGCGCCCGGTAACTGATCAGCGCTGGCTGGCCAGCAGCAGACCACCCGCTCCCATGAAGAAGCCACCGGTGGCTTTGTTCAGGCGCACCACGCCGCGCGATGTACGGATGAAGCGGCGTATCTGCCGACCGCAAGTGGCATACACCGCAGTGGAAACAAATTCGGCCATCAGATAAATGGAGCCCAGCACCAGAAACTGCGAAGAGGCGGGACGTGTAGCGTCGATGAACTGCGGGAAGATGGCCGCAAACAGCACGATGGCTTTGGGGTTGGTGATGCCGAGCAAGAATTCCTGGGCGATCAAGGCACGTATCTGCACCGGCTCGTTGCTGGAGCCCACTTGCCCGTTGTCCAGCATTTGCAGCCCCCCGAACTCACGGCTGCGCCACGCCCGCCAGCCCAGCCAGAACAGGTAACAGGCACCAACCCACTTGACCACAGTGAAAGCCGTTTCAGACGCCAGCAGCATGGCGCCCAGCCCCACGGCTGAAATGGTGAGAAAGATGGTGAAGGCCGCCACCCGCCCTACGGTGGCCACCAGAGCGGAACCTACCCCCGCGCGGATGCCGTTATTGAGTCCACAAAAATTGTTGGGCCCGGGGGTGAGAGCAATGGCAACAGCGACCGGAACAAAGAGCAGGGCATCCATGGTGAAACCTCCAGCCGATGAGTGTAGGGGCTGCGCGGCCGTTGCGGGGTTGTGGGGTGAATGACCGGCGGGAAGACTAGACCGAACCAACGGGCCTGAGGGTCAGAACCTGATCCCACGGCACACCCGGCAAGGTTTCGTAATGTGCAACCACCACGATACGGGACAGTTGCACCGTTTTCGCAAGCGCCTCGGCCAGATAGCGCAAGGATGGTTTGTCGAGCCCCGCATGGGGGTCATCCATCAACGTCAAAGCAGCACCGCTGGCCAAGGCTGCAGCCTGGCACACCTTGCGGCGGGTGCCGGTGGAGAGGGCGAAAAACGGTTTTGGCAGATGCTCAGTCAGCCCGAATCCCTGCACATGCTCTGCCAGGGCCTGCGCGTCCCAGGTGGGATAGCGCGCCGCCTGGGAGGCCAGCCAATCCTGCGCAAGACTTGGATCGAGCAACGAGGAGCGAGGATCTGCATAAAACACTTGCTGAGCAAGGGCTTGCGCGGAGCTTCCTTCACGCCGCTCGCCCAGCGAGATATGTCCCTCAGAGGGAGAAAGCTCACCCGCCAAAAGGCGCAGCAGCGTCGTCTTGCCGGTGCTTTCATCACCACAAACACACGCCAGCCCCGGCGTCCAATCAAAGCTGAGACCGCTGAACACCGCACGATCGGGGTAACTGAAATGCAGCTTGTCAACGCGCAGCAACGGGGTAGTAGAAGTCATGGAAAGAAGACCGATTAACCGAAAGCAATAAACCACCAAGCCCCTTGTGGAACGCTCCGGGTCCTGGCTCAAGCGGCGCAGAGATTGTGCGACGGCTGGCGCGAATACGGCAGAGCGGACAATCGTGCCTTCGATTCCGCCAACGCTCCGATTTTCTCGACATGAACCTCAGCTATCTGGATTTTGACTACAGCGAAGACTATGAAGGCACGGGCACTTTCGATGCCATGGCCAGCGTCGCGCCCCATCAATGGGATGCTCTACAGAACGAAATTGCGCAGGTGCTGGGCTGGTGCACGCAACAGTTTCCCGAAGGCCCCGCCCCTGCTGAGGAAGGTGGAGACTGGCACTATGACCTGCAGGGTGTGGAGGAAATCAGCACCCCCATGACGGTGAGCTTTCACCCCTCCACGGGGCGCATTGAACGGCACTCGGGCCCTCCCGGTGCGCCTCGCACCACGCTGACGCTGTCGATCAGTGGCAACCCACAGTTCTGCGAAGAATTCCGGGCAGCCTTCGGTGCTTAGGCTCTCAAGGACACGCTGCCTCAAAAACCCGCGCCTTCGTGGGGCTTAGTGCAGGGGATCGTGACAGCATCAGGACGCACGTTACATTGCGAAACTTCACGGTTCATTTAACGACTGGAGAGTATCGATGCTGAAAAGACGTCAATTTCTGAGTGCCAGCCTGGGTGTCTGCGCCTACGCTGCAGGGTCATTTGTGCCAGTGTGGGCGCAGAACGCACCCAACCTGGGCACGCCCGCCCTGCCCTCTCCAGGGTTTCGCCGCACCAAGGTGGGAGACGTGGAGGTGATTGCGGTGATCGACGGGATCGCCCGCCGCCCCTTGGGTGAGGAATTCGTCAAAAACGCGCCGTTGGCCGAGGTGCGGGCCCTGCTGGCTTCGCAGGGGCTTCCCACCGACTACATCGATGTTCCCTTTACCCCCTTTGTGGTGATCGCGGGGGGCCGCAAAGTGCTGATCGATACAGGCCTGGGTGATTTTGGTGGACCGAATGCAGGCAAGCTGCTCGAAAACCTGCGTGCCGCGGGGGTGCCTGCGTCTGATATCGACACGGTGCTGATCAGTCACTTCCACGGAGATCACATCAACGGCCTGCGCAACAAGGCGGGCGAGTTGCTCTTCCCCAAGGCCAAGGTCATGGTGCCTGCAGCAGAGCAGGCCTTCTGGATGGACGATGCACGCATGGCCGCTGCACCAGCCGGAATGAAGCCTGCCTTTGAGAACGTTCGGCGCACTTTTGTGGGCATGCCTGCCGACATGCTGGTGCCTTTTGCCGCAGGCAGCGAAGTAGTTCCAGGCATCCGCTCGGTGGCTGCCTACGGCCACACGCCGGGGCACACCCTGTTTGAAGTCAGCTCGGCGGGCCAGAACTTTTTCTACCTGGCGGACCTGACCAACGTGCCTGCACTGTTTGCACGCAACCCCGATTGGGCTGTGACCTTTGACATGGACGCAGAGGCAGCCCGCAAGGTGCGCCGTGAGGTGTTTGCGCGGGTCACCTCCACCAAGGCGTTAGTGGGCGGCTTCCACTTCCCCTTCCCTGCATTTGGGAAGATGGCCGCGTCCGGTAACGGCTATGCCTTCGAACCGCTGGTCTGAAAGCAGCAAACTCCTGCCCCGGCGGTCAGTGCTGGCCGCGGGCGCCGGTTGCGCCGCATGGCCGTGGGTAGCAGCAGCGCAAGGTGCGGTGGACATACCCGCCCTTGTGCAGCAGGGTGGCTTGGTCGTTGCCATGCGCCATGCCACGGCGCCAGGCACATTCGACCCGCCCGGATTCCGCCTGGGCGATTGCAGCACGCAGCGTAACCTGAGCGAAGAAGGCCGCTCGCAGGCCCGCCGCGCAGGGCAGTGGTTTGCACAGCGGGGCTTGCGCCCTGCAGCCGTCAGGTCCAGCCCATGGTGCAGATGCGTGGACACGGCCACGCTGGCATTTGGCCCGCCCGAGGTGTGGGCGGCATTGGGATCACCCCACGGAGCACCAGAGACCACGGGTGCTGCGCACCTGAAAGAACTGCGCGCAGCGCTGGAGAAGGCCAGCACACGCAAGGGTCAGTTTGAAGTCTGGGTCACGCACATGTTCGTTCTGCAAGATCTGGCAGGCACCAATACAGCCTCTGCAGAAGCTCTGCTGCTGCGGGCTGAACCTGAGTCTGAGGTTCGGGTGATTGCCCGTTTGCCAGCGAGCTGAGCTGTTTGAAACCGACCCACCAAATGATCACTTTCAGGTGAGAGCCTGTGGTCGCGAGCCACTCATTTCCGCAGAGGCTTCTCAAGGTATGGCCTAATATGGGTTTTCCACCATTTTCTAGAGACCTGCCATGGGCAACAAGATCGTTACTGAAGCTGACCGCAAGCGCACTCCCCGTCCACAGCCCCTGCCCGGCTACACCCTGCAAACTCCTGGCCGTGGCCAACGCGTCAGCCTGGAGCGTGGCGTTGCCACCCGCAGCAAGAAGAACCCCGGCAAGCGCTCCAAGAAGGGCGGCTGATGCCAGAGGCCTGCTGCATGCAGGCTCTCACACCAAAAAGCCAACCGCGAGGTTGGCTTTTGTTTTTGTGCTTTCCTAAAAGATCGTTCCACGGCACGTCAGCTCACAGAGGTGCTGGCTGAGTTTCCGTAAACCCCCTGGCGGGCAACACGATGTGGAACGACGCTCCGCGAGGCTCACGGTTGCGCGCAAAGATACGTCCACCCATGGCTTCCACAATCTTTCGGCATATGGCCAGGCCCAGGCCCGTGCCGCCTGAGCCGTCCTTGGTTTTGCTGGACTGGACGAAGGCTTCAAAGATGGACTCCAGCTCCGCCTCTGGAATGCCAGGCCCCTCATCACGCACTTCCACATGCACCTGCCCGTGGGAATCCATCCGCCCCTGAAGATGGATGGCTGAGCCCTTGGGAGAAAACTTGATGGCATTGGCCAACACATTGCGCAATACCTGCTGCATCCGCAGTGGATCCACTTTGGCCACGAGAGGCATGTCCGACAGCTCCACACGCATGGACTGCTGGTTGCGGGTCAGCAAAGGCTCCAGTTCTTGCACCACGGGCTGAATGAGCCCGCGCAGGTCGATACGCTCGAGGTGAATGGTGCCGACCGTGCTCTCAAGCTTGGCAACCTCCAGCAGATCGTTGACCAGCGACAACATGCGCTGACCAGCCGAGTGAATGTCTTCAAACATGCCCGCAAGCCGTGGCTCTGCACGCCCACGGAGCATGCCCAGTTCTGCAAATCCCAGAATCGATTGCAGGGGCGTTCGCAACTCATGACTCATATTGGCCACAAATTCGGACTTGGCCCGGGATGCCTCTTCAGCCGCATGGCGGGCCTCCTGCGTGGCACGCTCTGCCTGGCGGAACTCGCTCACATCCACAAAAATGGTGAGCACCCCTGACGCCTTGCTCTGCGCGTCTGCAATCGCCGCCTTGATAACGCGCGTCTCCCTGCGGGCGCCGTCACCATGCAGCACCTTGGTTTCAAAAAAGGTCTGCCCGCCCATCCTGACCAACTGATCGTTGTGCAGTTGCTCCACCTGGGCCTCATCAGCGGGCAAAAAGCCTGTGAGCCGACGGCCCACCACCATTGCACGCTCCAGGCCCTTGTACTCTTCCCAGGCGCGGTTCACCTGTACGACAGCACCTTCGGTGTTCGTCACCGATATGGGCAGCGGATTCATGTCCAGCAGAAGGTTCTGGAACGCAATTTGCGCCTGCAGGCGGCGCTGCGCGGCCCAGCGCTCAGTGACATTGACGGCGCTGCCCGCAAAACCGGCAAACTGGCCATCCACCTGCAGAGCGACCAAGGCGACATCAAACTGCAGTTCACGGCCATCCGCCAGCCGCACCATGGCTTGGCAATGCCTGACACCTGCGGGAGCACGCGGGTCCAGCGCTGCGGTGACTTCGGCACGGCTCACGGGGTCTACGATGTCCTGCAGGCGCCGCCCAATCGCCTGCTCTGCGGGCGTGCCGCTAAAAGCCATCCAGTGCGCATTGACGTAGGTGATCACGCCGCGTACGTCGGTGCGAAAGATCAGCTCTTGCACGCTGCGCATGAGCACGCTCAACTCACGCTCACTCTGGGCGATGCGCTGCTGCGCCTGGTCGGCCGCGAGCCGGGCTGCCTCGCGCAAACGTACCGTGCGCCAGATAGCGGCTGTCAGCCCCAGAATCGCGAGCACCAGCACGCCGCCTACCCCTACCAGGGCTGCAGCGCTGTAGAACCAACTCCATGCAGCCTGCCGGTAAGACTGCTCGACGATCACCACCAGAGGCTTTGTGCCTGAAGTGCGGAAAGCCAGTATCTGCTGGCTTCCCAACGCGCCCTGCCCTACATAGATGCCATGCTCACGGGCTGGCAAAAAACTGGTGAACACGGGAATGCTGCCCACGGAGGTGCCCACCAGCTTGGCACCGCCTTCAGAGCCCGCCAGCACCGTTCCCCTGTAGGTAGTGATGACCGACTCAAAACTGTCTGTCTCCAGGGTCAGATACTGGAAATTGGAAAACGCGTCAGGATTGGCCAGGCCCACCAGGACCAAAGGACGGCCACTGTCGCCCACAAAAGCGTGCAGCAAAGGAATGAAGGCGACACCGGGCGGAGCGGGTTCAGCAGCCTTGCCTCCAGCGCGCACCGCAGCGAGGCCACGCCCCATCACCAGGGAGCCCATGCTGCCGCGCCCGGGTGGACCCACGGGCCCCAGGCGCTCCAGATCAACGCGCAATCCCGCCTCACGCGGGTTGGTGCTCGTGAGCACATTGCCATACGCATCCAGCACTGCGATGGACCGAAGGTAGGGCAGGCCAAGCAGTGCCTGATTCAGAGCGGCCTGGGTTCGCTCGGTATCTGCATTGACTGCACGCAAGGCAGGTGAGGTGGAAAGCGCCTCCAGCGCCATTTCGCCCGACTCCAGCGTGCGCGTAGCCTGGTCCTCCAGCACGCGGGCGAGCAATGCGGCATGCGATTCGTTGGCGGCAATCGTGCTCCGGAAATCGCTGGCAGCCAGCAAGGCCACGGCAAGAATGGCCGCCAGCGCAGCAAGGGCCCCCACCAGCAGCACCAGGGTACTGGCCTGGCTCCACCGCCCGGCAGCAGTTGCGTCCGGTCGATCAGGTGGTCCTTTGCGCGCCATGCTCAGCGCACCACAATCGGGCCCAGGCCATTGGCGCTGGCTGCGCGCTCAAGTCGGCCATCTCGCTTGATGCGAGCGACAAATTCGTCCATCACCGCCAGCCACTTCGCGTCGCCGGGCTTGACCGCGTAGGCGTAGGGCATCACGGAAAACGGCGTGGGTGGGGGCACCAGGCGCGCCCAGTCTGCGTTGTCCAGCAAACGTCGGCTGTAGGGGTAGTCGGTCATGAAAACATCGACCCTGCCCGCCACCAGCTCCCGCTCGCGGGTAGCGGGCAGCTTGATGCGCACCAGCTGCGCATGCTGAAGGCGCTGCTCCATCACAGGCTCCATGAAGGTGCCAGCCTGCACGGCCACCAGCACGCCTGGCTTGTCAATGTCTGCCCACTGGCGGATGACCTGATTGCTTTTGGTCGTGATGCCGTAGATGTCGCTGCGCAGGTAAGGCTGGGTGAACCGCAGCTTTTCCGCACGCTGCTCTGTCACACCGATGGCGAACATCGCCACGTCACATTTGTCACCGGTGAGGTCACCAATCAAGGCAGGAAACGAAGAATCCACATATTCCAGGCGCACCTTCAGGTCGGACGCAAGCTGCGCAGAAAGGTCGATATCGATGCCTGTAAGCTCTTGAGTGCGCGCGTGGCGCAGGGTTACGCCGTAATACTCCGGCCAGATGCAGACACGCACCACACCCGCATTTTTGACGCGCTCCAGCACTTCCTGCGCGTGGCCGCTGAAAGCCCACAGCCCGCAGCAGAGCGCCAAGCCCCAGCGAAGAACGGAAAGTTTTCGCATGATGCCCCCAGGGAGGTGTGACAAGGAGGATTCAGTCCAGCCGCGAATGACGCGCCTGGCGGGCACGACGCGCCAGCCAGAGAGAGGAAGTGGCCACGGCAATGCCGATGATGAGCGAGGTCATACTGCGGCCTCCATGCGGTAGATGGTTTCAAGCACCTGCAAGGTGCTGAACGGCTTCATGAGGTAATCGTCTGCCCCGGCAGCCATGCCCGCCTCGCGGTCGCCAGCCTGAACCCGGGCGGTGAGAAGAATGACCTTGGTAAAACGGGTGGCATGATCCGCCTTGATTTGGCGGCACACTTCCAACCCGTTCAAAGTTCCGGGCATCATGATGTCCAGCAGCACAATGTCAGGGCAGATTTCGCGACACAGAGCCAGACCTGCGTCACCGGTGGACGCTTCGTGAATTTCGAAATCATCGAATTCCAGCGTCATTTTCAGCAATTTCCGGATATCGGCGTGGTCTTCAACAATCAGAATCTTTTTCATGACATACCCTTGGAAGTGTGAGTCAACCCAGCGCCACACCGGAGCGGACTATAGTCCTGCTTTAGGCTGGGAATGAGTTAATCATATCAATCATTTGTATCAAATGCAAGCCCTTCCAATGCAATAAAAAAAGAGGAAAATGCGTAACTCATGAAATCTGAAAAAACTCCTCCACCGTCGCTGGTCCAGGATCACTACACCACGCTGGAAGTTGCCAGCATGCTGGGATTGGCAGTACGGTCTGTTCAGCTGATGGTGGATCGCAACGAACTGGAAGCCTGGAAGACCCCCGGTGGGCACAGGCGTATTTCCCGTGCTTCGGTGGAGCAATGGATCAACGCCCGCACGGGTGGCGCCAAGGGCGGCAACCCTGTGGCCGTCACTTCCAACCCATCGGAAGGCAATGCAGGTGGAAGCCACAGCCGCGCTCGTCACCATGCCCAGATCCTGCTGATCGAGGATTCGATCCATTTCCAGAACCTCGTGACCCTGCTGGTCAACCAGCACTTCCCGGGGGCTGTGCTGCACACTGCCAACGATGGCATCACAGGCTTGGCCATGTATGGGCAGATTCAGCCGGATGTCCTGATCGTGGACATCTTGCTGCCCGGCATTGATGGGGCCACGCTTATCACCACGTTGAGGTCTCACCCGCAGTTCGCGCGCAGCCGCCTGATCGTCGTGACATCTCTGGATGAAACACAGCGCGAACCCTACGCCTTCGCGCTGCAAGGCGTCACCGTGATCCACAAGCCTCAACTGGTGGCGGAGCTGCCAGCGGCGTTGGCCGACTCATTGCCTGCCAAAGTGGCATGAACCCGACCGCCCTTCCCCCTTGCGTCCTGCTGGTGGAGGACGATGCGTCCATCACCCGCTTCGTATCGATGGCGCTGGACATCCTGCCCATCCGGTTGCTGACATGCACCTCGGTCGCTGCGGCGGTGACGTTGTTGCAGGAGCATGACGTCAAGCTGGTCATCACCGACCTGATGCTTCCGGGGGAATCGGGTTTATCGCTGGTGCAACGTCTGCACACGGATCCACAGTTGCGTCGGAACACCCTGATCGCCGTATTCAGCGCCGGGCTGACTCCTGCGGTGAAAGAGCAATTGCAAGGGCTGAGCCTGTGGCGAACCCTTTCGAAGCCCATCGCGGTACAGGAACTGGAAAGCTGCGTGACCGACGCACTGGCACTGCAAAGCCCGCAGGCCGTTGCCCAGCCAAGCCCCCCGCCCCCAGCCGCCACCCACAGCCCTGCTGAAGCATTGGCCATTACCACCCACTTTGGTGGCGACACAAAGCTGTTCACAACCTATCGTTCAGCATGCTTGCGGCAGTTCAGTGCGGACGTACAGACAGGCGATCGCGCCGCTACATCGGAAGACTGGGCCGCTTTGCGCCGTCTCGCGCACAGCTTGGCCACGGTTCTGCTGACGATTGGCAGACCAGAAGACAGCCTGGTGGCCCGGGCACTGGAAGGCGCTGCCGAGCAAAACCTTCGCAGCGAATGCCAAAGCGGCTGGGCAGACCTGAGAGTGCGGCTGCAACACGGCGCCACCTGAATGCCTTGCCAGCCCACCGGCTGGAAAATTTGCAAACGGCGTGCAACGCAGGACACAACCTGTTCAAATTGCACGCCATGATCACCGTCCACCACCTCGAAACGTCGCGCTCACAGCGCATCCTCTGGCTGCTCGAAGAACTGGGCTTGCCCTACGAACTCAAGATTTACCAGCGCGACAAGGCTACGCGACTGGCTCCCCCTGAACTCAAGAAGATCCACCCGCTTGGCAAATCGCCCGTCATCACAGATGCAGGCGCTGTCATTGCAGAGTCCGGGGCCATCATCGAGTACCTTGTAGAAACCTACGGCCAGAACGCTGGTGGCGATCTGGCCCATCTGCAACCCGCTGCCGGAACGCAAGAACACCGCCAGTGCCGGTTCTGGATGCACTACGCCGAGGGTTCTCTGATGAACTGGCTGGTGATGAAACTGGTCTTCATGAGCATTCCCCAGCAGCCCATGCCTTTTTTTGTGCGCCCCATCGCCCGGGCGCTGTGTGGCACGGTGCAGCAAAAGCTGATTGATCCCAATGTGGATACTGCGCTGGAGTTCATGGACCAGCACCTCGCTCAGAACACCTGGTTTGCCGGGCAGCACCTCACCATGGCAGATTTTCAGATGAGCTTTGCCGTGGAAGCCGCCCTCTCTCGAGCCCGGAAAGGCACACCCCGCCCTCACCTGCAGGCCTACCTTGAGCGCATGCAGGCACGCCCTGCTTACCAGCGCGGCATTGCCAAAGGAGGCCCGGTGGTGATGACGTCATGAGCGAGACTGCATTGACGGCCGCGTCACCCTTTCGAGTGCTGTTTGTCTGCATGGGCAACATCTGCCGCAGCCCCACGGCACATGGTGTCTTCAGGCACATGGTGGTGCAAGCAGGCTTGCAGCACTGGGTCGTGGTGGACTCGGCTGGCACACACAACTACCACCCCGGCGAACCGCCAGACAGCCGTTCTCAACGCCACGCCGCACAGCGCGGTTATGACCTGGCTGACCTGCGTGCCAGGCAGATGTTGGCCGAAGACTTTGAGCGCCATGACCTGATTCTGGCCATGGACTGGGACAACCTTGCGCTGGCACAAGACCTGTGCCTGCCGGGCCATGAAGCCAAAGTCAGGCGCCTGACGGAGTTCTGCCTGCAGTTCGACAGCCCCGTCGTACCTGACCCGTACTACGGAGGTGCGGCGGGTTTTGAGCAGGTTCTGGACCTGGTGGAAGACGCCTGTTCAGGCCTTCTCCGGCATGTCAAAGAACAGGTGCGCCTGAGGCAAACCACTCACTAAGACTAAGACGGCTAACACCCCCTCTGGGTCGTTGTCCCGTCTTGTCGTACCTGATGTACTGCCTGCGGCGGAACGCCTGGCCAGGGCCGCTTCGCTGGGTTGTGTGAGCCGCTCCAAGAACCTGCTCAGAGAACGGCCAGCACCACCAGCGAACCCGCCGCTTCAGCGGATACCGCAGACCAGCGCACCCGGGTCGTTGTGCAGCACCTCGCGCACATTCTTGGCCTCGGCCACGGCCATGTCGCGGGGCAAGGTCACACCATTCTTGACCGCAAGAATTTCCGCCATCACGCTCACAGCGATCTCTGGAGGAGTCTTGCTGCCGATGTAGATGCCGATGGGCCCCCGCAAGCGGGCAAGGGATTCCTCTGTTTGGTCAAAGTGCTCCATCATGCGGGCGCGGCGGGCCTCGTTATTGCGTCGCGATCCGATACCGCCGATGTAAAACGCTTCAGACTGAAGCGCCTCGAGCAGGGCAAGGTCATCCAGTTTGGGGTCATGCGTCAGCGCTACGACGCAGCTGCGTCGATCCGGCTTGAAAGCAGTCACCACATCATCCGGCATCTCTTTCACCAGCCGGGCCCCAGGCACGTTCCAGCTGCCTACATATTCCTCGCGCGGATCGCACACCGTCACGGCAAAGCCGTTGAACAAAGCCATGGTGGCCAGATACTCTGCCAGTTGCCCTGCGCCAATCAGGAGCATGCGGTACTCAGGGCCAAAGGTGTTCGTCAATCGCTGCGCATCCACCCACAATTCGGTCGGTGAAGAAGCTGGTTGAAGGCTCACTGCACCGTCGGCCAGTTGCACGGTGCGTTGCACCAATAGACCCTGGGCCAATTGTTCCAGGAGCTGCTCCAGCGAGTCTGGGTCAGGGTCGTACTCCAGCAGCAGCTCCAGCGTGCCACCGCAGGGCAGGCCAAAGCGATGGGCCTCGTCTGCCGTCACACCATATTTCACGAACGCGGGGGGGCCACTCGGGATGGCATGGCCCATGCCTCGGTCAGCACCCGCTGCCCCGGCATAGGCACGGGTATGGCGGTCGATGAGATCGTCCTCAATGCACCCCCCTGACACCGAGCCCACCACAGCCCCCGTCTCACACAACGCCATGATGGAGCCCACAGGCCGGGGCGATGAGCCCCAGGTGCGCACCACCGTAGCCAGCAAGGCACGCTGGCCCGCCTTGCGCCAGGCCAGCAGGATGCGCAGCACCATCACATCCAGGTTTTCCATGGAGATACCTCAGCTCCTTTGTCTATTTCATCCACCAGGCCAGCAGCGCCAGGGCTACAGCCCCCAGCGCAGCCCAAGCCCATACGGGCAGGCCGCCGGATGCCTCGGGCTCAGCCGCAGCGGGCAGCACATCAGGCTGGGTGGGGGCATCAAACATCACGGTATCTTGTGCCGAGGTGTCCTGAATCTCTGTATCTCCGGCATCCCGGGGGTAGCGGCGCTGCATCTCGTCGTCAAATCGCTTGAAAAAATCTTCCGCCATGGTCTTGGCGGCACCGTCAATCAACCGCTGGCCCAACTGGGCAATCTTGCCGCCCACGGTGGCGTGAACGGTGTATTGCAACTCGCAACCCTCGGGCTGGCCCGCAGCGGCGGGCACGGGCACCAGCAAGACTTTCGCATTGCCTTTGCCAAAACCTGCCACACCACCCGATCCATCAAATGCGATGGTGTAGCTCTCGGGAGCAACGATGTCGGCCAAGGTGATCTTGCCCGCAAATTTGGCTGACACCGGCCCAATCTTGAGAGCCATGGCCACGGCGTACTGATTCTCGCCGCTGGCTTCCACCTTGTCGCAGCCGGGGATGCATAGTTTGAGAACCTCGGGGTCATTCAAGGCATCCCAGGCTTGCTGCTGGGTCACGGCCAGGGTGCGGCTGGCTTGCATTTCCATGGTGGGGTCCTTCGTTCAGTCAGTGTTCAAAAATCGCTGCCTCTTGGATGGGGAGCCATTCGCCAAAAGTTCGCCAGACGGTTGCAGCCACCTAACGGCGCTGCGACTGCAACACCTGCGCAATGCTGTGCGCCAGTTGCTGCAGGCTCTCCAGGTTGTGCACCGCCAGCATGCCGTGAGCATGGCGATGCAGCACCTCCGCACCACGCGCAGTGGGGCGGTAGCCTTCGTAGCGCAGCAGGGGGTTGAGCCACAGCAGCTGCCCGCAGTGGCGGCGCAGCCAGCCCAGTTCCTGCAGCAGCACGGCGGGCTCTCCGGTGTCCAGCCCATCGCTGATGAGCAGCACCAGCGTGCGTCGGCCCACCAAACGGCGCGCATGCTGCAGGCGCAGCTGGTGCAACGCCTCACCCAACCGGGTGCCGCCTGCAAAGTCGGTGATGGCAGCACTGGCATGGGCCAGCATGGCGTCGCCATCGGCGTGGCGGAAGGCAGGGGTCAGGTCGGTAAGCCCCGTGCCAAACGCGAACACATCGCGCCGCCCGACACTCCGCGCAGCACCCTGCCCCGGCGCCGTGGCGGCGTGCAGGAACGTGAGCAGCAGGCGTGCATAGCGCTCCATCGATCCCGACACATCCACCAGCACCAGCAGGGGCACGGGCTGGTCGCGCCGCGCCAGGCGTGGCAGCTCCAGCATCTCGCCGCCCGTACGTGCAGCGCGGCGCATGGCGGCGGCCCAATGCGGGCGGCTGCCGCGGTTGCCGGGGCAGGTGCGGCGTGATGCGTAGCGCGGCAGGGGCAAGGCCACCTCGCGCACCAGGCGCTGCACCAGCTGGTATTCACCGGCAGAGAGCTGGTTGAAATCTGCCCGGCGCAGGCGTTGCTGGTCACTCGCCGTCATGGCGGCGTCGAATTCGATCTTTTGCTCTTGCGTGCTGGCGTGCTGCTGCCGTGCGGCGCGCAAAGGCGCCAGCGCATCGGCCACACGCTGGCGGCGGGGGGTACCTTTCGATTTTTCAGGGGCGGTGGGCAGCATCTGCGCCAGCAGCTTCTGCGCCACATCGGGGTTGCGGAAGTACGCCGCAAACAGTTCGCGAAACACCTGACGGTCCTGCTCGCGGCTGATGAGCACGGCCTCCAGCGCGGCCGCCATGTCCTGCCGGGCCATGCCCACCAGCAACAAGGCTTGCTGGGCCAGCGCCATGCGGGCGGCATCGACCGGCACCCCCGAGCGGCGCAGGGCGCGGCCAAAGCCGGTAAGGTTGTCCGCCAGCTTGCCGCTGCGCGCGTCACCCAGTTGCGAGGCGGTCGTGCGCGCCCCACCGGTAGAGGCTGCAGCAGCAGGAGAGGCCCCTGCCCCAATCATGAAGCCTCCGGCTCTGGCTGCAGCAACTCAGACGCCAGCGCGGCGGTCAACGCGGCCACGTCTTCGCGCTGCTTGAACAAGATGCCCGCGGTGTCACTCACCACCTCGGGGTCCACCACCAAGGTGTCCAATGCCACCAGGGCCTTGGCCCATTCCACGCTCTCGGCAATGCCAGGGGCGCGCTGGAAGGCGTCGGCAAACGGCTGGCTGCGCAGGCGCGACACAAACAGCGCTACCTGCTGGGCCAGCGCATCGCTGGCACCGGGCACCTGGGCGCGGACAATGGCCAGCTCACGCTCACGCTCGGGGTAGTCCAGCCAGTGGTACAGGCAGCGGCGCTTCACCGCGTCGTGCAGGTCGCGCGTGCGGTTGCTGGTGAGGATGGTCACGGGCGTCACAGCCGCCTGCACGGTGCCGATCTCGGGAATGCTGACCTGGTACTCGCCCAGGTACTCCAGCAAAAAGGCTTCGAACGGCTCATCGGCGCGGTCCACCTCGTCGATCAGCAGCACGGCGCCCGGCGCAGGCGCCTGCAGTGCCTGCAGCAACGGGCGGCGGATAAGGTAGCGATCTTGGTACACCTCTCGCTCTGCGGCGCCCATGTCGGCAGCGCGGCCCTGGGCTTCAGCGGCACGCAGGTGCAAAAGCTGCGCGGCGTAATTCCATTCGTACAGCGCCTCGCGCTGCTCCATGCCGTCGTAACACTGCAGGCGAATCAGCACCCGCTGCAACGCGCGGGCCAGTGCCTGCGCCAGGGCCGTCTTGCCCACGCCCGGCTCCCCCTCCAGGAGCAGCGGCCGCTGCAACTGCAGCGCAAGAAACACAGCGGTGGCCAGCCGCCGGTCTGCGAGGTAGCCCTCGTCCCGCAGCGCCTGCATCAGGGCATCGACAGAGGCCAAGGCATTCATGCTTGATTGCTTCACTTTTGATAGCTGCTTGCGCTTGATGGATAAGCGCTAGAGGCACATTTGATTCAAACCTTGTCACCCCACCGCATGCAGATGGGGCGGCCAGACACAAGCGCGGCACGGGCGCCCCGCCGCTGCCTGAACAACGACTGAGCGCCGCACCGTCTCAGGCACCCGTCATCTTCGCAACCGCGCGCTGGGTCTGCACGCTGATGAGGTTGGCCCGGTAGGCCGCGCTGGCATGCAGGTCAGCGTTCAGGTCACTGGCGTCAATCGCCACCGCTGCGGCGGCCTGGGGTGTGAAGCTGCCCGACAGCGCCGCCTCCAGCCCCGCGTGGCGGAACACGCAGCTTGAAGCCCCCGTCACGGCCACGCGCACACCCGTATCGAACTGCGCCACAAACACCCCCACCAGCGAGAAGCGCGAGGCAGGCTGCTTGAACTTCATGTACGCGGCGCGCTTGGGGATGGGGAAGCGCACGGCGGTGATGATCTCGCCCTCATCCAGCGCCGTGGTGTACATGCCCACGAAAAAGTCGTCCGCCGCAATCTCGCGCCGGTTGGTGATGACCGTGGCCCCCAGGCCCAGCACCGCGCTGGGGTAGCAGGCAGCGGGGTCGTTGTTGGCCACGGAGCCCCCCAGCGTGCCGCGTGCGCGCACCTGCCGGTCGCCAATGCCAGCGGCCAAGTCGGCCAGGGCCGGGATGGCGGCCTTCACCTCGCTGCTGGCAGCCACATCGGCGTGGCGCGTCATGGCGCCGATGACGATGGCGTTACCCTCGCGGCGAATGCCAGCCAGCTCAGGGATACTGTTCAGATCAACGATCTTCTCCGGGTTGGCCAGGCGCAGGCGCATGGAAGGCAGCAGGCTTTGCCCACCGGCCAGCAGCTTGCCGCCCTGGGCAATGAGCTGCGCGGCGGCAGCGGTGGAAGAAGGCGCTTCAAAGGTGAATGCGTACATGGTCGAATCTCCTTATGCCTTTGCGCTTTGAATGGCTTCCCAAACACGGTGGGGCGATGCGGGCATGTCGAAGTCCTTCACGCCCAGGGGGCGCAGAGCATCGAGCACGGCGTTGATCACCGCAGGGGGGGAACCAATGGCCCCGGCCTCGCCGCAGCCCTTGGTGCCCAACGGGTTGTGGGTGCAGGGCGTGCAGACATGGCCGAGCTTGAACTCGGGGAAGTCATCGGCGCGGGGCATGGCGTAGTCCATGAAGCTGCCGGTGAGCAGCTGGCCGGTCTCGCGGTCGTACACACAGTTTTCCAGCAGCGCCTGGCCAATGCCTTGCACCAGCCCGCCATGCACCTGGCCCTCCACGATCATGGGATTGATGATGGTGCCGAAGTCGTCCACGGCCGTGAACTTGTCCACGCGGGTCACGCCTGTCTGCGGGTCGATCTCCACCTCGCAGATGTAGGTGCCCGCAGGGAAGGTGAAGTTGGTCGGGTCGTAGAAGGCGGTTTCGTTCAAACCCGGCTCCAGCTTGTCCAGCGGGTAGTTGTGCGGCACATAGGCCGTGAGCGCCACCTGGCCAAACGGGATCTTCTTGTCCGTGCCCCGCACGGTGAATTCGCCATTGGCAAAGTCGATGTCGGCGTCGCTGGCCTCCATCAGGTGCGCGGCAATCTTCTTGGCCTTGGCCTCGATCTTGTCCAGCGCCTTCATGATGGCGGCGCCGCCAACGCTGATGGAGCGCGAGCCATACGTTCCCATGCCAAACGGCACGCGGCCCGTATCGCCGTGCACGATGTCCACGTTTTCGACCGGGATGCCCAGGCGCGCCGCCACCACCTGTGCAAACGTGGTCTCATGCCCCTGGCCATGGCTGTGCGAGCCGGTAAACACCGTCACGCTGCCCGTGGGGTGCACGCGCACCTCGCCGCATTCAAACAGGCCCGCCCGTGCGCCCAATGCACCGGCGATGTTGGAAGGCGCAATGCCGCAGGCCTCGATGTAGCTGCTGTAGCCCATGCCGCGCAGCAACCCCTTGGCTTCGCTGGCCGCCTTGCGTGCGGCAAAGCCCGCCACATCGGCCAGTTGCTGCGCCTGCGTCATGCAGGCGTGGTAGTCGCCAATGTCGTACTGCAAGGCCACCGGCGTCTGGTAGGGCCAACTGGTGATGAAGTTGCGCTTGCGGATTTCGTCTTGCGAAAGGCCCATTTCCCACCCGCAGCGGGTCACCAGCCGCTCCAGCAAATACGTGGCCTCGGGCCGGCCCGCGCCCCGGTAAGCATCGACGGGCGCGGTGTTGGTGAACCACGAATCCACCTCCACATAGACCTGGGGCGTGGTGTACTGGCCAGCGAGCAGCGTGGCGTAGAGGATGGTGGGCACGGCGCTGGCAAAGGTGCTGAGGTAGGCACCCAAGTTGGCGTCGGTGTGCACGCGCATGGCCAGGAATTTGCCGTCCTTGTCCATGGCCATTTCGGCATGGCTCACATGGTCGCGGCCATGCGCGTCGGAGAGGAACGCCTCGCTGCGGTCGGCCACCCACTTGATGTTACGGTTGAGCTTTTTGGCCGCCCAGGTCAGGCACACGTCTTCGGCGTACAGATAAATCTTGGAGCCGAAGCCACCGCCCACATCGGGCGCAATAACGCGCACCTTGTGCTCGGGCAAGCCCATCACAAAGGCCGTCATCAACAGCCGCTCAACGTGCGGGTTCTGGTTGCTGACGTACAGCGTGTATTCGTCGCTGGCGCGGTTGTAGCTGCCGATGGCCGCGCGTGGCTCCATGGCATTGGGGACCAGGCGGTTGTTGACCAGATCGAGCTTGGTGACATGCGCTGCGTTGGCAAAGGCGGCATCCACCGCGCCCTTGTCGCCAATCGCCCATTTGAAGCAATGGTTGTCCGGCGCAATGTCGTGCACCACCGCGCCGGGCACGGCACCGGCTGCGGCGTCGCCCACGGCCACCACGGCGGGCAGCACGTCGTAGTCCACCTCCACCAACTCAGCCGCATCGCGCGCCTGCTGCTGGGTGTGCGCCACCACCATGGCCACATGGTCGCCCACATAGCGCACCTTGCCCTGGGCCAGGATGGGGTGTGGCGGCTCCTTCATGGGCTCGCCGTTGGTGCTGGTGATGAGCCAGCCGCAGGGCAAGCCGTTGATGTTGTCGGCCGCTACGTCGGCCCCCGTGAAAACGCCCAGCACGCCGGGCGCGGCCTTGGCCGCATCCACGTTGATGCTGTTGATCTTGGCGTGGGCGTGCGGCGAGCGCACGAACACCGCATGGCATTGCGCGGCCAGCACCACATCGTCGGTGTACTGGCCTGCACCGGTCAGGAAGCGATAGTCTTCCTTGCGCTTCAAGGCCTCGCCAATGTGCGGCAGTTTGGAAAAGTCGGATGCACCCATGGTCGTTCTCCTCTTTTCTGGTTAAGCCATGGCCTTCTGGCCGACCTGCACTGCGCGCACGATGTTCTGGTAGCCCGTGCAACGGCAGATGTTGCCCTCCAGCAGCTCACGGATCTCACCCTCGCTGGCGTTGGGGTGGCTCTTGCACAGGTCCACCGCGCTCATCACCATGCCGGGGGTACAGAAGCCGCACTGCAGGCCGTGACATTCCTTGAAAGCCGCCTGCATGGGGTGCATGGTGCCGTCGGGCGCGGCCATGCCCTCGATAGTGGTCACCTCGGCCCCTTGGGCCTGCACAGCCAGCATGGCGCAGGATTTGACGGCGCGGCCGTTGACGTGCACGGTGCACGCACCGCACTGGCTGGTGTCGCAACCCACATGGGTGCCCGTGAGCTGCAGGTGCTCCCGCAGCGCATGGACCAGCAGGGTATTGGGGGGGACGTCAATACTGGCCGCGCGGCCATTGACGGTGAACTGCACTTGCATCTCGCTGTCTCCTGTAATGGTGATGGCTGGATTCGCAGCGAGCATCTTGAGACGCACCCGCACCACCCTCCCTAGGGACAACCCTGAAAACGCTCGGCGCTGCGCGGGATATTCTCAAAATGAAACATGCTGCACTGCACACCTGTGCACCATGCACACGCCGGAGGACTTCACGCCATGCTCAGTGCCGCTGCCCTCACCCCCACCGTTGCCACCCTCAGCCCGGATCGCCGCCATGCCCTGATAGCTCAGGCCCGTACCGCTGTGCTGCACGGCGGCCCCCAGACCGGCACAGAGGTGGCACCGTGGATCACCCGCTCGTGGCAGAGGTGTCTGGCGCAGGGCATGCAACCTGCGCGGCGTGTAGTGTTTGAACAGGTCAGCGCTGCGGCACAAAACCGTTCCCGCGACCAAAGCCACCGCCTGGTGACTGCTGCAAGACCGGTGCTGGAGCAACTAGCCCGCGCCATTGGCGGTATGCGCTACTTCGCCTTGCTGACCGATGCCCACGGCGTGGTGGTAGACGTGCTGGGCACACTGGACCGGCAAGATCCCCGCGCCACGGCCATTGGCCGCATCGGTGTAGACCTGTCAGAAGCGGCCGTGGGCACCACGGCCATCGGCGCAGCCCTGGCAGAGTTGCAACCGGTGTGGCTGCACCGGGGCGAGCACTTTTTTGACGACAACAGCAGCTACAGCTGCGCAGGTGCGCCCCTGTTTGACCCCCAGGGTCACTGCATGGGCATGCTGGACCTGACGGGCATTGACGTGCCCGAACGCCCCGAGTTGAGCCACCTGGTCGCCCACAGCGCACGCGCCGTGGAAGACGCCCTGCTGCTGGCCACACCCCACGTGCTGCTGCTTCGGCTGAACTGGCCCGGCTGCATGTTGGGCAGCGACGCTGATGGCCTGATGCTGCTGGACGCCGAAGGTCATATCGTGGGTTGCAACACTGCCGCCCGCCAATTGATACCGCAACCATTGCATGCCAGCGCGCAGCGGCACTGCAGCGAACTGCTGGCCTGCCCCTGGCCCCAGCTGTTTGATGCAGCAGCACGCCAGCACACTGCGCCGCTGGACCTGCCCCTGTGGTCCGGTCTGCGCCTGCATGGCATGGCGCGCAAGGGGTCTTGGTCATCCAGCAAGGCGGTCTTTCGTGAGGTCCCCCATGGCTTTGGCAGAGCCGAATCAGACGCGACCACCAGCTCAGTGCGGCAGAGCCCCGGTCTGCCCACCTATCCAACAACAGCGCCATTGCGGGCGGCTGAGGCAGCCATGATCCGTAAGGCAGTGACGGATGCAAAGGGCAATGTCGCAGAAGCCGCCCGCGCCCTGGGCATCAGCCGCGCCACGGTGTACCGCAAGCTGGGCGCTGCGAAGCGCAAAATCGACTGACTTTGATCCATTTTCGCCCCTTGCGCTTATGGAGCAAGCGCAGGCAGCTATCAAAAGATGAGCAAACTGCAAGTCCACTCATCCGCCCGGGATGTCATTCACCCGTCATCGCCAGCACGACTGCGGTGTCATCCACTACCAGTGTCACGCGGCTGCCTGCTCTCAGGCCGCTTCCTGGTGCGGCAAACCCTACCGCCTGCAGGCCTGAGGGCAACTGCCCAGCCACTTCGTCTCCCAGCGCTCCGAGGCTCACCCGCACAGCCTTGGCAGACAGCCTGAAAGCCCCCGCCGACACTGCGGCCAAGGGCATGGAGGCTGCGGGGGCAGATGCGCGCTCCACCCGCACGGCCGTGGCCTTGCACAGGGCCTGCACAGCCAGGCCGGGGGCCAGGCCCAGCAGTTCTGCACTTTCACGCGTAATGCGCGACCGGATCAGTGGCGGCACCGCTTGGCTGCTGCCATCCAGCGCAGGCTCCGCAGGTGGCGGGAGCACCGCCCCGGTGCCCGACAAGACCAGATCCACCAGCGCAATCTGCCCGGAAATCTGCAAACCCTGAACCACGCAGGGCCACTGGTTGCGCATGCTGGTGCGTACCGCCAGCCGCGCAGCCGCCGCGCCTGCCTGCGGGTGGCTTTGCCAGCGCGCCAGCACCGCAGTGCGGGCCTGCGCCATGGCGTCTGCTGCGGCCAAAAGCTCATGCCCTGCAGCCGTCAACTCGGCGCCGCCGCCCCCTGCCCCTCCCACTGCACGCGCCACCAGGGGCGTGCCAGCCAGATTGGTCAAAGTGTCTACCGCCTGCCACGCAGCCTTGTAGCTGACCCCTACCACACGGGCAGCTTGCGAAATGGAACCGCCCGCACCGATCTGCCGCAGGATATCGATGCGCTTGTCGGTCATTGCGTGGCCCAGGGCACTGGAGAGGGAAAGGTTTTCAGGCATCGGTCACAGGAATGGGGACTTGAAAGGCGGGGCTGAGTATTTCACGGGTTGCAGGGCTTCAGTGCCACCGGGCGTCGACACCTCGCCGAAGTATCTATACTCAGCGCTATTCCCTCAATGAATAGCGAAAACCACGAAGCCATGGACTTCTCCCTCCTCCGCTCTTCCCGCTTTCACCGCATCACCCTGCGCACGCTCTGCGCGGCTTGTGTTGCCCTGCTGGCCTGCACAGCGGCGCAGGCTGAGCAGGTTTCGGTGGCGGTCGCAGCGAACTTCACCGCCCCCATGCAGAAGATTGCGGCGGCCTTCGAGGCCGATACCGGCCACAAGGCCGAGCTGTCCTTCGGTGCCACGGGCAAGTTCTATGCGCAGATCACCCACGGTGCGCCGTTCCAGATCTTGCTGGCTGCAGATGACACCACCCCCGCCAGACTGGACACGGAAGGCAAGGCCGTTGCAGGAACGCGGTTCACCTATGCCGTTGGCACCTTGGTGCTTTGGAGTGCACAACCCGGCTATGTGGATGCGCAAGGCAAGGTGATCCAGACGGGGGACTTCAAGCACCTGGCTATTGCCAACCCCAAACTGGCCCCCTATGGGCTGGCCGCTAGCCAGGTACTGGAAAAGCTGGGGGCTACGGCGTCGGTTCAGCCACGTCTGGTGCAAGGAGAAAATATTGCGCAAACCTTCCAGTTCGTGGCCAGTGGCAACGCACAGCTCGGCTTTGTAGCGCTGTCGCAGGTCATGGTGGACGGAAAGATACCCAAGGGCTCTTCCTGGCAGGTGCCTGCGGCGCTGCACGACCCCATCCGACAAGACGCCGTGCTGCTCAACCCCGGCAAGGACAGCGCTGCCGCCAAGGCATTGCTGCAGTACCTGCGCAGCGACAAGGCCCGCAGCATCATCCAGGCCTACGGCTATAGTTTCTGAGCCTGCGCTACAGCCTGCGGCCCTGCTCAGGCACAACGATTCATTTCCCGTTTCGATGTCAGCTGCGCAGAACTGCAACCACCACCCGCCATGCCTTTCACCTCCGCCGATCTGGCAGCCATCGGCCTGACGCTCCGCCTTGCGGCCACCACCATGGCCTTGCTGCTGGTGCTTGGCACGCCATTGGCCTGGTGGCTGGCCCATACGGCTTCACGCTGGCGGGGTGTGGTGTCGGCCATCGTGGCCTTGCCGCTGGTGCTGCCCCCTACCGTCATCGGTTTTTACCTGCTGGTGGCTATGGGCCCCAACGGTACGCTGGGGCAGTTCACCCAATGGCTGGGCCTGGGCACCTTGCCATTCACTTTTTGGGGGCTGGTGGTGGGCTCGCTGGTGTATTCCTTGCCGTTTGCCGTGCAACCCCTGCAGCACGCTTTTGAATCTGTGGGCCGCAAACCTCTGGAGGCCGCGGCCACATTGGGAGCCGGGCCGGTGGACCGGTTCTTTACCGTGGCCCTGCCCTTGGCACGCCCGGGCTTCATCACGGCCGCCATCCTGAGCTTTGCCCACACGGTGGGCGAGTTTGGGGTGGTGCTCATGCTGGGAGGCAATATCCCCGGCGTGACCCGCGTGGTGTCGGTGCAGATCTATGACCATGTGGAAGCGCTGGAATACACGCAAGCCCACTGGCTGGCCGGGGTGATGGTGCTGTTCTCATTTGTAGTGCTGCTGGGCCTGAACCTCACGCGGCGCAAAGGCTCCATGGTGTCGTGAACATGTCGCGCACTTCACTCCCTTCTTCTGGCGAAGCTCCACACACTCCGCCTGCAACCGCCCCGATCGAGATACGCCTGCAACTGCAGCGGCGGGACTTTGCTCTGGATGTGAATTTGCAGCTGCCAGGGCGCGGCGTCACCGCGCTGTTTGGCCCCTCGGGTTGCGGCAAGACCACCTGCCTGCGCGCCATCGCAGGGCTGGAACGTGCGCCTGCTGGCTGGGTGAGCGTGCATGGCGAGGTCTGGCAGGACGATGGCGGCCTGGGCCCCGACAGGCGCAACCGCGGTCAAAAGGCACATCCATGGCGCCCTACCCACGAACGCACCTTGGGCTATGTGTTTCAGGACGCACAGCTCTTTGAACACCTGGATGTGCAGGGCAATATCCAATACGGATTGCGACGCACGCCCAGCGCGCGCCGTGCTGTGGCCGTGGACCAGCTGGTAGACCTGCTGGGCATTGAACGCCTGCTACAGCGCAAGCCCGCCACCTTGTCCGGCGGCGAACGCCAGCGTGTGGCCATTGCCCGCGCGCTGGCCACCAGCCCACGCCTGTTGCTCATGGACGAGCCCTTGGCGGCGCTGGATGCACAGCGCAAGGCCGAGGTACTGCCCTACCTTGAGAAGTTGCACCGCGCACTCGATATTGCAGTGCTATATGTGAGCCACGCCGCAGACGAGGTGGCGCGGCTGGCCGAACACATCGTGCTTTTGCAGGCGGGAAAAGTGGTGGCCAGCGGCCCTACCGAAGCGCTGATGACCCGGCTGGACTTGCCTTTGGCCCAGGGGGACGCAGCTGCCAGCGTGGTGGTGGGCACCGTGATTCTGCACGACGCGGCAGACCATGTCACCACGGTGGCATTTTCGGGGGGTGAGTTGTTGCTGGTCAGCTCCATACCCGCACCTGCGGGCCAAACCGTCAAGCTGCGCATCCAGGCACGTGACGTGAGTCTGGCGCTCACACCACCGCAGAGCAGCAGCATCCTGAACATCGTGCCCGCCACCGTGCAGGACGTGCGGGAAGACAGCCCCGGTCAGTGGATGGTGGCCTTGCAGGCAGGGCAAGCCCGTCTTCTGGCTCGCGTTACACAGCGCTCGCTGCACGCATTGCAGCTGCAGCCCGGGCAGCCCGTGTTTGCGCAGATCAAGGGTATCGCCATCGTTGGCTGAGTACTCGGCAATTCCATACACATCGCGACTTTTGTGACCGGTTAAGACCCTGGGAACTTGCATCTCGCCGGAGCCAGCCCAGCCCGTTCTTGCCCCAAAGCAACAAAATCCTTTGTTTGTTTCAATGTGTAATCATAAAATGTGAACAAAAGGTGTCTCAAAAAGTGACAACGGGCACCGTTCATCCGTCATCTTCTCCTGTCGTGCGCCTGCCGTACGACGGAAGAATCAAGCGAAAGTACACAGGTGAAGATGTTTTCAGTCTGGCCTCAAGCCATGCCCGAATTTGGCGTTGCCTTCCCCCCGCTCCTTCACAGCCTGCTGTTCTGGGGCTTTGCTGCCCTCGTGGTGCATGTCTGCCAGCGGCTGGTTGAGCACACCGCGTTTTCGGTAGATCCCTCCAGCCGCCGCCTCAGCGCTTCGAAGGCGGCGCTTTGCATTGGCTGCGTGATCTGGGCCCTGGATGTGGTGGGCCTGTTCATGTATCCCGAGCTGTCTGGCCATGTGCTGGAGCTGGGCCCTGCATTGAGTTGCCTGCTGCTGATGGCCTTTACCGCCAAGTTGACGATTCCAGTGCTCAGCACCTGCTCCAGCGCACGGCGACTGGTGCCTGCTGGCTTTGTGATGGCGGTGGGCATGCTGTGCGGGCATTTTCTGCTGGCCACCAGCTACGTAAAGAGTTTCGCCCAGGTCAATCCGACAGCACTGGTCCTGTCTGTTGCGGTGGCGGTAGGCGTATCGGTCTACACCTCCATTCGCCATCGCTCATCCAAGATGAGTGCACTGACCCCCCGTTATGTTCCTCAGGACTGGAAGGACAAGGTGCTGTGCGGCGGAGCCATCATGGTGCTGCACTGGTTGCTGCTCAATTGCTTTGCCCTGCAGGACCCCGGTGTGGACAACCCTCCCAATGGCATGGCCCTGCTCACCGTACTGCTGGTGTTCACGCTGGCCATCGCCCTGGAGCAACTGGGCAACATCCGATCCGACCGGGCTCGCCAGGAACTGCAAAGACGCGGGCTTTCATTGCTGAGGGCCGCCCTGCCTTACCAGCCCCGGCCCGAGCAAGACATACAGCTCTCTGTCATCGCCGATCATTTGCCCAGACTACTGAATCGGCAGACCCTTGCGCTGCACTTTCAACCCATCATCAACCTGCGCAGCCCCCAAGTCCACTATGAGGCCTTGCTACGGCTGAACGATCCCCTGCTGGGACCGTTGAGCCCGGACGCGTTCTTCCTGGTCTGTGAGCTACAGGGCAAAACCCATGTGGCCGACCGGATGATCTTGCTGAATGCCCTGGACGCTGCGCACCAATGGACCGCCCAGGGCATGGCAGCCAGCACCGTGTGCGTCAACGTGGCCCCCGGCACCCTGCTGGAGCCCGGTTTTGCCCAGTGGATTTGTGATGAACTGGCCCAGCGTTCCCTGCCCTGGGGTGCATTGCAGCTGGAGCTGACAGAACACGCCCTGATAGCCTGCGGCGCTCCCATGGTGCAGGCCATTCACGATTTGCGGGTCATCGGGGTCCCGGTCTTCATGGACGATTTCGGAGCGGGCTACTCCTCACTCGGGGTTCTGGCCGATCTGCCCATTGCGGGCATCAAGTGCGACCGCCTGTTCCTGCGCCAGCTGCCGACCGATCCACGCAGACAGTCTCTGCTGCGCCATGTCGTGCGACTGGCAAGAGAGCTTCAGTTGAACGTCGTGGTGGAGGGGGTGGAGACACCCGAGGAATTGCAGTGCGTGATCGAAAGTGGCATTGCCAATATCCAGGGCTATTTCTTCAGCAAGGCCATGCCGCAAGACGAGGTCCCTGCCTGGCATCAGGCCTACAGGCCCGCCGAAGTGCATATCCAGCCCCGCTCGGTGCAGGCATCCAGGCCGACCACGGTTCCATTGGCCGAGGCAGAGACAGACACGCCGGTTTTTGGACCAAGCCTTCAGGCCTCCTCCGCATGAGGTGATGCCCCTGGCGCAGGGCGGCTAATATCCTTGAATGCTGATCGAGACACTGGACACCGCGCGCGACCTGGGGCGACTCAAGGAAATTCTGGGCGTCATGGTGCGCCATGGGTTTGGGGACACCGTGCGCAGGCTGGGGCTGGCAGACAAGCTGGAGCGCGCGGGGCAGGTGCTGAACTGGAGCCATGCAGCAGACCTTGCCCGCATCGAGCCGCCCGTGCAGATCCGCCTGGCTCTGGAAGAACTGGGCCCCACCTTCGTCAAATTTGGCCAGATCCTTGCCGGCCGTGCCGATCTGTTCGGCCCCGAATACATCACGGAGCTGGAGAAGCTGCACAGCCATGTGCCCACCCTGCCACTCGCACAACTGCGCCCCCAGTTGCGTGAGGACCTGGGCGCAGAGCCCGAAGAAGTGTTTGCATGGTTTGACACCGAGCCGCTGGCCGCAGCATCCATTGCCCAAGTGCACCGCGCACGGCTGCACGATGGCACCGAGGTCATTGTCAAAATACGCCGCCCCGGCATATCGGACACCATTGCCGCAGACCTGCGCCTGCTCAAACGTCTGGCCGCCCTGGCCGAAGCAGAATTGCCTTCGCTCAAGCCCTACCAGCCCCAGCAACTGGTCAGAGAGTTTGCACGCTCCCTGCAGCGCGAGCTGGACCTGGCCAGCGAATGTCGCCACGCGGAGCGCATTGCGGCCAACCTGCAGTCACTGCCCTGGATTGTGGTTCCGCGTGTGCACTGGGCACACACGCGCGAACGCATCAACGTGCAAGACTTTATTGCAGGGACACCAGGCGGGGCGCTGACGGACCTGACCCCCGAGGCAGGTTTTGACCGCACCCTGCTGGCCCAACGGGGCGCGCATGCGGTGCTCAAAATGATTGTGCAAGACGGTCTGTTCCATGCAGATCCTCATCCAGGCAACGTTTTCTACCTGCCTGACAACCGCATCGCGTTCATCGACTTTGGAATGGTGGGACGCCTGTCACAGCGCCGCCGGGACGAGCTTTTGCAGTTGCTGCTGGGTTTGGTGGAACAGCGCCCTCAAGCCGTGGCAGACGTGCTGCTGGACTGGACAGGCAGCTTTCAAGGCACAGACCTGGGACAGCTGGAAACGGAGATTGAGGCCTTTGTGGACCAGTACCACGGCATTCCCCTTGCGCAGCTCAGCCTGGGGCAGATGCTGGCGGATGTCACCGCCATTTTGCGGGAGCACCGCCTGGCTTTGCCTTCCGACCTAGCCCTGCTCATCAAAGCCTTCATCTCGCTGGAAGGCATGGGCCGCAACCTGGACCCCGGCTTTCACATGGCCTCCGAAGCCCTGCCCTTGCTGCAGCAGGTGGTCAAAGCCCGCTACCAGCCTCACGCCGTGGCCTCGCGCAGCTGGCAAACCTTGCGCCGTGCCTGGGCGGCTATGGAGCAGTTGCCGGACGACCTCTCGCGCCTGATGCGCAACGCGCGCCGGGGGCATCTGCAGGTGGGCATCGAACTGGCCCACCTCAAGCGGGTGGGCGACCAGATTGACCGATCGGCCAACCGGTTGGCCATGGCGCTGGTGATTGCCGCGCTCATCATTGGCTCATCGATAGTGATGACAGTGCAAGGCGGCCCCACGCTGTTCGGGCTGCCTGCTTTCGGCTTTCTGGGCTTCAGCGGCGCAGTGGTGTGCGGGCTGTGGCTGGTGCGTGCCATCTGGCGCAGCAGCCACCACCGAGACGATGATTGAGAGCAGCTCTCACAACTCAGCGAAGCGCCCCTGACAGGACGGTTCACATACCCAGCACCCGGGATGATGCAGCAATGCGGGCCGTGGCTTGTACACGCAAGGGCCTTACTTGCCAGCGTTCGGGAAGAAAAGCTGCTCGCCGCCGATCTTGTAAGACGCAATCACGTTCTGCCCCGCAGGCGACACCACCCAGTCCACGAACTTCTGCGCGTCCTGCGCCTTCACGTGAGGATGCTTGGCAGGATTGACCACCATCACACCGTACTGGTTGAAGAGACGTGTGTCTCCTTCCACCAAGATGGCCAAGTCTGCGCGGTTCTTGAAGTTGAGCCAGGTACCACGGTCTGCCAGCACATAGGCACCGCTGGACGCAGCGATGTTGAGCGCAGGCCCCATGCCGCAGCCACATTCCTTGTAGCCGCTGCCCTTGGCAGAGTCAGCACCAGCCAGCTTCCAGTAACGCAGCTCGGCGGCATGTGTGCCAGACTTGTCTCCGCGCGACACGAACTCGGTGTTCGATGCAGCGAGCTTCTTCAAGGCCTCCACAATGTCTTTGCCCTTGGTTCCAGCGGGGTCGGCCTTGGGGCCGACCAGAATGAAGTCGTTGTACATGACCGGATAGCGCTTCACGGCCCAGCCGTCGGCCACAAACTTCTCTTCAGCCGCCTGGTCGTGCACAAAGAGCACATCCGCATCACCACGACGAGCCGTGTCGAGCGCCTGCCCAGTGCCCAAGGCCACCACCTTGACATCCAGACCACTGGCCTTCTTGAACTCTGGCAGCAGATACGAAAACAGCCCGGACTGCTCGGTAGAAGTGGTCGAGGCCATCGTGATGGACTGGGCAGAAGCCGCGCCAGAAGCTATCAAAATAATAGCTGCCACCGCTTTATGGACGGGCTTTAGAGCCCAAAATTGTTCCAAACCGTTCATACCAGTTCTCCTTTGACAAACAAACGTGCGGCCTCCGGCAGGGGACCGTTGAAAAAATCGTGCACCGGCAAATCCGCCACCAGACGGCCGTGTTCGAGGTACACGACGCGACTGGCCAGCCGCTTGACCTGACCCAGGTTGTGGCTGCTGAACACCATGGTCACGGGCTGAGCGCCATCACCCTCACCTGCGCGGTGGCCCGCAAACTCCGCCATCAGCGCCTCCACCTCGCGCTTGGCGTGGGGGTCCAGGCTGGAGGTGGGCTCATCCAGCAAAAGGGCAGCGGGCTGCAGGGCCCAGGCCCGGGCAAGGGCCACCCGCTGCTGCTGGCCGCCAGACAAGGTGCGCGCGTTTTGCTGGGCCACAGCCTCCAGCCCCACCCGTTGCAAAGCATCGAGGGCCAGCATGCGGGCCTGCGACCAACGATGCCCCCGCAACCACAACCCGAGGGCCACATTGTTCTGAGCACTGGTGCGCAGCATGTGCGGGCGCTGGAAAAGCATGGCCTGCCGCGCGGTGGGTGCCGTCACATGACGACCTGCGCTGGGAGCCACCAAGCCATTCAACACCCGCAGCAAGGTGCTTTTGCCGCTGCCGTTGGCGCCCACCAGGGCCACACGCTCGCCCGGATGGATGCGCAAGCTCACCCCGGCCAGTGCGTGCACGCGCCCAAAGCGCACATCTACATCCTGCAAATCCATGATCGGGGCCACGCCAGCCGCACCAGCAGCCTTTTGCAACGCAGTCATGCGGCCACCCCAACAGGCAGGCCTGCAGCCGCTCCGTCCACCTTCTCCCGCCAGCGCCGCAGCAGCGCAATCACCACATTCAGCGCCAGCACCACCGCCAGCAGCACCATGCCCAGCGCCAGCGCGAGGGGCAGGTCGCCCTTGCTGGTCTCCAGCGCAATGGCAGTGGTCATCACACGGGTGAATCCATCGATGTTGCCGCCCACGATCATCACCGCCCCCACCTCGGAGATGGCGCGGCCAAAAGACGCCAGCAGCACGGTGAGCAAGGCATAGCGCTCGTCCCAGGCCAGCATCAGGCTGAGCAACAGGGGCGATGCCCCCAAGGACTGCAGCTGCTCGCCGTGGGCCCGATCGGCATCCTCCACCACCTGCCGCGTCAGAGCCGTGGCCACGGGCAACACCAGAATCGCCTGGGCCAGCACCATGGCCTTGAAGCTGAAGAGCCAGCCCCAGCTACCCAGCGGGCCGCTGCGCGAGAGCAGCAGGTACACCACCAGCCCCACCACGACCGAGGGGACAGCCAGCAGGGTATTGAGCACCGCCAGCACCGCCCCACGCCCCGCAAAGCGGGCTACGCCCAGCCAAGCACCCAGCATCAGCCCCGCGCCACAGGCGAGTGCGCAGGCCGTGGCACTGACAGAGAGGGAGCGGCCAACGATGGTCCAGAGAGCAGGATCGGCGGAGAAAGTGAGTTGCAGCGCTGTACTCGCGCTTTCGGTGAGGGTAGACATGGATTCGACTATCGTATGCACCCAGACAATCTCCAGCGATATGAAATCCTGTGCATAGGATCCAACTTCACTACACGCTCAGCCGCGATGCTGGCGACGCCAAAATCCGCAACCCCTTGCCCGAAATGCTGGAAGCCATCGTCCAGCAAGGCTCCATCTCCGGAGCAGCCCGGGTGCTGGACCTGTCTTACCGCCACGTGTGGGGCGCACTCAAGCGCTGGGAAGAGCAGCTGGGTGGCGAGCTGATCATCTGGGGCAAAGGGCAGTCCGCCCAGCTCAGTGAATTCGGCACCAAGCTGCTGTGGGCCGAACGCCAGGCGCAGGCCCGTCTTGCTCCACAAATTGCCGCCCTGCATGCCGACCTGGAGCGTGCCTTTGCCGTGGCCTTTGATGACAGCGCCCATGTGCTGACCCTGTACGCCAGCCACGATGACGCGCTCGCCACGCTGCGGGCGCACGCGGCCACCCCGGGCGCATCCGGGGCATTGCACCTGGACATCCGCTTCACAGGCAGCGTGGACGCCATTCGCGCACTGAACGAGGGCCGCTGCACGCTGGCGGGCTTTCACACACTGGAGCAACCCGCATCCAGCTCTCTGGCAGCGCGCACCTACAAGCCGCTGCTGCAGCCCGGTCTGCACAAGATCATTGGATTTGCCCAGCGCACCCAGGGCCTGATCGTGGCCAAGGGCAACCCGCTGGAGCTGCATACCCTGGCTGATGTGGCCCGCACGGGTGCCCGGTTTGTGAACCGCCCGCTGGGCAGCGGCACCCGTGTACTGCTGGAGGACCTTCTGGCCCTGTCGGGTTTGACGGGGCAGCACATTGCAGGCTTTGAGCGCGATGAACCCTCCCACGCGGCAGTGGCCCAGGCCGTGGCTGCAGGTGCGGCAGATGCAGGGCTGGGTATTGAAATGGCGGCGCGAGCGCGGGGGTTGGATTTTGTGCCGCTGGTCAACGAACGCTACCACCTGGCCTGCCTGAAATCGAGCCTGGACCAGCCCGCCACCCGCGCACTGCGCGAGCTGCTGCTGACGCCTGCCTGGCAACACCACATGAGCCAATTGCCCGGCTACACCCCCATGCACAGCGGCGAGGTGCTGGCCATGAGCAGCGTGCTGCCATGGTGGCAATTTGCCCGTCCCAAACGGGCTTCAGCGCCTAGGAAGAAACCCTAATTGCTACATTTTTTATAGCTAAAGATCGAGTCTACACATAGGGATAACACCGTCACGCAGCTGTCAGGGTCGGCTTAGAGTGCTCCGTAGAATCGCGCCGTTACAAGAGTTCGTGCGCCACCACGCCCCACCGGGCCGTGCTCTGGCGCATGCGGGGAAAAAAGCCTTTTTACTGGAGACACCATGCAGGCTCTATTGAAGCTATCAAGGGGGATCGACTGGCTCAGTGGCCAGATCGGTAAATACGTGGTCTGGCTGATCCTGGCCTCCACCATCATCAGCGGTCTGAACGCGGTGGTTCGCAAGGTGTTCAACACCAGTTCCAACGCATTTCTGGAAGTGCAGTGGTACCTGTTTGCAGCGTCCTTTTTGCTGGCTGCGGGCTACACGCTGCTGCAGGGCGAACACGTCAAGGTGGACGTCGTGTCCAGCCGCTTTTCCAAGCGCACCCAGATCTGGATTGACGTGTTTGGCTACATCGTCTTTCTGACCCCCATGTGCTTCGCGGTGCTGTGGTACGGCATTCCGTTCTTCACACGTGCCTTTGTCTCCGGTGAAATGTCGAGCAACGCCGGTGGCCTGATCCGCTGGCCCGTCTATCTCATGATGCCGCTGGGCTTTGCATTGCTGTGGCTGCAAGGCGTGTCAGAACTGATCAAGCGCGTCGCGTTTTTGAAGGGCTTGATTGAAGACCCCACGGCCAAGAAGGCTGAGAAAACCGCAGAAGAAGAACTGGCTGAGTCCATCCGCAACCTGGCCGAGGCGGCCAAGGGTAACGGTAAGGCGCAGACACACTGAGCGGGGAGACACACACCATGGAATTCATTGCGCACAACCTCGCCCCCATCATGTTTGCGGGGCTCATCTGCTTCTTGCTGGTGGGTTTCCCGGTGGCATTCAGCCTCGGTGCCTGCGGCCTATTCTTTGCCTTTATCGGGATTGAACTGAACGTACTGCCTGAAGCCCTTTTACAAGCCGTTCCGCTTCGGATCTTCGGGATCATGCAGAACGACACGCTGCTGGCCATTCCGTTCTTCACGCTCATGGGGCTGATCCTGGAGCGCAGCGGCATGGCCGAAGATCTGCTGGACACCATCGGCCAGCTGTTTGGCCCCATTCGCGGCGGTCTGGCGCTGGCCGTGATCTTCGTGGGCGCGCTGCTGGCGGCAACGACTGGCGTGGTCGCTGCTTCCGTGATTTCGATGGGCCTGATTTCCTTGCCCATCATGTTGCGGTACGGGTATGACCGCCGTCTCGCTGCCGGTGTGATTGCAGCTTCTGGCACGCTGGCCCAGATCATTCCGCCTTCCCTGGTTCTGATCATCATTGCCGACCAGCTGGGCCGTAGCGTGGGTGACATGTACAAGGGCGCTTTTGTGCCCGGCCTGATGCTCACAGGCTTCTATGCTCTGTATGTCATCCTGCTGGCCGTCTTCAAGCCCCAATGGGTGCCCGCACTGCCCCCTGAAGCACGCACACTGCGTGAAGACAACGGCAAGAATGGATTGCCGTCCCTGTTGGCGCTCACAGCGATCTGTACCGCCGCCTCCGTGTACGTTGGCAAGAACATGGCAACGCTGCACACCTGGTGGTCTGGCGAAACGGTGGAAACCGTGGCCCTGGATGAGACCATCGTCGTCTCCATGTGCTTTGGCGTGGCATTGGCCTTTGTGGTTGCCAGTATCAACAAGATCACACGTCTGGGCCTGCTGTCGCGCGTGGCTGAGCGCGTGACCTTTGTGCTGATTCCTCCGCTGCTGCTGATCTTCCTGGTGCTGGGTACCATCTTCCTGGGTGTTGCAACTCCTACCGAAGGTGGCGCCATGGGAGCCCTGGGTGCAACGATCATGGCCATCTCGCGTGGCCGACTGAACATGAGCCTGCTGACACAGGCCGTGCACACCACCACCAAGCTTTCGTGCTTTGTCGTGTTCATTCTGGTGGGCGCCACCATCTTTGGCCTGACCTTCCAGGGCGTGGATGGCCCGCTGTGGGTTGAGCATCTGCTGTCCGCACTGCCAGGCGGCCAGCTGGGCTTCCTGATCGTCGTGAACATCATGGTGTTCTTCCTGGCGTTCTTCCTGGACTTCTTTGAGTTGTCGTTCATCGTGGTGCCCCTGCTGGCCCCCGTGGCAAACAAGCTCGGCATTGACCTGATCTGGTTCGGCGTGCTCCTGGCCATCAACATGCAGACATCGTTCATGCACCCGCCCTTCGGCTTCGCGTTGTTCTACCTGCGCAGCGTCGCACCAGCCAAGGAATACATGGACAAGGTCACCAAGAAGATGATTGCCCCGGTGACCACACCGCAAATCTACTGGGGTGCCATTCCCTTCCTGATCATCCAGCTGAGCATGGTGGGCCTGGTGATTGCGTTCCCCGGCATCGTCTCCAGCGGGCTTGACAAGGCCGAGGTGTATGACCTGGACAAGGTACGCATGGAAATGGAAGCTGCCATGCCTGATGCGATGCCTGAAACACCTGACCCCACCGCAGGCATGGAAGGCGCTACGGGAACAGACCAACCTGCCTCTGCCCCCGCAGATGACCCGCTGAAGGCGCTGCAGGACTCTCTGGAGCAAGAGAAAAAGTAAGAGAGCAAAAGGGGGCCTGCAGCCCCCCCCAGCAACTCTTCCAGCCCCAGCAGGTGTGAACCTGCTGGGGTTTCTTTTTTACCCCCTGCGAAGCGGGATATCAGACCCGGAAGAGCGGTCTGACGATGAGGTAAAGGAGATGATGCCGACCTATGCCAGAAACATACGGCGCAACGGGCGCCCACCTGCGGCCCCTGAACATTGGGGGCACAGAAAACCTCATCACCAAGGCCCCCCAAAGCCCCCAAAGCACCCAAAGCACCCAAAGCACCCAAAGCACAGTGTCTCAGCCTGCGGCTCCCTGCTCAATTCAAAAGCTGGACACACTGACGTAAGCAGACAAGAAAAAACCCACCGGCATGAGCACGCCGGTGGGTTGAAAGAGGCAACGCAGCGGAGTCTGAGCCCCGCTGCAGTGCAAAACCGTCAGATCTTTTGCGAAGACATGAAGGTGTCGTAACGTGCTTCCGCAAAGCGGAACCAGAGGATCTGGTCACGCTGGAAGGAGCGCATGGCGGCGTAGATCTTCTTCCACTCTGGGCTCTTGGCATCGTTCTCTGCGAACACTTCCATGGAAGCCTTGAAGGATGCATCCATGACGGCTTGCGAGAACGGCAGCACCTTGGTCTTGGCGGCCACCAGTTGCTTCAGCGCTGTGGGGTTCAGTGCGTCGTACTTGGCCAGCATGTCGTTGTGAGCAACGGCAGCAGCAGCTTCGATGATGGCCTGGAACTCGGACGACAGGCCTTCAAATGCCTTCTTGTTGATGAAGAAGTCCACCTCAGGACCGCCTTCCCACCAGCCAGGGTAGTAGTAGAAAGGAGCCACCTTGTTGAAGCCGAGCTTCTGATCATCGTAAGGACCAATCCACTCTGCAGCGTCGATCGTGCCCTTCTCCAGCGACTGGTAGATTTCGCCGCCAGGGATGCTTTGTGGCACTGCACCCAGCTTCTGCATCACTTCACCCACCAGGCCGCCGCCCAGGCGCATTTTCAGGCCCTTGAAGTCTGCAGGCGTCTTGATTTCCTTGCGGAACCAGCCACCCATCTGCGTACCGGTGTTACCACCCGCAAAGCTAACCATGTTGTAGCCGCCGTAGAACTCGTTCATGAGCTTGCGGCCGCCGCCGTGCAGCATCCACGCGTCCATCTGACGGGCATTGAAGCCGAAAGGAATGGCCGAGCCCAGCGCGAATGCGGGGTTCTTGCCGTAGAAGTAGTAAGGCACGGAGTGGCACATTTCCACGGTGCCTTGCTGCACGCCATCCACCACGCCAAAGGGAGGCATCAGCTCGCCGCCGGCATGCACGGAGATTTCAAACTTGCCACCGGACATGGCCTTGACGGCCTTGGCGAAAACATCAGCACCGCCATAGATGGTGTCCAGCGACTTGGGAAAGCTGGATGCCAGACGCCAGCGAACGGCGGCCTGGGCGTGGACGGCGGGTGCAACACCTGCTGCCAGCACGCTGGCAATCCCTGCGTGCTTGATGATGGAACGACGATCCATGAGGTTCTCTCCGATATTTGATTGCAAAACCCAGCACCCCTGCGTTGTACGCAGCTGTGCCGAGGACTTGTTTCAGCCGGACCCATTGTAGGAATATGCCCACCCCCACCCTTGGGGGTTTTCCCGCGAAAAAGCCTGTGTTGTATGACGAATTCAGGCTTCTGCAAGCATGCATCGCATCCACCATGCAGGGCATCCCACAGCACGCGCCAGACACCTTGTTCCGCCATGAAAAATGCCGTGGCACTCAACGCACCACGGCATCACAAACAGCAAGTTTCAGGTTCAGAGAAACCGCTTGGAAATAGCGGCCTGAATCCCTTCAGCATCCAGTCCCTGCAACGAGAGCAATTTGGCGGGGTCACCATGCTCAATAAAGACATCGGGCAGCCCGAGCTGAAGCACGGGCAGAGTGACGCCTGCAGCGTGCAGCGCCTCAGTCACGGCACTGCCCGCGCCGCCCATGATGGCTCCCTCTTCCAGCGTCACAAGCGCGTCGTGGCGAGACGCGATGTCCAGCAGCAGTTCCACATCCAGCGGCTTGGCCCAGCGCATGTTGGCAACCGTGGCGTCGAGCACTTCGGCAGCCTGCAGCGCGGGGTAAAGCAAGGTGCCAAACGCGAGGATGGCGATGCGGGGCTTGTTGTCCTGCCCTGTGGCCCCACCTGTGCGCTCACGCCGGATTTCGCCCTTGCCAAAAGGCAACCCTTCCAGCGTGGGCAGGGGTGTTACGCCAGCGCCACTGCCGCGTGGGTAGCGCACTGCCACGGGGTGGTTCTGCTCAAATGCCGTAGACAGGAGCTGGCGTGTTTCACGCTCGTCCGCCGGGCAGGCCATGCTCATATTGGGAATGCAGCGTACAAACGGAATGTCGTAGGCACCCGCGTGCGTAGCACCATCTGCCCCCACCAGCCCGGCACGGTCCAGGGCGAAGACCACGGGCAGGTTCTGCAAGGCCACGTCGTGGATGAGCTGGTCGTAGGCGCGCTGCAAAAAGGTGGAATAGATGGCCACCACCGGCTTCACGCCTTCGCAGGCCATGCCCGCCGCGAACGTCACCGCATGCTGCTCGGCAATACCCACGTCGTAATACCGGGTGGGAAAGCGCTTTTCAAACTCCACCATGCCCGAGCCTTCGCGCATGGCAGGCGTGATGCCGACCAGCCGCTCGTCCTGCGCAGCCATGTCGCACAGCCATTGGCCGAACACCTGCGTGAAGGTCTGCTTGGGCACGCCCGCAGCCTTGACCAGCCCCACGGCCGGATCAAACTTGCCGGGGCCGTGATAGGCCACGGGGTCCGCCTCTGCCAGCTTGTAGCCCTGGCCCTTTTTGGTGACCACGTGCAGGAACTGCGGGCCCTTGAGGCTCTTGATGTTCTCCAGCGTCGGGATGAGCGAATCCAGGTCATGCCCGTCGATGGGGCCGATGTAGTTGAAGCCAAACTTTTCAAACAGCGTGGCAGGCACCACCATGCCCTTGGCCTGCTGCTCCAGGCGCTTGGCCAGCTCCAGCAGCGGGGGCGCGTTTTTGAGCACACTCTTGCCCACATCGCGGGCCTTGGCATAGAACTGCCCGCTCATCAGTTGAGCCAGATACCGGTTCAGCGCACCCACGGGCGGGCTGATGCTCATGTCGTTGTCGTTCAGGATCACCAGCAGGTTGGTGTCAGTCACCCCCGCGTTGTTCAGCGCCTCAAACGCCATCCCTGCGGTCATGGCTCCGTCACCAATGATGGCAACGGCGTGGCGGTCTTCCCCTTTGCGCTGGGACGCAAGGGCCATGCCCAGTGCCGCAGAGATGCTGGTGCTGGAGTGCGCAGTGCCAAAAGTGTCGTAAGGGCTTTCAGCACGCTGAGGAAACCCCGAGAGCCCGCCGAGCTGGCGCAGGGTGGGCATGCGGTCACGCCGACCCGTCAGGATCTTGTGCGGATAAGTCTGGTGGCCCACATCCCACACCAGGCGGTCGTCCGGCGTGTGGAACACATGGTGCAGGGCAATCGTGAGTTCCACGGTACCCAGGTTGGAGCTGAGGTGCCCGCCCGTTTGGGAAACGCTTTCCAGCACGAAGCCACGCAGCTCAGTGGCCAGCACCTTCAGGTCAGCTCTTGAGAGCTTGCGCACATCTGCCGGATCGTTGATGGTTTGCAGCAGGGGAAAGGAATTCGTGGCCATTTACTATTCTTTTGATAGCTGCCTGCGCTTTCTAGTCAAGCGCAGGAGGCTGTTTCAACACATATATCGATAACAAGGGCCGCAGCGAACGACGCCGTCACATCAACCCACCGCAAAGCGGCCTCAATGCGAACGGCTGACCACCATATCGGCCAAGCCCGCCAGGGCACGGGTATCAGGCAAACCGCTGGAGGCCAGGGCTGCATGGGCCTGCGCCAGCAAGCTTTTCGCATAGGCCTGTGCAGGCTCCAACCCCAGCAGCGAGACATAGGTGGGCTTGTCGCAAGCGGCGTCCTTGCCCGCCGTCTTGCCCAAGGTGGCAGAGTCGGCAATGACGTCCAGAATATCGTCCACCACCTGGAAAGCCAGCCCCACGGTGGCTCCGTAGGCCTGCAAGGCCGCGCGCGCCTGAGGCTGCACGCCAGCGCAGGTCGCCCCCATCAGCACGCTGCCCTCCAGCAGGGCTCCCGTCTTCAGGCGGTGCATCTGCCGTAGCTGATCTTCGGTCAGTGCCAACCCCACGCTGGCCAGGTCAATCGCCTGCCCGCCCGCCATGCCCGCAGAGCCCGCTGCGTGGGCCAACTGGCGGCACAGGGTGGCCTGCACCAGTGGGGAAATATTTTCGCAATCGGGCGTCAGCAACTCAAAGGCAAAGGCCTGCAAGGCATCACCCGCCAGCAGCGCCTGGGCTTCTCCGAACTTGACGTGCACGGTGGGTTTGCCCCGGCGCAGCACGTCGTTGTCCATACAAGGCATATCGTCGTGAACCAGCGAGTAGGCGTGGATCAGCTCCACCGCACAGGCCGCACGCAAGGCCGCATCGTTTGCACCGGCACGCTGCTCGGGGCTAAGGGAGCGGTCAGCGGCGCTCAGTGCAGCCCCGTAAGCGGCCATGACGAGCAAGGGGCGAAGGCGCTTGCCGCCATCCAGCACGGCATAGCGCATGGCATCGCCCAGACCGGCGGGGGCGTCCAGCCCCACCCAGCGCGACAAGGCTTGTTCAACGCGGTCGAGGTGTTCACGGCTCCAGGCGGACAGATCCCATGCACCGTTCATCGAAGTATCCGAAGACAGAATGGCGTTCATTCCTGCCCCCATGTCTGCAAAGTGCCTTCATCCAGAATCTTGATCTGGTCCTGTACGGCATCCAGCCGCTTGCGGCAAAAGGCGAGCAGCGCCGCGCCACGCTGGTAGCCTGCCAGCATCTGGTCCAGGGGCATCTGCCCCGATTCAATGCGGCCAACCAGTTGCTCCAGCTCTTCCAGTGCGGCTTCGTAGCTCACTGGTTCATCGGGAGTGTCTGTTTTCGGGGAAGCCTTGGGCATGGGCGAAGGAGCGGCGGGCGCAGATTAAAACGCGAGATTTTAGGCGCACCCCTTGATCTGCTAAGTCATTTGCCTGTCAGCGGACGTTGACTCGGCCAGACCGGGTCCATCCCTTGAGCTTGCAAACTGGACAAAGTCTGCTTTCGATCAATTCTCAATACACGTAAGGGGGGTGCGGGAATAACCCCACCATCTATAATCCCATTCTTTCGTCGAACCGGCTGTGGGTACTTTGCTCGGCCGGTTTCGTTTTTTCATGCGCCCCAGCGCACCTCCCTGTGGGGAGTCTTTAGGTCAGGTCACCCATGTCTGATTTAAGTCTTCAACTGCAGCAGGCTGCAAGCCAACTACCAGTTTCAAGCTACTTTGACGAAGCGCTGTTCCAGCGCGAGCTGGAGACCATCTTCCAGCGCGGGCCCCGCTATGTGGGGCACCAACTCTCTGTACCCAACGCGGGCGACTACTACGCCCTGCCCCAGGAAGGCGAAGGCCGTGCCTTGGTACGCAATGCCCAGGGCGGGGTGGAGCTCGTATCCAACATCTGCCGGCATCGCCAGGCCATCATGCTCAAGGGCAAGGGTTCGCTGCAAGGCCAGGGCAAGGGCCATGCCGGGGGCAACATCGTCTGCCCGCTGCACCGGTGGACCTACAGCCCCAAGGGCGAGTTGCTGGGAGCGCCCCACTTCGCACACGACCCCTGCCTGAACCTCAACAACTACAAGTTGCGCGAGTGGAATGGTCTGCTGTTTGAGGACAACGGCTACGACGTGGCAGCAGACTTGGCACAGATGGGCCCGCGCGCTGATCTGGACTTTGAAGGCTACGTGCTGGACCATGTGGAATTGCACGAGTGCAACTACAACTGGAAGACCTTCATCGAGGTCTATCTCGAGGACTACCACGTCGGGCCTTTCCACCCAGGCCTTGGCAGCTTTGTCACCTGCGACGACCTGCGCTGGGAGTTTGGCAAGAACTACTCGGTGCAGACCGTAGGCGTAGCCAACCGGCTGGGCAAGGCAGGCAGCCCCGTGTACGAGCGCTGGCACGAAGCCTTGCTGGCCTACCGCAACGGAGAGCCGCCCAAGCATGGCGCGATCTGGCTCACGCTGTACCCGCACATCATGATCGAGTGGTACCCCCACGTGCTCACGGTGTCCACGCTGCACCCCATCAGCACGACCAAGACGCTGAACATGGTGGAGTTCTACTACCCTGAAGAGATCGCGGCCTTCGAGCGCGAATTCGTGGAGGCGCAAAAGGCCGCCTACATGGAAACCTGCATCGAAGACGACGAGATTGGCGAGCGCATGGATGCGGGCCGCAAAGCCCTTTTCGAGCGTGGTGACAACGAGGTGGGCCCCTACCAGAGCCCCATGGAAGACGGCATGCAGCACTTCCATGAGTGGTATCGCCAGACCATGGGCGATGCCTGCCCCAAGGGTTGAGACAGCCGACCAGGCCTACAAAGCTCCGAATACGATGGCAAAACAGCGCCAATAGACCAGACGCTGCAAATTTGCTCTCATTAGAATAGCTGCCAGCGCAAGTCATTCCTGCGCTGGCAGCTATTTTTATTTCAACCCTACTCAACAGGTTTCACATTCCATGCAAGCCCTCTGGATGGTGTTGGCGGCTTTTCTGTTTGCCAGCATGGGGGTGTGCGTCAAGATGGCGTCGGCCCACTTCAATGCGGCCGAGCTGGTGTGCTACCGCGGCTTCATCGGTATTGCCATTCTCTGGCTGCTCACGCGCACACAAGGTGTTTCACTGGCAACCCGCTACCCCGGCATGCATGCATGGCGCAGCCTGGTCGGCGTAGCCTCGCTGGGGGCTTGGTTCTACGCCATTGGCCAACTGCCGCTAGCCACCGCCATGACGCTCAACTACATGAGCAGTGTGTGGATTGCCGCCTTTTTGGTGGGTGGTGCGCTGATTGCATGGCGTCCCTCCGCGGCAACGCCCCGACCTGCGTTTCAAGGTTCGCTGGTGGTCACGGTGCTGACCGGCTTCGTAGGCGTGGTGATGATGCTGCGCCCCAGTCTGGACCAGAACCAGGCATTTGCCGGACTGATCGGGCTGATGTCTGGCATGACGGCTGCGTTTGCCTACATGCAGGTGATGGCGCTGTCGCGGCTGGGTGAGCCCGAATCGCGCACCGTGTTTTACTTTGCCGTGGGCTCTGCAGTGGCGGGCGGCATTGCGATGCTGTTCACCGGCGCATCAGAATGGCCCGGCTGGCCCGCCCTGTGGCTGCTGCCCATCGGCATACTGGCCGCCGGGGGGCAGCTGTGCATGACACGCGCCTACGCCACGGCCAAAACTTCACGCGGCACGCTGGTGGTGGCCAACCTGCAATACTCAGGCATCGTGTTCGCAGCGATCTACAGCGTGGTGCTCTTCAACGACCAGATCCCGTGGGTGGGCTGGATCGGCATGGTGCTGATTGTGGGCAGCGGCATCGTGGCCACGGTGCTACGCGCACGTGCCGCACCCGACAGCCCTGCGGAAGAGCACTGATCTGCCACCCCACAAACCCGGCTGCCCCAGCGTTTGCGGCCCGAACACAGCATTGCAGGAGTTTTGAACATGACCTACACCACTCTCATTTCAGCGACAGAACTGCAGCAGCTGATGCAAAGCGGCCGACCGCTCATGGTGTTCGACTGCAGTTTTGAACTGACCCAGCCCTCTGCAGGAGCACAACACTACGCCCAGGCACACATACCCGGCGCTGTGTATGCCGACCTGGACAAGAACCTGAGTGCCAAGCACGGCGCGCCCGGCGCACACGGCACCCTGGTCGCGCAAGAGGCTGACCAGCCCGCATCCGGAGGCCGACACCCCCTGCCCAGCCGCGAACGGTTTGCCATGTGGCTGTCGAGCGTAGGGTTTGCCAACGACATGCAGGCCGTGGTGTATGACCGCAACGGAGCCAATTACTGCGGCAGGCTGTGGTGGATGCTCAAGTGGGCAGGACACGAGGCCGTGGCCGTACTGGACGGGGGCCTGCAAGCCTGGCAGACCGCAGGTGGTGCCGTCGCTGCGGGTGACGAGCCCTCTCACTTCCAGAGCAATTTCACCCTTCACCCGCCCCTGCGGCGTCTGGTCACTGCCACTGAGGTGCTGCGCAATCTGCAGCAGCCCCAGCAGACCGTGGTGGATGCCCGCGGAGCCCCACGGTACCGAGGCGAAGTGGAGCCCCTTGACCCCGTAGCGGGCCATATCCCCGGCGCGCTGAACCGGCCTTTCGGCGACAACCTGGGAGCGGATGGACGCTTCAAGCCTGCGGCGGTGCTGCGTGCCGAGTTTGAAACGCTGCTCGCAGGCCGCCCAGCGCAATCCGTTGTGCACCAGTGCGGAAGCGGTGTCAGCGCCGTGCCCAATGTGCTGGCGATGGAAGTGGCAGGCCTGGGCCAGACCGGGCTGTTTGCCGGAAGCTGGAGCGAATGGTGCAGCGACCCTAGCCGCCCGGTAGAGCGGGGCTGATGCCAGCAAGCCCAAGCGCGCTGACAGTGCTGAGATCAGGCTCTTGCGGCATATCGCCCAAGAAGATGGCAAAGAACACCGCAAAAAAGGCGGCATGAACACGTCGGATGGCGCAAGGGCACGGTGGAAATGGCTGCACTTGCACTCTCCGGCAGCCCCATCGACCGAAAATTTATTTGTCGGGCTCCTGCACAGCCTTTACGGTTGAAACGGTTTGTTGCAGCACCTGCACACAGGGAAAAGCAGGTCAAAGCCTTGTAGGCGTGTAAGGCAAATTCCTACAAACACCCCGTCAAAACCAGACATTCAGCACAGCAAAACAGGGACTTAATTTTTGAATGGCCCGGTTTCACAATCCATTTCAACGGATCACGCAAAACATGCAACCGCATGCAACGCAAGACCCGGTAATGGAAAAAGGAAGCCGCCATGACCAACGAACAAATCCTCGCTGAAATCCGCGAAGCCAACCTCACTTACCTGATGCTGGCCCAGAACCTGATTCGCCAGGACAAGGCCGAAGCCGTGTTCCGCTTGGGATTGAACGAAGAGGCTGCCGATATTCTGGCCTCGCTGTCAGCCGCCCAAGTGCTGAAACTGGCCTCCAGAAACACGCTTCTTTGCAGCTTCCGCGTGGACGACAACCTGGTGTGGAGCTTGCTGACCAACCACACCGCCAAGAAGGTGGGCAACGAGGCGACCAACACCTTGCACGCCAACATCCTGATGGCCAGCCGCGTGTCGGAAGTTCTGTAAGCCTCACACGCCCAGCCCCAGCAGCCCTGCATTCCCCGAAAGCCCGCCATGTCCACACCTGCCGCATCCGTCAAAAGCGTCCTGAACGAATCCAAGCAGATCGAACGCGCTGCCATGCTCATCCAGATGGGCGCACGCATGCAGGTGCTGGAATCTGAGACCACTCTGTCCTACGAGCGCCTCATCCGCCTGTACAAGGAGATTGCAGGCAAGTCGCCCTCCAAGGGCCAACTGCCCTTTTCTACCGACTGGTTCCTCACCTGGCAGGAAAACATCCACAGCTCCCTGTTCCTGAACATCTACGAATACCTCTCCAAAGGTGTGGATCTGGATTCGGTGGAACTGCTGACCAAGGCCTACCGTCTGTACAACGAGCAAGTGGCCACAGCCGAGATTGAACCCCTGCTGTCTTTCACCCGTGCATGGCGTCTGGTGAAGTTTGTGGACGCAGGCATGCTCACCCGCACCAAATGCAGCCAGTGCGGTGGTCAGTTTGTGACCGAGCTGTATGAGAACCGGCATTTCACCTGCGGCCTGTGCAATCCACCCGCCCGTGCAGGCAAGAGCAAGACGGCTGGCGCGCTGATGCTGCACTGATATTGCACTGACATCAATGAGATAAAAAATAGCTGCCTGCGCTTATGTATCAAGCGCAGGCAGCTATTTTTTGATAGCAGCAATACGCGCACCCACGATGCTCTTGGTTGGAAGCTAGACCATCAGGATCAACACGCCCACGCCCACGCCCACGCCCACGCCCACGCCCACGCCCACGCCCACGCCCACGTCAACTTCAACGTCAGTAACGCAGCATGCCGTTGGCCAGCAATACCCGCACGTTGTCTTCCATGGGCACTGAATAGTCGTGTGCTGCCACCACGGCATTGCCCGTTGGCGTCACCAGCTTCAGACTGATGTACAGCGCCGTGGCTGACGCCGCATAGGTGCCGACCACCACCGCCTGGGCATCGTGGCTCTGGCTGACTTCGCGCACCTCGCGTGAAAGCAGCAACTCCCCTTGGTCCCTCTGCAGGGCCACGCTGTCGCGCAGTTTCAGCTCAACCACCTTGAGACCGCGCTGAACCAGGCGCCCCGCAATCTGCTCCGAAAAAATGCGCCCCAGGCGTGACGACTCGGTGAGCCTGTCCACATTGACCAGCGTCGCCACCATGATGGGATGCTGACCATCCAGCGGCGCATTCAGCAGCAGCGCATCGGCCGCACGGTGGTTGGCTTCGATGAGGTTGGTGGGAAACCACACGGCCCCAGGCTTCTCACCGTAATAAAAGCTGCTGCAGCCCTGCAGCAAGCCTGCGCCCAACGCAGTCGTGGCCGCGGCGGTATGGGTCAAGAAACGTCTTCGTTGCATGGTGACTGATCCGAAAAACAGGCATCCCCTTCAGGGAGCCAGAGGTGCATTGGCTGCACTCGGCGCGGCAGGAAGCATGGGCACGTTGCCCGTGGGCGCAACCACGCGCCACTGCTTCACCGGCAACGCAGGCGCGGGTTGAGAAGGCGGGGCAGGCTCTTTGGGCAGATACAGGGCCGCGTCCGCGTCCTCGATGTAGTAGACATCGGCAGTGCGTGCGAGGTAGCGGTCTGCGTTTTCCAGCGAAGTGGTAATCAACACCTCCGTGCGTGTCGGCCCACCCGCCGCAGGCCCTTCGGTCAGGTACGAGGTGGCATCGGCCAGCAATGCAGCGGCCCCCAAAGTCCCGGCCACAGAAGCTGCAGCGGGGGGCGCATGCACCAGATCACGCGCCACCGTCACCCCTATCGCCAGTCGGGTGAGAGGCAGAGATGCCCGGTTGAGGTTGAACGTCTGCGCCGGGTGTTGCACGACTTGCGCGTCCACCACCAACTGCACGCCCGCCGGCTGGGTGGAAAGCGCTACGCCACGATCTAGCAGCCGCGTGATGAGCAGTTTGCGAAAACCCTGGTTGAAGCTGGCATCGCTCACCGTCGAGACGTGAATGGGGTATTCACCCGGCGGCCATTCCCTGATCTTGTCGGCAATGCGACCTGCCACGTCATCGGCCAGCACATCCCAATGGTGCACAGCGCGGGCTTTTTTCTGATTGCTCGCCGGGTAGTTGTCAGCCCGCGGCACGTCGAGCGAGGAGCACCCACTCACTGCAAGCACAGAAGCGATCAGGCCAGCAAGAAAAACAGGCCCACGCCCACGGAGGAGCTTCAAGGGAGATGCATTCATGAAAACGGTGGGCATGGGCAAAACACTGGATGACGTGTGTTCATCCTAGCCACGCCCGGCAAGGGCCATTGGCTGAAAAGCGCGGGATATGACCACCAGTAGAGAGCTCAACGGCTCATCCCGCTTAATTGATCATCTCAATTTTGGTTAATTTGTTAAATATGCTATAAATAACAATGACTTCAGAAATCTTCATGGACTACAAGCAGATCTGGGCGGGGATCCGTTCCATGTATGAGGACGAAGGGGCGCTGGAAGGCAAGATCCGTGGCGAGCATCTCGGGAGCGTCATCCGGCTCACGCCTTACGCCATGGCCGCCAACATTGGCAGCGCTTCCCTCATGCTGTGGGCTCTGCAGGATTTGCGCAGCATCGGGCTGTACCTCTGGTACACCTGCATGCTGGCCACGGCCTGCGTGGCCATGCAGCGGTGGCGGCATTACGCACATCGCCAGTTGCAAACGGCTTCCCGGCGTGCCGCGCGGCGCGCCACATGGCATGCAAGCATCCTCGCGGTGCTGTGGGCCTGCCTGCCGGTGTTCTGGTTTGCCTCGGTCACATCGGGGCAACAGCTGCTGATTGCCACCCTGTTCACAGGCATGCTCAGCGCAGGCACCTTTCTGTTGAGCCCCCTGCCGAGGGCTAGCCTTTGCTATGCCAGCATCTTTACCGCTGCAGCACTGTGGGCCTTGTGGGATGCGGGAGAACCCATCATGGCGGGCGTAGCGGGCCTCATGGTGTTTTATGCCCCCATCAACATGGTGGGAGCCATTTCGTCGTGGCGCAAAGCCACTGCGCTCATCATCTCGCGCAGCGAAGCGGTGCGGCAGGAACAGCTGCTGTCCACGGTATTCCGGGACTTTGAGCAAAGCGCCAACGAAGCCCTGTGGGAAATCCGCACCAACGGCATGCTGGCCCAGGCCTCTGCCCGGCTGTGCACCCTGCTGCGCCTGCCTCCAGCGCACGCCCCCTCCACCTCTCTGCCCGAATGGCTGGCGCAACACGCCGTACGGGAAAACGATGCGTTTTCCAAAATTCTGGATCAGCAAGCCCCCTTTCACTCGCTGCCCATGGCGCTGGAAATCCATGGAGAGCGTTTTCACCTCGCCTTCACAGGCAAGCCTTTCAAGGACGAGTGGGGACACATCCGGGGATGGCGCGGTGTGGTGGCCGACAAAACCTCCATCGTGCAAGCGCAAGAACAGCTGGAGCGGCTGGCCCATACCGACTCTCTCACCGGACTGGCCAATCGGTTTTTCATCCACCAGGCGATCGCCGAAGAAATGCAGGCGGGGCGCGGTGGAGCCTTGCTGCTGATTGACCTGGACTATTTCAAGACGGTGAATGACACGCTCGGGCATTCGGTCGGCGATGCCGTGTTGCAAGAGATCGCAAAGCGTTTGCAAACCGCCTCTGCCCCCACACACCTCATGGCCCGCCTGGGTGGTGATGAATTTGCCGTGCTGATGCGCCAAAGCCGGGACGGAAGCTACCCGCTGGCCCTGGCACAGCGGCAGGCGCAAATATTGGCCGAGGCCCTGAACCGACCACTGCACATGGAGGGACGGCGCCTGCGCATGGGTGCCAGCATTGGGCTGGCGCTGTTCGAGCCCGGTGACACCGATGTGGACGGACTGCTGGTGCAGGCCGATACAGCACTCTATGTCGCCAAGGACGCGGGCCGTGGGCGCTACGTCGCCTACACACCCGAGATGGGTGAACGCAATCAGCGCAAGGCGCGGCTGGAAAATGACTTGCGCGAGGCCATCCAGCGGCGCGAGATGAGCTTGCACTGGCAACCGCAGATCGACGTCAGCACGGGCCGCCTCTGCGGAGCAGAAGGTTTGTTGCGCTGGCAGCACCCCGAACTCGGTGCCATCGCGCCAACAGAGTTCATTCAGATTGCGGAGCAGTCGGGCATCATCGACACGCTGGGAGCCTGGGTGCTGCTACAGGCCTGCGAAGCCGCCGTGCACCAGCCAGCACTGGCCGGTCTGGACGTCTCGGTCAACGTCTCTGCCCTGCAACTGCGCGACGCCGACTTTGTCACCGTGGTGCAGGCCACCTTGCTGACCACCGGGCTCGCCCCCCACCGGCTGGAGCTGGAAATTACCGAGTCGGTCTTCATTGAAGACCCTGCGCGCGCACTGCAGCAACTGCACGCCCTGCGCGCGCTGGGGGTGCGTATCGCCCTGGATGACTTCGGCACGGGATACTCATCGCTCAGCTACCTGAGCCAGTTCCCCTTCCATACGCTCAAGATCGACCGGGCCTTCATGCAGAAGGCGGGTGAGCACGGATGTGGGCACACCATCGTCAAAAGCATTGTGCGCATGGCCTCTGACCTGGGCATGCGCACCGTGGCCGAAGGGGTGGAAGCTCCGGAGCAACTCGCCCTGCTGTGCGAGATGGGGGCCACCCAGGCCCAGGGTTATCTGTGGTCGCGCCCCTGCAGTGCAGAAGCCTTTGCAGCACTGCGCAGCAAATGGGACCAAGGCACGGCAGAGGAGCGCGTGCCCATGCGCTCCGAGGCCCCGTGACCTTGCCGGGGCAGACGACTATCGCCCACCGCGCTTCAGACGAACGCCAACGCACGAGGGACGCTGGCGTTGCCTCCAGCATCCCCGATGCGCCAGATCATCAGCCCGTATTGCGCAGACCCGCAGCAATACCGTTGATGGAGATATGAATACCCGTCTGGACCCGCTCATCGCCCTGCCCTGCGCGCCAGCGGCGCACCAGCTCCACCTGCAAATGGTGCAATGGATCAATGTACGGAAAGCGGTGCTTGATGGACCGAGCCAAGGCCGTGTTGTGTGCCAGACGCTGCTTGTCGCCGGTGATGCGGGCCAGCGCATCGGTGGTACGTTGCCACTCGGCTTCAATCGCAGTGAACACCTTTTTGCGCAGGCGCGCATCGGTGACCAGTTCGCTGTAGCGTGAGGCCAGCGCCAGATCGCTCTTGGCCAGCACCATGTCCATGTTGGACAGCAGGGTGCGGAAGAACGGCCATTGGCGGTACATCTTCTGCAGCAAGGCGAGCTGGGTTTTGGGGTCCTTGCCTTCGGCGTTGACAAAGGCTTCCACCGCCGAGCCAAAGCCGAACCAGCCGGGCAATGTCAGGCGGCACTGGCCCCAGCTGAAACCCCAGGGAATGGCGCGCAGGTCTTCAATCTTCTGGCTCGCCTTGCGCGATGCAGGGCGCGAGCCAATGTTGAGCTCGGCAATCTCGCGGATGGGGGTGGAATTGAAAAAATAGTCCGTGAAACCAGGGGTTTCGTACACCAGCGCGCGATAGGCCCCCATGCTGGCCAGCGAGAGCTGGGCTGCAGCCTCCAGAAACGCCTTGGTTGCAGGCTTGGTGGGCTGCAGCAGCGTGGCCTCCAGGGTGGCGGCCACCAGGGTTTCCAGGTTACGTCGCCCGATCTCGGGGTTGGCGTATTTGGAGGCGATCACCTCGCCCTGCTCCGTGAGGCGAATCTGCCCGCGCACGGTGCCCGGGGGCTGCGCCAGGATGGCCTGGTAGCTGGGGCCACCGCCGCGTCCCACGGTGCCGCCCCGGCCATGGAACATGCGCAACTGGATGCCATGCGAGGTAGCCAGCTCGTCGAACAGCTCCACCAGGGCGATCTCGGCGCGATACAGCTCCCAGTTGCTGGTGAAGATGCCACCGTCCTTGTTGCTGTCGCTGTAGCCCAGCATGATGTCCTGCTCGCCACCGCTGCGCTGCACCAGGGCTGCAACGCCAGGCAACGCATAGAACTCACGCATGATGGGTGCGGCGTTGCGCAAGTCTTCAATGGTTTCAAACAGCGGCACCACGATCAGGTGGTTGCGCGATTCAGCGTCCAGCGTGCCATTCATCAGCCCCACTTCTTTTTGCAGCAGCAACACCTCCAGCAGGTCGCTCACTGTTTCGGTGTGGCTGATGATGTAGTGGCGAATGGCATCCGGGCCAAAACGCTCGCGCATCACGCGGGCTGTCTCAAAAATCGCCAGCTCTCCCTGCGCGTGGGCCGAGTATTCGGCACCCACCACACGCAAGGGGCGCGCATCATTGAGCAGTTTGATCAGCAGCGCCCGCTTCGCAGCTTCCTGCAAGTCGGCGTAATGCAGCTCAATTCGCGCCTTGGCCAGCAGCTCGGCCACCACTTCCTCATGCTTGTCCGAACTCTGGCGCAAGTCCACCGTGGCCAGATGGAAGCCAAACACCTGCACGGCGCGGATCAGGGGATGCAGGCGCTCTGCCGCCAGCGCCTCGCCATGGTGGGCCTTGAGCGATGCCTCGATCACGCGCAGGTCTGCGAGGAACTCGTCCGGGCTGGCGTAGGGGTTTTGCGGAGCCACCGCATGCCGTGCAGCCTCGCCACCGGTCAGTTCTTTCAACGAAGCCGCCAGACGTGCGTAGATACCCGTCAAGGCACGGCGGTACGGCTCATCCACCCGGTGCTCGCTGGTGTCAGGAGACCTCTGGGCCAGGGCCTCCATCTCGGGCGACACGTTGACCAGGCGGGCAGACAAGGACAGCTCGCCCCCCAGGTAGTGCACTTCAGTCAGGTAGTGCCGTAGCGCCACTTCAGCCTGCCGCGCCAGCGCGTATTGCAGTGTCTGCGCCGTCACATTCGGATTGCCGTCGCGGTCGCCACCAATCCACTGGCCCATGCGCAGAAAGCTGTGCACGGGGTACTGACCCAGCTCGGCTTCCAGGTCGGCGTAGATTTTGGGGATCTCGCGCAGGAACGTTGCCTCGTAGTAGCTCAGAGCGTTTTCAATCTCATCCGCCACGGTGAGCTTGCTGTAGCGCAGCAGCCGTGTTTGCCACAGCTGCGTGACACGGGCGCGCAGCTGCGCCTCATTGGCAGCCAGCTCGCGCGGGGTCAGCGCGTCTTTGGCGGTGTTGTAGAGCTGGGCACGCACGCGAATGTCGTCACGCGCCGCCAGCAACTGGGCAATGTCACGCTCGGCGTCCAGAATGCTCTTGCGCTGCACTTCAGTGGGGTGAGCTGTCAGCACCGGGGCCACGTAGCTGCCCGCTAGAGTTTGTGAAATGGTCTTGGGCGGGATGCCAGCCCAGCGCAGGCGCGAGAGGGCCACCTCAATGCTGCCTTCCTGGGTGTCGCCCGCACGCTCATGCACGGCACGACGGCGGATGTGATGGCGGTCTTCAGCCAAGTTGGCCAAGTGACTGAAATAGGTGAAGGCGCGGATCACGCTCACCGTCTGGTCGCCCGTCAGGGACTTGAGCAGCTTCTTGAGAGCCCGGTCGGCCTCCTGGTCCGCATCCCGGCGAAAAGCCACCGACAGCTTGCGGACCTGCTCCACCAGCTCGTAGGCGTCCACGCCCTCCTGCTCGCGAATGACATCGCCCAGAATGCGGCCCAGCAGGCGGATATCGTCAATCAGGGGCTGGTCCTTGTCGGATCGTTTCATTCGCGCGTGTCTCCGTGAAGTGAGGAAGGGGCGGCCCGCTATCAGCCGTCCTGTTGATGTATGTGGACTCGCGCTGACGAAGCCGGATGCGGGCGCATGCTAGCATCGCCCGCCGCCGAATGATTACAAACAGGTTACGAACTTGAGCACGCAAAACACCCCCATCGTCATCGCCACCCGCGAGAGTCGGCTGGCCCTCTGGCAGGCAGAACATGTGCAAGCCTTGCTGCGTGCGCGGGGCCATCAGGTGGAGTTGCTCGGCATGACCACCAAGGGTGACCAGATCCTGGACCGATCCCTGTCCAAGGTCGGCGGCAAGGGTCTGTTCGTCAAGGAGCTGGAGGTGGCACTGGAAGAAGGCCGGGCGCACATTGCCGTGCACTCGCTCAAAGATGTACCCATGGAACTGCCCGCAGGTTTTGCGCTGGCCTGCGTGATGGAGCGGGAAGACCCCCGCGACGCCTTCGTATCCCCCCGCTACGCCAGCCTGCAGGATCTGCCCGCTGGTGCGGTGGTGGGCACATCCAGCCTGCGCCGTCAGGTACTGCTGCAGGCCCTGCGACCCGACCTCAAGATTGAACCCTTGCGGGGCAACCTGGACACCCGCCTGCGCAAGCTGGACGAAGGCCAGTACGACGCCATCGTGCTGGCAGCGGCAGGCCTCAAGCGCCTGGAGCTGGGCAACCGCATCCGCACCACCTTCGACCCCTCTGACATGCTGCCCGCAGCGGGCCAAGGTGCTCTGGGCATCGAAGTGCGCAGCGATCGCCAGGACCTGATCGACGCCCTGGCCCCATTGGCCCACATGCCCACATGGCTGACCGTGACGGCGGAGCGCGCCGTGAGCCGCGCGATGGGCGGCAGCTGCTCCATGCCTCTGGCCGCCCATGGCCACCTGGAAGGCACGACTCTGCACCTGGACGCAGCATGGGGAGACCCCGAGGGCCAGGCCCCCCTGGTGCGCGCCAGCGCCAGCGCCCATGTAACCACGCTGGCCGAGGCTGATGCACTGGGCCTTGCGATTGCCCAGCGCCTGCGCGATGCTGGAGCGCGGGGGGCAGAAGGGGCAGCCGCCCCGGCAGCGCACTGAGCACCAACCGAACGCCAGCTCCATAAGCACCCGCGGGCCCCGCCATGTTCCCCCCGCAAGTCATCGTCACCCGCCCTGCACGCGAGGCAGCGCCGTGGGTGGAGCAGCTGGTGCAGCGGGGTATTGCTGCGGTGGCCCTGCCACTGATCCATATCGGCCCGGTCACAGACCCTGCATCCCAGACCGCCGTGGCCCAAGCGCTTCAAAGGCTGCAAGACTACCGGGCGGTCATGTTCGTCAGCGGCAATGCTGCGCTGTATTTCTTTGAGTCAAATCATGCTCCAGCGCTTGATAATCAAGCGCAAGCAGCTATCAAAACTAGAGCATGGGCACCCGGCCCCGGCACGGCCAGAGTGCTGCAGGAGCAGGGGTTTGCGGCAGACCGCATTGATGGCCCCGCAGCCGACGCAGCGCAGTTTGATTCGGAAACGCTGTGGCAACAGGTGCATGGGCAAGTGCAGCCGGGAGACCGCATCCTGATCGTGCGCGGGCGCTCTGCAGGTGTGCATGAATCAGAAGGCACAGGCCGCGACTGGCTGGCCCGCCAGATAGAAGCGGCAGGCGCGCAGGTGGAATTTGTGGTGGCATACCAACGGGGTGCCCCGGCCTTCACTACGGATGAACTGACCCTTGCACGGCAGGCGGCCAGCAATGGGTCCGTCTGGCTTTTCAGCAGCTCCGAGGCCATTGCCCATTTGAGTGCGGCACTGCCCCAGCAAAGCTGGCACACCGCCAGCGCCTTGGCCACCCATCCGCGCATTGCCAAAACCGCACGCGACGCAGGATTTGGTCAGGTGCGCGAATGCCGCCCAGCCCTTGCAGACGTGGTGGCGTCGATAGAATCCGGGGCATGAGTTCTGCTCCTGATCTGCCGCAACCTGCAGCAACCCCCGCCCCTACTACAACACCCCCTACGACTGCCGCCACGCCTTCGGGTGCGGAGGCACCAGCCCCATCGCCCACCCGCCATACGGCTTCGGGTGGTATGGGCCTGGGGCAACTGCTGCTGGGCATCGTGGCAGCGGGGGCGCTCACCAGCAGCGTGCTGCTGTGGCAAAAGCTCAGCGGCATTCAGGAACAGCTCGCCCGGCAGTCTGCAGACTCCGGCGCACTGGCCATTGAAGCCCGCACCATTGCGCGCCAGGCGGAAGACCAGGTGCGCGAGACGGCGGCCCGCCTGTCAGTGGCAGAGGCCCGCGTTAGCGAAGTGGCCTTGCAACGCAGCCAGCTTGAAGAGCTGATGCAGAGCCTGTCACGCTCTCGTGACGAGAACTTGGTGGTGGACATCGAATCCGCCATTCGCCTTGCCCAGCAACAGGCCCAGTTGACGGGTGGACTGGAGCCTCTGGTTGCGGCACTCAAAACAGCCAACCAGCGGATCGAGCGGGCCGCCCAGCCACGCCTGGCACCCCTGCAACGCGCCATTGGTCGCGATCTGGATCGCCTGACGCGCGCCACGGTGACCGACACCGCAGGTTTACTAGGACGGCTGGATGAACTGGTTAGGCAAGTGGACGAGCTGCCTGTGCTCAACGCCGTGGCGCAGGCCGCTGCCACACGCAGAATGGGCGCTCCCGCCTCTGGCGCAGCACCCGCCACTGACAACGCAGACCTGCCCTGGTGGCGCGCAGCCCTGCAGCGCGGGTGGGAGGTGGTGCGCGACGAGGCCCGAGGCCTGGTGCGCGTGAGCCGCATTGACCAGCCCGAAGCCATCCTTCTGGCACCCGACCAGACCTTCTTCCTGCGCGAAAACCTCAAGCTCAAACTGCTCAACGCCCGCCTGGGGGTTTTGGCCCGCCAGTACGACTCGGCCCGGGCAGACCTGACTGCGGCTTCGGTGGCGCTCAACAAGTACTTCGACCCCGCATCCCGTCGCACACAGAACGCCGCCAGCATGCTGCAGCAAGCCCAGCAGCACATGAAAGCCGCCGAGCTGCCGCGCCTGGACGAAACCCTTTCTGCGCTGGCCACGGCCGCTGCAGGCCGCTGAGAGGGGCTGAACCATGCGCGCTGCATTGTGGCTTTTGGCTCTGTTTGGCGTTGCCGTGGCGGCAGCGCTGTTTGCCGGTAACAACCAGGGCACGGTCACCCTGTACTGGCCCCCTTACCGGGTCGACCTCTCGCTCAACCTCGTGATCTTGCTGCTGGTGGGCGGGTTCATCACCGTGTATGCCGCCCTGCGTGCACTGGCAGCCTTGCTGGAACTGCCCCATCAGGCCCGGCGCTGGCGTGTGCAGCAAAAGGAACGCGCCATGCACCAGGCATTGCTGGACGCACTCACCCACATGCTGGCGGGTCGTTTCCTGCGCTCGCGCAAGTCGGCCCTGGCCTCGCTGTCGCAAGAAAGCGCCTTGCAGGCAGCGAATGAGCCCGTGCCGCATGGCAGGCAACTGCGCACCCTGGCGCACATGATTGCAGCCGAGTCATCCCACGCCCTACAAGACCGTGCCACGCGTGAGAGCCACCTTCACCAGGCCCTTGAAGAGGCACCCCAGCGAGGCAGCTCGCAGGAACAGGAGCTGCGCGAGGGCGTGCAAATCCGCTCGGCCCGCTGGAGTCTGGACGACCGCGACCCCAGCATCACGCTGGAGCGCTTGGCGGCCCTGCCCCAAGGGGCTGCCCGCCGCACACTGGCCCTGCGCATCAAGCTCAAGGCCACGCGACAAGCCCGCCAGACCCGTGAAGCACTGGACACGGCCCGGCTGCTGGGCAAGCACCGCGCCTTCTCTGCTGGTGCCGCGCAAAGCATCGTGCGCGGGCTGGCTATCGAATTGATCCAGTCCGCGCACGATCCCGCCCAGCTTGTGCAGACCTGGACGGCGCTGGAAAACTCGGAACGCAGCATGCCCGAACTGGCGGTGCAAGCCGCGCAGCGCCTGGCCCACCTGGGCGGGGACGCAGCACAAGTGCGGGCGTGGCTCCTGCCTGTGTGGGAACGCATGGTGGAGCTGCCCGATGGCTTACCTGAAGGGCTCGCCCTCAAGCTCATCCAGTCACTGGAAGAAGGCCTCGATTCGATTGATGCCGCATGGTTGGCAAGGATTGAAGCCGCGCAACAGGCCAACCCACGCGACGCGCGCCTTCAGTACCTGGCCGGTATGGCGTGCCTGAAGCGCCAGTTGTGGGGCAAAGCACAGCAGTTGCTGAACCAGTCCACAGGGCAGCTCCACGACAAACGCCTGCGCGCCAGTGCCTGGCGACATCTGGCCGAACTGGCGGAACAGCGCGGCGACCACGAAACCGCAGCCCAGGCCTGGAAGGCCGCTGCTCAGCAGCACTGAACGCTTCTGACGTGCACTTTGGGGCGCGGTGCACGCCTTGCACGCGCCATCCAGAGATTCAGATCGAACGGAGGAGCGCGGGGGGTACGACCTTGCAGCTTTTTCGACACCTGTTCAGAGAGGCTCATGGTGAAGCGAACGGCCTGCAAGGTTGCCCTGCGTGCGCGGCCTTGGTGCGGTGGTAACTTAATTGGCTTTCCCTTGGCTCACGGCACTGCATCCCACGTCTCACTCGAGCGTTGGGGAACTTTGAGCGCAAGTGCCTTCTCAATTCAGTTTTTTTGAATTAAGGCATCAATCCACCTGAAACCGCGCCCGAGGGTCGGTTCCTACACTGCCAACCATGGAGTGCGGTGGATTCCTGCCTCCACCCACATCCGGCCAAACCCACCATGACCTCAGAAACACGTCAACGTCCTGCCCGCTACTCCGGCATCGCCATGCTGCTGCATTGGGTGTTGGGCTTAGGGTTGATCGCCATTTTTGCCCTGGGCGTCTACATGGCGGACCTGCCCTTCTCACCCCAGCGCCTCAAACTGTACAACTGGCACAAGTGGGCTGGGGTCACCATCTTGGCCCTCTCATTGCTGCGGCTGATCTGGCGCATCACACACCGCCCCCCCGCACTCCCACGGGCCATGGAAGAAGCGATGCCCGCATGGCAAAAAATGGCCCACCACGCCACCCACCACCTGCTGTACGTGCTCTTTTTCGCGGTGCCCCTGATCGGCTGGGCCTACAGCTCCGCGGCAGGATTCCCCATCGTGTTCCTGGGCTTGTGGCAACTGCCTGACTTTGTTCCCGTCAGCAAAGAACTGGCCGAGGCCATCAAACCCTGGCATCAGATCTCTGCATTTGCCATGGCGGCCTTGGTGGTTCTGCATGTGGCAGCGGCACTCAAGCACCAGATCATCGACCGCGACGGCCTGCTGCAACGCATGTTGCCCGGCCCACGCTGACCCTCAGCACCAGTCGCATCTCGCCATCTCAAGGAGTTTTCATGAAGATCACCCACATCGCGTTCGCCACGGCCCTTGGTGCCACCCTGCTCGCATCCCCCGCCATGGCGCAGCAGAAGCTGGACGCAGCCCAAAGCCAGCTCCAGTTCACCGCCCGCCAGATGGGTGTGCCGCTGGAAGGCCAGTTCAAGAAGTTTGATGCGCAAGTGGCCTTTGACCCCGCCAAGCTGGCGACCAGCAAGATCAACTTCACCGTGGACACGGGCAGCGCCACCCTGGGCTCCAAGGAGACAGACGCTGAACTGCCCAAGCCGGTCTGGTTCAACGTGCCCAAGTTTCCCCAGGCCGTCTTCGAATCCACCAGCATCAAGGCCTTGGGTGCCGGCAAGTACGAAGTGGCAGGCAAGCTCACCATCAAGGGCACTTCTGTCAATGTCGTGGTGCCCACCACGCTCACACAAGCGGGTGCCATCACCACCGCTATGGGCACCCTGCCGATCAAGCGTCTGGCATTCAAGATTGGCGAGAACGAGTGGGCTGACACCTCCATGGTGGCAGACGACGTTCAGGTCAAGTTCAAGCTCGCCCTCACCGGCGTCGGCAAGCTCTGAAGCTTGTTTCAGCGAGCCCCGCCACACACGACGCTCTCTCTTTTTACGTGCATCCTTCCTTCAACCCCTTCCTTTTTCAGGAGTCCTTCATGCGCAAGTCTCTTTTCGCACTCGCCGCCGTGGCCGCTCTGTTTGCTGGTGCTGCCCAGGCCCAGTCTGCCAACTACGCCATCGATCCCACCCACACCTTCGTGACGTTCGAGATCAGCCACTTTGGCGCAGCAGTGAACCGTGCCCGCTTCGACAAAAAGGAAGGTACTGTGCAATTTGACCGCGCAGGCAAGACCGGCAAGGTGGAAATCGCCTTCGACGCGACTTCGGTGAACTCGGGCACCCCCGCGTTTGACAAGCACCTGCAAAGCGCAGACCTGTTCAACGCCGCCACATACCCCACCATCAAGTTCGTATCTGACAAGTTCACCTTCCAGGGCGACAACGTGAGCGAAGTGACGGGCCAGCTCACTCTGCTGGGCAAAACTGCTCCCATCACCCTGAAGGCCAACCAGTTCAACTGCTACCAAAGCCCCATGCTCAAGCGTGAAGTGTGTGGCGGCGACTTTGAAGCCACCATTGACCGCACCCAATGGGGCCTGAACTATGGCGTGGACTGGGGCTTCCCCAAGAACGTGCGCCTGATCGTCCAGATTGAAGCCGTCAAGCAGTAATCACGCATCTGCCCCTCTCAAAAGCCACCGCTGCGCTTGCCGCCGCGGTGGCTTTTTTGTTGGGTGCGTGCTTTGGCCCCTACCCATAAAATTATTTTTAAGTAAATTAGTTATGAATAGTAGAATTTGACTCAAATCCAGGAGACACCCGATGACTACAGCCCAACAGCCCTCCCTTTTGCCCGCGCCAGCGGCCATCCAGCAACTGCACCACTACGCTTACAAAGCCCGTGATGCCGAGGAAACCCGCCACTTCTACGAAGACATCCTGGGCCTGCCGCTATACCACATCATTCAGAGCGACTACGTGCCCAGCACCGGCGAGTACTGCCCGTACACGCACTTTTTCTTCCGGCTGCAAGACGGCTCGTTCATCGCCTTCTTCGACCTGGGCGACGACGTGAAGCCCGACCCATCGCCCAATACTCCGCTGTGGGTGAACCACATCGCCTTTCGCGTCAACACCGTTCAAGAACTGGAAAACACCAAGGCTCGCCTGCTGGCCCACGGGGTGGAAGTGCTGGGCGTGACGGATCACCACATCTTCAAAAGCATTTACTTCTTTGACCCCAATGGCATTCGGCTGGAGCTGGCGGCCCAGGTAGCCGATGAAGAGCAGATGGCCAAAGACAGCACCGTCGCACACGCCCGCCTGCGGGAGTGGACGGCCCGCAAGGAGCAGTGGCGCAAGGAAAAGGCAGAAGGCAAAGCAGCCGCGCCACTCAAGCCACAACAAAACGACCGGCCTGAGTTCATCAAGGCCTGACGCACGGCAGCCCGGCTGGCATCAACCCTGGGCCATGCCCTGCAACCACGCGCTGAACGTTTGCAGCACGGGCGAGATGGATGGCAGCGCCGGACTCACCAGGTAATACCCCCGCTCCCCGCGCAGCGGGCGATTGCACGCTACCACCAAATCGCCGCTGGCAAGCTCTGCCTCGATGAGCAGAGGCGGCATCAAAGCCACCCCCATGCCATGCGTGGCGGCCACGGCGAGCATGGAAAACAGTTCGTAGCGAGGCCCATCCAAGGCACGGGGGGCGTCCACCTCCATGGCATCAAACCACTGCCGCCACCCGTAGGGCCGGGTGCTTTGCTGTAGCAGCGGCAGCTGGGCAATGGCATCCGGGGGCACGGGCTGATGGGCTCGGCCCCGGCCCCGGGGGGCTGCTGCTTCAAGCAGGCGGGGGCTGCACACAGGCACCACGTCCTCATGCATCAGCAACTGGGCCCTTACCCCAGGCCAGTTGGCCACCTGCTCAGGTGTGCCCGCATACAAGGCGGCATCGAAAGTGGTGTCTGCAAACAAAAACGGGCGGGTTTGCGTATCGATGTGCACCACGATATCCGGGTGCTGGCGTGCCAGTTGCGGCAGGCGTGGAATGAGCCAGCGCGTGGCAAATGTCGGCACAGCGGCAAGCGAAAGGGTACCGCCTTCGCCCTGGTGGGCCATGACATCCAATGTGTCCCGCTCCAGCCCTTGCAGCCAGCGGGCAACCTGCCGTCCGTAATGCCGCCCGGCGGGCGTGAGCACCATTCCATGGCGCGTACGGCGGAAGAGTTGCACACCCAACTGATCTTCCAGCGCCAGAATCTGCCGTGACACCGCGCTTTGCGTGAGCGACAGCTCTTGCGCAGCACGGGTGTAGCTTTCGTGACGTGCTGCGGCTTCAAAACAGGTCAAGGCCTGGGTGGATGGCAAATGACGGCGCATGGCTGTGAACAGGTTTTCGGCAAATCCCAGATAAGGCAACAGTTTAGACCCAGACATGCAATATCTTCATATCTGCGTGCCAACAAATCGTTTGCCTGCGCCTGCAGCAACGCCTAGGATGCCCTTCAGATTCACCAAGCCTGCATGAAACGCCCTGCGATCTGCTGGCTTGCCCACTCACCCTGATCCAACACGGAGACACACCATGGCCCAACACGCTGCCTTTCAATGGGACGACCCTTTCCTCATCGACCAGCAACTGACCGACGACGAGCGCGCCATCCGTGATGCCGCTGCCGCCTACTGCCAGGACAAGCTGGCCCCACGCGTGCTGGACATGTTCCGCCACGAGAAGACCGATCTCTCCATCTTCCGCGAGATGGGCGAGCTGGGCCTGCTGGGCCCCACCATCCCTGAGCAGTACGGCGGCCCTGGCCTGAACTACGTGGCCTACGGTCTGATTGCCCGTGAGGTGGAGCGCGTGGACTCCGGCTACCGCTCCATGGCCAGCGTGCAAAGCTCGCTGGTGATGGTGCCCATTTATGAGTTTGGCTCTGAAGCCCAGAAGCAGAAGTACCTGCCCAAGCTGGCCAGCGGTGAGTGGATTGGCTGCTTTGGCCTGACCGAGCCCGACCACGGCTCTGACCCCGGCAGCATGGCCACCCGCGCCTACAAGGTGGACGGCGGCTACAAGCTCAAGGGCACCAAGATGTGGATCACCAACAGCCCCGTGGCGGATGTGTTTGTGGTCTGGGCCAAGGAAGTGTCTGAGGGCGGCGCAGTCGGCCCCATCCGCGGCTTTGTGCTGGAAAAAGGCTGGAAGGGTCTGACGGCCCCTGCCATTCACGGCAAGGTGGGTCTGCGTGCATCGATCACCGGCGAGATCGTGATGGACGACGTGTTCGTGCCCGAGGAAAACGCCTTCCCTGAAGTGCAAGGCCTCAAAGGCCCCTTCACCTGCCTGAACAGTGCCCGCTACGGCATTGCCTGGGGCGTGATGGGCGCAGCAGAGTTCTGCTGGCACACCGCCCGCCAGTACACGCTGGACCGCAAGCAGTTTGGCCGCCCCCTGGCTGCCAACCAGCTCATCCAGAAAAAGCTGGCCGACATGCAGACCGAAATTGCCCTGGGCATGCAGGCCGCACTGCGCTTTGGCCGCATGAAGGACGAGGGTATAGCCTCGTTCGAAGGCACCTCCATCATCAAGCGCAACAACTGCGGCAAGGCGCTGGACATTGCCCGCCTGGCCCGCGACATGATGGGCGGAAACGGCATCAGCGACGAGTTCGGCGTGGCACGCCACCTGGTGAACCTGGAAGTGGTGAACACCTATGAAGGCACGCACGATGTGCATGCGCTGATCCTGGGCCGGGCGCAAACCGGGCTGGCAGCGTTTGCCAACTGAAACGGCTACAGCCTCCACCACCTTCTCTGCGATCCTTGATCGCTATTAAAAAGATAGCTGCTAGCGCTTGATGAATAAGCGCTAGCGGCCTTTTTTATTCATAGACCATGACAACCGCTCTTCCCCACCAAGCCGGCGCACTCGCAGGCATCAAGGTACTGGATCTCTCCCGCGTGCTGGCTGGCCCGTGGTGCACCCAGGTCCTGGCAGACCTGGGGGCCGATGTCATCAAGGTGGAGCGCCCGGGCGTGGGCGACGACACCCGCCAGTGGGGGCCTCCCTTCCTGAAAGACGCAGAAGGCAAGGATACGAATCAGGCCAGCTACTTCACCGCCTGCAACCGCAACAAGCGCTCGGTCACCATCGACATGGCCACCCCCGAGGGGCAGGCACTCATCAAGCAGATGGCGCTGCAGGCCGACATCGTAGTGGAGAACTTCAAGGTGGGTGGGCTCAAGCAATACGGGCTGGACCATGAAAGCCTGCGGGCACTGAACCCGCGCCTGATTTACTGCTCCGTCACCGGCTTCGGGCAAGACGGGCCTTACGCCGAACGCGCGGGCTACGACCTGATGATTCAGGCCATGACTGGACTCATGAGCATCACCGGCCATGCAGACGGCGAACCCGGCGGTGGTCCCATGCGCGTGGGTGTGGCCGTGATCGACCTGTTCACCGGTCTGTATGCCAGCAACGCCATCCTGGCAGCGCTGCATGTGCGCGACAACGCCGTGAACGGCACAGGCCAGGGCCAGCACATCGACATGGCGCTGCTCGATGTCGGCATGGCCGTGCTCGCCAACCAGGCGGCAGGCTTTCTGGCCACCGGCAAAGCGCCTGGCCGCATGGGCAACAGCCACCCCAGCCTCGCGCCGTACCAGGACTTTCCGACCGCCGACGGCAACATGCTGCTGGCCATTGGCAATGACGGTCAATTCCAGCGCTTTTGCGCAGCCGCAAACCAGCCTCAGTGGGCCACTGACCCACGCTTTGCCACCAACACCCTGCGCGTACAACACCGCGCAGACCTGATTCCCGCAATGCAGGCCATTACCCGCACGCGCACCACAGCCGAATGGATTGCGCTGCTGGAAGACAAGGCCGTGCCCTGCGGCCCGATCAACACGATTGCGCAGGCGTTTGATGACGCGCAAGTGCAGGCCCGTGGCCTGGCCGTATCGTTACCCCGATGGAAGGATGGCGAGGCCCCTGATGGCGTGACGCACATCACCGGCGTTGCCAGCCCGCTGCGGCTGTCAGCCACGCCTCCTGTGCTGCGCAATGCGCCACCCGCCCTGGGGCAGCACACCGACGAGGTGCTGCGCGAACTGGGCCTGGACGACGCCCGCATTGCCGCATTGCGGGCCCAAAAAGCCATCTGATCCCGGGCCCCAAAACGGCCCCGTCCCACTCGGGCGTGCCAGCGACAGGCACGCCCTGCTTTTATTACAACCAAGGAGACAACATGATCCGTCGCACGGCCCTGACTTTGGGCGCTATCGCACTGGCTACCACGGCAGTCCACGCACAATCAACTTGGCCCACCAAGCCCATCCGCCTGCTGGTGCCCTTTGCGGCGGGTGGTACGACAGACCTGGTGGCGCGCACCATTGCCGAACCCTTGGGCCGTGAGCTGGGGCAGCCGGTGGTGGTGGAAAACAAGGGTGGCGGTGGCGGCAGCATTGGCGCGGCGGAAACCGCCCGCGCCACCCCCGACGGCTACAACCTGGGCGTGGCCACCGTCTCCACCACCGCCACCAACCCGGCCATCAACCCCAAGATTCCGTACAACGTCGCTACCGATTTCACACCCATCGTGAACATTGCCGCCACGCCCAACGTGATAGCGGCCTACCCGAAGCTGCCCTTTCAGGACTACAAGGGCATGCTCGCCGCCGTGAAGAAGGAACCCGGCAAATACGCCTACGCTTCGCCCGGCAACGGCAGCATCACGCATCTGATGATGGAAATGTTCAAGCTGGGCACCCAGACCTTCATGGTGCACGTGCCCTACCGTGGCTCTGGCCCGGCGCTGACGGACACGGTGGCAGGCCAGGTACCGCTGATCTTTGACAACCTGCCCTCCGCCCTGCCCTTCATCAAGGAAGGCAGGCTCGTGCCCATCGTGGTGGCAGCTCCCCAGCGCGTGGCCGCGTTGCCCAACGTGCCCACCTTTAAGGAAGTGGGCATGGAGCCGGTGAACCGCATGGCCTACTACGGCATCGTGGGTCCAAAAAACCTGCCCAAGGACATTGTGGACAAGGTCAACGCCGCGGTACGCAAAGTGGTGCAAGACCCGGCCATCCGCAAGCGCATTGAGGAAACCGGCTCCATCATCATGGCCGACACACCGGAAGCCTTCGCCAAACAGATGCGCGAAGAACTGGCCGTGTACAAGGACGTGGTGGCAAAGCAAAAGCTCACGATGGACTGAGGCGTCCACTTAAAACCCACAGCACTTTGCAGGTGCTGCAACCATTCTTCAAACCCCGCTGCGCGGGGCTTTTTGTTGAACTGCCATCCGGGCTGGCTCACTTTCTGCTTCACAAAGCCCATTGAATTCTGATAATGGGCTGCGTGTCCCGTGCACCTGCGTGCACCTCTGCCAGAGGTTGCCCGGAAAATGCGTGGTGCCACCGCTGCGTTCCCGTCCCAGTAACCGATACCGCGTTGACTGCAGGAGGTTTCCATGAAGCTCAGTGTCAAGCTCCCACTCGCCTTCCTGGCAGCCCTGCTGCTGCTCATGATGGCAGCGCTCTTCGGGATTCAGCAGCTCAACCAGGCGCTGGCGGTGTATGAAACCACCGTAGCGCAGAACTTTGAGCACGAGCGGCGTGCGGCCACCATGCTGCAGGACTTCAAGGTGCAGGTGCAGGAGTGGAAGAACGTGTTGCTGCGCGGCAAGGACAGCGCACAACGCGAGCGCTACTGGAACGCCTTCCTCAAGCAGGAACAAGCGGTAGCGCAGGCTGCCACCCAGTTGATGACTGACCTGCACAGCGGCCCCGCACTGGACAAGGTGCGCGCCTTCGCTCAGGCGCATGAGCGCATGGGCTTGGCCTATCGCAAGGGCTACGAGGCCTTTCGGGCCGCAGACCATGATCCGCAGGCGGGCGACAAAGCAGTGCAGGGCATGGACCGCGAACCCTCGCAGCTGCTCGACCAGGCGGGCGACCTGATTGCCAAGGCCAGCGCGGAGGTAGCCACCGATGCGGCACGCCGGGCCAGCCAGTCCACCACCATCAGCTTGCTGGTGATGTTGGTGGTGTGTGCCGCCAGCATCATCGGCGCGCTGTTGTTCAGTCGTTCTGTGGTGCAGCCCATTGGTCGTGCGGTACGGGTCTCTCAGGCGGTAGCGTCGGGGGATCTGACCGCCGCCCACCCTGCCACAGGGCGGGACGAAATTGCCCAACTGCTCAACGCACTGCACGACATGCAGGGCAGCCTGGCACGGGTGGTACAGCGCGTGCGCCATAACGCAGACAGCGTGGCAGACGCCAGTGCAGAGATTGCCTTGGGCAACAACGACCTGTCTGCACGCACCGAGCGGCAGGCGAGTGCGCTGGAGGAGACTTCGGCATCGATGGAAGAGCTGAGTTCCACCGTGCAGGCCAATGCAGAAAACGCCCAGCAAGCCAACCTGCTGGCTGCGGATGCCACCAAAGTCGCAGCGCAAGGCGGACAGGTGGTGGCAGAGGTGGTTACCACCATGCAGGGGATCAACGACAGCAGCCGCAAGATTGCGGACATCATCAGCGTGATCGACGGCATTGCCTTCCAGACCAACATCCTGGCACTGAATGCTGCCGTGGAAGCCGCCCGCGCAGGCGAGCAAGGACGCGGCTTTGCCGTGGTGGCCGGAGAAGTCCGCACCCTGGCACAGCGCAGTGCAGAGGCTGCAAGGGAGATCCGCAACTTGATTCACACCAGCGTGGAGCGCGTGGAACAAGGCAGCGTACTGGTCGACCGCGCGGGCGCCACCATGGATGAAGTGGTCGCGTCCATACGCAGGGTGAGCAGCATCGTGGCCGAAATCAGCGCTGCCAGCGGCGAACAAAGCAACGGCGTCATGCAGATCGGGGAAGCCATCACCCAGATGGACCAGGTCACCCAACAAAACGCGGCGCTCGTTGAGCAGAGCGCCGCAGCGGCGGACAGCCTGAAGCAGCAGGCCCAGCAACTGGTGCAGGCCGTTGCGGTGTTCAGACTTTCAGGCAGCGAGCCGCCCGCCCTGCCTGCCCACCCGCTTGCCCAGTTGGCCAGGAGCTGAGGACACATCGCGCCAGCCCTTCTTGGCAGAAGCGACTGTGCGGTGTGCCTTTGCGAGGTCAGGCAGCAGCCTTGCCTTATCGGCCAGCCACTGCACTGGAACGACTCAAGAAAATAGCCTGTAGCGCACTGTGTACAAGCGCAAGCAGCTATCAATAAAGTAGCAGCGAGCTACTTTCCATCGCACAGGCTCAGGCAGCCTGTGCCACAGAACTGCTGGAACCCAGCTGTGGGGACGCAAGCTTGCGCAGATAGGCCATAGTCTGCAGGCACGCCTGCGCCACCTCAACGCCTTTTTTCACGAAGTGCTCGCGGAAAAAACGGATGTGGTCCTCGTGGTCGTGGAAGTCACGTGGCGTCAGCACTGCGGACATGACGGGCACTTCGGTATCCAGCTGCACCCGCATCAGTCCGTCAATCACGGCGGTGGTCACAAACTCATGGCGGTAAATGCCGCCGTTCACCACCAAAGCGCAGGCCACGATGGCGTCGTAGCGGCCGCTGCGGGCCAGCTTGCGGGCAAGCAATGGAATTTCAAAAGCTCCCGGTACATCAAACAACGCCACCTGCTCAGGCGGGAGGCCGTGGCGCCCCAGTTCGGCAATGGCTGCGTCACGGGCTTGGTACACGATGTCCTGGTGCCAGCTGGCACTGATGATGGCCACACGGGCGCCACGATGGGCTGCCACGGGAGCGAGGGGAGAGACAGAAGAAGACTGATTCATGGGTTTCTCAAAACAGGTCAAACCAGAATCAGGGCGCGCGCGAACACAGCACACGGGCTGCGCAGCCGCGCCTCAGGCGCAAACGCCCAAGGCACAGCCACGCCGCCACGCGCGCTGTGGGTTTCGCGATCTCTTTCATCCGGACTGTGACCGTCGGCTCTGGCGTCGCACCAGATCTGCTGACCCCGCGGGCCTGTTCCGAAGAACGGCACCCCAGGCGCTCGCGGGCTCTTGCGGGCTTTTCAGCCTGCAAATACCGCCGGTGGGGAATTCCGCCCCGCCCTGAGAACGCTGCCGGCATGGAATGAATCCAACGCCAGCCCGGTCATTCTAGAGCCTGCGCTCCACACTGACGCCTTGCAAAAGGCAGGCATCAGCCAACCGCATCAAAAGGATCGGCTGTACCGCAGTTGGACAAAGTTTTCCCCAGGATTGGGTTTGCGTATGCCTCCGTTGGAGACGTGACGGGCCAGCAAAATGAGTTCGTGCTGACGCTGCGCACCAAAACTAACACCCACACCCACATGGTCGGTGAAGTTGAAGCGGGTGCTGAAAGCCTTGTGCCGCGTGGCGTAGTGGCCGTCCATGACCGATACCCCAATGCCACCCTCCACAAACCAGGCAGATCGCCCTTCATCCGGACGCCAACGCAACGCAGGCACCAACGCCCACTGCGTCCACAGACGCCCCACTCCTGGCTCCGCAGTCCCTTCGGGCACACGCCAACGGGCCAGGTGCACCTCCCAATGCCCTGTGAGCGCCCCACCCATCAAAGAGCGGCGCCATGTCCAAGGCCATTGCAACCCGACTGAGGCGAGCCCAACATCTCCCGCAGCACGCCCCCCATCCAGAAACATGCGACGCTGCTCTAGCGTTGCAGGCGCCGCATCGCCAGCAACGTTCTGCTGCGCAAAAGCCATCCACGGCCACACACACAGGCAGAGCCCGGCAACGCTTGTTCGCGCCAATTTTCCAGACATCCCGAAGGACTTAACGCCGTGGGTAAGGGGGCGAGGCGTAATGCAAAGTAAGGAACGCACAAAGAGCTCCGATGAAACAGGTTTGACAATGAGCGTCACCGCCGACGTCCTCATGAAATCTAGTCATTTCATCGCACTCCACCCCAGCTCATCAGCGCAACCCGCTGTAGGTTTCCACGCCGAGAAAGCGTCAGCCTGCTCACCTGCCGTATGGTTGAGAGAGCGCTTGGAACAGCGAACGCGACCCAGCGAGGTGACTCTGGCCAGGTGGTCCGTAGCAGGCAGTACCAGCGGTACAACAAGACCGGACAACGACGCCGGAGGGGTTGTATTGGCGACTCTTAGCGCGGCCGCTCGAACCCGCTATCCGCCCAGGCCGTAGCACTCGCTGCAGTCAAACGGAACGCAGGAGAAACCGGCACACGCGCCACCTCCTGGCCAAAGGCGTCTTCTGCGCGCAAGGTGGCCGTAGCGCCCTCCTCGTCGGGAACGATGTTCAAAGCCACACGCAGGCGCTGCCCGTCTGCAGCCACGATGGTCACGCTTTTGTTCAACTGGGCATGCAGTTGCTGTTCGTGGCGGCGCAGCACCTCGCTCGCTGTCTTCACCAGGGTGTGGAAGGCCGACACGTCAAGCGGCTTGGGGTTTTTCTTGTCCCGCCCCATGGTCCAGGGGCCGACCAGTGCAGGTTCAGACTCCCCCTGCAGCGTCATGGCCACCGCCCAGCCATCGTCGTCCTCGTTCTTGATGACCTTCGCCGTCCAGCGGCCATCGCTCCAGAGTCGGGGTTCCTGAATCGTGTCTGGAGCTTCGTGCATTTCGGTCATGGCAAGGGGCGGAGCAAAAGGGCGCAGAGCATAACGGCAATGGATTCACCACCTGCCCCTCAATAACCAGCGGTTATCGGAATGTCAGCTCTCAGGCTGCTCAGGCGCTACACCAGCCACTTGGCGGAGCACTGCCATAAAAGCCTGCGCTGCAGGCGTAGGCGGCTCACTCAGGCGGGTGATCAGGCCATAGCCCGGCATGCGGTCGGGCCAGCCTACGGGGATGCGGGCCAGCAGCCCACGGTGCACATATTTTTCGACCAGCGCAGAGGGCTGCAGAGACAGCATGGGCGTGGCATTCATCAATTCGAGCGCGAACAGGAACGAGGGCGTTTCCACCACGCCTGCGGTAAGCGACAGGCCGGCCCCGCCAAACAGGTCGTCCGACACCTTGCGCACCGCCGTGGAGGGCGGGTACAGAATCCAAGGCCAGTGGGCCAGCTCGGTCAGCGACAGGTCGGCCGCGCCGCGCAGCGGGTGGTGCGGCCCGGCCACCACCGACATGGGCTCGGCCGACAGCTGCTCGTAGCGAAACTGGCTGCGCTGGTCCTCGCTGGTGAAGCGGCCGATCATCAGGTCGATCTTGCGCTCGGCCAGCCAGGCGATGAGCTGGTCGCTGCTCTGCTCCAGGATCTTGATGACCAAGAGGGGCCGCAGGCGCTGGATTTCGACTACCGATGCCACCAGCACATGTGCGGCCGACCCGGTGATGGCGCCCACCGTCACGTGGCCATGGCCGCCCTGCTTGAGCGCATTGAATTCATCGACAAACTTGCGCTGCCCATCCAGCGCCGCACTGGCGTAGCGCAGCGTGAAAAGCCCCAGCTCGTTGGGCCGCATGCCGCGCGAGAGGCGGTCGAACAGGCGCGCCTCCAGGATCTCCTCGATGTCCATCAGGATCTTGGTGGCCGCAGGCTGCGTGACGTGCATCTGCTCGGCCGTGAGCCGCAGGTTGCGGGTGCGGCCCAGGATGTCCAGAAACTGCAAATGCCGAAAGCGCAGCCGCGCACAGGCCTGCGCCAAAGACAAGGGTTTACCCGGAAATTCTTCTGGACTCATAAGCGTTTGGAATGGATTGTCGCAAAACATTCAGTGGACCCAGCAGAACACGCAACCTAATCTTCGCCCTGCGTCCATGACGGCTTGCCCAAAAAAAGCCGCAAGCGCCGACGGCCTCGCCAGCGGGGTCTCGCCATTCCAACGGAGACAAGACACCATGCCATTCAAGACCCTCGCCAAATCCTTGGCCCTCTCTGCCACGCTGCTGGCCGCCCTTACTGCCCCCGTCGCCGCGCAAGTCAAGGAACATACCTTCAAGGTCGGCATCGGCCTGAGCGAAGACCACCCGCAGGCCCAGGCCGTGCGCCACTTTGCCGAGCGCCTGCAGGCCAAGAGCGGCGGCAAGATGAACGCCAAGCTGTTTGCCAGCGGCGCGCTGGGCAATGACGTGAGCATGACCTCGGCCCTGCGCGGCGGCACGCTGGAGATGACGATTCCGGATTCGTCCACGCTGATGTCGCTGATCAAGCCCTTTGGCGTGCTGAACCTGCCGCTCACCTTCAACAGCGAGGTAGAAGCCGACGCGGTGCTGGACGGACCCTTCGGCCAGAAGCTGCTGGCCATGCTGCCGGACAAAGGCCTGATCGGCCTGGGCTTCTGGGAGAACGGCTTTCGCCACGTGACCAATTCGCGCCGAGCCATCAACACGGCCGATGATCTGGCGGGCCTGAAACTGCGCGTGATCCAAAGCCCCTTGTTCCTCGACACCTTCAACGCCCTGGGCACCAACGCCACGCCCATGCCCTTCACCGAGCTGTACACCGCCATGGAGCAGAAAGCCGTGGACGGCCAGGAGAACCCGCCCGCCACCATTCTGGCCAGCAAGTTCTATGAAGTGCAAAAGCACCTGGTGCTGTCGCGCCACATGTACAGCGCGTGGGTGCTGCTCATCTCCAAGAAGACCTGGGACGGCCTCTCGGCCGACGAGAAGAAGATCGTGCAGGAGGCCGCGCGCGAGGCCACGCTGTTCGAGCGCAAGACCATCCGCGCCTTCAGCGAAACCGCACTGGGCGAGCTGAAAAAGGCTGGCATGCAGATCACCGAGCTGCCCGCCGCCGAACAGGCCAAGCTGCGCACCAAGCTACAGCCCGTGCTGGCCAAGTACAGCAAGGAGTTTGGTGAAGAGACCACCAACGAGCTGATGGGCGAACTGGCCAAGGCGCGGGGCGGCAAGTAACTTGTGCGCTTCCCGGGGCGCAGCGTACGGCTGCCCCCGTCCCCTCTTTTGCAACGCTTCGATCCCATGACAAGAACACCCCGCCGCCCCTTCCGCTCCCGCGAATGGTTTGCCGCGCCCGAGCGCTCGGACATGACCGCGCTGTACCTGGAGCGGTTCATGAACTACGGGCTCACGCCCGAAGAACTGCGCTCGGGCCGGCCCATCATCGGCATTGCGCAGACGGGCAGCGACCTGTCGCCCTGCAACCGCATCCACCTGGATCTGGCGCGCCGCGTGCGCGATGGCATCCGCGATGCGGGTGGCATCCCGATGGAGTTCCCCGTCCACCCCATCTTTGAGAACTGCCGCCGCCCCACGGCCGCGCTGGACCGCAACCTGGCCTACCTGGGCCTCGTGGAGATCCTGTACGGCTACCCCATCGATGCGGTGGTGCTGACCACGGGCTGCGACAAGACCACGCCCGCAGGCGTCATGGCCGCGTCCACGGTGGACATTCCGGCCATCGTGCTCTCGGGCGGGCCGATGCTCGATGGCTGGCACGAGGGGCAGCTAGTGGGCTCGGGCACCGTCATCTGGCGCAGCCGCCGCCAGCTCGCGGCGGGCGAGATCGACGAAGAAGAATTCTTGCAGCGCGCCTGCAACAGCGCCCCATCTGCCGGGCACTGCAACACCATGGGCACGGCCTCCACCATGAACGCGGTGGCTGAGGCGCTGGGCCTGTCATTGCCGGGCTGCGCGGCCATCCCGGCGCCGTACCGCGAGCGTGGCCAGATGGCCTACGAGACCGGGCGGCGCATCGTGGAGATGGCGTACGAAGACCTGCGCCCCTCGCGCATCCTGACGCGCGAGAGTTTCTTGAACGCGCTGTCAGTGGTCAGCGTGGCCGGCGGCAGCAGCAACGCGCAGGTGCACATCATGGCCATGGCGCGGCACGCGGGCGTGCAGCTCGATGCACAGGACTGGACCGACCACGCCTACGACCTGCCGCTGCTGCTGAACATGCAGCCTGCGGGGCAGTTTCTGGGCGAGCGCTTCTTCCGCGCCGGCGGCGTTCCCGCCCTGATGTGGGAGCTGCAGCAGGCGGGCAAGCTGCACGCCGACTGCGCCAGCGTGACCGGAAAGACCGTGGGCGAGAACCTGCAAGGCCGCGAAACCCATGACCGCGAGGTGATCCGCCCCTTCAGCAACCCGCTGATGGAAAAGGCCGGCTTCATGGTGCTCAGCGGCAACCTGTTCGACTTCGGGATCATGAAGACTTCGGTCATCTCCGAAGCCTTCCGTCAGCGATACCTGAGCAAGCCGGGCGCGGAAGGCATCTTTGAAGCCCGCGCGGTGGTCTTTGAAGGCGCAGACGACTACCACGCGCGCATCAACGATCCGGAGCTCGACATCGACGAAGGCTGCATCCTGGTGATGCGCGGCGCGGGCCCCATCGGCTGGCCCGGCTCGGCCGAGGTGGTGAACATGCAGCCGCCGGACGCGCTGATCCGGCGCGGCATCAACACCCTGCCCACGCTGGGCGACGGGCGCCAGTCGGGCACGGCGGACAGCCCGTCCATCCTCAACGCATCGCCGGAGAGCGCGGTGGGTGGAGGGCTGAGTTGGCTGCAAAGCGGGGACACGGTCCGCATCGACCTGAACACCGGCCGCTGCGATGCGCTGGTCGAACCGGAAGAAATCGCGCGCCGCAAGCGCGAGCTGCCCGCCCCGCCCGCCCCGCCCATGCCCGCGAGCCAGTCGCCGTGGGAGGCGCTGTACCGCGAGAAAACGGGGCAGCTGGCGGATGGCGCGACGCTGGACTTTGCGCTGAAATTTCAGCGCATTTCCGAACAAACGCCACGCCACAACCACTGACAACGACCAGGTGAGGCACTCGCGCTCACCCGGCTTTTTTCAAAAGGACTCTCCATGAACAACATGACGGCAGCGGCAGTTGCCGAACGGGCCCGTGCGCCCCAAGCCGCGTTGCAAGTGCTCCCCGACGATGGCCTGCAAGGCACACTGGTCGGCCGCGTGTGGGTGCCCAGTGGCGCCGTTCCTGGCCCCGCGGTAGTGGCACTGCGGCCCGAAGGTGTTGTTGACCTCAGCGCGCACTACCCCACCATGAGCACGCTGCTCGACACCCTGGCGCCTGCCGAGGCTGCGCGCACCGCCACGGGCCAGTACCTGTGCTGCGTGCAAGACCTGCTGGCCAACAGCCAACCCGGCGCGCGCGACACCACCCGTCCCTGGCTGCTGGCCCCGTGCGATTTGCAGGTGGTGAAAGCTGCGGGCGTGACGTTTGCGGCCAGCCTGATCGAGCGCGTGATCGAAGAACAGGCGCGCGGCGACGCGACCCGCGCGCAGGGCCTGCGCGGCCAGGTCATCGGCCTCATTGGTGAGAACCTGGCCGACATCCGCCCCGGCTCGCCCGAGGCCATGCGCCTGAAGGCGCTGCTGCAGGACAAAGGCCTGTGGTCGCAGTACCTGGAGGTGGGCATTGGCCCCGATGCCGAGGTGTTCACCAAGGCGCCCGTGCTGGCCTCGGTGGGCTGCGGCGACGACATTGGCATCCGCTCCGACTCGGCCTGGAACAACCCCGAGCCCGAGGTGGTGCTGGCCGTGAACAGCCGGGGCCAGATCGTGGGCGCCACGCTGGGCAACGACGTGAACCTGCGCGACATCGAGGGCCGCAGCGCCCTGCTGCTGGGCAAGGCCAAGGACAACAACGCATCGTGCGCGCTGGGCCCGTTCATCCGCCTGTTCGACGCGAGCTTCGGGCTGGAACAGGTGCGCAATGAAACCGTGCACCTGCGCGTGGCGGGCACGGACGGCTTTGAGCTGCGCGGCATCAACACCATGGCCAGCATCAGCCGCGACCCCACCGACCTGGTGGCACAGACGCTGGCCGCGCACCAGTACCCGGATGGGTTCATGCTGTTCATGGGCACGCTGTTCGCGCCCATCGAAGACCGCGACCAGCCGGGTGGCGGCTTCACCCACCACCTGGGCGACCTGGTGTCCATCCAGAGCGCCTGGCTGGGCGGCCTGCACAACCGCGTGACCCACAGCGAGGCCGCGCCGCCCTGGCGCTTTGGCCTGCGCGCCTTCATGGCCAACCTGGCGCAGCGCGGGTTGCTGCAGGACACCGCACTCTGAGTCAAAAAGAAAAACAGGAGACACCCATGCTCAATGCCTTCATCGACCGCTGCTGCCGCGCCATCAACCTGCTCATCGCCCTGGCGCTGGCCGTGATGGTGGCCATGGTGTTCGGCAACGTGGTGCTGCGCTATGCGTTCAACTCCGGCATTGCCATCAGCGAGGAGGTCTCGCGCTGGCTGTTCGTGTGGATCACCTTCCTGGGCGCCATCGTGGCGGTGCGCGAGCGGGGCCACCTGGGCACGGACTTTTTGCTGGCGCGCCTGCCACCGCTGGGCCAGCGCATTTGCCTGGCCCTGAGCTACGCGCTGATGATCTGGTGCACCTGGCTGCTGTTCAGCGGCGCACTGGCGCAGGCGCGCATCAACTGGGATGTGGATGCGCCGGTCACCGGTGCGTCCATGGCCATCTTTTATGCGTCCGGCGTGGTGTTTGCCGTGGCGGCGGGCCTGTTGCTGGCGCTGGACCTGTGGCGCATTGTGTCAGGGCAGATGCCGGACAGCGAACTGGTGCAGATCTCCGAGTCCGAAGAACTGGCCGCCGTGGGCAGCCAACTGCCCCACGCAGCCCCCGCGCCCACGGCCTCGCGCCAGTGAGCCGCCCACCGCAATGACCTGGAGCGTTCTTCCATGACCGTTTTTATCTTCCTCGGCTCCCTGCTGGCCGCCATGGCCATCGGCGTGCCGATTGCCTACGCGCTGCTGGTGTCCGGCGTCGCCCTCATGTGGCACCTGGACCTGTTTGACGCACAGATCCTGGCGCAGAACGTCGTCAACGGCGCCGACAGCTTTCCGCTGCTGGCGGTGCCCTTCTTCATGCTGGCGGGCGAAATCATGAACGTGGGCGGGCTGTCGCAGCGCATCGTCAAGCTCGCGCTCACGCTGGTGGGGCACAAGCGCGGCGGGCTGGGCTTTGTGGCCATCCTCGCGGCCTGCATGCTGGCGGCGCTGTCCGGCTCTGCCGTGGCCGACACGGCAGCGCTGGCGGCCCTGCTGCTGCCCATGATGGTCAAAGCCGGGCACGACAAGGCGCGTGCGGGCGGGCTGATTGCCTCGGCCGGCATCATCGCTCCGGTCATTCCACCCTCCATCGGCTTTGTGGTGTTTGGCGTGGCGGCCAATGTGTCGATCAGCAAGCTGTTTCTGGCGGGCATCGTGCCGGGGCTGCTGATGGGCCTGGCGATTGCAGTCACCTGGTACTGGGTGTCGCAGCGCGAAAACGTCACGCCACCGCCCAAGGCCTCCACCGCCGAGAAGCTGCAGGCGCTCAAGGAATCCACCTGGGCGCTGTTCCTGCCGGTCATCGTGATCGTGGGCTTGAAGATGGGCGTGTTCACGCCCACCGAGGCGGCGGCGGTGGCTGCGGTTTACGCCCTGTTTGTGGCAACGGTGGTTTACCGCGAGCTGCACTGGCGCCAGCTGGCCGAGGTGTTCACCAGCGCCGCCAAAACCACGGCCGTGATCATGTTCCTGGTGGCCGCCGCCATGGTCAGCGCCTGGCTCATCACCGTGGCGGACATTCCGCGCCAACTGGTGGCCCTGCTCAAGCCGCTGATGGAGCACCCCACGCTGCTGCTCATCGCCATCATGGTGCTGGTGATGGCCGTGGGCACCGCCATGGACATGACCCCCACCATCCTCATCCTCACACCCGTGCTGATGCCGGTGGTGAAGGCCGCAGGCATCGACCCGGTCTACTTCGGCGTGCTGTTCATCATCAACAACGCCATCGGGCTCATCACTCCGCCGGTCGGCACCGTGCTGAACGTGGTGGCCGGCGTGGGCAAGATGCGCATGGACGACGTGACGCGGGGCGTGATCCCGTTCATGGTGGCGCAGTTTGCGGTGATGTTCCTGATGGTGCTGTTTCCATCGCTGGTGACGGTGCCGATGCGGTGGTTCGCCAATTGAAGTCTGTCAACTGCGCTGCAACAAAAGGTCTTATCCACATTGGCACTTGGGCTTCACATCCATTGCGCCTATTGCTTGCGAGATCGCATCAGGCGCATCGATAAGGTTACATTCGTCAGCCTTGCCATGGGCATGTGTGAACACGGCCCTTGCATGCCATCAGGAACGGAGAACACACACCATGAAACTCTTGCGCCATGGCCCCAAAGGCCAAGAAAAGCCTGCGCTACTGCACACGGATGGAACCGTACGTGACTTGAGCGCCGTGTTGCCAGACATCACGTCTGCCACTTTGTCTCCCCAAGGTTTACAAGCGCTGGCGCAACTGGATGCGTCAAAACTGCCCATCGTGCCCCAGCAACGTCTGGCTGTTCCATGGAGCGGAATGCGCAAATTTCTCGCGATTGGGCTGAACTATGCAGACCATGCCGCAGAGGCCAACATGCCACTGCCCAAGGAACCCATCGTGTTTACGAAGACACTGGACTGCGCAGTGGGCTGCAACCATTCAGTCGTTCTGCCTCAAGGCTCGGTCAAGACCGACTGGGAGGTGGAGCTTGGTGTCGTCATCGGTAGCCGGGCTCGCTATGTGAGCGAAGCCGAGGCTCTGAACCATGTGGCTGGATACTGCACGGTCAACGACATTTCAGAGCGCGAGTACCAGCTTGAACGTGGCGGTACTTGGGACAAGGGCAAGGGCTGTGACACGTTCGGCCCCATCGGGCCCTGGCTGGTGACGGCCGATGAAGTGGGCGACCCGCAGAATCTGGACATGTGGCTGGACGTGAACGGTGTACGCCAGCAAACCGGCAATACCCGCACCATGGTGTTTGGCGTGGCTCAACTGGTCAGCTACCTGAGCCGCTTCGTCACGCTCGAGCCTGGCGATCTGATCACCACGGGCACCCCGCCCGGCGTGGGTATGGGGAAAAAGCCGGAGCCTCAGTTCCTGAAACCTGGCGACATCATGACCCTGGGAATCGAAAAACTGGGCACCCAGACGCAGACCGTATTTGCCTGGAACCCGGACCTTATTGACGGCTGAAGCCCGACAAGCCTGCGTGGTTGATGCATAAATGCCACGCCCGTGAAAGCAACCACCTGCTTTCGACGGGCTGTTACCTCTGCGGTGGTTATGTGGCGCCGCGCCGGGCGTATCCTCCAGCCAAAGCGCAGTTATTGGGGTTAAGCCTGAAAATTTCCCTCCCAATACCACCCTAACTGCTTCTAGAATTTGTAAACGTGCGTATCAGCGCGAAGGACACGACCATGAAAGCAGTACAGCAGGAAATCGACGAGCGGACCAACCTCACCAGCACGAACAAGTTCGAGCTGCTGCTGTTCCGACTGGGCATTGACAACGCGCTGGGCAAGTCCGAGCTGTTCGGTATCAATGTGTTCAAGATCCGTGAGATCGTGGCCATGCCCAGCATCACCCCCATTGCGGGAACCACGGCCCACTCCCTCGGTGTGGTCAACCTGCGCGGCCAGGTGATCCCCGTGCTGGACCTCCCCTCCATCGTCGGCTGCAAGCCCCAGACGGGCCTCAACATCATGCTGGTGACGGAATACGCACGCACCACGCAGGCGTTTGCGGTGGAATCGGTGGAAGACATCGTTCGCCTGGACTGGAAGCAGGTTCTGTCTGCCGAAACCAGTGGCGCCAAGGGCAAGCTGGTGACCAGCATTGCCCGCCTGGACGGCAACACGGATGAGTCCCGTCTGGCTCAGGTGCTGGACGTGGAAGCCATCCTGCAAATGGTTTCGCCTTCAGACGGCCACGAAGTGACCGAGGAAAAGGTGGGCGCCAAGCTCAAGCTCAAGCCCGGCTCCATCATCCTTGCCGCAGACGACTCCTTCGTGGCGCGGTCTCTGATTGAACAGGAACTGAAGGTTCTCCAGGCCCCGTTTGAAATGGTCAAGTCGGGCAAGGAAGCTTGGGACCGCCTCAACGCCATTGCGAAATCGGCAGAATCTGAAGGCAAATCGGTGACAGACCGCGTAGCCATGGTGCTGACGGATCTGGAAATGCCTGAAATGGATGGGTTCACACTGACCCGCAACATCAAGCAGGACGCCCGCTTCAACGGGTTGCCTGTGGTCATCCATTCATCCCTGTCCGGCTCAGCCAATGAAGACCATGTGCGCAGCGTGGGCGCAGACGGTTACGTGGCAAAGTTTGTCGCAGAAGATCTGGCAGAGACCATTCGCCGCGTTTTGCCTCGTTGATTACAGGGATTTCCCTTGGAAAAGCGTCTCCCCGACGGGAGACGCTTTTTTTATGGGGGTTTGGCAGGGGAACCACGCGTCCAGCGGTCAACCAAACACAGCAGCTGCGCGTCATGGATGAATGAGGAACATGTTTATTCGCTCCTCAGTCAGCTGCGACAGCCAGCGTAGACTGGCAGCAAAGCTCCTCCCAACCGTCCGCCGCGTCAAAAGCCATGAACCACCGCAACGCAACACCGTGGAAACTGCTACCGGCACTGGCGATATGCGCCCTCTTTGCCCAGCCCAGCCTCAGCCAAGTGATTCGCTGTACGGACGCGAAGACCGGAAAGGTGTCCTACACCGATGGTGCGTGCCCCTCTGGCACTCAAACCCACGAGGTGGAGGCCAAAAAGACACCGGAAGAAATTGAGCAGGAACGCCGCAGCGCCGAGCGTGCCCTGGAGTTGAAACAACAAAGACAGCAGGCTGAAAGCGCCGCAGAAGCCGCCGAGGCACAACGGGCTGCAAACCAGGAACGCATCCGGGCTGCCCGCGCGGCGGCCGCCCCCAAGGACTATGCCAATTCCGCCGAATGCGCAACGGCAAAGCGCAATTACGAGCTTCTCAGCAGCAGCCTTTCGCGCACCACCTACGAGCAGGAAGTGAGAGCAGACGCCGCCCAGCGGCAAATGGACCTGGCCTGCCTGGGCCCCCAAGGCTATGCCGAACTGGAGCGCGCACGGGCAGCCCAGCCCCGCATCGTCGTCACGCCGCCCAGGCACTCTTACTACCCCGCACCTGCTCCAGCGCCCACTCCGCAGCAACCCTACATCACTGGCTGCAGTTCTTTTTACTGCACCGACAGCACTGGGGCACGGTATCCAAGGTCTGGCCCAGGCCAGTTTCCAGGCAACGGGAGCGCATGCAAGTCCAAGGGCGGGCAAGCCCCCTGTTGATGGGTCAGAAGCTGACTGTGCTTTGCCCCGTTGAGGCTTACGCAACCCCAGCAGGCCCTTTCGCACTTGCAGCCAAACCCGTCTCTACCGATGGAAAAGCCAGGCGCACCCCCAACTCTTTCACCATCCGCTGGTTGTCCAGGCGGCGGGATTCGCTCATGAAGCTCAGCAGCATCGCGGGCAGTTGTTCTTGAGCCGCCGCCCTCGCAATGCGAGGGGGCCGAGGCAGGCCATACAGGTCGGCGGCCAAGTCAAAGTAGTCGCCCATGCGCATGTGGTGCCCGTCGCTCACGTTGTAAGCGCGTTGCGGCAGCCCCTTCCACAAAGCAGCCCAGCATGCCCGTGCCAGGTCATCGGCATGGATGTGATTGGTAAAAACGTCATCCTCCCGGTTCAGCACGGGAGTGCCCTTGAGCAATCGGGCACGTGGGGTTCCCCCCTCCCGGTCAGGCGCATAAATGCCCGGTATGCGCAGGATGCATGCGCGCACGCCAGCGCGGCCCAGGTGCCGGATGACGGCTTCCGCATCCACCCGCCGCTGCGCCCGGGGGGTGGACGGCGCCACCGTTCGCTCTTCGCGAACAATCGCCCCACCGCAGTCTCCATAGACACCGCTTGTAGAAGCATAGGCCAGTGAGGCAGGTTGCCCTCGCAGCCTGAACACCCGTGCCAGTGCCCGCGTTCGCGGGTCCTGCCACCACGCGTGCGGGCCTGCGCCCTCGCCCGGGGGAGGCGCCAGATGCAGCACCCGGGTGGCAACCCCCGCAAGACGGCGCAGGGACGCGGCATCGTCCAGATTGCCAACCAAAGGGGTTATCCCCGCACGACGCAACTCCGCTTTGCGGGTGGGGTTAGAGGTCAAGGCCAGAACCCGCATACGCCCAGCGCCCGGGCCGGTCGCCAAATGACGGGCCACACGCATGCCGACATCGCCGCAACCGACAATCAATAACCGTTCACGCCGAAAACGGGCGGGCAATGCCCCGAGTGCGCTGGACAAGGCTACGGAACTCATGCTTTCCTTCTGGTGAAAAATGATCGGGCAGGCAGCGCAAGCATCCCTCACCTGCGCAAAGGGCCTCTGGGCGGTACCGTCCGGTTTCTGCGGGCAAAATCGGCGCCATTCGCAAAAGATCCCGAGGATACCCACAACATGACCCAACCCCACGATACCCAAGGCGGTTTTCAGATCACCGTGAACCCCAGCGGACGGGCCTTCCAGAGCCAGGGCAATGAAACCATTCTGGCCGCAGCGATCCGCAGCGGAGTCGGCCTTCCGTATGGCTGCAAGGACGGGGCGTGTGGCTCCTGCAAGTGCAAAAAGGTCAGTGGCTCGGTAACGCATGCGGACCATCAATCCAAAGCGCTGAGCGCAGAAGAGGAGTCGGCAGGCTGGGTGCTGACCTGCTGCGCCCAGCCCACATCAGACGTGGTGCTGGAATCCCGCCAAGTCACGGACGAGAGCGCGTATCCCATCAAGAAGATGCCTGTGCGCGTTTCGAGTCTGCAGAAAAAATCGCACGATGTGATGGTGGTGCGCCTGCAATTGCCAGCCGCCGATACCTTCCGCTACCATGCGGGGCAGTACATCGAGTTCATCTTGCGCGACGGTGCCCGCCGCGCCTACTCCATGGCCAACGCTCCGCACACCCAAGGTGACGCCCCCGGGGTTGAACTGCATATCCGGCACCTTCCCGGTGGCAAGTTCACCGACCACGTGTTCGGAGCCATGAAGGAAAAGGAAATCCTGCGGGTGGAAGGCCCCTTTGGCAGCTTCTTCCTGCGCGAAGACTCAGACAAGCCCATCATCCTGCTGGCATCAGGCACCGGTTTTGCGCCCATCAAGGCACTGCTGGAGCACATGCAGTTCAAGGGCATTCAGCGCCCTACCACCCTGTACTGGGGCGGACGGCGCCCGGAAGACCTGTACATGCACGACTGGCTACTGGAGCAGGCGGCCCAGATGCCCCACCTGCGCTACGTGCCGGTCGTTTCGGATGCCCTACCCCAGGACGCCTGGGCAGGCCGTACCGGCTACGTGCACCAAGCCGTGCTGGATGACTTTGCAGACCTGTCTGGCTACCAGGTGTACGCCTGTGGCGCCCCCATCGTGGTCGAATCTGCCCGCACCAGCTACAGCGAGCAGCGAGGGCTGCCTGCCGAGGAGTTTTTTGCCGACGCGTTTACCTCTGAGGCGGACAAGCACGGTGGGTAACACTTTGTGAGCGAGTAGCTGCCGCTTGCGCCTGCGCAGAGGGCGCAAGCCATTTTTCTGCACAATGGGAGCACTATGAACCGCAGACACCTTCTTCTTGCCAGCGCAGCGGCAGCCGCTGCGCTCCTTCATCCCGCAGCGCAAGCACAGGATCCCGGCCAGCCCATCCGCCTCATCGTGCCCTACGCACCCGGGGGCCCTATCGACGTGACCGCCCGTGCACTGGCCGAGCGCGTGCGCGATTCGCTGGGCACGGTCATTATCGACAACAAGGGCGGTGCTGGCGGCAACATTGGTGCTGACGCCATTGCCAAGGCGGCACCCGACGGCCTGACCATCGGTATCGCGGCCACGGCCACGCATGCAGTCAACCCATGGCTTTACGCCCGCATGCCTTTTGATGCCGCCAAGGACTTCACCGCCATCACGCAGATGGTGCGTGTTCCCAATGTGCTGGTGATGAACGCAGCCAAGGCTGAGCAGCTCAAGATCCACAACCTGGCGGACCTGATTGCCTACGCCAAGGCCAACCCCGCCAAGCTCAACTACGGCAGCGGCGGCAACGGCAGTGCCGGGCATCTGGCGGGCGAAATGTTCAAGCAGCAGGCAGGCATCTTTGCGCTGCACATTCCCTACCGGGGTGCCAACCCCGCGCAGCTGGCGCTGCTGGCGGGCGAGGTGGACTTCAACATCGACAATCTGGCCGCCGCAGCGCCCAACATCCGGTCAGGCAAGCTCAAGGCACTGGCAGTCACATCGCTGGAAGCATCCCCCGCATTGCCAGGGGTGCCTCCCATGGCACAGACGTTCAAGGGCTTTTCCATCGACACATGGTGGGGCCTGGTGGCGCCCAAGGGCACCCCCAAACCCGTGATCGACCGCCTGAACAAGGCTTTTGTGGCCGCCCTGCAAGCCCCCGAGACCAAAACCCGTTTTGCGGCGCTGCTGGCCGAACCCGTGGCCACCACGCCCCAGCAGTTTGAAAGCTTCATGGCTGCAGAGCGCGCCAAATACCAGCAGGTGGTCAAGCTGTCTGGCGCGAAAGTGGATTAAGAACCGCAAGCCACACCATCCGCTGACGCATTCAGAGAAAGCGATCTTCGCTATCTTTCGTATAGCAACCATCAGACGGATACGAGCCGCCAAGACCAGCTGCCCCACATCCACCAGCGCTTGACGCGTTGGTCTTGCGCCAGGGGCAGCAGGCTATTTTGGGACAACCAGCCATGCGCCATCTTGGCCGGGCGTTGTCCACAATGTGCGGCGGCAATACCGGCGCAGCAGGTCGATCACCGTCTCGACCTGATCCAGGGGCAGTTGCAGATACAAGGCACCGCCTCCAGGCCCCAGGGTGAGCAAATTCAGCGTGTACGCGGGGTTGTATTCGTGGTAATGCACTTCCGCGACTTCCGTCCCGCAGTCCAGCAGCGGCGCGTGGCACATGACGATGCCGTACAAGTTGCCAGATTCGGAGAAGCGCATGGATGACAGGTCCGCCTCCAGCGCATCGACGATGCGCATGTACTCGGGGCGGTAGCTATGCCAGAGCCGCTGGCTCCACTTCTGGCGGATTTCGGCGTAGCCCAGGGTAGCGCTGGGCTCTCCAATCAGGTGTCGCGGATTCACGCCCCGGAGGCGCTGCGCCAATTCCAGGGGTGATTCGCCATAGCGACTAGGCAGTAAAGGAGTCTCATGCGTCTCGTAGGCACTCAGGCATCGGTCCGTGTCCGCCTCAGACTTGAGCAGCGCCGTCATCAGGCTGTCTCCGTCCCGGGTGTAACCCGCCTTCAACTGCCAGGGCAGACTCTCCCATGCTGTGAACATGTCGCTCGGGGATGCGCCTTCCACCACGAATTGCACCACCGCTTCGACGCTATCAAAAGTGCGCGTCTTTTTTTGGATCTGCGCAATGACCTTGTGCGGCAAGTAGACCTCCATGGCCCAATCCGTGCCCACGCTCAGGTAGCTACCGCTGAGGTGTTTCCTGCAGAACTTGCGCAGTTGCTCGTAAAAGTCGTCGGCCACCCACCGGCCTTGCTGCGTGAACTTGAAGCGAATGGCCTTTCCGGCATGCATGAACTCCAGCACCACTTTGCCGCCGACGCTCCCCTCGGCACGCAGGCTCTCGGGCACAAACTCTCCCTGGGTGGCCTGCGCGAACGCCTGAAGCACTCCCACGTAGTTGGCCGCCTCAGCGATGCACTTCGGGTCGAACTCGCAGATCCGCTCGGGAATCATGTGATGGAAGATCTGGCCTAGGTGGGAGTTGCCCCAGTCTTTGGGCAGGGGCCGGAAAGTGATGCCAGCTTTTTTGAGGATGGCGGCGACGGTTTGGGACGTAGTGGTCATTGAAATCCTTTGCCCTCTGATCAGGGCTGTCGGGTCATCGCCCAGACCTGCTGCAACACCGTCCCGCCTTTGCCAGCCACCAGGTCATCGCGCAGTTGTTGCAGGAAGTCCAGACGATGCTGTCGGTTCAGGTCTGGCCGATGGGGAACCTTGCCTTTATCGGCCCTGCGCATCAGTGATTGCAGCGATTGGAGAAAGGTGCGCGGAAAGATCTCGTAGCACCAGCCTTTCTCGGTAGAGGCCAGCCAGCGACCCTGCATCACCAGCGGAGCCTTTTCCAGCATGTGGTACAGCCAGGGCAGTGCGTGGGCATGGCGGCTGTCGTCACACTCATCCAGTACCCAACTGTTGCGCGGCTGGGGGTTCAACCAGAAGTTGATATCGCTCACCCACGCTTCCAACGCCACACAGGAAGGGCTTTCCTGCATCCACCCCAGCCACTCCAGCATCTCCAGCTGCTGGGCAACGTTCATGCCGCAGTACTGGAAGTCTCTGCACAGCAAATGTGACAACGCCTCGGCGCGGTAACTTGCCGCCGTCGATTCACTCGTGCGGGTGACCCCGTCCCCGTCGGTGTAAGTCGAACGCAGATTCACAATGTGTGCCCATTGCTCAGGCGTTTGCACGGGGTGAAAGAAGAGTTCTCGGCATGTCATCCAGGTGGGGGGATACTCTCCCTCTTGTCCCTGCCACAGCACACCATCAAAAAACAGGGCGCGCAGCGCTGCATATTGCTGCGGCTCGCACCAGTCGAATGCATCCAGGGCGTCCATGCGGTTCCACAGCTGCTCCCTCGTCCAATCCATCGGCACTCCTGTTCGTAATTCGTTTTCGCTCAGCATCCAGCAGCTCAGTGGCGCAGTCATGACTGCCCCAAGCCTGGCGCCCATCGCAATATAAGGCCCTCCTCGCGCCCTTTCGCCCTCTTGCAGTGGACAAGTTGTCAACCTCCGGCGCGTGGTCACGAAGCACCCTGTGCAAGGCGCACATGGCAACAGCGCCATCCAACGCACGGCCATCACCCCACCCTCAACCGCCCAGGCACAGCCTCAGATCATCACGGAAAGAAACGAACTACAGGCCCTTCTCATGAGAATGCAAGGTGCGCAGTCAACAAGACATTTAACCCCTGGCGCTTATGGAATAAGCGCAGGCAGCTATTAATTCAATAGCAAAACCAGGAGAGTTCGCGAAAGCGTCTTCACCCGCCCGCAAGGTGACAGGGCCCGCTATGGCCTCAGACGGTTTCCAGACGCTCAATGCGCTGGTCGCGCACGGCCTGCAGCCACTCGTCGCGCACTTCGGCGGGTGCAATTTCTGCCAGCGGCAGCAGCACAAAGGCCCGCTCGTGCATGCGGGGGTGGGGCACGGTCAGCGTAGGGGTGTCGATGGCAAAGCCATCGAAGAGCAGGATGTCCAGATCCAGCGTGCGTGGGGCGTTACGGTAAGGGCGTTCGCGCCCTGCCGCGGCTTCGATGGATTGCAGGGCTGCAAGCAGTTCATGCGGGGGCAGGCTGGTGTGCAGCGCTGCCACGGCGTTGTAGAAATCAGGGCCGGTGGCGTCTACCGGGGCGCTGCGGTACAGCGCGGAGCATTGCTGCAGCCGGGTGCCCGGCAATGCTGCCAAGGCCTGCAGGGCAGCGCGTAAGGCAGCGGGGGCGTCTCCCAGATTGGCCCCGAGGCCGATATACGCCACGTGTGCAGCTTGGGTTGCCATGGGAGCCATGGCGGAATCAGGCATCCGAAGCCATACCCGGTGCTTCTCCCCCTGCACCGCCTGCCCCGGCGGGCTTGCGGCGACGGCGGCGACGCTTTTTGGGGGCTGCGGGGTCCATGCCTGGCTCGGCGTCTGGGGCGGTATCCGAATCCGTTGGTGCAGTGGATGCAGAAGAGGCGGAAGAACCCGCTGCAGCGGCCTTTTTGGGAACACGACGCACGTTGGCTTGCTGGGCCTGCTGTTGCGCCTTCTGACGCGCGCGCTGCTCTTCGCGGGCCTGTTCCAGCAGGTCTTCGCGGCGCTCATCGTCTGCGGTCTGAAAGTCCTGCCACCACTCGGCCAAGGCTTCCTCTACCTCGCCAATGTCGGCACGCAGGCGCAGAAAGTCGAAGCCAGCGCGGAAGCGGGGCTGGATCACCATGCCAAAGGGCGTATTGCCCACGCGCTTTTCAAAGCGGGGCTGCATGACCCAGATTTCGCGCATGTCGGCAGCCAGCTTGCCGCGCCCCGACACATCGCCAATGCGGCGGTCAAACACCTCGTCAATGGATTCCTGCAGCGCGGGCAGGGGGTGGTCACGGCGGGCCAGGCGGTCTTCCCAGCCCTTGCGCACGTCTTCCCACAGCACACAGGCCAGCAGGAAGCTGGGGGCCACGGGCTTGCCTTCCTGGACACGGCGGTCGGTGTCGATCAGGGCGGCCTTCACAAAGGGGGTGTCGGCGCGTTCCACCGCCACATCCAGCAGGGGGTAGATGCCTTTGGCCAGGCCCAGCTTGCGCAGCTGCTCGATGGTGGCAATGGCATGGCCTGTTTGCAGCAGCTTGAGCATCTCGTCAAACATGCGGCTCTGGGGCACATCGGCCAGCAATGTCTGCGATTGCACCAGCGGAGCCGCCGTCTTGACCTCCAGGGTAAAGCCCAACTGGCTCAGCTTGGCAGCAAAGCGCACGGCGCGGATGATGCGGACCGGGTCTTCGCGGTAGCGCGTGGCGGGGTCGCCAATCATGCGCAGGGTTTTCTTCTTCGCGTCCTGAATGCCCTTGTGGTAGTCCACCACCACCTGGGTTTCCGGGTCGTAGTACATGGCGTTGACAGTGAAGTCGCGGCGGGTGGCGTCTTCATCCTGCGGGCCCCAGACGTTGTCGCGCAGCACACGGCCACTGGCGTCCACGGCATGCTGCATGCCCGACAGCTGTGCCTTGCTGGTCTTTTCGTTGCCACTCACCTGCCCTGCCGCCGAGTTGTCGAGGTAGGCACGGAAGGTGGAGACCTCGATCACTTCATGCTCACGACCGCGCCCGTGCACCACATGCACGATGCGAAAGCGCTTGCCAATGATGAAAGCGCGGCGAAACAGCGCCTTGACCTGCTCCGGCGTGGCGTTGGTGGCCACGTCAAAGTCTTTGGGGCGCAAGCCCAGCAACAAATCGCGCACCGCACCGCCCACGATGTATGCCTCATACCCCGCGTCCTTGAGGGTGTGCACCACATCGGCCGCCCGCCGGTCCACCAGGTCCGGGTTGATGCCGTGGACCGATGCGGGTACCTCTTCGCGCTTGCCGAAATGGGGCTTGCCGCCAGAGGTGCCGGGCGTGGACTTGCCCAGCAATTTGTCGATGAACTTCTTGATCATGGATATGCAGTAAACAGGTGGACTGGCACGGGGCGCAGCTCAGGGTGCGGTGGCTTGCGCAGGGGCGGTGCTGCTGGCGTCGGCCACAAAAAGGTCCAGTATGCGCCAGCCGCGCTCTTGCGCCAGCGCGCGCAGCCGGGCGTCGGGGTTGGTGGCCACTGGATGGTTGACTTTTTCCAGCAAGGGCACGTCGTTCATGGAATCGCTGTAGAACGTGCTCTCCACATCCGCCCAGCCGAGTTTACGGTCTGCCAGCCACTGGTCCATGCGCAGCACCTTGCCCTGGCGCATGGTCGGGATGCCATCGATCTCACCGGTGTACCAGCCGTTGGCATCGCGGGCCAGCTGCACAGCCAGCAGCTCCTGCACGCCCAGTGCCTTGGCAATGGGACGGGTCACAAACTCATTGGTGGCCGTGACGATGACCACCTGGTCTCCCGCCAACTGGTGCTGGCGAATCAGGTCCAGCGCCTGGGGGCGAATGGCAGGCTCGATCACCTCGCGCATGAACTGCGCGTGCGCTGCGGCAGCCGCATCGGGGCCGCGCTGGCGCACAGCCTCGGTGGCAAAGCGCACGTAGTCTTGCACATTGAGGGTGCCCGCCTGGTAGTGCGCGTAGAACTCGTCGTTGCGGCGCGCAAACTCCACGGGGTCATTCCAGCCGATGCGAATGGTGAACTCGCCCCACTCGTAGTCAGAGTCCAGCGGCAGCAGAGTGTGGTCCAGATCGAACAGGGCCAGCCGGGGGCGATGGGTGCGGGTATCAGTCATGGATGAGGAAGATGCAATAGGGTCAAGGCATGGGGATCAAGGCATGGCAAACGGGCATGCGACATGCCCGTTGCTGCAATGCAGAAGATCAGTCGCCGTCATTCAGACTCAAGCATGGCCTTGAGCAGCGGGATGGTGATGGCCCGCTGGGTGCGCAGTGCAAAGGCATCGAGCTGGTCCAGCAGCTGCATCAGGCTGCCCAGATCGCGCGAAAACCGCTTGAGCATGAAATCCATCACCTCGTCGCCCAGGAACACGCCCCGCGCATCGGCCTCTTGCCGCAGCACGGCCCGCCGCGCGGTTTCGTCCAGCAACTGCAGCTGAAACACATGGCCCCAGCCCATGCGGCTACGCAGGTCGTCGCGCAGGGGCAGATCAGCGGGTGGCAAGTCGCCAGCGGCCAATACCCAGCGCTGTCCGCCCGTGGCGGGGTTGATCGCATTCACAAACCAGTTGAAGGCACTGGCCTGCTGGGCAGTGTTGTAAAGATGCACTTCGTCCATCACAACAGCCGCCCAGCGCTCATCAAAGTCGGGCGGGTTGGCAACGGAAGCGTCCATCCAGCCCACGCTGGCACCTTGCTGATGCAAGGCTTCGCACACGGCCTTGAGCAAGTGGGTCTTGCCACTGCCGGGCTCACCCCACAGGTAGGTGGGCACAGGCGAGCGGGTGCTCTGGCTGCTGCCTTCACCGGCCCACAGGCGCAGATGCTGCAGAGCCGCCTCGTTGGGGCCCGCGTAAAAACTCGACAGCGTGGGCCCGGTGGCCAGGCCGATATCCAGCGCCAGCTGCTTCATGGCTGCAGCCTGCCGGCAAACGCACTGGAGCGAAGAAAAAGGGCGTAGAACTGCATGGGCTCCAGAGAAGAACAGAAAGGGAACAGGGAGAAAACAGGACGGTGCGAAAGGGAAGCCAGCGAGCGGGCCGCTCACACCCCGTAAAATCTGCGCAAATTTTAGTCTGCTGCGCACGCTGGTCCGTGCCATCCCCGCCATGAGCAACTCTGCCGCTACCCCTACCCCCCTGTCCTACAAAGACGCTGGCGTTGACATCGACGCTGGCGACGCACTCGTCGAGCGCATCAAGCCCCTGGCCAAGAAAACCATGCGCGAAGGCGTGCTGGCAGGCATTGGCGGCTTTGGTGCCCTATTTGAAGTGCCCAAGCGCTACAAGGAACCCGTGCTGGTGAGCGGCACCGACGGCGTGGGCACCAAGCTCAAGCTGGCGTTTGAATGGAACATGCACGACACCGTGGGCATCGACCTGGTGGCCATGAGCGTGAACGATGTGCTGGTGCAAGGTGCCGAGCCCCTCTTCTTCCTCGACTACTTTGCCTGCGGCAAGCTGGACGTGGACACTGCCGCAGCGGTGGTGGGCGGTATCGCCAAGGGCTGCGAGCTGAGCGGCTGCGCCCTGATTGGTGGCGAAACGGCTGAAATGCCCGGCATGTACCCTGCGGGCGAATACGATCTGGCCGGTTTTGCCGTGGGCGCGGTCGAAAAATCCAAGATCCTGACCGGCCAGAACGTACAACCCGGCGATGTGGTGCTGGGCTTGGCCAGCCATGGCGTGCATTCCAACGGCTTCAGTCTGGTGCGCAAGTGCATCGAACGTGCAGAGTCCGCAGGCACCGTGCCCGCCACACTGGACGGCAAGCCTTTCAAGCAAGCCATCATGGAGCCCACCCGCCTGTATGTGAAGAACGTGCTGGCCGCGCTGGCCGCTCACCCCATCAAGGCACTGGCACACATCACCGGTGGCGGCCTGCTGGAGAACATTCCCCGCGTGCTGCCCGAAGGCACTGCCGCCCACCTCAAGAAGGGCAGCTGGCCACAGACCGAGCTGTTTGCCTGGTTGCAGAAAACCGCAGGCATCGACGATATCGAGATGAACCGCACGTTCAACAACGGCATCGGCATGGTGGTGGTGGTGGACGCAGCCAACGCTGAAGCGACAGCCGCCACCCTGCGCGCTGCAGGCGAGCAGGTCTACACCATCGGCGTGATCGCGCCACGCGGCGAAGGCGCCGCAGTCGTCGTAGCCTGAGTTTGAGCCCACCCTCGCATGGCGCAGCACCAGCCCCCCGCACTGCCTCCTGAGCCATCGACGGCACTCACCAGCTACCCGCCACCACCGGCCCCCTCCCCTTCGCTTCGCTGGGCACCGCTCTCAGGGGTGGTGCTGGCCAGCTATTTGCTGGTAGCGGCCACGTTGCTGCTGGTGATGTGGCGGGGACTGCTGCCCGGGTTGTTGTGCGTTTGCCTGGGTTTCTTGCTCACCCGTGCACTGACAGGGTGGATCACCGGGGCGCTGCACCGCTTGAAGCGACCCGCAGGAGGGCAGCGCACCACCCCACGCGCCGCCGAGGTAACCGCAGCCGCCATCGTGATGCTGATGCCTCTGGCTCTGTTGGCCATAGGGCTCACGCACTCCCGCGGCTATCTGGTCGATGCACCCCAGCAATACCGCGAGCTGCTGAACTACATGGCGCGCACGGTGCTGGAATTGCGCCTCAAGCTGCCTGCGGACATGGCGGCGCACCTTCCAGAAGGAGCGGCTGAAATCCAGCGCTTTATCGCCAGCTACCTGGGCGCCAAAGCCGGGGCACTGGCCATGGCGGGGCGCGCCTGGCTGGGCAGCGTGCTGTTTGCCTATGTGGGTCTGCTCATTGGCTCGCTGGCTGCCGTAAGGCAGACCAAGCCCTCTCTCGGGCCCCTGGCCCAACAACTCGCTGTGCGCATCACGCTGTTTGGCGAAGCCTTCCGCCAGATTGTGGCGGCACAGTTCTGGATTGCGGCCTTCAACACCTTGCTGACGGCGCTGTTCCTGCTGTTTGTGTTGCCACTGTGGGGCATGACACTGCCTTACACCCCCGTGCTGATCACCTTCACGTTTGTGGCGGGGCTGGTTCCCATTGTGGGCAACCTGCTGTGCAATGTGGTGATGACCATCGTGGGCCTGTCCGTGTCGCCCATGGCTGCCGCGGCTTGCCTGGCGTTTCTGATCCTCATCCACAAGGCGGAATACGTCATCAATGCCAAGGTGGTGGGGCAGCGCACACAGATGGGAGTGTGGGAGCTGCTGAGTGTGATGTTTGTGGCCGAAGCTGTCTTCGGGCCCGCAGGGCTTGTGGCAGCGCCCTTGTTCTACGCCTACCTCAAAAAAGAACTGGTGGCAGCCCGGCTGGTGTGATCAGCTCACTCTGAGCCGCCAACAGTTCACTATCAAATTCATAGCTTCCTGCGCTTTATCCATAAGCGCCAGGACTTGAATTAGCTCTTCCTTCACCCACTCTTTGCAGGCAAGGATGGTTGGCATCCATCATGGTTACGCGCTGCATCCATGGTGTGCTGATTGGGCAGGCCCCATCCCGGCATGAAGCGTGAACAGCATGCGGTGCACAATGTCTGAAAATGATGGATTCCTGTCTGTCACAGGTGCAGCGGCATTCAGACCTGCCTCGCACAATCATGGTCATTCCCCCTCCACTTTGAGAGCAGCACCATGAATTCCTGTCTGATAGTGATCGATGTTCAAGAATCCTTCCGCCACCGCCCCTTTTTCAACGAGGCGGGTCTGGCGGATTACCTCGCCGCCCAGAATGCGCTGATCGAAGGCTGCCAAGCCAGGCAGATTCCGGTGGTACGGGTGTTTCATGCGGATGGGCCGGACAACCCTGAGAACCCCTTTGCGCAGGCCTCGGGCCATGTGCGCCCCCTGCAAGGACTTGTCCACTTTGAGGCAGCCGCCACTTTTACCAAATCACGCCACAGTGCCTTGGTAGGCACGGGCCTGGACGTGTGGCTTGTGCGCCAGGGCATTGGCAAGATCATCATCAGCGGCATCCGCACCGAGCAATGCTGCGAGACCACCGCACGGCACGCTTCGGACCTGGGCTGGAAGGTGGACTACGTGACCGAGGCCACCCACACCTGGGACATGGTGCAACCCGATGGGCAGGTACTGAAGGCGCAGGACATCAAGACGCGCACTGCCACTGTGCTGCAAGGCCGCTTTGCCACGCTGTGCACCGTGGCACAGGCACTGCAGACTTAATGGCCGGGAGTACCCTCATGCGAGTCACCGTCTGCGAACTGCCCAGCCAGCCTGCAAACTTGGCACCGGCATGGCACAGCCTGTGTGAACACTCCAGGCAAGCACAGCCCGATCTGCTGGTACTGCCCGAATTTGCCTTTGTGGAACCGCTGTGGGAAGCCGAGCGCTTTGACCCCCAACGCTGGGACGACGCTGTGGCACAAACCGACGCCTGGATGCAGCGTCTGCCAGAACTTGGCGTGGCCTGTGTGGTGGGAGCACGCCCTGTGACCGACGGTGGTCGCCCATTCAACGAGGGTTTTGCCTGGACGCCCCAGCGGGGCTACCAGCGGCTGCGCCGCAAGTTCTACCTGCCCGACGAGCCAGGAGGGTGGGAAGCACGATGGTTTGACCGCGGTGACGCCACGTTCCCGCCGCTCGATATTGCAGACCATTCCATGGCCATCAACATCTGCACGGAGCTATGGGCTCTGGACACATTTGCCAGCTATGCCCAGCAAGGCGTGCAAGCCATCATCACCCCGCGTGCCACAGCCCGCGCCACAGTCGAAAAATGGCTGGCCATGGGCACCGTGGCGGCGGCGCGTGCGGGGGCATTCAGCCTGTCTTCCAACCGCGTGGATGAGCACGGCACTTATGGCGGTGCGGGCTGGGTGATAGACCCCGACGGCGCATTGCTGGCACGCACCACCGCCCAAGCGCCTTTCTGCACGGTAGATATCGACTTGTCTGCCGCCCAACAAGCGCGCCACACTTATCCCCGCTATGTATTTGAAGCGCAGTGAGCCGCTCTGCCCGCCCCCATTGAAAGACGCCCATGTCCCTGCCTGCCAACCCGTACCGCCATCCCACCGACCCGACATTTGCCGCCCCCCAGCGCACCTTGCAGGTGAGCATCCTGGTGTTTGACAACATTGAAGTTCTGGACCTGGGTGGCCCTTATGAAGTGTTCACCGCTGCCACCCGCATGCATCAAAGGCAGTCAGCGGGGAGTCCGCCCCTCTTCCAGGTGCAGTGCGTGGCCCGCAGTCTGGCCCCGGTGCGCGCCCGGGCAGGGCTGCAGGTCGTACCAGATGCTGACTTTGACCATGCCCCAGCGCCCGATGTGCTCATCGTGCCCGGTGGCGTGGTGGATGCAGCCGCTGCCTGTGCACAGACCCGGGAATGGGTGGCCCGTTCCAGCCAGTCGGCGCAACTCACTGCATCGGTCTGCACGGGGGCCTTTATCCTTGCGGCAGCAGGCGTGCTGCGCGGCGGAACTGTTACCACCCACTGGGAAGACTTGGCGGACCTGCGAGCGCAATACCCCATGCTGGACGTGCAGGAGCACGTGCGGTGGGTGGACCAGGGCTCTCTGGTGACCTCCGCAGGCATCAGTGCAGGCATTGACATGAGCCTCCACCTGGTCAGCCGACTGGCAGGCCCGGCACTGGCAGAGCGCACCGCACGCCAGATGGACACCCCCTGGAACCCTTTGCCTTGAGCACCGCAGACATTTCACACCCCGGGCAGTTGGCACCCGCAACCCACGGTGCAGCCGCGCACGTGTATTTCATCCTGCTGCATGGCAGCCTGGTGCTGGACTGGGCAGGGCCAGCCGAAGCGCTGCGCATTGCCAACCAGATCAGCCTTCAGCAGGGCCGCAGCGCCCCCTTTGTGCAGCACTTTGCAGGGCCATCGCCACAGGCCTCCACGTCTGTGGGAGTGATGCTGCAGGGGCTGGAGCCGCTCCCTGCCACCCTGCCTGAACCCGCATGGGTCGTGCTGATCGGGTTGCCCGGACAGCGTATTGATGTGGACACAGCGGATGCTCGGCACCTGCTGCACTGGCTCAGGGGCCTGCGCCTGGCCCCTGGACGCACCGAACTGGTCACCATCTGCGCGGGTTCGGTTCTGGCGGCACATGCGGGCCTGCTGGCGGGCCGCCGGGCCACCACCCACCACCAGCATCTGGATGAACTGGCACAGGTAGAGCCCCGCTGCGACGTGGCTACCAATCGGGTGTTTGTGGCAGATGGTCCCATTCACAGCAGCGCAGGCGTCACCACAGGCATCGATCTGATGCTGCACCGCATCTCGCAGCATTGCAGCCCTGCACTGGCAGCTCAAGTGGCACAGACCATGGTGGTGGCACTGCGTCGCGGGCCTGACGACCCGGAGTTCTCACCGTTTCTGCACCACCGCAATCACTTGCATCCTGCATTGCACCGCGTGCAGGACGCAATCGCCCAACAACCGCAAGCCCCCTGGAGCGTACCTGCCATGGCACAGATTGCGCATACGTCAGAGCGCCACCTCAACCGGCTGTTTCTGGAGCATGCGGGCATTGCCCCACTGCAATACCTGCGCCGCATCCGCCTGGCGGTGGCAGAGGCTGCACTGCGCGCGGGCCACAGCGTGACACGGGCTGCCGAAATGGCCGGCTTCAACTCGGACACGCAACTGCGCCGCGCTTGGCACCAGTTTGGCAAGGGCGGCACGCCCTCTCAAAGCGCCTCGTAGACACCCGCGAGAAGCCCAGGACAGGCGCCTTTCTGGCTCTCAATAAATCGCAGGAACGTACATCGACTCGGGCACGGGCTGGCGGAAGTACTCAGGGTTGCGCACCCGTTCGGGCAATACGACTGGATCATGCGGCACTTCCTGGTAAGGCAACTGGCCCAGCAGGTGGTGAATGCAATTGAGGCGCGCCTTCTTCTTGTCTACTGCCTGTACCACCCACCAGGGCGCTTCAGGGATGTGGGTGCGCTCCAGCATGATTTCCTTGGCCTTGGTGTAGGCCTCCCAGCGCACCCGGCTTTCCAGATCCATGGGGCTGAGCTTCCACTGCTTGAGTGGGTCATGGATGCGGCCCAGGAAGCGCAGATGCTGCTCTTCATCGGTGATGGAGAACCAGTACTTGACCAGCTTGATGCCAGAGCGCACCAGCATCTTTTCAAACTCGGGCACCGTGCGGAAGAACTCTTCGTACTCGTCGTCGGTACAGAAGCCCATCACCCGCTCCACCCCGGCGCGGTTGTACCAGCTGCGGTCAAACAGCACGATCTCCCCAGCCGCAGGCAAATGGGCCACATAGCGCTGGAAGTACCACTGCGTACGCTCCCGGTCATTGGGTGCGGGCAGAGCCGCCACGCGTGCCACGCGGGGATTGAGCCGCTGGGTGATGCGCTTGATGACGCCCCCTTTGCCTGCAGCGTCCCGCCCCTCAAAAAGGATGACCACCTTCTGGCGGCTGTGCTGCACCCAGTCCTGCAGCTTGACCAACTCGCCCTGCAGCCGAAACAGCTCTTTAAAGTAACGCTGCCGCTCTAGCTTGTCGGTGGCGACCAGATCGCCGTCCTCGTCCACATTGCGGTCCTCAATTTCCAGTTCCAGCTCTTCGTCATAGCTGTCAATCAGGTCGTTGGCGATGCGCTGCATCAGGTCTTGGGCGTCGAACGGTGCGTTCTGGAGCATGGCAGTCAGTGAAGCAAAAAGATGCTGCACATCCTGCACCCCTGAGGTGACAAAGCGATGACAGCCATCAAAACGTCACGAATTGGTCACACGAAACCAGCACCATCGGGCACTTGCGTCAGAGCTTGCATCCAGCACTGCGCACCCCATGCAGGTGAAACTTGCATGCCGAATTTTCAGCCACTGTTTTACGTCCTCCATGAGCCACACCGCCCCAGCGCCCTCCTCCCCTGGCAGCTATGGAGGGGATGCTGCCGGTCTGATCTGCGGTTACCTCATAGGCCACGGCCCCACTCCGCAGGCGCTGGACTGCGATGAGGCCTCGCATTGGCTGGACCAACAGCGGGTTCGCGCTCACGTGGAGCCGGGCTTGGGATTGCAGGCCGATGGGCCGCCAAGTTCCACCGCCCTGCCGTCAGATGGAGACACGGCACCTTTTCTGTGGCTGCATTTCAATCTGGCACATGCGCATGCCATACGCTGGATGCAGCGCCATGCACCGTTACCCGACACTTTTTTTGAGGCACTGCGCGAAAGCTCCTATTCCACCCGCATTGAGCGTGACGACGATGCATTGATGGGTGTTCTCAACGATGCACACTTTGACTTTGCCTTCGAGCCCTTCGACATTGCCACCCTGTGGATCTGCGTGCTGCCCCATCTGGTGGTGACTGCGCGTGTCCACCCGCTCAGGTCCGTAGATGCCTTGCGCACCGCCGTGCGCAACGGCCAGGCCCCACGCTCCAGCGTAGCCTTGCTGGAGCAGTTGATGCGCACCCAGGCTGCGGGCCTGGTCGATATCGTGCGGGGGGTGACGCAGCGCATCGACAGCATTGAAGACGAATTGCTCGCCGGGCGGCTCAACCACAAACGCGCCCGCCTGGGCGTGCTGCGCAGGCTGCTGGTGCGCCTGCAGCGGCTGCTGGCGCCTGAGCCTGCGGCACTCTTTCGCCTGCTGCAACACCCGCCTGTATGGATGGGAGCGGACGATGTGCAGGAACTGCGGGACTCCACCGAAGAGTTCTCTGTGGTGTTGCGCGACATGCAGGGGCTTCAGGAACGCATCAAGCTGCTACAGGAAGAACTGGCAGCCAGCGTGCAGGAGGCCAACAGCCGCAGCCTGTTTGTGCTGACGGTGGTGACGGTGCTGGTCCTGCCCATCAACATCCTGACGGGCCTGCTGGGCATGAACGTGGGAGGCATTCCGCTGGCCAGCAGCGAACACGGCTTCTGGGTGGTGGTCTGCATCCTTGCCGTCTTTACCGCAGTTGCGGGCTGGCTGGCGCTGCGCAGCACACGGGACAAATAGTGCGGCCAAAGCGCCCCACTACAATGCCGCCCCTGCCTGCATTGAAGACTGGGGAGCACTCCCCGCCGCACCATGAACATCGTCGTCAAAGAAGAACTCAAAGCCTACATCGACCCACTCACCCCCGAAGAACACGATGCTCTGGAACGCAGCATCCTGGCGGAGGGCTGCCGTGATGCCCTGGTGCTGTGGGGTGACATCCTGGTGGATGGGCACAACCGCTACGGCATTTGCCAAAAGCATGGCCTGCCTTTTCAGACCGTGCAGAACACACGTTTTCAGTCCATGGAGGATGTGTACCTCTGGATGATCGACCAGCACCTGGGCCGCCGTAGCGTGTCTGACTTCCAGCGTGGCGTGCTGGCCTTGCGCAAACGCGAAATCGTGTCTGAGCGACGTGCACGGGCCGCAGCGGAGTTTGTAGCCAAGGCACCTGCCGACGAGACACCTGCCGACGATGGTGGCGAACCCTCCTCAGCGAATGCGGCCACTGCCACCACGGCCACCATTCCGGCCGATGACCTGAGCAGCCGCGAAGCCATTGCCCGCGCTGCACGGCTGAGCAGCAGTCAGGTGGTCATGATCGAAAAAATCCAGAAGCAGGCTGCGCCTGAACTGGTCGCTGCCGTCAAATCCGGAACCATTTCGCTCAACGCTGCCGCTGCCGTGGCCACGCTGCCTGCGGAAGAACAGGTGGCTGCCGCCACGGCAGGCAAGGATGAGCTGAAGCAAGCCGCCAAGCGGGTGCGTGAAGCCAAGCGCAAAGCCCGTGAAGAAACGGCCGCTTCCACCGATGCCGCCGAAGGCAGCGCCGCAACGGCCGCCCATGCAGCCGGGACGCAAGGTACTGAAACGGTTGAAAGCCTGCGCGCCCGCGTGGCCGAACTGACTGCCGAGAACGATGCGCTGCGTCGCCAGGTAGCGCAGCTGCAAGCCCAACTGGGCCAGGACGACGGCCAGCCCTTTTGAAACCGAAGACTCGCCTCAATTCAGCGAGCGGCGCAGGGCGTTGAGGCGGTCAGAAACCATGTCTACGTCCAGCCCATCTTCAGCATGGGCAAGGTAGGCTTCCAGATCCAGCACGGCCTCCTTCGCGTTGCCCAGCTCGGCATGGGCAAGCCCTCGGTCGCGCCGCTCGCCCCAAGTGGTGGGCGAAAGGATGATCAACCGGTCCAATACCGCCGTCAGACGCTGCCAGTCCTGCTGTGAGCGGTGTACCTCTTTGAGATTGCGCAGCATGCGGGCGATGATGTCGCGCGGCGTAGCCGCCTGCAGGTACAGACCCAGCGGTACGTCGTAGTCGTCCACCAGTCCGTTTTGGCGTTTGTAGGGCTCCAGACGCTCGGACAAATCTTCGCGGCTGAGCGACTGGCCATTGGTCGGGTCCATCACGACCTGACCTTTGGGCAGCAGCACCTTCACCATGAAGTGGCCCGGAAAACCCACCCCCCTAACATGCAGGCCCAGCCCCTGCGCCAGCTCCATCCACAACACAGCCAAGCTGATGGGAATGCCGCGCCGCGTGCGCAGGACGGCATTGAGATAGCTGTTCTCCGGGTCGTAATAGTTGTTGACGTTGCCGGCGAAGCCCAGATCAGAGAAGAAAAACTGGTTGAGCATGTGCAGGCGCTGCAGGGACGGTGCATCTACCGCCAAGCGCCTGCGAATGCGGGCCTGTAGCTGGTCCACGTCGCTCAGCAATTGCTGCACATCCAGCTCGGGATACTCGTCCTGGGCGATGCTGGCAGCCGCTTCGAGCAATGGAAAGTGCTCATCGCTTTGCACCAGGCTGGCAAAGTATTCCAGCGACGAGGGGACGGAGTAGCTCAAGGTCATGGTGGATTTTTAGAGGGCGAGCCCCCCGGCGTCAAGCTGCAAAACCAGCGGATTTACCAGTCACTTCCGCAGGCTGCCAGCGCAACCCTCGCCGCGGGATGAGAGGAAATGCTCAGCGGCGCAGCATGCGCCGCAGCTTCAGGCCCGCAGCCCACAGTGCGCCAAAGTAAAGGGCCGCAGCGGCTGCCATGAGGGCGGCCAGCAAAAGAATGCGCTGAGCGCTGTGCGCTCTCAGAGCCACCCAGTCAAAGTAATACGAACTCCACGCCAGCAGCACGGCCAGCAGGGCGCTGGCAGCCACCACCTGCAGCAAAAACCGCCCCCAGCCCGGCTGAGGCTGGTAACTGCCCCTGCGTACAAGCCCTATCAGCAACCATGTGGCATTGATCAATGCGCCCAACCCGATGGAAAGCGCCAGCCCGGCATGGTCCATCAGCGGCACCAGCGCGGCGTTGAGAAGCTGCGTCAGCACCAGCACCACCACCGCAATCTTGACCGGGGTGCGCACATCCTGGCTGGCGTAATAACCAGGCGCAAGCACCTTGATGGCCACCAGCCCCAGCAGGCCCGCGCCGTAGCCCGACAAGGCTACTGCGATCTGCCCTACATCCGAATCTGCCAGCCGGCCATAGTGGAACAAAGTGGCCACCAGAGGCTTGGAAAATGTCAGCAGCGCCACAGCACAGGGCACCGACAAGAGCACCACGATGCGCAAACCCCAGTCCATCATGGCAGAGTACTTTTCAGCGTCTCCCGCAGCCTTGGCTGCGGTGAGCTGGGGCGTCAGCACCACCCCCAAAGCCACGCCCAGCAAGGCGGTAGGAAACTCCATGAGCCGGTCGGCATAGAAAAGCCAGGTCACGCTGCCCGGCGCAAGGTACGAGGCGATCTGCGTATTGATCATGAGCGAAACCTGCGCCACGCCCACCCCCAGAAGAATCGGAGCCATCAAGGCCAGCACGCGTCGCACGCCCGGATCAGCCCAGGCATCCCGAATGGCAGTCCATGTCACGCCAATGCGCGGCATCAGGCCCAGGCGATGCAACGCGGGCACCTGCACCAGCAACTGCAGCAAACCGCCCAGCATGACCCCACCCGCCATGGCGTAGATGGGCTCAATGCCCCTGGCCTCCAGTTGCGGAGCCCCCAGCCATGCGGCAGCGATCATGCAGACATTCAAAAGCACAGGCGATGCGGCAGGCACGGCAAAGTGCTTCCAGGTGTTCAAAATCCCCGCAGCCAGTGCGACCATGGACATGAAGCCGATGTAAGGGAACATCCAGCGGGTCATCAACACGGCTGCATCAAAAGCCTCGGGGCTTTGGCGCATGCCACTGGCCAGCGCCCAGACCAAAGCCGGGGCCCCCAGCACGCCCACCACACAGGTCAGCAGCAACGTCCAGGCCAGCACGGTTGCCACACTGGCGATCAGGGCGAGGGTCCTCTCCTCGCCTTCCTTGGCCTTGGTGGTCGCCAGCACCGGCACAAACGCCTGGGCAAATGCGCCCTCGGCAAAAAGGCGGCGAAACAGATTGGGGATGCGGAACGCTACGTTGAAAGCGTCTGTGAGCGCGCTGGCACCGAACATGGACGCCATGAGCAAGTCACGCGCCAAGCCCGTCACGCGGGAGGCCAGGGTCAACAGGGAAACGGTGGAGGCGGCTTTGAACAGTGACACCGCCGGGAGTGTATTCGCTCGGCAGGCAATGGCAGCCTCCCCACAGGCATTGTTGCGCTCGCTTACTTTGACTGCCCGCCAGCACAGATCAGGAAGACGAGGCAGGCGATGAAACAAGCCTCTTGCTGAGACAGGAGGGTCAGTTTTCAGAGCTGGGCTATAATCGCGGGCTTTGCTGACATCATCCTCAGACTCAAGGAAATTACATCATGGCATCCGCAAAACCAAAGAAGAAGAACCCACGCCTGGCGTCGGGCCGTAAACGCGTCCGTCAGGACGTCAAGATCAACGCCGCAAACACATCGCTGCGTTCCAAATACCGCACTGCCGTCAAGAACGTCGAGAAGGCTGTTCTGGCTGGCGACAAGGTGAAGGCTGCTGAAGCTTTTGCCAAGGCACAAAGCGTGGTGGATACCGTTGCCGACAAGGGTATCTTCCACAAGAACAAGGCAGCTCGTGACAAGAGCCGTCTGGCAGCCAAGGTGAAAGCCCTGGCACTGGCCGCCTGACCCATTTCAGGCAAACAGCACGGGTAGTGAAAGCTGCCCGCCGTTTGTAACGGGTGCGCTGTCAGCAAACATCAAAACCGCCTTCGGGCGGTTTTTTTGTGCCCGAACCGTATTGAACAATACAGCGAGCGGGCAACCACCCCGCCGCTTTTGTACAAAAGCGGAGCAGCAGACTCAGCCTCAGGAAAAATCGGGGCGAAAAAAAAGGCCGTCAGGCCTTTGTGGGGGGTGAATCAGGCAGAAGGCACGCTTCGGCCACCTGCAGATTGTTGTCTCGGGCGAAGTTGAGCACAAAGTCCCATGCCATGGGCTCATGGTCGCGCAGGTCACGATGAACGACCACGCACTTGATGCCGTTGAGCGTGGTGGGAATGCACCAGGGCGAATAACTCAAATGGCTGCCGGGCCGCGACCCACCGGGGCGAAACTGGCTCATCACGCCAGCCAACCGCTCTGCCCAGTCGCTGGGCCGAAAGGTTTTCCCGTCGTGGGTAATGCCCTGGATGAAGACTTCTTTTGTGGTGGGGGAAACCATCGGGGTCGGTTGGTTCGCTTGGTAAGTGGCAGCACACCGCAGTGTTGCCGCGGCCCTGCATTCTAACTCTTATATAAGAGCTAACCCTGTATTCCGGTGGGGTGGTCAGGTAACGGCCCGACAACAGTCGGGTCATGCATTGCTGTGATGCGCATTTGTCAACAGCCAGCCATGGCACTCCACCTAGAATCGGCTTTCGCTTTTTTCGGGAACCGGGCCACAAGCCCTCCCATCACTGCACCGTCTGGAGATTTCTGCATGACCGCTACCACCCCGGCAGCTTCGCCCCACGTGATGAACACCTATGGCCGCGTACCGATCGCGCTGGCCCGAGGCCAGGGCTGCCGCGTATGGGACGTCAACGGCAAAGAGTACCTGGACGCGCTGGGCGGCATTGCCGTCAACACCCTGGGCCACAACCACCCCAAGCTGGTACCTGCCCTGCAGCACCAGCTCACGCAGCTGATCCACACCTCCAACTACTACCACTCGCCTTTGCAAGAAGCGCTGGCAGCCAAGCTGGTGGAACGGTCGGGCATGACCAACGTGTTCTTCTGCAACTCAGGGCTGGAGGCCAATGAGGCCGCCATCAAGATTGCACGCAAGTACGGCGTGGACAAAGGCATCGCCAATCCACAGATCGTGGTGTACGAAAAAGCCTTCCATGGCCGCTCCATCGCCACCATGTCGGCCACGGGCAACCCCAAGATCTACAGCGGCTTTGGCCCGCTGGTCGAGGGCTTCATCCGCGTGCCGCTGAACGACATCGAGGCCATCAAAAAAGCCACCGAGGGCAACCCCAATGTGGTCGCCGTGTTCTTTGAAACCATCCAGGGCGAAGGCGGTGTGAACCCCACCCGCGTCGAATACCTGCAACAGCTGCGTGCCCTGTGCGACGAGCGCGGCTGGCTGATGATGATTGACGAAGTGCAGTGCGGCATGGGCCGCACAGGCAAGTGGTTTGCCCACCAGTGGGCAGGCGTCGTGCCCGACGTGATGCCCCTGGCCAAGGGTTTGGGCTCGGGCGTGCCGATTGGCGCTGTGGTGGCGGGCCCCAAGGCCGCCAACGTGCTACAGCCGGGCAACCATGGCACCACCTTTGGTGGCAACCAGCTGGCCATGCGTGCGGGCAACGAAACCATCCGCATCATGGAAGAAGAAGGCCTACTGGAGAACGCCGCCACTGTGGGTGCGCACCTGAAAGCTGCCCTGCAGCGCGAACTGGGCAGCCTGCCCGGTGTGAAGGAAATCCGCGGTCAGGGCCTGATGCTGGGCGTGGAGCTGAACAAGCCCTGCGGCGCCCTCACCGGTCGCGCCGCCGAAGCGGGCCTGCTGATCAGCGTGACGGCCGACAGCGTCATCCGCCTGGTGCCGCCGCTCATCCTCACCGTGGCAGAGGCGGACGAAATCGTCGCCAAGCTCACCCCTCTGGTCAAAGCCATCCTGGCCGAATAAACCTTGCAGGGCACGCCACGCGTGCCCTTTTTGCCCATGAAACACTACCTGCAGTTCACCGACCTGACCGCTGACGAATACGCTTACCTGTTCGAGCGCGCTGCGATCATCAAGAAGAAGTTCAAGTCGTACGAAAAGTACCACCCCCTTGCCGACCGCACCCTGGCCATGATTTTTGAAAAGGCCAGCACCCGCACCCGTGTGAGCTTTGAAGCGGGCATGTACCAGCTGGGCGGCAGCGTGGTGCACCTGACCACGGGCGACAGCCAGCTGGGCCGCGCCGAGCCGATTGAAGACAGCGCCAAGGTCATCAGCCGCATGACCGATCTGGTGATGATCCGCACATTCGAGCAAAGCAAGATCGAACGTTTTGCCGCCAATTCGCGTGTGCCCGTCATCAACGGCCTGACCAACGAATATCACCCCTGCCAGATCCTGGCCGACATCTTCACCTACATCGAACACCGCGGCTCCATCGCAGGCAAGACCGTGGCCTGGGTGGGCGACGGCAACAACATGGCCAACACCTGGGTGCAGGCAGCCTCGCTGCTGGGCTTCAAGGTGAACGTAAGCACACCGCGCGGCTACGAGATTGATGAAAAATTGGCCTCTGGCGCCCATGGAATAAGCGCAGGCAGCTATCAGTTCTATAGCAATCCACTGGAAGCCTGCAAAGGTGCAGACCTGGTGACCACTGACGTGTGGACCAGCATGGGCTACGAGGCCGAGAACGAGGCCCGCAAAAAGGCCTTTGCGGACTGGTGCGTGGACGCCGAGATGATGGCCGCCGCCCAGCCCGACGCCCTCTTCATGCACTGCCTGCCCGCGCACCGTGGCGAAGAAGTCGAAGCTGAGGTGATCGACGGCCCCCAATCCGTAGTGTGGGACGAGGCAGAAAACAGGATGCACGTGCAAAAGGCACTCATGGAGTACCTGTTGCTCGGTCGCCTGAGTTGAGAGGCTGGCAGTCGGGCCACATCGGTTGACCCCTCACCCTATGGTCGATCCAAGCCAGCCTCGCCTCATCGACCATCACCTGCCCATCTACCAGTTTGTGGAGCGGCATAGCCTGCGCGTGGTCCAACCGCTGCGCGATGCGCTCAAGCACGTGATAACCCCGCAGGTGGTAGAGGACCCTTTTGCGCTGCGCATGATTGCCCTGCGGGAGGCTCCGGCAAGGCTGGCGCGCAAGCTGGGTTTGGCCACCCGCTTGCCAGAGCGGCCTTTCGGGTTGCCAGATTTCGTGCTGCTGGAGCGCAAAGGGGATGAAGAGCTAGTGTTGGGTCTGGCGGGCCGCTTCTGGCAGCCAGACTACGGACTGGTGCCGCTGACGGATGCCACGGACTTCGCGCGCATCGGCCAATCGGGCATTCCACGGCTGGTGTTGCAATTCGCGACCGTCAAGCTCCCCGACGGCAGCACGTTGCTCAGCACAGAAACCCGCGTGCATTGCCCGGACTCGGCGTCACTGCGGCGCTTTCGCCCCTACTGGTGGCTGATACGGCCCGTCAGCGGCTGGATACGGCGCCGCATGCTGCAAAGATGGGCTCGTACCGCGATCTCCTCAGCCATCGCCCAAGCCTCATCCTCTTCGTAATGCAAGGCTCGCCCGACAACCTTCACCACGAAGCCCTGCTCACAGCATGGGGCACGTTGGGCACCCATTTGAAAGCGGCCTCTGCGGCAGCTTGGCAGCGAGAAGGACGCCGACTGCTCCGCAGCTGGTCGCGTTGGCCACGCGCATATCACAACTGCGCTCATTTACGCGCCTGCCTTTATCACTTGCAAAGCACTACAGCCCCTCTGGAAGACCCCCATGCGGTGGAGTTGGCGCTGTGGTTCCACGATGCCATCTACTGGCCCTGGAGCCACCACAACGAAGAGCGCAGCGCTGTATGGGCGCAGCGTTTTTTACAGCAGCAGGGACTGCCCGCACAGCGCGTGGCCACTGTGGTGCAGCACATTCTGGACACAAAACACACCCCGGGTCCGCTCACCGGAGATGCGCTATGGGTGGTGGACATTGACCTGGCAATCCTCGGCCAGGAAGACGCGGTGTACCGCCAGTTTGAGCGCAACGTGCGCAAGGAATATTTCTTTGTGCGCTGGCCGCGCTATGTGGCTGGCCGCAGCACCGTGCTGCAGGGCTTTCTGGACCGGCCCCGCATCTACCAGACTGACTTTTTTGCCCAACGATTCGAAGCGCAGGCTCGCATCAATCTGCGCCATGCGCTGCAGGCCTTGCGCGAGGGAAAGCTCTACACCTGACCCCGGCAGCAGAGCAAGACGCAGGCCACGTCATCTAACGCAGCATTGCTTTAGATAAGCGCATCACGCCCGCTCTTTGCCACCCGCAGACCATGGCCCCTGGATAGTCTGCGGCTGGTTGTCAGAGCCCTTGGAGCCACCGCCAGACGAGCAGCTGCCGCAACTGCTGCAGCCCCCATCGCCTCCGCTGCCACACCCGGCGCTTTGTGCCATGGCGGGGTGCACCCGGCCCAATTTTTTGCGTAGCCCGGCGGGCAACCAGCGCCACACCATGTAGGCCGCAGCCAGCGCCACCATCAAACCCGTGATCCATTGCTGCCACATCACGCGCCACCTCCTAAGGCCAAGGCGATTCGGTAGGTCACAAAGCTGGCCAGGTAGGCCAGGCCAAACAGATAAGTCACCATCAGCAGCGGATAGCGCCAGCTGTTGGTCTCGCGCCGCACGGCGGCGATGGTGGAGATGCACTGCGGCGCGAACACAAACCACACCAGCAGCGACAGCGCCGTGGCCAGCGACCAGCTTTGCGCAATCAGCGGGCCCAGCTGACTGGCCACCTCCTCACCCGTGGCCGACAAGGCATACACCGTGCCCAGCGCACCCACAGCCACTTCACGCGCGGCCATGCCGGGCACCAGGGCGATGGCAATCTGCCAGTTAAAGCCAATCGGTGCCACCAACACCTCGAGCAAGCGCCCCAGCTGGCCTGCAAAGCTGTAGGTGATTGCCGCTTCGGTCGCACCCTCCGGCGGGGCCGGGTAGGTGGACAGGAACCACAGCAGCACCGTGACGGCCAGGATGATTCCACCCACGCGCCGGATGAAGATCTTGGCCCGTTCATACAAACCATGAGCCAGGCTGCGCACACTGGGCCAGCGGTAGGCAGGCAGCTCCATCAGCAGCGGGGTGGGCCGCGTGTCGGTGCGGGCCAGCTTGGCCACTGCGGCCACGGCCATGGCACTGGCGATGCCGCCCACATACAGCGCAAACAACACCACGCCCTGCAGGTTGAAGAGACCAGCCACCGTGCGCTCTGGGATGAAAGCGCCAATGAGCAGCGCATACACCGGCAACCGGGCCGAGCAGGTCATGAGCGGGGCAATCAGAATGGTGACGAGCCGGTCACGCCAGTGCGTGATGGAACGCGTTGCCATCACCCCCGGCACGGCACAGGCAAAGCTGGACAGCAGGGGGATGAAAGAGCGCCCCGACAGGCCCACCGTGCCCATCACCCGGTCCAGCAAGAAAGCCGCGCGGGGCAGGTAGCCCGAGTCTTCCAGCGCCAGGATGAAGAGGAACAGCGTGAGGATCTGCGGCAGGAACACCAGCACGCCCCCTGCCCCGGCCACAATGCCATCCACCAGCAGGCTGCGCAGCGGCCCTTCGGCCATGTGCTCCTGGATCAGGCCAGAAGTCCACTCCATACCCGCCTTGATCCAGTCGGTAGGCACCGTGGCCCAGGTGAACACGGCCTGGAACATCAGGAACAGCGTCACCAGCAAAAGCAGCATGCCCCACACGGGGTGCAGCACCACAGCGTCGATGCGGTCGTCCACACGCAGGCTTGCGGCAGGGGCGCGCACAGCCAGCTCCATCAGGCGGTGCACCTGCTGGTGGGTGCGGCTGACCTGGGTTTGCGCATCCAGGGCCGATGCGTCCAGCGCCACAGCCTCTTCCGCAGGCACGACAGGCGCTTTCAATGACTGCGCGGCAGGCGAATCGAGCCAGGCCAGCAGCTCCTGCGCGCCATCGCCCCGCACCCCCACCGTGGCGAGCACCGGAATGCCCAGCTCACGCGAGAGCACCTCCCGGTCAATCTGAATGCCCTGGCGCTCGGCCATGTCGCTCATGTTCAGCACCAGCACCATGGGCAGGCCCAAGGCCCGTGCCTCCAGCACTAGGCGCAGGTTCAGCCGCAGGTGGGTGGCATCGGTCACGCACACCAGCAAATCGGGCAAGGCCTCGCCAGGGCGGCGGCCCCGCACGATGTCGCGGGTGATGGCCTCGTCCAGGCTGTGCGCGTGCAGGCTGTAGGCACCGGGCAAATCCAGCACCCGCACCTTGCGGCCACTGGCCGTGTGCAACGTGCCCTCTTTGCGCTCCACCGTCACGCCAGCATAGTTGGCCACCTTCTGGCGCGCGCCGGTCAGCAGGTTGAACAGCGCCGTCTTGCCGCAATTGGGGTTGCCCAGCAGCGCCACACGCTGCAAATCACCGGCGGAACTGGCGGCACCGCCCCCCATATTCACCGCCGCGCTCATGCCAGCACCTGCACTTGCACCATGGCCGCTTCTTGCTGGCGCAGGGCAAACGTGGCCTGCCCCACCCGCACGGCCAGCGGGTCGCCCCCCCAGGCACCCCGGGCCAGCACTTGCACGGCCTCACCGGGCACAAAACCAATCTCCAGCAGGCGCAGCAAGGTGCTGTGCTCCCGCCCGTCGCGGGCGGGCACCAGTCCAGTGACCAAGGCGGGGGTTCGGGGCTTCAGCCCGTTCAGGCTCAAGGCAGCATGGGGCACCGAGGCTGCGGCCAATGGGGCGGCTGGTGCGCTGGGGTGCAGGGCAGCGGCGGCACCCTCTTGCATGGTTTTCATGGCGGGACTGTGTTCGTGCAAATGAGTTTGGTTCTCATTTTACGATTGGAGTTCCGCAGGCGGTTGATTCAGGTCAGAGGGGATGGGAGGGTGGATTGTTTTGGCTGGCTTTTGGAGGTAAGGGATGCGTCCGCAAAGGAAGTGCTATCGGCCAGATAGCGGACATTTGATTGCACCCATGATGACACCTGAAATCGATGCAGTTATCACGCTTTTTCCTTCTCACGCGGGTGGTAGACAGCACGCGATTACTGGTGAGTACCGAGGAGTTCTAAGTCTTTCAGAAGATGAAGCGTATTCCATGAGGATTACAGTTCCCCATCAGGTTGAATTCCGGCCCGGACACACCTTGACGGTCGGCGCTCAATTCCTGTTCCCAGGGATGGCGTTGCCTCGATTCCCTATCGATGCGACGTTTCGAGTGTGGGAGGGCGGCATCGTCGGCCACGGTCGCATTGTCAGAATTCACGACCGGGTGTCTCCGTGAGACAGTTTCCAGCAAGAAGAGGGACATTCCAAAATGACTATCACCCGTGATGCAGCAACAGCGTTGGCGCGCGAACAGATTGAAAAACTGCAGCGGGATGCAGGCTGTGCTCTATCCATACGGCCGGAACTCACTACGGAAACTCCAAATGGATGGGTGTTCTTCTACAACTCGGAAGAGTTCATTTCTACGCGTGTGCCGTCGGCAGCACTCGCGGGCAACGGTCCAATCTTCGTCAATCCTGATGGCGAAGTTCACCTGCTTGTTGCGCACTTGAGTTGGGAAGAGCAGGTCGTAAACCTTTAGGTCCGCTTGGGGCCCAAAGCAGCTATTGAGCCCCCCATTCCCAGGATGCGCAGCTACAGACAACACCGCCCAAGCAGCCATCCCGCTCCCCGTCAACCACCCCACGCAAACCCCACCCTAAAAATCTCCCACTGTTGGAAATAACCGACACCACAAAAAATCCAGGCCATTACCTTCACGTCCCATGCAAAAGCTTTGGGACATTTCCCCCCCCGTTCACACAGGCAGCCCGGTGTTTCCGGGCGATACGCCTTTTAGCCAGCAGTGGTGCGCCACCATTGGCCCCGGCTGTCCGGTCAATGTCAGTGCCATCACGCTCTCGCCCCACGTGGGCGCGCATGCCGATGCGCCGCTGCATTACGACGCAAGCGGCGCGAGCATTGGGGCCGTGGCGCTGGAGGCGTTTCTGGGCTCCTGCCGCGTCATCCACGCCATTGGCTGCGGGCCGCTGATCGAGTGGCAGCACATTGCCCACGCCATCAACCCTGCCTTGCCCCCTCTGCCCGCCCGCGTGCTGGTGCGCACCTATGCCCAGGCCCCGGCACAGTGGGACGGCCAGCTCGCCGCCTATGCGCCCGCCACCATCGAGCGGCTGGCCGACCTGGGTGTACAGCTGGTGGGCATAGACACCGCCAGCATTGACCCTGCCGACAGCAAGCTGCTTCCCAGCCACCAGGTCATTCGCCGCCGGGGCCTGCGGGTGCTGGAGAACCTGGTGCTAGACCACGTGCCCGAGGGCGACTACGAACTCATTGCGCTGCCACTGAAGCTGACGACCGCCGATGCATCCCCCGTACGGGCGGTGCTTCGATCACTGCTCGGGTAAGCCGCATCTCCCTACGCCTGCCTTTCAAACGTTTTTGACCGCTAGCGCTTACCCCACAAGCGCAGGCAGCTATCAAAAAAGAAGCAAAAACCCATCAAAGACCATGACCATTACCCTGCAAGACTGCCGCACCCGCGATACCCAAGACCCTCTGCGCTCGCTGCGCGACCACTTCGCCCTGCCCCCCGGCGTGATCTACCTGGACGGCAATTCGCTGGGCGTGCTGCCCAAGGCTGCGCCCGCCCGCATTGCCGACGTGGTGCAGCGCGAATGGGGTACAGACCTCATCAAATCGTGGAACACCGCCCGCTGGTTTGACCTGCCCCAGCGCCTGGGCAACCAGCTCGCCCCCTTGATTGGCGCGGGCCAGGACCAGGTGGTGTGCACCGACAGCACCTCCATCAACCTCTACAAGGTGCTGAGCGCTGCGCTGAACATTGCCCGCGAAGACAGCCCCACGCGCAAGCGCATCGTGAGCGAGCGCAGCAACTTCCCCACCGACCTCTACATTGCCGAAGGCCTGTGCAAGGAGCGCGGGCTGGAGCTGGTGCTGGTGGAGCCTGAGGAGATTGCCGCATCGCTGACCAGCGACGTGGCCGTGCTGATGCTGACGCACGTGAACTACCGCACCGGCGCGATGCACGACATGGCCGCCATCACCGCCGCCGCGCAGGCCCAAGGCATTTTGTGCGTGTGGGATCTGGCCCACAGCGCAGGCGCTGTGCCGGTGGACCTGCTGGGCGCGAATGCTGATTTTTCGATTGGCTGCGGCTACAAGTACCTGAACGGCGGCCCTGGCGCACCGGCCTTTGTGTGGGTGCACCCGCGCCATGCCAACCGCTTCTGGCAACCCTTGTCGGGCTGGTGGGGCCATGCCGCGCCCTTCCAATTCACGCCCGATTACCAGCCCGCGCCGGGCATCACCCGCTACCTGTGCGGCACCCAGCCCATGATCAGCCTGTCGGCCCTGCAGTGCGGGCTGGATGTGTTCACGGCCTCTCAGAGCCTGGGCGGTATGGCCGCGCTGCGTACCAAGTCGCTCGCGCTCACCGACCTGTTCATCCAACTGGTGGAGGAGCGGTGCGCGGGCCACGGCCTGGGCTTTGCCACGCCGCGTGAGCACGCCCAACGCGGCTCGCAGGTGTGCCTGACGCGTGACGAAGGCGCTGGCGTGAACGGCCAGGGCAGCGGTGCCTACGCCATCGTGCAGGCGCTGATTGCACGCGGCGTGATTGGTGACTTCCGCAAAGGCGACGGCGGCAAGGGCCCGCACAAGGACATCCTGCGCTTTGGCTTTACGCCGCTGTACATCGGCTTTGAAGACGTGTGGAACGCCGTGGAGCACCTGCGCCAGGTGCTGGAGAGCGGCGAATGGCAAAAGCCTGAATTCAACCAGACCCACGCAGTCACCTGATCGGGGAGGAAAACCACCATGTGCCCTTTCTCTCAAACCCCTGCACCCGCCAGCGAAGTACCGGGCGCTGCGCTGCCTGAATCCATCGTGCACGAAGAGCGCGCCCAGCTCGATTTCAGCAAAAGCATGAGCTATGGCGACTACCTGCAGCTCGATGCCATCCTCACCGCCCAAAAGCCACTGTCGCCCGCGCACGACGAGATGCTGTTCATCGTGCAGCACCAGACCAGCGAGCTGTGGATGAAGCTGATGCTGCATGAGCTGCGCGCCGCCATTGCGCGCATTGCCAACCCCGATACCGGCACACGCGCCGAGGCCTTCAAGATGCTGGCCCGCGTAAGCCGCATCATGGAGCAGTTGGTGAGTGCATGGAACGTGCTGGCCACCATGACGCCACCCGAGTACACAGCCATGCGCCCGTACCTGGCCAACTCCAGTGGCTTTCAGAGCTACCAGTACCGCGCCATCGAGTTCTCGCTGGGCAACAAGAACGCCGCGATGCTCAAGCCGCATGAGCACCGCCCTGACCTGCTGGCCCAGGTGCGGGCAGCGTACGAGGCCCCCTCGCTGTACGACGTATCGCTGCAATTGCTGGCCAAGGAAGGCCTGCACATTCCGGCAAGCCACCTGGAGCGCGATTGGACGCAGCCGTACAGGGAAAGCGATGCGGTGGAGCAAGCCTGGCTTGCGGTGTACCGCGACCCGCAAAAGTACTGGGACCTCTATCAGCTCGGCGAAAAGCTCACCGACATCGAGGATGCCTTCAGACTCTGGCGCTTCCGCCACGTAACCACGGTGGAGCGCGTGATCGGCTTCAAGCGCGGCACAGGCGGCACAGGTGGCGTGAGCTATCTGCGCAAGATGCTGGACGTGGTGCTGTTCCCTGAAATCTGGCGCCTGCGCACCAATCTGTAAATAAGCACTGCCACCACAGACCGACAGCACGGTCTTCAAACCAAAAGAGCTGCCAGCGCTTGATACAAAAGCGCTGGCAGCTCTTTTTTCTATAGCAAAACCAGTATCAGCCTGCCGTTGCGCACCTGCCTCTGTGGCGAGGAGCGCTTGGGCGTGCTGCTGGTCTGCAACCTGCTATCAGGGCAGGCGCAGATATTCGGATTCGCGCACGTTTACGCGGTATTCACGTCCGCCGATGGAGTAGGTCACCCACAGCATCTTGGGAATGCCAGGGGTGGGGTCGTAGCCCGCCAGCTCGTTGTCTGCGCGCACGGAAAGGCGATCGCCAGCGACGCGGGAACGCACGCGGTCGGTCACGTCGATCACGCGGTTGTCTGCCCCGTACACCGCCTGAACGATTTGCAGGCCACCGTAGCCTTGGTTGGGTCGCTCGTAGCCCCCACCGCCATAGCTGCCGCCGCTGCCACCGGGCGCGCCGTGCCAGCCACCGTTCCAGCCTTCGTTACCCCAGTTGCCACCACCCCAGCCCACAAAGCGGGCACCGTCGATGGTGCTGCCTTCGGCGTATTCAAACATGCGGTTCTGGCCGTCGCGGGTGCGCACGTAGATGCGCAGGGTCTTGCGCTGGCCGCGGTGGGGGTCTACACCAAAGGTGTCGTTGGTCAGCGGGATGGCTCCGTCCTGGCGGGCCAGATCGCGCAAGCGGCGTGTCACGTCCACATAGTGCTCTGAAGTGCCGTACAGCGCCTGCAGGATGCGGAACTCGCCATCGTCACGCCCGTTGCCCTGGCCGCCATGCGAGCCGCCTTGACCCCAGTTGCCGCTGCTCCAGCCGGTGAACTGGGCACCGTTGACATAGCTGTCTTCGCGGTACTCAAACGTGCGGGTGCCACCGTTGGGCCCGCGGGCGTAGATGCGCAGAGACTTCACGCGGCCACGGTCTGGGTCGGTGCCAAACACATCGTTGCTCACGCGGAAGGTCTGGTCGCTGCGGGCCAGCTGGCGCAGGCGCTCGGTCACGTCCACACTGCGCTCGGGGGTGCCATAGCTGGCGCTCAGAATCTGGTAGGCACCCTCGTCCCCTCCACGCTGGGCGGCGGCCGGGCCTAGCAGCCCAAAAAACAAGAGCAACACGGCCCACAGGCCGTGCAAGGGGTTGTGGAACAACATGGGGAGACCTCCTAGTCTGTTGGAATGGTCGCACGGGCGACTCTTGAGGATGTTCAAAAATGGCACGGCGCCTCCCTCTAACGGGCGCCGCTGTGGCGCGTTGACCCGCGCCGACCGGCGAGATTATCGGGGCGTGAAAAACCTGTACCAAATGTTTTCAGCGCAGGCAGGGAAACATCGCACCCAACATCGCACCATAGGCAGGCGTGAAGGCGACAGCCGCTGGCGCGTCGAACGGGTAGGCTTGCAGCGTCATGCCGCCCAACCACGCTTCTCAATTACCCACCAGGTCGCCCGCTAGGTCGTCCGCCATATCGCCTGCATCTGCCCCCACCACCGGGCCTGCACCTGAGCATGCAACGCCATCCCATCCGGCTGGCCCGGCTGGCAAGGCTGATCCCGCTCATCCCGGTTCTGTTTTGGGCAACAAACAGGCCTGGGCCATGCTGCTGGTGCTGGTCAGCGGCTTCGCACTCAGCCAGGCATTCCGCACCATCACCTCCATCATGGCCACCAGTTTGCGGGCGGAGTTTGGGCTGTCGGCACAGGCGCTGGGGGTTTTCGCGGGGGCCTTTGCGTTTGCGTTTGGCACCATGCAACTGTTCATGGGCATAGCGATCGACCTCTATGGGCTTCGTCGCACGGTGCTGGTGGTGTTTCCGGTGGCCATTGCGGGCGCCGGCCTCTCTGCCCTGGCCCCGGGTTACGGGTGGGTGCTGCTGGGCCAGATGCTGATTGGCGTGGGCTGCTCTCCGGCCTTTTTGGTCTGCACGGTCTTCATCGCCAGGTACTTTGCGCCTGCAAAGTTTGCCGCAGTGTCCGGGGTAGCCATGGGGGTGGGTGGCCTGGGCATGCTGTTCACAGGCACGCCACTGGCGTGGATGGTGCAGCAATCGTCGTGGCGCACCGGCTTTGGCGTGCTGGCGGCATTGGCTACGGTGGCATGGGTGCTGATTTACTGGAAGGTACGGGAGCCGCAAGCCCTTCCGGCCCATGGCGGCATCCACCCAGGGGATGTGCCCAGAGAATCCATTGCACAGGCGGCCAGGGGGTTTGGGGCCCTCTTCTTGCTGCCTCACACGGTGGGCATCATGCTGCTGGCGCTGATGACCTATGCCTCGATGCTGACGCTGCGCGGTTTGTGGCTGGGGCCCATGCTGATTGAACGGCATGGCTTTACGCTGGTGGCCAGCGGGCATGTGGCCACGGTGATGTCATTGGTTTCCCTTTTCAGCCCCGCCCTTTTTGGGCGCATGGACCCAGGCCCCCAGCACCGCCGCCGCTGGCTGGTGGGTTTGACGCTGCTGATGGGAGCCTTGTTTGCCGCCATGGGCTGGAGCCATGTGGCATGGCTGAACGTAGCCGGGGCACTGGCCGTGGGCGTGCTGTCAGGCTACATGGTGCTGCAGTACGCCGACGTGAGGTCTGCCTACCCCGCATCCATGACGGGGCGGGCCATGTCACTCTTCACTATGGCCATGTTTTTGGGAGTTGCACTCATGCAGTGGATCACCGGCATGGCTGCCACCACCGCGCCGGGGTGGGGCTGGGAGCCTTATACGGCGGTGCTGCTCACCATAGCGGGTCTGCTTGCCGCAGCTGCTGCTGCGTTTCGCTGGCTTCCCGGCCCCTCAGAACCTGGTGACCAAAATAGGCCCTAGCGCTTATATACCGTGCGTAGCAAGCTATAAATTGAGGAGCACACATTACGATCTGTGCAGATCCATTCCATCGCCCCGGTAAAGCCAGGGCACATCAAGAATCTTCTCGCCCAGCAGCCGCAGCGACAGATCGCGCGCCCAGCGCACAGGCCCCGTGGCATGAAAGATGCGCCCATTGCGGATGGACCGGGCCTGAACCCGCGCGTTGCGCTGCCAGCGGTTGACGGCATAGCGACGCAGGCGCAAGGGCACTTCCAGGTCATGCATGGACAAGGCCCTCTCCACCTGCGCGGCGTCTTCAATCGCCATGCCCGCACCTTGGGCCAGATAAGGGCGCATGGGGTGGGCGGCATCCCCCAGCAGGGCCACCAGGCCCCGGGCCATGTCGTCGGCGCTGCGCACAGGTGGGCGGTCACACAATGGCCACAGTCTCCAGCCACGGCCTGCAGCTTCTACGCTGTGCACGGCGTGCTGCAAGGCGGTGCTGGTGCCCAGCAAGGCGGCTTCCAGGTCGCGGGCATTGGCGTCGTGGTCCCATTCCTCCAGGTTGGCCGGTGCCCGGCCCTGCACAATGACCACCAGGTTCTGCAGCTCACCACGGCGCACGGGGTACTGCACCATGTGCAGCCGCGGCCCGAGCCAGGCCGTGACGTGGCGGGTGCGCAGCGAAGGGGGTAGCGCGCTTTGCGGCACCAGCGCGCGATAAGCCAGATGCCCCGTGACCCGCGGCGCCTGCGCGCCCAGCAGCAGCAAGCGGGTGCGGCTCCACAAGCCGTCCGCACCAATCAGCGCATCGCCCTCAATCTCCTTGCCCTCGGTGGTGCTCACGGAGACCACCGTTTCGGCGCCCGGCACTACACCAGCCCGGCCTGCCTGGCCGCTGGCGTCGGCAAAGGATTCGATGCCCACGCCCTGGTACAGCTGTGCATCGGTGTAGCGCTGCACACCACCGTGCAACAGCCCATGCAGATCTGCGCGATGAATGGTGGCATAGGCAGCGCCGTAACGTTGCACGGTAGTGCGCCCAAGCGGCAAGACGCCCAGCTCTTTGCCGCTGAGTGCACAGCGCACCTGCAGCTTGTCCGGGAACGCCGCCACCTGCTGCAGCGCCTTTTGCAGGCCCCAGGCCTGCAGGCAGCGCACCACGTTGGGGCCCAGTTGCACCCCGGCCCCTACTTCTGAAAACTGCGCCACCCGTTCATACAGCCGCACATCCCACCCGGCGCGCGATGCCGCCAGCGCAGCCGCCATGCCGCCAATGCCGCCGCCAGCAATCAATACCTGCTTCTTCATGGCGCCCGATTGTCGGGCCTGCGGCGGGTTCGCCCAAGCACTGGTGTCACGATCAGATCAAGCTTTTGTTCATGACCTGGTTGAGGACAAGGGCTGCAACGCGGCCTCCAGCACGGCCACAGGCATGGGCCGCCCGAACAGGTAGCCCTGAAAGGCGGGGCAGCCGTGCTGTTTCAGAAACTCGAGCTGCCCTGCGGTTTCCACGCCCTCGGCCACCACGCTCAAATCCAGGCTGTTGGCCAACGCCAGAATGGTGCGGACGATGGCGGCATCGTTGGGGTCTGTCAGCACATCGCGCACAAAACCCTGGTCGATCTTGAGCTGATCCAGCGGCAGGCGCTTGAGGTAGCTGAGCGACGAATAGCCCGTGCCAAAGTCATCCAAAGAGAAGCCCACGCCGCGGTCACGCAGCTGCTGCATGCGTGCGATGACGTCCTCCACATCCGTCAGCAGCAGGCTTTCGGTCAACTCCAGCTTCAGGCGCTCGGGGTTCGCGCCAGTGCGATGCAGAGCCTCCAGCAACTGGTCCACAAAATCTGTCTGCCGGAACTGGCGCACGCTCACGTTGACTGACAGGAAGAGCGCCCGGGTAAGGCTGCTGCGTGACCAGGCGACCAGTTGCTCGCAAGCAGCCTCCAGCACCCACTGGCCCAGGGGCAGGATCAGCCCGGTCTGCTCGGCCATCTCAATGAACTCTGCAGGCGCCACCATGCCGCGCTGCGGATGGCTCCAGCGCACCAAGGCCTCAGCCCCCTGCAGTTTCCCATTGCAATCCACCACGGGCTGAAAATGCAATTGCAATTCCTGCTGCTGCAGGCCGCGCCGCAGGTCTGCCTGCAGTGCCGAGCGGGCACGCGCAGCGGCTTGCATGTCGGGGTCAAAAAAGCGCTGGGTGTTGCGGCCCGCTGCTTTGGCCTGGTACATGGCCAGGTCGGCATGCTTGAGCAATTCGTCCACAGTGCAGGGCTGCTGGGGGCCAAACAGCGCAATGCCAATGCTGGGCGTGCTGTGATGGGTGCCCTCTCCTTCCACACCGATGGTGTAGGGCTTGCCCAGCATGGTGATGATGTAGCTGGCCACCAGCGCGGCCTCGGCGCTGGCCTGGGCTGCGGTGCTGCTCAGGTCTTCCACCAGCACCACAAACTCGTCCCCGCCAAACCGGGCCACCGTATCGGTGGCGCGCACACAGCCCTGCAGGCGCTGGGCCACCTGTACCAGCAGCTGGTCGCCCTTGTCGTGCCCCTGCGTGTCGTTCAGGTCCTTGAAGTTGTCCAGATCAATGAACAGCAAGGCACCGTGGCCGGGCCTGCGCCCCACCGCCATGAGGGAGCGCTGCAGGCGGTCCAGCAGCAGCCTGCGGTTGGGCAGGCCAGTGAGCGCGTCATAAAACGCCAGTCGCTCAATCTGGCTCTCGACCTCCTTGCGTTGCGTGATGTCCCGTCCTACCCCTCGGTAGCCGCGCAGCTGGCCCGCATCGTCCAGCAGGGGTACACCACTCACGGCGATCCAGTGCAAGGTTCCATCGGGGCGGCGGCGCTGCAGCTCCAGATCACGGAACGGCTGGCAGCTGGCCAGTACACCCTGGTGGGCAGCCCAGTCGGCTTCGGTCATGTTCAGGGCACCCATGTCCCAGCGGGTGCGCCCCAGCACATCGGCAGGGGTGATGCCATTGATGCTCAGATCACCCACCAGCTGCACAAAGCGGCCTTGGGCGTCAGTCTCCCAGTACCAGTCGGACGAGAGGTCGCTCAACGAGCGAAAGCGCGCTTCGCTCTTGCGCAGTTCCGCCTCTACACGCACATAGTCGCTCACGTCGGTAAACGTGCGCACCACCCCACCGTCATGTACCGCCGTCGTGCGCACTTCCAGCGTTCGTCCGTCGCGGGTGGCACGCCAGTACAACGCGGGCGACTGGGCCACGGCCCCCTGTGCAACGTATGCCTGGCCGCGCTCATCCACCAGCGAATAGCTTTCTCCAAAGTCACCCCGGGCGGCCTGGGCTTGCGTCACTTCGGCCAAGGTAGGCTGGGTGGTGAGCAGGGACTCTGGCAGGTTGAGCAACTCCAGCACGCGCTGGTTGTAGACCTGGATGCGGCCATCCACCCCGGTTTTGAAGATGCCTTGGCTCATGCTGCCCAGCGTAAGTTGCAATGCCTGGCGCTGCTGCTGCAGGTAGTGCAAGGGCCCCATGGCGTAGGGTGCAGGCTGGGTTCGCACACTGCGCGTGGCACTGCCGTCACCCTGGCGGCGCTGCAACAGGCCTCGCAGCCTTTGCATCAACTCGGGCAGATGGCTGTGACGGGGCGCACGCAAGACATAGTCGGCCAGACCGCAGCGAAAGCCCCGTGCGGCCAGCGCCTCTTGCTCGGGGTTCAGGCACATCACCACTGCATGGCCCGCACACAAGGCCAGCGGCCCCGCCACATCACGCGCAGCAGGTGGCATGCACAGCACCACCACCGCCCACGCCTGCGAGGCGAGCGAACCTGCCGCGGTTTCAGCACTGCGGCCATGCACAAAGCGGCAATCGGGAAGGCTCGATTCCAACTCGGCCTGCGCGGCCTCGGCATGGGCACTGTCTTCGTCCAGCCACAACACTGGGGTCATCATCGGGGCGCCTCATCTACAGCATGCACCGCATCCACAGGAAGGGCATGCAACCCGTGTTCACGCTCCAGCACATCCAGCGGTAACGGTCTCCCAAAAAGGTACCCCTGAAACCCCTCACACCCGTGCAGCCGCAAAAACCCCAGCTGCCCCGCCGTCTCCACCCCCTCTGCCACCACCTCCAGATCCAGGCTCTTGGCCAGCGCCAGTATCGTCCTCACTATCGCCGCATCGTTGGGGTCGCTCAGCACGTCCCTCACAAAGCTCTGGTCTATCTTCACCTGGTCCAGCGGCAGTCTCTTGAGGTAGCTCAGGCTGGAGTACCCCGTGCCAAAGTCATCCAGCGCAAAGCCCACGCCTTCTTTCTTGAGCTGTTCCATCCGCTCTATGGTGTCTTCAATGTCCCCCAGCAGCAGGCTTTCCGTGAGTTCGAGCTTGAGTTTGCGGGGGTCTGCCTGACACGCTTTGAGGGTACCCAGCACTTGCGCAGCAAAGCCGGGTTGCCTGAATTGCCGGGCGCTGACGTTGACCGAGAGGCTCAGGTGGGCTGTGGCGGGGTTGTGGGCCCATTGGGCCAGTTGGCTGCAGGCGGTGTGCAGTACGGTTTGCCCTAGCGGCAGGATGAGGCCTGTCTGCTCTGCCAGGGGGATGAAGTCTGCGGGGCTGATCATGCCGCGCTGGGGGTGGCGCCAGCGGGCCAGGGCTTCGGCTCCGACGAGTTTGCCGTTGTGGTCCACCACGGGTTGGTAGTGGACGTGGATTTCTTCTCGCGCCAGGCCTTGGCGCAGGTCTGCTTCGAGGTTGGAGCGGGCGTTGACGGCCGCTTGCATGTCGGGGTCGAAGAAGCGCTGGGTGTTGCGGCCTGCGGCTTTGGCCTGGTACATGGCCAGGTCTGCGCGTTTGAGGAGTTCGTCGACGGTGAGGCGTTGCTCTCCAAAGAGGGTGATGCCGATGCTGGGGGTGCTGTAGTGCTGGCCTCCGTCGAGTTCGAAGGGCTGGTTGAGGCTGGCCAGGAGTTTGTCGGCTACGACTTCTGCCTGGGCTGCGGCCTGGCTGAGGTCGGTGCTGAGGTTTTCCAGCATGACGACGAATTCGTCGCCTCCGAAGCGGGAGACGGTGTCGGTCTCGCGCACGCAGCCCACCAGCCGGGCGGCAACCTGGGACAGGAGCTGGTCTCCCATGTCGTGCCCCAGGGTGTCGTTGAGGTCTTTGAAGTTGTCCAGGTCGATGAACAGGAGTGCGCCCTGGGCTTTGGTGCGCTGGCCTGCCGCGATGGAGCGCTGCAGTCTGTCCAGCAGCAGTCTGCGGTTGGGCAGCCCGGTCAGCGCGTCGTAGAACGCCAGCCTCTCTATCTCCTGCTCTGCCCTCTTGCGGTCTGTGATGTCGCGGCACACCCCGAGCACACCCGTCACGCGGCCCTGGTGGTCGCGAATGGGCGTCTTGATCGTTTCAAAGCACCCTTGGTAGCCATCCTCGGCAAAGGTCAACGTCTCTTCATACACCAAGGGCTGCCATGCGGCAATGGCGCGCCGATCCAGCGCACGGAAGACCTGCGCGTCTGCAGGCGGCAGAAAGTCCGCGTCCGTGAGCCCCACGATGTCTCGCTCGGCCCGGCCTGCAAAGCGCTCAAACACGGGGTTGCAGGCCAGGTAAACGCCTTGGGTGTCCTTGAGAAAAACCATGTCGGGCATTGCACTGACCACACTGGCGAGCCGGGCCTTCTGGGAGGCCAGTTCCAGTTCAATGCGCTTGAGGTTGGTGAGCTCGTATGCAAACAGCACCACCGCGGGCGGCACCTGGCCGGGGGAGGATTCGGCCACCAAGGTGGTGTGCCAGTACTGACGGCCTTCCGCGTAGTCGGAGTGGTGCTCCAGCACCACGGTCTGCCCGGTAAACGCCTCTTCAATGGGGCCCCGCAGTCGCGCCATCAACCAGGCGGGTACCACTTCAGGCAGGCGCCTGCCCTGCAGTTCACTCACAGGCTGCTTGAGCCATTCGGCCTGTTGCTCGTTGATGTAGAGCAACCGCATGTCCCGGTCAATACGCGCCACGCCGCCAGGCACGCGGCGCAGCACATCGGCCATTTGCGCTTCGTGCGCATGGGCCGCTGCTTCGGCCAGGCGTTCTGCAGTGATATCGCTTTGCACGCCGTCCCATATCACGCGGCCGTCATCCTGCAAGCGCGGTGAGGCGCTCAGCCGCATCCAGCGCAGTTCGCCATCAGGCCTGCGCATGCGCACCACCACCTCCATGGGTTCCATGGTGCGCAGCGAGTCGCGTCCGGCAGCGTGCAGTAGCGGCCGGTCTTCGGGAATGATCTGATCGTGCAGTGCATTCTTGTCGCGCAACACTTGCTCGGCCGTGATGCCGTTGAGCCGCTCGATGGCATCCCCCATGTATACAAAGCGGATGCGACCATCGGTGTCACGCAGCACCTGGTAAAGCACGCTGTGGGGCAGGTTGCGCCCCAACAGTTGCAGCTTCAATTCGCTCTCGCGCAACAAATCCTGCGCCTGACGCAGCTGCACATAAGGTCGGCTGATACCGGCGATGAATACCCCCTGAAACAGCAGCGCATACGCCACCACGCGCAAACCATGCGATAGCGGATTGCCCGCCATGGTGTGCCCACCGCCCAATGCCACCACCAGCTCGCCACAAAGGAAGGCCCCTGCCGCCCAGGCAAAAAAGCGCTCACGCCCTTCGCAGGTGGCGCTGCGATAAAGCCACCAGGCCGTCCAGCCGAAGGCAGGAACCAGAGCCCACGCCACAGCCGTGCGCAAATCGGCCTGCACAAACCATGCAGGCAAACCTTGGGTGGCAAGCCACAGGAGACTGAAAGCCAGCAGACCTGCAGCCAACGCCCAGGCGCGCGGCTGGCCGGGTAACGTGCGCCGCCACGCCACTAAGGTGAGGGTCAGCCACTCGGCAAGGCGCGCCCATGCACTGATCCAGACAGACACGTCCGCAGAGCCGGCTGCCAGGTGCCCCTGCGGTGCATGCGCCACCGCACCATGCAGAAAATTGCAGACGGCTGCCAGACCAAACCCGGCCACCAACACATTGGCGCGGCGCTGGTCCCCAGGCTCGAGCATGTTCAGACTGACAGACACCACCAGAAGCCCCAGCAGCACGGCCACAAGCTCGAGCAAGGGCTCAACCCCGTGCAGCGCATGCCCTTCCCCACCCAGCAAGATGGACAACGGTGGCAACACCAGCGCAAGGGCCAGCACCACCAACCCGGCTGTGATGGCGGGTGACTCGGAAGCGAACAACCGGGTCATAAAGGGGCGGGTGAACACGCTCATAAAAAGGAACTACGGTGGGCCTGCGAACAAGGTGAAAAAGCGCTACCCATCAAGAAAAGCTACGCCTTGAGGCCAAGCCGCCAACCGCTGAACACCCTGGAAGAAGCTGCGGAAGAAATGATTGCCGCGCCCATCAATGTGAACGCAAAGTAAACCTGACCACCTGCACGCAGGGGGTGACAGGGTTATCGGCATCTGGAGGGAGAAATTCAGCTCCTGCGGGGCGACCCGTGGCCATTCATGGGCCTACGGCAGAGTGTATCGAGACGTAAATTTCTGTCCAGCGCGCCCACGAAGTGAGCCCAACGACTGGACGCGTTTGCCCCCGATACCGCTTTAATCCGACGGGTGCTTACAGGAGAGACAGGCACGAGTCCCCCGCAGACTGCAGGGGTCGGTCAACGCCCTCAGCTTTGCAAGAGCTGGCGCAGCACAAAGGGCAAGATGCCGCCAGCACGGTAGTAATCCACCTCAATAGGGGTATCGATGCGCAGGGTCACCGTCACCTGCACACGCTCGCCGCCAGGCCGATGAATGACCAGCTGGGCATCACTTTGGGGGGTCAAGGCCGGATCGGGAATCACGTCGATGACTTCGCTGCCGGTCAAGCCCAGAGACTCCCACGAATCCCCTGGGCGGAACTGAAGCGGCAACACCCCCATGCCCACCAGATTGGAGCGGTGAATGCGCTCAAAGCTGCGAGCGACCACGGCCTTGATGCCCAGCAGCTGTGTGCCTTTGGCCGCCCAATCGCGACTGGAGCCCGTGCCATATTCCTCCCCCGCAAAGATGACGGTGGAAACGCCCTTGGCCATGTACTGCATGGCTGCATCAAAGATGAACATCTTCTCGCCCTGCAGCGGCCCCTCGCTCTGAAAGAGGGTGACACCGCCCTCTTCCCTGGACCCATCGGGCTTGGGCGGAATCATCAGGTTCTTGATGCGCACATTGGCAAAGGTCCCGCGCACCATCACATCGTGGTTGCCGCGGCGGGCACCGTAGCTGTTGAAGTCCTGTTTCATCACACCGTGCTGTAGCAACCACTGGCCTGCAGGAGAGCTCTCCTTGATGGACCCCGCAGGCGAGATATGGTCGGTAGTGATGGAGTCTCCGAACAGCGCCATGATGCGGGCGCCGTGCACAGTGGGGAGTTGCGCATCTTTAGGGGCCTCAACGCCCGCAGCGCTTGCGCTAACAGCTCCTGTTTCCATAGCAAACTGGGCAAAGAACGGCGGCTCTGCAATGTAGGTGCTGGCAGGCCAGGTGTAGACATTGCCGCTGACACCGCGGATCTTCTCCCACAGCTTGCCGGGATCAGACGCCACCTTGGCGTAGTTGTCGCGGAAGGCTTTGCCGTTCATGGCAAATCGCATGAGCTGGTTGACCTCGTCACTGCTGGGCCAGATGTCACCCAGGTAAACATCGCGCCCGCCCTTGCCTTTGCCCACGGGCTCGGTCATCAGGTCCTTGAGCACGGTGCCTGCAATCGCATAGGCCACGACGAGGGGCGGGCTCGCCAGAAAGTTGGCCTTGAGGTTGGGGTGAATGCGCGCCTCAAAGTTGCGGTTGCCCGAAAGGACGGCTGCACACACCAGGTCGTTGCCGGTGATCGCGTCATTGAGCTCGGGGGCCAAGTCGCCCGCATTGCCGATACAGGTCGTGCAACCGTAGCCTGCCAGTGCAAAACCCAGTTTTTCCAGATAAGGCAACAAGCCGGTCTGCGTCAGGTATTCGGTCACGATGCGGGAACCGGGGGCCAGCGAGGTTTTGATGTGAGGCTTGACCTTGAGCCCGGCCTCCACGGCCTTCTTGGCCAGCAGGCCTGCCGCCAACAGCACACTGGGGTTGCTGGTGTTGGTGCAACTGGTGATGGCAGCAATCAGCACATCGCCATTGCCAATCGTCACATCGCCCGGACGGCTCGCCTCTTTGGCAGGAACTTCGGCATGGGCTGCCGCAAAGGTGGGGCGGTTCTGCTCCATCTCTACCAGGAAGCGAGGGCCACCTGACGGCGCTGGCACCTCTGGCTGAGCGCTGGGCTGGGCAGGCGCTTCCACCGGCCGCACGTGGTACCGGGTGTGCAAAAGCTCTGCCGGGCGGTTGAAGCCGTTCTGACTGCTGGGTTTGCTGAACAGATCGGCAAACTGGCCAGAGACCTTTCCCAGCTCCATCCGGTCCTGAGGGCGCTTGGGGCCTGCCAGGCTGGGTGTCACATCCCCCAGGTTCAGGCGCACCACCTGCGAGTAATCAATCTCGCCGGCCTGAGGCACTCCAAACAAGCCTTGCGCGCGGAAATAGGCTTCAAACGCCTCGATTTCGCCTTTGGTTCGGCCCGTGCCCTTGAAATAATCCACCGTCTTCTCGTCCACCGGGAAGAAGCCCATGGTGGCGCCATATTCAGGGGCCATGTTGCCAATGGTGGCGCGATCCGGCAGGGACAAGGTGCGCGTACCCTCGCCAAAAAACTCCACAAACTTGCCCACCACTTTGTGCTGGCGCAGGATCTCGGTCACGGTGAGCACCAGGTCGGTGGCCGTCACTCCTTCGCGCAACTGGCCCGTCAGTTCAAAACCCACCACATCGGGCGTGAGGAAATACACGGGCTGCCCCAGCATGGCCGCTTCGGCCTCAATACCGCCCACCCCCCAGCCCACCACACCAATACCGTTGATCATGGTCGTGTGGCTGTCAGTGCCCACCAGAGTGTCGGGGTAGTAAACGCCATCACGCGTCTTGTGTACGCCGCGTGCCAGGTACTCCAGGTTGACCTGGTGCACGATGCCAAAACCTGGCGGCACCACGCCAAACGTATTGAACGCCTGCATGCCCCATTTCATGAATTCGTAGCGCTCTTTATTGCGCTGGAATTCAAGCTTCATGTTCAGGTCGATGGAATTCTTCTTGCCGTAGTGGTCCACCATGATGGAGTGGTCCACCACCAGATCGACGGGCACCAGCGGTTCGATTTTCTTGGGGTTCTTGCCCAACCGTGCGGCCACGCTACGCATGGCAGCAAGGTCCGCCAGAAGGGGCACGCCGGTGAAGTCCTGCAGCACCACACGGGCCACCACAAACGGAATCTCATCCTTGCGCTCGGCCACCGGGGCCCAGTGGGCGAGCTGCTCCACATGCTCAGGAGTGACCTTGCGTCCGTCACAGTTGCGCAGCACCGATTCCAGAACGATGCGGATGGAAACCGGCAGCCGCTGAATATGGGGAAACTGTTTTGCCAAGGCTGGCAGGGAATAAAACTTTCCCTTCTTGCCAGACGTCGTCTCAAAACCCTGAAGGGTCTGGGCAAATGCATGCCCCTGAGACTCAAAAGACGAGGTAGCTGACGGCTTGGAAGAAACGGCCATGGCGAACTCCTGTAAAAGGCAATGCCGCCTATTCTGTCAGCCCAGCAAGCTGCTGCAAGTCAAAGGGATATGGGAGGGTAGCTTGGTTGGCAAAGGCGGAATCCTCAGGAATACCGCACTTGAAATGCGTTCTTCAGAAACTTCAAGACTCGCTGCTGTTAATACCTGCTCTCAGAGAAGGACTTGGCACCCAACCCGCGCGCGCTCTCCGACCACTCTACAAAAACGTTTCAAGAACGTCAACCCTCTTAGAATTCAAATGACCAGGTGCCGCCAAGCCATTGATCTGAAATGCTTCATTGGCCATGCATGAGTTCAAAACAGGTAATGAATGCATCCATTTGAATATGGAGACATAAAAAAAGCCCGCGTCTGCGGGCTTTTTTGTAGGAGAAAACTGATTTTCAAATAGCGAATTGTTCGCGATTTTCGTTCTGGATCCATTTTGGAGCCTTGCCGCGGCCTGTCCATGTCTCACCAGTAGCTGGATTGCGGTACTTGGGCGCCACCTTGGTGCCAGCAGTAGCGCTGCGTGCACGGCCTGTGGGGAACACATCCTGGGTTGTCAGACCGAATTCAGCCACCAAAGCACGAACCTGGGAAATGGCATCGCTCAGTTCGCGGCGGCGCGCTTCACTGATTTGCTGCTCCAGGGCTTCACGTTGCTTCAATAGTTCTTTGTAGCTGGTCATGGTGTGTAATGAATGGTAAGTAGAGCGGATTCGCTATTATAGGAAAAATTAACAAGGCCTGCGCTAGATCGAGAAAAACAAAAGGAGTTCCGTACTTCTTCAAAGTATTGCGCAGATTCCCCCGGGTTTACCGACCGTGCCGCGTTACCGCAATCTTTCATTGCCAGTTCTGAAAGAGCGCCATGGAGGAATTCAGCGCCTAACTCGCACAGAGTTTTAGCGCATTTGAATCCTGATGACAGCTATTACGGCTTCGACTCCAGAAGCCATCTCTACCCCGCCCCAAGACTTTGCCTTCATTTCAAAGTCGACTGTGCTCTTCCTGGGAGTGAAACACCTGAAAATCGCTGCCTCTGCAAACTCAAGAACACCATGGCTATTTACTGCATCGGCGACATCCAGGGCTGCGACTCAGCGTTAGAACGGCTTTTGTCCACTATCGATTTCTCTCCAAGTCGCGACACCCTTTATCTTTTAGGAGACCTGGTGAATCGCGGGCCAGAGTCGGTATCGGTTTTGCGCCGCTGCATGACGCATGGCGACGCCATCCGCCCGCTGCTGGGCAATCATGACCTGCACCTGCTGGCTGCAGCCCATGGTGCCCGCAAGCCATCGCGGCAAGACACCCTGCGCCAGGTGCTGGATGCGCCAGACTGCCAGAGCCTGCTGGGCTGGCTGCGTCAACAGCCCTTGGTGCGCACGCACCAGCATGCAGGTCAGCAGTTATTGATGGTGCACGCAGGCGTGCTGCCCGGCTGGTCGGCCGACGATGTGGTGACGCTGGCCCAGGAAGTCCATGCGGTTCTGCAAGGCCCCGACCTGGGAGAGTTCTTGCACCAGATGTATGGCAACCTTCCCAATCAGTGGAGCCCCGATCTGCAGGGTGTGGAAAGACTGCGCGTCATCATCAACGCACTGACCCGCCTGCGTTTTTGCTCGCCGGAAGGTGTGATGGACTTCGAAAGCACCGAAAGCGCCGCCGCTGCGCCAGAGGGCTTGCTGCCCTGGTTTGATGTGCCGGGGCGGCGCACTGCACACACGGTGATGGCGTTTGGTCACTGGTCCACCCTCGGCTGGCTCAACCGCCCACATCTGCTGGGACTGGACACTGGCTGCGTGTGGGGTGGCTGCCTCAGCGCCGTGCGGTTTGGCAATACGCTGGCAGATCGCGAGTTGATTCAAGTGCACTGTGAGCAGGCTCAAGTGCCGGGCCAGTAACCCCCGGCCCGCATGACGAAACCCGCCATGGCTTCGTCATGCCCTCTCCAGCGATCGCTCCATTGCTGATGACTGCCACACCTTTCCATCTGCCTGCGCCAGCAGCATGGGCAAGCCTGGCACACGGCGCGCCAGAGCCTGGGCTGCAGCGGGGCCCATCACCATCATGGCCGCCCCCAGTCCGTTGACCTCCTGCACGGTTCTGGCCACCATGCTCACACCATGCACACCCGTTGAAGGCCAACCCGTTCGGGGATTGAGCACATGGTGCATGCGTTGCCCGTCATGAAAAAAGCAGCGCTCGTAATCACCCGATGAAGCGACTACGGCCTGGCCTTGTACAGACACTGCGCCCAACAGGCGCGACGGATCTCTGGGGTCACGCAAGCCCACACGCCAAGGCTTTCCATGCATGGAGCCACTCACCACCACATCACCACCGCCGTTGATCAGGCCGTCTTGCACACCGTGGGCTTGAAGCACCTGCATGGCTTCGTCCAGGATGGGCAATTTCGCAATCCCTCCCATGTCCAGTGCCATGCCGGGCTTCTTTAAGTGAGCAGTCCCTGCCACCAGGTTGAGCACCAGAGCCTGTGCGTTCACATAGCCCAACTGGCGAGTCACCTCTTTGGCATCAGGCATGCGCTGTAGCCCCTCGCCAAACTGCCAGGCCTTGAGTCCACCCACGGTGATGTCGAAAGCACCGCCAGACGAGGCATTCACACGCTGAGCAGCCAGCAGCAGGTCCATGACGTTCGGGGGCACAGGCACCGCCTGTTTCCCGGCATGCATGCTGATGCGAGAGATGACGCTATCGGGCTGAAAGCGGCTGAACTGGGCCTCCAATTCGCGCATGCGCCGGTAAGCAGCTTGCACGGCAGCTGCCACCGCCCCCTCGTCGTCACCCAGCGCCACTATGTCCACCGCAGTGCCCATGACCACTTCGCGGCGGCGCAACACAGATGGGGTGGAACGCGAGGCACCATACGCATTGCACAGGCCGCCCAGCAAGGGTACGGCCAGCATGGCCCGTCGCCCCAAACGCAGCTGCGCCAGGTTTTCAGAAAAACCTGAGCGCGAGAGGGAGGACCAAGGGGAAGACAAAAAGCGACTCATGCGCAGCCTCCTTACAGAGACTGGTCGGCCATGTAATCCACTGCGGCCTTCACTTCGTCGTCGCTCAAACTGGCGCCGCCACCACGGGCAGGCATCATGCCCTTGGCCCCTGTGAAGCCTTCGATGGCGTGCTTGTACAGAACGTCCTTGCCCTGAGCCACCCGAGGGCCCCAGTCAGCCTTGTCCCCAGGCTTGGGGGCACCCGCCACACCCGCTGCGTGACACATGGCGCAGGTCTTGCCAAACACTGTCTTGCCCAAGGCGTTCTCCTTGGCAGCAGGTGCCGCAGGAGCCGCGGGTGCGGCAGGTGCCTGCGCGCTGGGTGCGGGCGCGGCACCTGTCGCCTGCGGCGCCTGCTTGTCGCCACAGGCAGCTACCGTCAGCGAGAGCGCCACAGCCAGGGCGGCATACATCATTGAAGTCTTTTTCATCACAAACGTCCTGTCTTGAAAAGGGATTGAGTCACAGGGCAGGCACCTTGCGGATGGCACAGCGCATCTTTGCTGGATGGCATGTGCTATGTGCAGTCCACAGCCTTTTCGTTGGACTGCACATGCACGCTGCAAAACGCGCAGCGCAAAGGATCACCTGGCCCCAACACCACCAGCAGTGCTGGCATGGACTCAATGTATGCGGGGGGACTCAGTCAAAGGATGACCCACATCAAATAGATTCACATTACATGAATCTATTATCCAGCCCATGTTTTTGAAGTGCCAACACCGAACCTTGCGCCTGTGGGTGATGGCATGGTTTTTTGCCACGCTGCTGGTGGGCATCGGCAATCCGCTGATACGCAAGGCCCATGCAGAACCCGTGTGCTCCAGTGGTGGTGTCATCAAGTGGGTGGAGCCTCCACCCGCCCCCGCCCCCGCCACCACAGCCCACGCGCATGCACTGGACTGCGCGCTGTGCCTTCCCACCTACGCGCCTCCAATGCACGTAGCCGCCAGCACATTGCCTGCCCGCAGCGCACTGCGCCTGCCAGTGCCGCCCACACAAACCCATGCGCCGCCACGAGTCCCTGACAGGCCTCCGGCGCGCGCGCCTCCCGTTTTTTCCTGAGCCCATTGAAAGAGGTAAACCATGAGCGAACACAAAGAACAGCCACTTGCCCCCGCAGCACTGGGCAGACGCAGCTTCATCAACACCGCTGCGCTGATGGGGCTGACGGCCGGCGTTGCTGCCTGCACTGACAAGCCCGCAGCCTCTACAGCGCCTGCGGCCGCGGCCTCTGCCACACCCGCAGCAGCCCATACAGGCACAGGCGCCAACCCGCACCTCAAGCCTGGTGAGCTGGACACGTACTACGGCCTCTGGAGCGGCGGCCACACCGGTGACATGCGCGTGCTGGGCCTGCCTTCGGGCCGCGAGATCACGCGCATCCCCTGCTTCGTGCCCGATGCGCTGGTGGGCTGGGGCATCACCAACGAGTCCAAGGCCGTGATGGGCACCAAGGCCGACGGTCACCTCGAATACACAGTAGCGGATACCCACCACACCCACGCCTCGTACAAGGATGGCAACTACGACGGCCGCTACGCCTGGATCAACGACAAGATCAACAGCCGCGTGGCCCGCATCCGTCTCGACTACTTCGTGTGCGACAAGATCACCAAGCTGCCCAACGTCCAGGGCTTCCACGGCATCTTCCCCGACAAGGCCGACCCGGTGGACCCGGCCATCAACTACACCACGCGCGTGTTCTGCGGCGGTGAGTTCGCCATTCCCCTGCCCAACACCGGCTCGGAAGACTTCACCAAGTACCGCTCCCTGTTCAGCTGCGTCGATGCAGAAACGATGGAAGTGCGCTGGCAGGTGCTGATCGACGGCAACTGCGACCTGGTCGCCACTTCGTACGACGGCAAGCTGGCCGCCACCAACCAGTACAACACCGAGATGGGCGCGAAGTACGAGGACATGATGTCCGCCGAGCGCGACGCCTGCCTGTTCTTCAACGTGGCGCGCATCGAGGCTGCCGTGAAGGCGGGCAAGTTCAAGACCATCGGCAGCAGCAAGGTGCCCGTGGTGGACGGCACGCACGAAGCCAACAAGGACCCCAAGACCGCCCTCACCGCCTACGTGAGCGTGCCCAAGAATCCCCACGGCGTGAACGCCAGCCCCGACGCCAAGTACTTCATCTGCGCCGGCAAGCTCTCGCCCACCGGCACTGTGATCGAACTGGCCAAGGTGCTGGACTGGTTCGACGGCAAGCTGGAGAAGCTGGACGACGCCATCGTGGCCGAGGTGGAGCTGGGCCTGGGCCCGCTGCACACCGCCTTTGACGGCCGCGGCAATGCGTACACCACCCTCTTCCTGGACAGCCAGGTGGTGAAGTGGAACGTGGAGGCCGCCATCAAGTTCCACGCCGGCGACAAGACCGCCAAGTACGTGGTGGACCGCCTGGACGTGCAGTACCAGCCGGGCCACTTGAACGCCTCGCAGTCCGAAACCAGGGCCGCCGACGGCAAGATCCTGGCGGTGGGCTGCAAGTTCTCCAAGGACCGCTTCCTGCCCGTGGGCCCGCTGCACCCCGAGAACGAACAGCTCATCGACATCTCGGGCGAGAAGATGGTGCTGCTGGCCGACCACCCGGTGCGCGGCGAGCCCCACGACTTCATCATCTTCAAGCGCGACCTGGTGCGCCCCAAGCAGGTGTACACGCTGGATGAGTTCCCGCTGGCCGTCAAGGACCCCAAGGAATCCGGCGTGTTCCGCAATGGCAAGAAGGTCACGGTGAAGCTGACCTCGCAAGCCCCGGCCTTCAGCCTGCGCGAGTTCAAGCTGAAGAAGGGCGACGAGGTGACGCTGATCCTGACCAACCTGGACAAGGTGGAGGACCTGACGCACGGCTTCGCGATCCCGAACTACAACGTGAACTTCATCGTGAACCCGCTGGAGACCAAGTCGGTGAGCTTTGTGGCCGACAAGCCCGGCGTGTTCTGGTGCTACTGCACGCACTTCTGCCATGCGCTGCACTTGGAAATGCGCACTCGCATGATCGTGGAGGGTTGATGAGGCGATCCCCCTGAGGCGCGACCGCTCGGTGCTGGTCGCCAGAGGCGACAGCTCTTCGGGACCGTCCAAGCCTGCGCAGGCAGGCTTGGAGCCGCGGCCCTCAGCCCCTTCTCTCTGCGCGCTTCGCGCTCCGGGAAGGGGGACGCAGCCCTCGCTGCGGGGCGGCGCGGCCGGCTAGGCCCTTGCTCGGCTGCCCACGCCTGGGGCGCGCCAGTTGCGCAGGCCGCGTTTCTTGTGAAGTTGGTGTGTTTGTTCTCCCCCACCCGTTCGGGCTGAGCTTGTCGAAGCCCTGCGCGGCGCTCAGCAATGACAGATCCTCAAAGCCGAGCAAATAGATATTTGAATGAAATTGGCCGCTAGCGCTTGATGAATAAGCGCAAGCAGCTATCAAAAAGATAGTCCCATGATCTCCCTTCGTCGGCAGTTCGCCACGCTTCTTCTGGTCTTGTTGGCAGCTCTTTGGCTGGCGCCGCGCGCGCATGCTGCGGCGGGGGCCTACGAGGCGGAGTTGCCTGCCGATCTGGCCACGGCCCGCGATCTGTGCGCACTGGTGCCCTGCAAGGACGTGTTCCCCGGGGCCACGCATTTTTCGGAGCGCAAAGGCCAGCCGCCCTATGTGGAGGCCTACGACAACGACAGTGCCCAGAAGAAGCTGCTGGGCTACGTGATGCTGTCCACCGACATCACCGACACGCCCGCCTATTCCGGCAAGCCGGTGGTCACGCTGATCGGCATGGACAAGGACGGCCGGTTTGTGGGCGTGAAGGTGCTCAAGCACTCCGAGCCCATCCTGCTGCTGGGCATCCCGGAATCGGCGCTGCTCAAGTTCAACGGGCAGTACCTGGGCAAGTCGGTGGCCGACAAGATCGAGGTCGGCCAGTCGCGGCCCGACGAGAACGTGATCGGCCTGGATGCCATCTCGGGCGCCACGGTCACCGTCATCGCGCAGAACCAGGTCATGATGGCCTCGGGCTCGGCCGTGGCGCGGCAGGTGGGCATCCTGGCGCCCACGGTACGCGAGCCCGCCCGCTATGCCGAAACCGGCAAGCGCCTGACCTGGGCCGAGCTGGTACAGCAAGGCACGGTGCAGCGCCTGCGCGTGCAGCCCGAACAGGTGGGCCTGGACAAGGGCCCCGAGCCGTTCATCGAACTGTGGTTTGGCGACCTGAACCACCCCGACCTGGGCCAAAGCGTGCTGGGCGAGAACGGCTGGCACAACCTGCGCCAGCAGCTCAAGGAGGGCGAGCACGCCTTCTTCATCATCCGCACCGGCGGCAAGGAATCGTTCAAGGGTTCGGGCTTTGTGCGCGGCGGCATCTACGACCGCGTGCAGGTGCACCAGGGCGCCGACGCATTCACCTTCCGCGACCTGGACGCGCTCAACCTCTACGGCATCGAAGCCGCGGGCGCGCCCAGCTACAACGAGTCGGTCATCTTCATCATCCGCTCGAGTGCGTTCTCCGCCGCGTATCCGTGGCAGCTGAGCTTTTTGGGCAACCGCGTGGACCGCGCTACCGGCACGCGCAGCTTCACCAGCTTTGACGCGCCCTACTGGCTGCCCGCCGCCTTGCTGCAAGGCGGGCGCCCCACCATCGACGAGCCGGACGCACCCTGGGTGCGCGTGTGGAAGACCCGCGCCGTGGAGATTGCGCTCTTCGCCGCGCTGCTGGTGGCCGTGACGGTGGTGTACGCGCTGCGCGAGACGCTCACGCGCCGCTCCACCCACAAGAACAAGTGGCCCGTCAACGCCTTCAAGTACAGCTTCTGGGCCATCAGCATCGGCTGGATCGGCTTCAGCCAGATGGCGCAGCCCTCCATCACGCAGGTGCTGACCTGGTTCCATGCGCTGCTGTTCCAGTGGACCTGGTCGCTGTTCCTGTCCGACCCGTTCATCTTCCTGTTCTGGATCTTCATCATCGTCACCGTGTTCCTGTTCGGGCGCGGGCTGTTCTGCGGCTGGATGTGCCCGTTCGGATCGCTGCAGGAGGGCATCTACAAGATTGCGCGCACCCTGGGCCTCAGGCGGTTCCAGACGCAGCTGCCGCAGAAGTGGCACGACCGGCTCAAGTGGGTGAAGTACGCCGTGTTCTTCGGCTTGCTGGCGGTGTCCATGTTCTCCATGGGCACGGCCGAGAAGCTGGCCGAGGTGGAGCCGTTCAAGACCACTTTCCTGGTGGGCGTGCTCAACCGGGCCTGGCCTTACAGCCTGTTCGTGGCAGCCATCCTGGGCGTTTCGATCTTCATCGAGCGGCCTTACTGCAAGTACATCTGCCCGCTGGGCGCGTCGCTGGCCATGCCCAGCACGTTCCGCTGGTTTGGCCTCAAGCGCAAGCAGGACTGCAACAGCTGCAAGGCCTGCGCCACCGGGTGCGGCGCCCAGGCCATCGACGCCGACGGCCGCATCGACCACCGCGAATGCCTGCACTGCCTGGACTGCATGGTGCTCTATACCGACACCAAGGGCTGCCCGCCCCTGGCCAAGGAACGCAAGCGCCGCGAGAAGGACGGCCTGGAGATCACGCCCATCGGCAAGAACGGCTATTTCATCCCCATCCACCCGGCCACGGTGCAAGACCAGATCTCGGCCAAGGCCGCGCAGGGGCCGGACCCGCGCCTGCCCACCGCGCCGGCGCAGCCTGCGCACAAGGCTGATGCCACCGGCCTGCGCTGGGTGGCCCTGGAACTGGCGGACCACCTGTGGCCCTGGAGCCGCGCAGGCTGGGCATCGCGCCGCGGCCTGCAGATCGCGGGCTTCTCGCTGGCACTCGCGGCCAGCGTGGCCTGGGTGATGGCGGCGCTAGGCACGCTGTCGTCGGGCGCCATCATCGGCTGGTGGTTTGGCTGGAGCGTGTACGAGGTGCTGATCCGCCTGTCGGGCAAGCGCTACGTGAAGGACGGCCCGTGGTGGCAGGGCCAGTACCGCGTGGCCGGCGTGATGGACATGCTGAGCTACGTGGGCTTCAAGAACCTGCTGATCGGCGCGGCGCTGTTCCTGGCCCTCAAGGCCGTGGCGGGGCTGGTGTGATGAAGCCTCCCCGTGCGCTCCTCAACGCAGCTGCCGCGGCCCTGGCACTGGCACTGTCACTGTGGGCCGCGCTGCCTGCGGCGGCGGCTACCGTGCAGGTGCGCCCGGGGCAGGACCTGCAGGCCGCCGTCACCGCCGCCGCGGCCGGCGACACGGTGGAGGTACAGCGCGGCTTCTACCGCGTGAACACGCTGCGCATCGACAAGCCGCTCACCCTGCGCGGCCTGGACCGCCCCACCTTGAGCGGCGGGCAGCAGGGCGACACCATCCGCGTCACCGCGCCCGACGTGGTGATCGAAGGCCTGATCGTGCGCGACTCGGGCACCAGCCTCAAGGACCAGAACGCGGGCATCTACATCCAGCCCGGCGCCCACCGCGCGGTGGTGCGCTACAACGACCTCACCTACAACCTGTTCGGCCTGTGGATCGAGAAGGCCAACGACGTGCGGGTAGAGCACAACACCATCACCGGCCTGCGCGATGTGGGCTCGTCCCAGCGCGGCAACGGCGTACAGCTGTACAACACTACGGGCGCGCGCATCGAGGGCAACCAGATCAGCTTCGTGCGCGATGCGCTGTATGTGGACGTGTCGCACCACGCGGTCTTCCGCGGCAACAAGCTGCACCACAGCCGCTACGGCACGCACTACATGAACTCCTACTACAACCTGTGGGAGGACAACGACACGTACCTGAACCGCGGCGGCCTGGCGCTGATGGAAGTGCGCGACCAGGTGGTGCGCAACAACCGCGCCTGGGGCAACGCCGACCACGGCATCATGCTGCGCACGCTGCAGGACTCGGTGGTGGAGAACAACGTGGTGGCCGAGAACCAGCGCGGCTTCTTCATCTACGACGTGGAATACGCCACGCTGCGCGGCAACCTCGTCACGCGCAACACCGTGGGCGTGCACCTGTCGGCCGGCTCCACCCGCAACGTGGTGGAGGGCAACGACTTCGTGGGCAACCGCGAGCAGGTGCGCTACGTGGGCGCCCGCGACGAACGCTGGGGCACCCAGGGCGGCAACTACTGGAGCAACTACCTGGGCTGGGACCGCGACGGCAACGGCGTGGGCGACGTGCCCTACGAAGCCAACGACATGGTGGACCGCCTGACCTGGCGCCACCCCGCCATCAAGCTGCTGCTGGCCAGCCCCGCCGTGCAGACGCTGCGCCTGGTAGGCCAGCAGTTCCCGGTGCTGCGCGTGCCCACCGTGGTGGATCCCAAGCCCCACATGCAACCCTTTCACCCAGAACGGAGCAATTGGCGTGACCCGCAATCCTCCTCCCATTGATCCGCCCGCGCCCGCCGCCATCGAGGTGCGGGGCGTGCACAAGCGCTACGGCGCGCTGCACGCCGTGGACGGCATCGACCTGCGCATCGAGCGCGGAGAAATCCTCGGCCTCATCGGCCACAACGGCGCCGGCAAGAGCACGCTGTTCAAGATGGTCCTGGGCCTCACGCCCGCCACCGCGGGTGACATCCGCGTGGGCGGCACCAGCGTGCAGGGGCGCGACTTCCGCACCGCACGGCGCCACCTGGGCTACCTGCCCGAGAACGTGGTGCTGTACGACAACCTGAACGGCCTGGAGACGCTGCAGTTCTTCGCGCGCCTCAAGGGTGCGCCGCAGGCCCAGTGCGCCGCGCTACTAGAGCAGGTGGGCCTGGCGCACGCGGGCCGCCGTGCCGTGCGCGAATACTCCAAGGGTATGCGCCAGCGCCTGGGCTTTGCGCAGGCGCTGCTGGGCGACCCGCAGGTGCTGCTGCTGGACGAACCCACCAACGGCCTGGACCCGCAGGCCATCCGCGACTTTTACGCCACGCTGCGCGGCCAGCAGGCGCGCGGCGTGACCATCGTCATCACCTCGCATATCCTGGCCGAGCTACAGGAGCGCGTGGACCGCCTGGCGATCCTGGCCGCTGGCAAGCTGCAGGCGCTGGGCAGCGTGCAGGCGCTGCGCGACCAGACGCACATGCCGCTGACCATCGAACTGGCTCTGGGCGACGCGGACATCCCCGCCGCCGTGCTCGCCCTCGCGCCGCTGCAAGGCGTCACGGCCACAGCCCACGCCGGCGGCCTCACAGCCATTTGCCCGCGCGACGCCAAGATGGCCGTGCTGGGCGCGCTGGCGCCGCTGGGCGCGCGGCTGCAGGACGTGCAGATCCACGAACCGTCTCTCGAAGACGTGTACTTCGACTTGCGCAAAGGCTAGCCATGGAATTCCAACCAATCCTCACCATCGCGGGCAAGGAGTTCCGCGACCGCATGCGCAACCGCTGGGTGCTGGCCGTGGCGCTGGTGTTCACCGTGTTCTCGCTGGCGATTGCCTACTTTGGCGGCGCGCAGCAGGGCACGGTGGGCTTTCGCTCCATCGAGTTCACCATTGCCAGCCTGGTCAGCCTGGTGATCTACCTGATCCCGCTGAACGCCCTGCTGCTGGGCTTTGACGCCATCGTGGGTGAGCGTGAGCGCGGCTCGCTGGACCTGCTGCTGTCGCTGCCCCTCACGCGGCTGGAGCTGCTACTGGGCAAATACCTGGGCCTGGCCGCGGCGCTCGCGCTGTCTACGCTGGCGGGCTTTGGCCTGGTGGCGGTGCTGCTGGTGCGGCAGTTCAGCGCGGCTGCGCTGTTCCACTTTGGCGGCTTCATGCTCAGCTCGGTGCTGCTGGGCCTGGCGTTCCTGAGCCTGGCGGTGCTGCTGTCGGTGCTCACGCACGAGCGCACACGCGCCTCGGGGCTGGCAATTGCTGCCTGGTTCTTCTTCGTGCTGGTGTTCGACCTGCTGCTGCTGGGCGCCCTGGTGGCCACGGGCGGCAGCGTGGGCGGCGAGGCCATGGCCTATCTGCTGCTGCTCAACCCCGCGGACGTGTTCCGCATCCTCAACGTGTTCTCGCTGGAAGATGTGCGTACCCTGTACGGCCTGACCAGCATCGTGCCCCCCGCCCTGGCCAAGCCATGGCTGATGGGCGCGGTGATGGCGGGCTGGATCGTGGTGCCCCTGGGTCTGGCGGGCTGGAGATTCAAACCATGACGCCCCTTCTTTACCAACCTCGGTGCGGCTGCACCACCCGCCGCCAGCTGCTGGGCTGGGCCGCCCTCGCGTCGCTGGGCGCACTCACGGGCCTGGGAAGCCTGGCCGGCTGCAGCCAGGCGGACCGCGGCGCGCAGTCGCTGCAGCCTGTGGACTTTGACCGCGCCACCAGTTGCGAGCTGGACGGCATGCTGCTGGCCGACTACCCCGGCCCCAAGGCCCAGGTGCGCTTTGCGGGGCAGGACAAGCCCTTGTTCTTCTGCGACACGGTAGAACTGTTTGCCACGCTGCTGGTCGGCGAGCAGGTGCGCGCCGTGCAGGCCGTGTACGTGCAGGACATGGGCCAGGCCGACTGGGACGCGCCCAAAGGCCACTGGATCGACGCCAAGGGCGCCCTCTACGTGGTGGGTGGCAAGCGCCACGGCTCCATGGGCCCCACCATCGGCAGCTTTGCCCAAGAGGCGGATGCGAAAAAGTTTGCGGTCGAGTACGGCGGCAAGGTGCTGCGCTTTGCCGAGATCACGCCCGCCATGGTGGACCTGAGCGGCGGAGCCCAGCATGACGGCCGCATGTGAACCGGGTTTCGCGCCTGCGGCACGAAACCGTCGCTGGGCTCTGGCAGGTCTGGCAAGCCTTGCGACCACCGCAGCAGGTGTTGCAGGCTGGAGTGCGTGGCAAAACGGTATAGCATCCAGTCGCCCCGCCAGCCCCACCGCAGACCTGGAAAGCCTGACAGACGATGTGTGCGTGGTGGCCCCACCCACCCCCTACAACGCAGACAAGGGCCTGCCCCTGAGCGCCGCACGCGAAGTGCCACCCGAGGTGCGTTGCCCTGTATGCGGCATGTACCCCACACGCGCCCGTGCCTGGGCGGCCCAGGTCATCTTTGCCGACGGAGACGCCTTCTTTCTGGATTCACCGCTCAGCTTGCTGATGTATCTGGGCGATGTGCCCCGCTACACACGGGGCCGAACCCTGGATGCCCTACGCGCCCGGTACGTGACCGACATGGAGTCGGGGGGTTGGGTGGAGGCCACACAGGCCATGTATGTGGTGGGCTCGTCGGCCTTGGGGCCCATGCGGGCGGGCAATTTGCCCGCATGGAGCCAACGCGCCGCCGCTGAGGACTTTGCAAGGCAGCGCGGTGGACACGTTCTGGCGTGGGGTGAAATCACCCCAGCGCTGGTGGCTTCGCTGGCACCCCGTCGCCACACCGTGCACGCACTACCCTAGCGCGCAGGTGCGTCGTGACCCATCAACAAAAAGGGCCACATGGATGTGGCCCTTACTAATTGCTATTCTTTAGATAGCAGCTCGCGCTCAATAGACGGGCGCTAGGCCCTTTTTTCTCTGCGTATCAGCTCTGCTCGCTGGATGTCTCGCGCACCGCCGCCTTGAACAAGGCCGCCACCTTGCGCTTGGGCTTGATGTTGGCCGAGATGCCGCTGCGCACGGGTGTCTTGGCCGTGGCTTCCCATGCCGCTGGGGTGTCGGTAGCACTGGGTTCGTAGGGCTTGCTGAAAAACGGATCGCGCGATACGGCGGCGGGCCGGAAACCCCGGTAATCGCGACTCTCACGCCCTTCACGACTTTCGCGTGGCTCCCGCGAATCACGCGGCTCGCGGCGGAAAGCGCCAGCCTCCCGCGCATCGCCGTAATCGCTGTCGCGAGACGAGCGGCGGCTTTCACGCGGGCGCTCATCTTCCAACTGCAGCGTCTCCAGCTCGATCTTTTTCTTGATCAGCTTTTCAATGTCCGTCACCAGCCGCGCATCGCTGCCGGACACGAGCGTTACGGCCAGACCGGAGGCACCTGCGCGGCCCGTACGACCGATGCGGTGCACGTAGTCTTCGGCATTGAACGGCACGTCAAAGTTGAAGACGGCGGGTACATCCTTGATGTCGAGGCCGCGGGCCGCCACATCCGTACACACCAGCAGGTCCACCTCGCCTTGTTTGAAGGCTTCCAGGGCCTTGAGGCGCTCGTCCTGGCTCTTGTCGCCGTGCAGGGCAGCGGTCTTCAGGCCTTCGCGCTCCAGGCTGCGTGCCAGACGGCCGCAACCCAGCTTGCTGTTCACAAAAATGAAGGCCTGCTTGATGCCACGCGAGCGCAACACATGGTGGATAGCCCGGCGCTTGTCGTCATCGCCCGCGCTGTAAAAGCGCTGCTCCACTGTAGCCGCCGTCTCGTTGGGGCGGGCCACTTCGATGGTAATGGGGTCTTGCAGGTAGCTGCTGGCCAGGCGCTTGATCTCGGGCGAGAAAGTGGCGCTGAACAGCAAGGTGGTGCGCTGCTTGGGCAGGTACGACAGGATGCGCTGCAGATCCGGCAAAAAGCCGATGTCCAGCATGCGGTCTGCCTCGTCCAGCACCACGTATTCCACCTGGTTGAGCACCGCGTTCTTGGCCTCGATGTGGTCCAGCAGGCGGCCTGGCGTGGCCACCAGCACCTCAACGCCTTTTTTCAGTTCGATGGTCTGGGGCTTCATGTCCATGCCGCCAAACACCACGGTGCTGCGCAGCTTGGTGTACTTGGCGTACAGCGCAATCTGCTGGGCCACCTGGTCGGCCAGCTCACGCGTGGGCAGCAGCACCAGCGCACGCACAGGGTGCCGTGCGGGCGATGTCGAACTGTTTTCGTGCTTGAGCAGGCGCTGCAGCAGTGGCAACGAGAACGCCGCCGTCTTGCCTGTGCCCGTCTGGGCGGCGCCCATCACGTCTTGCCCCGTCAGCACGACGGGGATGGCCTGGGCCTGGATGGGCGTCATGGACTCGTAGCCCATTTCGGCCACGGCACGCGCTAGCGGCTCGGCCAGCGATAGATTGGAAAAAGAACTTGTCATTTAGCCCTCTATTGTCGCACCGCAGGCCTTAGAAGGCACTTTTTTGCAATTTGCGCCCCCTGAAAGGGGACTTGGCAAGCGGATACGAGTGCACTTTGCTACTAAATACATAGCATCCTGCGCTTATGCGAAGGGCGCCAGAGGCATATCGTGCCTGGGCGATGGCACTAAGGGGGTTACCCACTCAGTCACCGGCCCTCAGCTTTCAGAGGCTGCGGGCGGAGAAAGTGTCACAAGCCTGCACGCTGCCCTGCTTGAGGCCCGTGTAGAACCAGCGCTGGCGCTGAGCGCTGGTGCCATGGGTAAAGCTGTCGGGCACCACGGCCCCTCCTGCAGAGCGCTGCAGGGCATCGTCCCCAATGCGGGATGCAGCGTTCATCGCCTCTTCCACATCCCCTTGTTCCAGCAACTGGCGGGCATTCTGTGCGTGGTATGCCCACACCCCCGCAAAACAGTCGGCCTGCAACTCCAGTCGCACAGACATGGCGTTGAGTTCTTTCTGGCTGACCCGGCCACGCATCTGGTCGACCTTGGCGCTGATGCCCATCAGGTTCTGCACGTGGTGCCCCACCTCGTGGGCAATCACATAGGCCTGCGCAAAATCGCCAGGCGCGCCCAGGCGGTTTTTAAGGACTTCGTAAAACGCCAGGTCGATGTAGACCTTCTGGTCTGCGGGACAGTAGAACGGCCCCATGGCCGAGCGACCGGTACCGCAGGCAGTGGGCGTCGAGTTTTTGAAAAGCACCAGACGTGGCTCTTGGTACCGTCCTCCTGCCTGGCGGAAAACGTCTTTCCACACGTCTTCGGTATCCGCCAGCACGGTAGCCACAAAACGTGCCATGCGGTCATCGGCAGGCGGGTGGTGAGCAGGCGCCTGCTGGACATGTGCGGGTGGCCCCCCGCCCCCGCTCAGAAGGCCCAGAATGGTGAGCGGATTGACGCCCAGCACCCAGCCCCCCAGCAGCGCTATCACGATGGTGCCGATACCGATCCCCCGGCCACCAAAGCCGAACGAGCCACCACCGCCGCCGCCATCGTCGCTGTCACGACGATCTTCAACGTTGTCCGATTCCCGATTGCCTTCCCAACGCATACATTCCTCCTGCCCCTGTCCGGTGCAGGGTCATCTAGCAAGCTGGTGATCTTAGAGCCTGTTTGCAACCCTCTCGGGCTACCCAGGGCATCGCAAGATACGGCAGATTTTTGGCTTTGTCGCGCATGCGCCATGCCAATGCGTAACAGATTTCGGATTTCGGGATTCCACACTGCCAATTGTCTACACACTGTGTACAGTGCTGAGCAGCCACGCGGGCACACCACCCGCAACACCGCCCACTGCACTGCTCCACCGTGCCGCCTATCTTTTCATTCCAACTCCCACTGCCGTCCATGCCCGGGCGCAGCCTTCGCACCCAGATTGCACTGGTCTTTGGCATCCTGGTGGTTGCGCTCTCTGTGCTGCTGTCCATCGGTTTTGGTGAGGTGGTAAAGCGCCGCATCCAGCGCGACGTGGGAACTTCGTTGCAGACCCTGGCGGACGCTACGGCCTCACTGCTGGCAGCCGGTCTGTACCAAAGGGTGCGTGAAGTGCAGGTGCTGGCGTCTTCTGAAGTGCTGTGGAAAAGTGGGCTGGACTCCCCCCAGGTCTTGCAGCTTCTGGCGCGCCAGCAGGCCATCCACCCGCAAAGCCTGTGGTTGGGCGTGACCGATGCACAGGGCGTGGTGCATGCGGCGTCAGGCAACATGCTCTTGGGGCAAAACGTGTCGGAGCGCCCCTGGTTTCAGGCGGGTCTGAAGGGTCCTCATGTAGGAGATGTCCACCCCGCCAAGCTGCTTGAAAGCCTGCTGCCCCCCAGCAAAAGCGGCGAACCCTACCGTTTTGTGGACTTTGCCGCGCCCATCCGCCTCAGCGGCAAAACAGTGGGTGTGCTGGGCGTACACGGCTATTGGGAGTGGGTCAATGAAATGATCCAGACGCTGATGCCCGTGGACGCGCGGCAGGATCAGCTGGAAGTGTTCATCTTCGATAAAACAGGGCAGCTCATTCACGCTCCCGCAGACCAGCAAACGCTGCTTCAGCGCCTGGGCCAGAAACTGCCGGATGAGCGTTTTTACAAAGTACCCAGCGATACCGCCCGGGCCGACCAGACCGCCGTGGTGCGCTGGGCCGATGGCCAACGCTACCTCACCTCGCACGCACGGCTGCAGGCACGCAGCGCAGAAAGCGATATGGGATGGCACATCGTGGCCCGCATGCCGGTAGACATTGCTTTTGCGGAGGCCACGCAGGCGGTCTACAAGGCATTGCTGGGTGGATTCATTGCCGCCGTGGTCACCTCGCTGCTGGCGTGGATGGCTGCGGGGCGGCTGAGCGAAGACCTCAATACGCTGGCGCGGGCTGCGCAGGATCTGGAAGCGGGGAACCCCAAAGCGACCATTCCCACGGCCCAGAGCAGCCTGGAAGTCAGGCGCCTTTCTTCCGCCCTGCGGGACATGACGCAGCGACTGCTGACTGCCCACGGCGCCATGGAAGCGCAGGTGCAGTTGCGCACGCAGCAGCTGGAGCAAGCCAACCGCGAGCTGGATCTGCAGGCCCGCAGCGATCCCCTGACAGGCCTGCTGAACCGCCGAGGGTTTGATGCGCAGATGGCTTACGCACTGGCACTGGCGCGGCGCAGCGGCAGGCCTTTGTCCATCGTCACGATGGATGTGGACCACTTCAAGCAGATCAACGACACCTACGGCCATGAGGCGGGTGACCATGTACTGCAGCGCCTGGCCCAAACGCTGATGCAGCGCCTGCGGGATTCGGACGTGGTGGCACGCCTGGGGGGTGAGGAATTTGCAGCGCTGCTGCAAGACACCGACATTGCTGGCGCACGCGCCATTGCCCAGGCACTGGTCGATGCCATTGGTGAGCAGCGTGACCCGGTGGCAGGGCACTTCACCATCAGCGCCGGGGTAGCCACCTTGCGTGGTATGGACGACCTGGGTTCAGCCCTGCTGCGCCGGGGGGATGAGGCGCTGTACGAAGCCAAGCGCGCAGGGCGCAATCGGGTGGTGGTGCAGGCTTAAAGCCGTTGCGGCGGAACGTCTGGCCAGGGCCACTTCATTGAATCGTATTGGCCGCACCTGGAAGCGGCCCGTGAGCGCTCAGGCCTTGGGCAGCGTGACGCCCACCTGCCCTTGGTACTTGCCGCCGCGATCCTTGTAGCTGACCTCGCAAACGTCGTCCTTGTCGCTTTCAAAGAACAGCACCTGGGCGCAGCCCTCGCCTGCATAGATGCGTGCGGGCAGCGGTGTGGTGTTGGAAAACTCCAGCGTCACATAGCCTTCCCACTCGGGCTCGAAGGGAGTGACGTTGACGATGATGCCGCAGCGTGCGTAGGTGCTCTTGCCCAGGCAAATGGTCAACACGTTGCGCGGAATGCGGAAATACTCCACCGTGCGGGCCAGCGCAAAGCTGTTGGGTGGGATGATGCAACTGTCGCCGTGGAAATCCACAAAGCTCTTCTCATCAAAATTCTTGGGGTCCACCACCGTACTGTGGATGTTGGTGAACACCTTGAATTCAGGGGCGCAGCGGATGTCGTAGCCGTAGCTGCTGGTGCCGTAGCTGATGATCTTCTGCCCCTCGCGCTCACGAATCTGGCCTGGCTCAAAGGGCTCGATCATGCCGTGGTCTTCGGCCATGCGGCGGATCCACTTGTCGCTCTTGATACTCATCGGTTGGCTCCTGCGCTGCAGCACTTGCCCGGCTGCAAGTCGGCAAGCCAGGCAATATGCTATGAAATATGTAGCTGGTAGCGCTTTTACATCAAGCGCTAGGGGCGTATTTTGCTTGAGAAATCACGGTTTGTTCGATCACCCGGTCATCGCCCAGTACGATCAGCGCAAACAATAGCTCTTCCAGGCTGTTGGCCTGGCGCGTCTTGCGCGCCAACAGCGGCGTAGCCTCGGGGTTCAGCACCAGGAAGTCCCCTTCGCATCCGGGCTGAAGATTGCCCACCACGCCCCCCAGGCCCATGGCATGGGCCGCACCTGCCGTGTGCTGCCACCACAGCTGGGTCGGGCTCAGGCTCAGGTCCGTCTTGGTCTGCCCCTCGCGCCCCACGTAATAGGCCGCCATCATGGTGTGGAAGGGGCTGAAACTGGTGCCCCCACCCACATCGCTGGCCAGGCCATAACGGAAACCGGCGCGATCCGCACCGGCGTAGTCGAAGAAGCCGCTACCCAGAAAGAGATTGCTGGTGGGGCTGATGGCTGCAGCGGTTTTGCGCTCGTGCATCAATGCCCGGTCGGCATCGTCGAAGTGAATGCAGTGCGCATACACCGCACGCTCGCGCATCAGACCAAAGTCGTCGTACACCGCCAGATAGCTGCGCGAGCGGGGAAACAGCTCGCGCGCCCAGCGGATTTCGTCCAGGTTCTCTGCCACGTGCGACTGGATCCACACGTCACCATAGCGCGCAGCCAGCTCACCCGCACCGCGCAACTGCTCGGGGGTGCTGGTGGGGGCAAAGCGGGGGGTAATGGCGTAACCCAGGCGGCCCACGCCATGCCAGCGCTGGATAAGCGCCTCGGTATCAATCAGGCTTTGCTCCGTCTCGTCGCGCACGCCGTCGGGCGAGTGGCGGTCCTGCAGCACCTTGCCTGTGACCAGCCGCAGACTGCGGCGCTGGGCCTCGGCAAACAGGGCATGCACAGACGCCGGGTGCGATGTGGCAAACGCCAGTGCCGTGGTCACACCATGGCGCAGCAACTCTTCCACAAAGAACCCTGCCACCTCGCTGGCGTACTCGGGCTCAACAAAGCGCGACTCATGCGGAAACGTGTAGTTCTCCAGCCAGGGCAACAGACCATCGGCGGGCGAGCCAATCACATCCGTCTGCGGAAAGTGCACATGCAGATCCACAAACCCTGGCGCCAGAATGCGCCCAGGCAGATGGGTGACGGCCCCCTGCTGCGCCCATTGCGGCGCCAGCGCAGCCCACGATCCCGCAGCGACCACCCTTTGGCGCCCTGCAGCATCAGGAGCGATGGCCAGCAGGCCGTCCTGGTCGTACAGGGCCTTGCCATCATCGGCAAAGCGCAAAAGGGCAGATCGGAATACTTGCATGGGGCGAGAGCTTAAAGGGCGAGAACACCCTCACCATACCGGAGGGGTAATAGACAGTAGAAGTCCGGTGGTGGTGGGTGCGTCAGCGCGGTAGCGAGCCTTTGACGCCTTCTACCAGCCAGTTCATTTGCAGGATCTGTGCATCGCTCAGCGTCTGCCCGGCAGCGATGACCTCGCGGCCCTCGGTGTCGCGCACCGCCTGCTTGCCCGCGCGGAACGGATGGAGCTTGCCCGCGCCCACCGCCTTCTGCGCAGCCAGCACCTCCTGCTGCACGGCCTGGGGCACCTTGGGGCCAAAATCTCCCACGCGGATCATCCCTTCACGCACACCGCCCCACAGGTTGCCTGATTTCCACTGCCCGCTTTGCAGTGCCCGCACCCGTTCGGTGTAATAAGCGCCCCACTGGTGCGTCACGGCAATGATCTGCGCATCTGGCCCGGTCTTGCGCATGTCGGAGTGGTAGGCCACGGCCATCTTGCCGCGCTCCTGCGCCGCAGCCATCACTGCGGTGGAGCCTGTGTGAAAGGCAATCACATCCACGTCCTGGTTGAACAGAGCCATGGCAGCGTCGCGCTCCTTGGGAGGGTCAAACCAGACGTTGAGCCACACTACCTTGACCGATGCATTCGGGTTGACCGACCGCATGCCCAGAGTGAACGCATTGATGCCCTGCAGCACCTCAGGAATCGGGAAGCCTGCCACGTAGCCAGCTACACCGGTCTTGCTCATGCGGCCTGCGGCAATGCCCGCCAGGTAACGGCCTTCGTAATAACGCGCGTTGGCAGTGGCCACGTTCGGGGCCTGCTTGTAGCCGGTGATGGATTCGAACTTCACGTTGGGGAAGTCCTGCGCCACTTTCAGGGTGGGCTCCATGTAGCCAAAGCTGGGGGTGAAGATGATCTGGTGCCCGGTAGCGGCCAGGTCGCGGATTACCCGCTCTGCGTCTGCCCCCTCGGCCACGTTCTCCACATAGGTGGTCTTGACCTGCGAGCCCAGCGCCGCCTCTACGGCTTTTCGCCCCTCTTCATGCTGGCGTGTCCAGCCTGCTTCGGTGATGGGTGAAACGTACACAAACCCAGCCTTGAGCGGCTCGAACTTGGCAGCCGGAGCCGCCGTCTGTGCAAAAGTGGGGGGAAGGGTTACGGCGCAGAAAAGCGCACTCACACAAGCCGCACGCAGTGCGGTGGCGAGGTTTTTGTACATGGTGTTCCTCTACATGGCCCGAAGTAAAAAACAAGAAAACCGCCGGGCAGCGGTTTTCTCAGGGTGCGGATTCTACCCGCCGCGCACAAAGCGCATCGCGAAGGTGCTCAGGTCAGACGCTTGAGCGAAGGGTCGGCCTGATAGCCCAGGCGGAACTGCCCCACCACCTCGCTCAGGCGTTGGGCCTGCTCGTTCAGGCTTTGCGCGGCGGCGGTGGATTCCTCCACCAGCGCAGCGTTTTGCTGCGTCATCTGGTCCAGTTGCGTGACGGCAATGTTGACCTGACCAATGCCATGGCTTTGCTCCTTGGTCGCAGCGCTGATCTCACCCATCATGTCCGTCACGCGCTTCACGCTGGCCACGATCTCGTCCATGGTGGTACCTGCGTCTGCCACCAGACTGGCACCGGCTTCCACGTTTTCCACGCTGGCACCAATCAGGCTCTTGATCTCGCGCGCTGCGTTGGCTGAACGCTGGGCGAGGGAACGCACCTCGCTGGCGACCACGGCAAAGCCCCGGCCTTGCTCCCCCGCACGGGCCGCTTCCACGGCGGCGTTCAGCGCCAGAATGTTGGTCTGGAAGGCAATGCTGTCGATCACGCCAATGATGTCGGAGATCTTTTTGGAGCTGTTGTTGATCTGGTCCATGGTGCTGACCACCTGGGCCACCACTTCACCACCGCGCTGCGCCACCTGGGCTGCAGTGTGAGACAGCATGCTGGCCTGGCTGGCCGCATCGGCACTGTGCTGCACGGTGCTGGTCAACTCTTCCATGGCGCTGGCGGTTTCCTGCAGGTTGCTGGCAGCGTTCTCGGTGCGCGCACTCAGGTCCTGGTTGCCCGACGCAATCTGGTGGCTGGCAGTGGAGATGCTGTCCACCACGCCACGCACCTGCTGCAGCGAGGTCTGGAGCACCTCGCGCATGCGATCAATGGCGCGCAGCAGATGCCCGGTTTCGTCGTTGGAATAGCGGGTCTGGGGGCGACCGGTCAGGTCCAGGTTGGCAATGTCTTGAGCGCTGGCTTCAGCCAGCTTCAAAGGCCGGGTGATGCTGGAAGCCAGGTACCACGAGAGCACCAGACCGAGCAACAGAGAGATCAAACCGCACACCACCAGCAGCACGCTGGTCTGGGCACGCAGTTCATCGTTGCGTTTGGCAGCGGCGTCCAGCTCTGCGCGCTGGCCGGTTGCCACTTCCTGCACGCTGGCCACATAAGTGCGGGCCGTGGGCTCGAAACGCTCGGCAAACACCTTTGCGGCGCCCTCTGAATCGCCCGCCTTCTTGAGTTTGCTGACCTCTTCACGCGCAGCCAGGTAGGCCTTGCGCTGCTCATTGATCTTGTCGTACAGCGCCTTCTGCGCAGGCGTGACCATTTGCGTTTCCAGGTACTTCTGCAGATCGTTGGTCTCAGCGATGGAGGCAGCTGTAGCGGGGGCAAAGTACTCAATCAGACTGGGGTCGCTGCTTTTGGCAATGGCCGATGCGCGCTGCACACCCGCTGTGGTGTTGCGCAACCAGTCGGCCGTGGCACGCTCGGTCTTGAGGTTCACTGCCAGCATGGTGTCAGTGACTTGCCCCATCTGGCGCAGTTTGAAGACGGCAAACAGACTGGTGAGCAGGGAGAGGGTCAGGATGAGCCCGAGCACACAGGCCAGGCGCTTGGCTATGGATAGCTGGTTGAGGAACATAAATGTGGAGGTAATCAATTACAGAACCGGTCTGCCGACTGCCCGCTGCATCGGGGCACCGCAGCCCAGGCTTTCACCGTGCGCAGCAATGCACTCGGCGAAATCCCTGGTTCATGCGTTCTGAGCCGGAAGTCAAAACGCAACAAAGTGCAACATGATAACCCGCCAAGCTTACAAAACCGACAGTGTTAACAAAGCGTCAATTGCAAGCTAGGCCCTTGTACCTCTGCTACCTCAAAGCGGACACGGAACAGATCCGCAGTCTTCCATGCCAAGGACTGCCAGTATCAGTAGTCGTGCTCCACAAACCTCTCGAAAGTCTCCTTGAGTTGGTGCTCCCACTGCCGCTTTTGCGGGTTCGAGGCAAAGCTGGCCTCGAAGCTGTTGAAGGCCAGTTGGTACGCATGCCGGGCCGTGAGGCCTGTGGCCGCAAAAAGCTGAACAAAGTTCTCGTTGATGTAGCCGCCGAAGTAAGCCGGGTCATCCGAATTGACGGTAGCGGCCAAACCGGCGTCCAGCAGCTTGCCCAGGTTGTGGTCTGCCAGATCCGGAAACACGCACAGCTTCTGATTGGACAGTGGGCACACCGTGAGCGGGATACGCTCCTGCGCCAGCCGCTGCATCAAAGCGGCATCGTGGATGGCCTGGACTCCGTGGTCAATGCGCTCCACCTTCAGCACATCCAGCGCACTCCAGATGTAGGCAGGGGGGCCTTCTTCTCCCGCGTGCGCCACCAGGTGCAAACCCAACTCCTTGCAGCGCGCAAAAACACGGGCAAATTTTTCTGGCGGGTGACCAACCTCGCTGCTGTCCAGGCCCACGCCGATGAACTTGTCACGGAAGGGCAGCGCCTGCTCCAGCGTCTCAAAGGCTGACTCTTCGCTCAGGTGGCGCAGGAAGCACAGGATGAGCGACGCATTCACACCCAGCTTTTGCCCTGCATCCACGCATGCACGGTGCAGCCCCTGCACGACCGTGGCCATGGACACACCACGCTCGGTATGGGTCTGCGGGTCAAAAAACAATTCGGCGTGCACCACGTTGTCGGCCGCTGCGCGCTCGAAATAGGCCCAGGCCATGTCGTAGAAGTCCTGCTCATGCAGAAGCACGCTGGCACCAGCGTAGTAGATGTCGAGGAAGCTCTGCAAATTGGTGAAGGCATAGGCCTTGCGCAGGCTCTCCACATCGGCGTACGGCAGCGTAACGCCGTTGCGCTGGGCCAATGCAAAGATCAATTCAGGCTCCAGCGAGCCTTCGATGTGAATGTGCAGTTCAGCCTTGGGCATTTGCCGCAAAAGATCTGGCAGGCGCTCTGCAGAAATGGGGGGGACTTTGAACATCAGCAAGCTCCGTGGGTAGGGTTGAAAACATCATGCCTTTTTGCCGTGCGAATGGAAACCGGCAAACCCGTGGCAAGATGAAAAAAGGCCGCCCGAAGGCGGCCCTGTGGTTGCGCTGACAGCGACTTACTTCTTGTCGGCACCGGGGATCTTGCCTTCCACGCCCTTGACGTAGAAGTTGATGCCACCCAGGAATTTGTCATCAGCCACGGCATCCTTTTCCAGCACTGGCTTGCCATCCTGGCCCACGATAGGACCCTTCCAGATCACAAAGCTGCCGTCGGCCAGGCCCTTCTTCACTTCTTCCACCTTGGCCTTGGTTTCGGCAGGCACGTCTTCAGCGATGGAGACGAGATCGATCGCGCCTTCCTTCACGCCCCACCACGAAGCCTCGCCACCCTTCCAGTTGCCTTCCAGCGCATCCTTGGTGGCCTTGATGTAGTAAGGGCCCCAGTTGATGACGGCAGAAGCCAGGTGGGCCTTGGGGCCATAGGCGGTCATGTCGCTGTCCCAGCCAAAGGCGCGCTTGCCCTTTTCCTGGGCCGTCTTGAGCACGGCAGGCGAATCGGTGTTCTGGAACAGCACGTCAGCACCACCGTTGATCAGGCTGGTGGCGGCTTCGGTTTCCTTGGGTGGGCTGAACCATTCGTTCACCCACACCACCTTGGTCTTGATCTTGGGATTGACCGACTGCGCGCCCAGCGTGAAGCTGTTGATGTTGCGGATCACTTCAGGAATTGGTACCGAGCCCACCACGCCCAGGGTGTTGGTCTTGGTCATCGCGCCAGCGATCACGCCCGCCATGTAGGCACCTTCGTAAGTGCGGCTGTCATAGGTGCGCACGTTCTCGGCGGTCTTGTAGCCTGTGGCGTGCTCAAACTTCACATCCTTCAGATCGCCAGCGATCTTCTGGATGGATTCCATGTAGCCGAAAGTGGTGCCAAAAATCAGCTTGTTGCCCTGGCCAGCCAGGTCACGCAGCACGCGCTCAGCATCGGCCGACTCAGGCACGCTTTCGACAAAGCTGGTGACCACCTTGTCGCCAAATTCCTTCTCGATGGCCTTGCGACCGTTGTCGTGGGCGAAAGACCAGCCACCGTCACCCACAGGGCCCACGTAGGCAAAAGCGATCTTCAGTGGCTCTGGCTTGGGCGCTGGGGCAGAAGCTGCGGGGGCAGGTGCCGGAGCTGGCGCAGGTGCAGGAGCCTCGGTCTTGCCGCAGCCCACCACGGCGGCAGCAGCCAGTGCAGACAGCGCTGCCACTTTGAACATCGAACGCTTTTGCAGATCGGTCATGTCGATTCCTTGAGAGAAAACAGTGAAAACGGAGAGGAAAAACGGAAAACAACCATTATGAGCCGGGGTAAAACGGCTTACCCAGGGATGCGGGCATGTTCACGCGAATCCAGGCGGGATTGCGCGAGATCAAGGCCAGCACCACGATGGTGGCCAGGTAGGGCAACATGCTGAGCAACTGGCTGGCCACCTGCACGCCTGTGGCCTGCAAATGGAACTGCAGCATGGTCACCCCACCGAACAGATAAGCACCAAGCAACACCCGTGCCGGGCGCCAGGTGGCAAAGGTGGTGAGTGCCAGCGCAATCCAGCCACGGCCTGCAACCATGCCCTCCACCCACAGGGGCGTGTACACCGTGGAAATGTAGGCACCTGCCAGACCACACAGCGCCCCGCCCGCCACCACAGCCGCCAGCCGAATGCGGCGCACGGGGTAGCCCAGGGCATGGGCTGACTCTGGCGACTCCCCTACCGAGCGCAACACCAGCCCGGCGCGCGAACGGTACAGAAACCACACCAGGGCCACCACCAGCAGCATCGTGAGGTAGACCAGCGGATGCTGCTGAAACAGCGCCGTGCCCAGCAACGGGATATCGCCCAGCACCGGAATGGAATATTTGGGCGATTCAGGCAGTTTGGCCTGCACATAGCTGATGCCCGCAAACGCCGAAAAGCCCACGCCAAACAGCGACAGCGCCAGCCCGGTGGCGTACTGGTTGGTGTTGAGCCAGATCACCAGCACGCCGAAAACGGCCGCCAGCGCAGCCCCTGCGGCCATGCCCGCAGCAAAACCCAGCCATGTGTTGCCGGTGTGCACCACCGTGGCAAAACCTGCAATGGCCGCGCACAGCATGATGCCCTCGGCCCCAAGGTTGACGATGCCCGCCTTTTCATTGATGAGCAGCCCCAGGGCGGCAATCGCCAGCACGGTGCCCGCGCTGAGGGTGGAGCCGATGAGAAGTGCGTACGATTCCATCATTGGCCTCCCTTCGAAGCCGCCCAGCGGATGCGGTAGGCAATCAAGGTGTCGCACGCCAGCAGCGTGAACAGCAGCAGCCCCTGGAACACTCCGGTCAGGGACTTGGGCAAGCCCAGGCGCGACTGCGCCAGCTCGCCGCCGATATAGAACATGCTCATGAGAATGGCCGAGAGAATCATGCCCACGGGATGCAAGCGCCCCACAAAGGCCACGATGATGGCCGCGAAGCCGTAGCCCGCAGGCACATAGGGGGTGAGCTGGCCGATGGGGCCCGCCACTTCCAGCGCGCCAGCAAGACCTGCAGCACCGCCAGAGATCAACAGCGCAGTCCACAGCGCACGGCGCGATGAAAAGCCCGCGTAACGCGCCGCCGCGGGTGCCAGGCCACCCACCTGCTGGGCAAACCCGGCGCGGGTGCGGAACAGGAACACCCACAGCGCTCCCGCCCCGGCCAGCGCCAGCAGCAGGCCGATGGACACGCGTGAGCCCTGCATCAGCCGGGGAATCTGGGTGACCTTCTCAAACATCTTGGTCTGCGGAAAGTTGTAGCCCATGGGGTCCTTCCATGGCCCGTAAACCAGATAACCCAGCACCAGCGTGGCCACGTAGACCAGCATCAGGCTGACCAGGATTTCGTTGGCGTTGAACTTGTCGCGCAGCAGCGCCGTAAGCCCCGCCCATACCATGCCGCCCAGCACGCCAGCGAGCAGGATGGCAGGCACGATCCACGGACCGGTGGTCTTGTCGGCCAGCAGCGCCATGCCGCCCGCCGCCACGGCACCGATGACGAACTGGCCCTCGGCACCGATGTTCCACACGTTGGAGCGGAAGCACACCGCCAGCCCCAGCGCAATCAGCAGCAGCGGCGTAGCCTTGACCATGAGTTCGCCAATGGCGTACTGCGATTTGATGGGTTCCCAGAAAAACACCTGCAGCCCGCGCACCGGGTCTTTGCCCAGCGCGACGAAGAGCGCAATGCCGATCAGCACCGTGACCGCAAGGGCCAGCACGGGTGAGCCATACGTCCACAGCCGCGAGGCCTGGGGACGTGGTTCCAGCTTAAGCATGCTGCACCTCCCCCGCTGTGGTCGCAATCTGCTGCTCGGCCTGGGCCAGACAGGCCTGCACATCGGCATGCCACAACCCGCTCATCCATTCGCCAATGCGCTCCACCGTGGCCTCGGCACGCGGCACCGAGGGCGACAGATGGCCTTTGGCCACCACATGCAGCCGGTCACAGATCTCAAACAATTCGTCCAGCTCCTCACTCACCACCAGCACAGCGCAACCGGCGTCGCGCAGTGCCAGGATGGATGCGCGGATTTGCGCAGCAGCGCCCACGTCCACACCCCAGGTGGGTTGCGAGACGATGAGCAGCTTGGGGTTCGCGTCAATTTCACGCCCCACAATGAATTTCTGCAGGTTGCCGCCCGACAGCGACTTGGCAGGCGCGTTGGGGCCACCGGCCTTGACGTTGAAGCGGTCAATCAGCGCCTGCGCATGCTTTTGCAGGGCACCCACCTTGATCCAGCCACTGCCGCTGACCGAGTTGGTCCGCGTGAGCAGCAGGTTGTGCGCCAGCCCCATGGTGGGCACGGCGCCGCGGCCCAGGCGCTCTTCAGGCACAAAGTGCAGCCCCAACGCCCGGCGCTGGGTGGGGCCCATGCGGCCCGCGTTGTGCCCTGACACCTGAATGCTGGCCGCCTCGGCGCGCTGGTCTTCGCCAGACAGGGCATAGAGCAGTTCCTTTTGCCCGTTGCCGGACACGCCCGCAATGCCAACCACCTCGCCCGCCTTGACCTCGAACTCGATATCCATCAGGTCCACACCGAACTGGTCGGCGCGCGGCAGGGAGAGGCTCTGCACCCGCAGCACCGTAGCCCCCGTCTGCACCTCGCGGTGCTGCAAGGCGGGTGGCTCGGCCCCGATCATCAAGCGCGACAGGGACGCATTGCTTTCCTCAGCCGGGTTGCAGACCCCTGTGACTTTGCCGCCGCGCAGCACCGTGCAGGCTGTGCACAGGGCGCGAATTTCATGCAGCTTGTGGCTGATGTAGAGAATGCTGCAGCCCTCGGACGCCAGCTTGCGCAGCACCACAAAGAGCTTTTCCACCGCCTGGGGCGTCAGCACCGAAGTGGGCTCGTCCAGGATCAACAGCTTGGGATTGGTGAGCAGGGCGCGGATGATTTCCACACGCTGCATCTCCCCCACGCTCAGGGTGTGCACCGGGCGCAGCGGGTCAATGTCCAGGCCGTACTCGGTGGCCTTGGCGGTGATGCGGCTGGTCACCTCGGCCAGCGTCAGGCTCTTGTCCAGGCCCAGCCACACGTTCTCGGCCACCGTGAGGGTGTCGAACAGGCTGAAATGCTGGAACACCATGGCAATGCCCAGGGCACGCGCTTCCTGCGGGTTGCGCACCTGCACGGCCTGGCCGTTGAAATGGACCGTGCCTTCGTCCGGTTTGACGGAGCCGTAGATGATTTTCATCAGCGTGGACTTGCCCGCGCCGTTTTCGCCCAGCACGGCGTGGATTTCGCCAGGCTGCACTGTCAGCGAAACGCCGCTATTGGCCACCACGGCCGGATAGCGCTTGGTGATGCCCGCCAGCTGCAAACGCGGCGGCGCCGCACCAGGCGCAGAGAAATGGGGGGGAGAACTCATGCGGGGATTGTCTCTCAGAATTACAACTTGTTATCTCTGGGCCAGTAACTGCCAAATCATGCCTTGCGGCTTATTCAGCATGCGCAGGCAGCTATTCTTTTCGTAGCGAAGCAGCCACCGACTTGACACTGTCGCGCAGCCACATGGCTGCAGCCGAGTGGTGCGTCCGCGCATGCCACAGCTGGTAATACAACAGCCGGGGAAACGCCACCGGGCTGGGCAATATGGCCACTGGCAGCTGCGCGGTGAAGCGCTCGCAGAACTGGCGCCCGGTCGTCAGCACCAGCAGGCTGGAGGCCACGATGTGCGGAATCGCGCTGAAATGGGCGCACCGTGCGGTGATATTGCGCGAAAGGCCCAGGCTGTCCAGGTGGGCATCGATCACGCCTCGCGCCCCAGGGTGTGTGGGCGTGGGGGCAATGTGCTCTGCCGCCAGCCAGTCGGTCTCGGTCCAGCCCCGGCGCACCGCAGGATGGTCCTTGTTCACCAGGCACACCACCTCGTCACCAAACAGACGGCCCATGTGCAGGTCTTCAGGCGGCTGGGGCCAGTTGCCAATCACCACATCCACATCGCCCTGGGCCAGATGGGCGTGGTAGTGCGCGTCGGCCGACAGGGGCAGAATTTCAATCGGGCACAGGGGGGCCTGCGCCTTGATACGGGCCACCAGCTGGGGCAGAAAAAGCGGATCCAGATAGTCGCTGGCCGCCACGCGAAAGGTGCGGGTGGCCGTGCGCGGGTCAAAACCCCGCGCGTCAGAAAACAGTGCCTCGGCCGAGCGCAGGATCAGTGCCGCGGGCTCCACCATGCGCAGGGCAGCATCGGTGGGCATCATGCTGGCCCCTGATCGCACCAGCAGCGGGTCGCCTGCCAGATCACGCAGCCGCTTGAGCGCAGCCGACACTGCCGGCTGGTGCATGCCCAGCCGCACGGCTGCCCGGGATACGCTGCGTTCAGTGAGCACGGTGTGCAAGACCCTTATGAGATGGAGGTCTATCTTGTCGAAAAGGGCTTGGTCTCTCATAGCAGTGGGGGCATGGCTGTCATAAGCTTGCACGTATGCCGATGGCGGCCCCGCGTTCTACCCTCAGATGAACACATAGACATTGAAGCGGTATCTTTCATGACGACCCGACCCTTGCAATTCTTGCGCCGAGGCCAGCCCGTGGCGCTGGGCAATGTACCACCCGACCGCACTTTGCTGGAGGTGCTGCGCGAAGACCTGGGCTGCACCGGCACCAAGGAAGGCTGCGGTGAAGGCGACTGCGGTGCCTGCACCGTGGTGCTGGGCGAGGCAGACGGCCACGGCAAGGTCCGCTTCAGCGCAGTCAACAGCTGCATTCGCCTGGCGCACTCGGTAGACGGCATGGCGCTATGGACGGCGGAAGACCTGACCGAAGACCCGCTGATCCAGCCGGTGGCCGCTTCAGCCGCATCGGCAGGCTCGACCACACCCCCCACCACCCATGACAGCACGCTGCATCCGGTGCAGGAAGCTCTGGTGCAATGCCACGGCTCCCAGTGCGGCTTCTGCACCCCTGGGTTTGTGATGAGCCTGTTTGGCATGTACCAGAACCGCGTGTGCCAGGGCCAAGCCATCACACGCGCGCAGGCCCAGCAAGACCTTTCCGGAAACCTGTGCCGCTGCACCGGCTACCGCCCCATTCTGGACGCAGCGCAGCAGATGGCATCGCTCCCCCGCGTTGCGGTGAAAGAGGACGAACTGCTACAAAAATTAGAGCTGCTTGCGCAATCCAGACAAGCGCAAGAGCCTCATTTCACCTATATCGCCCCCACCAGCCAGGCAGAACTGCTGGCCGCCCGCGCCGCCCACCCGCAGGCGCAGGTGGTGGCTGGTGCCACCGATGTGGGCCTGTGGATCACCAAGCAGCACCGCCAGTTTGCCCAGGTGCTGGACGTCACCCGCGCCGCCGAGCTGCGCCGCATCGAAGACACCCCCGAGCACATCGCCATCGGCGCAGCCGTGTCGCTGACCGACGCCTTTGCCCGGCTGGTGGCGGAATGGCCCAGTCTGGCGGAATTTGCCCACCGCTTTGCCGGTCTGCCGGTGCGCAATTCAGGCACCTTGGGCGGCAACGTGGCCAACGGCTCCCCCATTGGTGACTCCATGCCGCTGCTGATTGCGCTGGGCGCCCAGGTGGTGCTGGCCAGCCACGCCCGGGGCGAACGCCAGCTTCCGCTGGAAGACCTCTACACCGGCTACCGGCAGAACGTGATGGCCCCGGACGAACTGCTGGTGCGCATCGTGGTGCCCCGCGCCACACCGCACCAGACCCTCAAGGCCTACAAAATCTCCAAGCGGTTTGACGACGACATCTCTGCCGTGTGCCTGGTGGTGAAACTGAAAGTGGAAGACGGCCAGGTGCGCGAAGCGCGCATCGGTGCAGGCGGGGTGGCCGCCACCCCGGTGCGCGCCCGCCAGACTGAGGCCGCCTTGCAAGGCCGCCCCTGGGGCGAGGCCTCCGTGCAGCGGGCCGCCCAGGTGCTGCAAGCCGAGTTCAACCCCATCTCTGATATGCGGGCCAGCAGTGCCTATCGCCGCACCGTGCTGGCCAACCTGCTGCAGCGCCTGTGGCTGGAGAGCCAGGGCCATCCCCAAGCCAGCCTGCAACAACTCACCCAGGAGGCCGTATGAGCCCCCAGCCCCTTCACACCCTCTCGCCCAGCCGCGATGCCGTGGACGCCCCTGCGGCCGTGCAGGCCGACGCCCACGCCAACGCAACGGCCCCCACCGCCTCTCGGGCCGACAGCTCCTCCATTGCCCGCGCGGCCATGGGCCAATCGCACTTCCACGAAAGCGCCCGCGCCCAGGTGGCGGGGGCTGCGCACTACATTGACGACCTGCCCGAGGTGAAGGGCACGCTGTATGCCGCGCCCATTCTCTCTACCGTGGCGCACGGCACGCTGAATGGCGTGGACGCCAGCGCGGCTTTGGGCCTGCCCGGCGTGCGCGGCGTGGTGCTGGCGCAGGACGTGCCTGGCAACAAGCTGCTGGCCGCCTTTGCCCATGACGAACCTGTGTTTGCGCATGGCACCGTGCACCACATCGGCCAGGTGGTGGGCCTGGTGGTGGCGGAATCCGTCATGCAGGCGCGGCGCGCAGCGCGGTCGGTCAAGCTCGACATCACCCCCCTGCCCGCTATCCTGACCGTGCAGCAGGCTCTGCAGGCGCAAAGCTACGTGCTGCCGCCCGTGTTTGTGCGCCGGGGCGATGCTGCTGCGGGCCTGGCCAGTGCGGCTCACCGCTTGAGCGGTGCGTTTGAAGTGGGTGGGCAAGAGCACTTTTATCTGGAAGGCCAGATTGCCTATGCGCTGCCGCTGGAACAAAAGCAGTGGTGGATCTACTCCAGCAGCCAGCACCCCGGCGAGGTTCAGCACTGGGTAGCGCACGCGCTGGGCATCGACAACCATGCGGTCAAGGTGGAATGCCGCCGCCTGGGCGGTGGCTTTGGCGGCAAAGAGACGCAGGCGGGCCACCTGGCCGTGTGGGCCGCTGTGGCCGCGAACAAGCTGGGCCGCCCCGTCAAGCTGCGGCTGGACCGGGACGACGACTTCATGGTCACCGGCAAGCGCCACCCGTTTGCCTACCAGTACGACGTAGGCTTTGACGACCGTGGCCGCATCACAGGCCTCAAGCTGCAGATGGCCGCCAACTGCGGCTTCAGCGCCGACCTGTCGGGCCCCGTGGCCGACCGCGCGGTGTTCCACGCCGACAACGCGTACTTTCTGAGCGACGTGGAGATTGCCTCGTACCGCTGCAAGACAAACACCCAGAGCCATACGGCCTTCCGCGGTTTTGGCGGGCCCCAGGGTGTGATCGTCATCGAAGCCATCATGGGCGACATTGCCCGCGCGCTGGGCCGTGACGCACAGGACGTGCGCATGGCCAACCTGTACGGGCGCAACGCCAGCGAAGGCCGCAATGTCACCCACTACCAGATGACGGTGGAAGACAACATCCTGCACGAGCTGCTGCCGCGCCTGGAACACACCAGCCGCTACCGCGAGCGGCAAGCCGAGATTGCCGCGTGGAATGCGCAAAGCCCCGTGCTCAAACGCGGGGTGGCCATCACGCCTGTCAAGTTCGGCATCAGCTTCACGGCCACCCTGTTCAACCAGGCCGGGGCGCTGGTGCATGTTTACACCGACGGCAGTGTGCAGGTGAACCACGGCGGCACCGAAATGGGCCAGGGCCTGCACACCAAGGTGGCGCAGATCGTGGCCGACGAGCTGGGCGTGCCCCTTTCCCGCGTGCTGGTGACCGCCAGCGACACCAGCAAGGTGCCCAACGCCAGCGCCACGGCTGCCAGCAGCGGCACAGACCTCAACGGCCGCGCCGCGCAATACGCCGCACGCAATGTGCGCGACAACCTGGCATCGTTCGTGTGCGGGCTCGATGGCTGCGGTGCCGGGGCCATCCGCTTTGCGGGGGGGCAGGTCATCTCGCCCAAGGCGGTGCGCAGCTTTGAGGCGGTGGTCAAAGAGGCCTACGCCAACCGCATCCAGCTGTGGAGCGACGGCTTCTACCGCACCCCCAAAATCCATTACGACAAGACCACGCTCACCGGCCGGCCCTTTTACTACTTCAGCTACGGCGCAGCGTGCACCGAAGTGGCGATCGACACACTGACGGGCGAGAGCCGCGTGCTGAAGGTGGACATCCTCCACGACGTGGGGCACAGCATCAACCCGGCCATTGACGTGGGGCAGATCGAAGGCGGCTTTGTGCAGGGCATGGGCTGGCTGACGACGGAACAACTGGTGTGGAACGACAAAGGCCTGCTCACTACCCATGCGCCCAGCACCTACAAGATCCCGGCCACCAGCGACATCCCCCAGCACTTCAACGTCAACCTGTGGCACGAAGCCAACCGGGAAGACAACGTGGGTGGCAGCAAGGCCGTGGGCGAGCCGCCCTTCATGCTGGCCATCAGCGTGTATGAGGCGCTGCGCAACGCCATTGCAGCAGGGCGTAAAAGCACGCCCGCGCACACGGCTGTCTTGCTGAACGCTCCGGCTACCGCTGAGAATGTGCTGACTGCGTTGCAAGGCATGCCGACGTAACCCCTCGGTCAGAACCTCACTAGAGGGAGCGACGCGCCTGCCATGCGACGAGTGACAACATTACCGACAGCAGAATCAAAACCAGAGGGCCTGTTGCGGGAATAGACTGGGTGCTGCCGGGAGAGGCAGGCAGCAAGGCAGGTCCTCCCGCGTCCACGATGCGAGCGTTGTTCGCATCGAGATCGTCATCGCCCTCTCCTCCATTTTTTATGCGCAAAGTTACCACATTGCCAGCCACGGTTGCTTGGGCATAAGCGTACCAATGCGGCGCAGTATTTGAAGCTGTAGGTCCATATTTCAAATACCGTGCGTTGGCAGGCAGGTTGGGATAAGTGATGCGAATCGTGGCGGTGGCATGGGGTGCACAGCCATCAAGCACAAAATCGAAGAGGTCACCCACCACGGAAGCGCCCGCAGGCAGAGGATCAGCGATAGCGGAGCGGACCAAGAATTGCGCTTGGGTGAACTGGCAGGTGTTTCCCATGTCGTCTGTGACACTAACCTGTGCGGTTCCCCCGCTTGGAAGCGGCAGGCCACTTGTATCGCTTGCGCCGATGGTCAGGGTTCCGGACACGAACGAAATGTCATATCCCCTTTGCTGGGAATAAAGACCCGTTACCCGCACGCTCTGGGTACCTACAAGCGCGCTGTCAGACACGGTGACCGGCGTTCCCAGCAGGCGGGCGTCTGGGTTAGCAGGGGTATAGGTCACGACAACGTTTGCGGACGTGGTGCCGTCAAACGCTCGACTTCCATTACCCGCAGTGGCGGTCAAACTCGCGGTGAATAGGTTACGTAACAACGGCGCCGTATACCCCGAATAGATCCGCCAGATGGCGGAAGTACCACCTGCATCGTCGATATTCCAGCTGGCCGCGCTGAAGGTAGGCAACGACTTCATTTGAATGCTGCTCAAGCCAGAAATACCGCTTCCACTACCGGTGCCCACGCCTACTACCAGGCTGCTTGTAGTGGTGTTCCAGAAGCTGCCCGAAACACTACCGCTGTTGGAGCCCACCAAACCACCAGCACTGCCGGCACTGGCCGTACCAGTGGCATAAACACGCGCAACGCTTCCCTGGTTGAGCCCCACCAGACCGCCTGCCGTAGTGCTCCCCTGAACGCTCCCGGTGGCGTAGCTGTTGCTGAGACTGCCTGTGTTAAACCCTACAAGCCCCCCTGAGTGGACTCCGCCAGTGACGGCGCCCGTTGCCACAGACTGGCTCACGCTGCTGTCGTTGGCACCCACAAGACCACCGACGTGCAACGTACCGCTGACGCTGCCACTGGTGTAGCTCGCACTCACGCTCCCCAGGTTGTAGCCCACCAAGCCACCAACGTTATCGGTCCCGCTGACAGTCGAATCGCTGGCAATACGTTCAATCACCCCGTTAGCTGCGTTATAGCCCACCAGTGCACCCGTGTAAGTGCCTCCTGCTACGCTGCTCCCCACCAAATTAATGTGGCCAACATAGCCTGCGTTGAATCCAAAAAGCCCGGCGTAGGTGGTACCAGCACGGTTAATGGTCAATCCACTGATACGAAAACCTTGACCGTCGAGCCCACCGGTAAAAGGGGTTGCAGAAGTTCCAATGGGTGAAAAGCCGGTCCCATTGTTCCAGGACGCGGTACCTGAAGCATCTATGTCATTGGCGAGGATAAAGCGGCTACCCGCCAAACTGCTGGACTCCAGACTTCGCAAGCCATAGATGTCAGCGATACGAAAAGGCGAGGCTGCGCTGCCATCGCCTGCCAAGGCTCGAACGAACGTGGCGCCGGGACTGAGACGGAAGTCAGTGATAGTGAACGTGGGAAGACTACTGGAGACTTGGTTCCAAATGCCGGCCTCCAGACTCAACACACCAAGGCTCACACTACCGTTACTGATTGCCGTACCGGCGGCAGAAACCGTGAGAGTTCCGCTGGGCGCGTTCACGCCACCACCCAGGATGATGTTGCCGCCATTGCTCGTGCTCAGACGCAATGTGGCGCTATCGCTCCACGCCAACTGATCGGCCAGGTCAAGATTGCCGCCCGCCAGCAGTTGACGATTGCCGCTGATGGTGAACTGTCCACCACTATCCAGAGCCAAAAGACCTCCGGAGCCCAAATCGGCATCCAGGCTGTAGCTGGCCGCACTGGCGTTTAGGTAAAGGCTGAAGCCGGTATCAGTCAGACCAGCGAAGTCTGAACTTGCGAGAAAGCTGAGGTCAGTATCGGAATAGCTGCCCCGGGCGGCCAAGTAGCGACTGCGGGTTGCCGTGAGACTGCCCTGCCCAGTTACCAAACGCATGGCCGAGGCGTAAATGTCCAGGCCCTGGATACCAAGGTAGCCGACTCGGTCACTGAACGCGGCGCCCTTGCTGGAGCCGCCGTCCAGGTAGGTGAGGGTGCCATTGCTGTCGAATCGGCTGGATTCGCCAAGGACATAGTAATAGCCGTTCGCCCCGGTGGAGACGCTGCCGATCAGTTGCCCCCCCGACACGGCACTGACGGTGGTACCAGCCAGTGCCGTGCTGCCGACGTCGCTGAACACCCGGCCGCTCACAGCGTGAGGTGTGGTGCTGTAGCGCCATTGCAGATACGGATAGAGATTGGTACCGATGCCCCAGACCGATGAGGCGAAACCGGCGGGCAGGCTGCCCTGCAGCTGCGCGGTGGTGCGGCCAGTGATGCCAGCAGCCAACCCACCGGCTGCTCCCTGTGTTTGGCCGCTGGTCTGGATGTTCCAATAGCTGGAAGTGATAGCGCTGCCCGGTGCGTTGTTGTAACCGGCGAATCCGCCGAGTTGACTGCTGCCTGCGATATAGCCAGTGGAATAGCTGTTGCTGATGGTGCCGTTGATGAAATTGACGCCCACGAAACCGCCAATATTGCTGGCCGAGCCCTGACCGATTACCGCGCCGTTGGCGTAGGAGTCGGTGATGCTGCCTTCGTTATGGCCGACGAAACCGCCGATGGGGCCCGCCGCCGCCCTCACCGTGCCAGTGGCGTAGGACTGGCTGATGGAACCGCCATTGCCGCTGTAGCCGTTGGCTCCGACCAGCCCACCGACATAGCCGATGCCGTTGTTCGGGTTGGTGCCGGTCACATTGCCGGTGGCATAGGCGCGCGTGATGCTGCCGCCGTTGAAATTGATGCCGACCAGGCCGCCGACCTGGTAGCCGGCGCCGGTGACGTTGCCACTGGCGGAGGCATCGGCGATGGCGCCGCCGTCGTTGGTGCCCACCAGCCCACCGGTATTGGCCTCGCCAGTGCTGGTGCCGCTGACGGTGGTGCTGGCTGATGCGCTGCCAAGGGTCCCGCCCGTCATGTAGCCGACCAGCGCACCGACACCGTCGCTGCCAGTGACACTGCCGCCCACCAGCTTGACGTTGACCAGGGTCGCACCGGAGGTATAGCCAAACAGACCGACGTAGTTCGTGCTCGCTCGGTTGATGGTCAGGCCGTTGAGGCCGAAGCCCTGTCCATTGAAGCTGCCGGTGAAGCTGCCGGTGTCGCTGCCCAGGGGCTTGAAGCCCGATGCACCCCAGACATCGGCGTAGTAACCGTTGCCGCCTGCAGCAAGCGCGGCGCCGAGGTCGAGGGAGGTGCCGAGCCGGTAGTTGCCGGCCAGGTTCATGCCGATCAGTTGCAAGGCATGGGGGGTGTACACCGCGGTGGAGTACTCGCTGCGCAGCATCGGCCGGGTATCACCCTCGAACATCACCCAGGTGTTGGTGAAGTCGAAGCCGTTGTAGGTGGACTGGTTGCGGGCATTGGCCGAAGTGATGGCGGTGCCACCGCTGGCGCTGCTGGCCTGCCCGGTGCTGTTCACATCCCAATAGCTGTTAGCGAAGGTGATGGTGGACAGGAAGGTGCCGCCGATCAGGCCGCCTGTGGCGGTGTAGCCCTGGACCCGGCCGCTGGCATAGGTGTTGGTCAGCGTGGCTGAGTCGAAGACATTGCCCACCAGCCCGCCTGCAAAGGCGCTGCTGTTGCTGATGGTGCCGGTCACCGCGCCCGTGGCATAGGCGTCTGTCAGGGTGCCGTTCTGCACCGTGCCAGCCAGGCCGCCGACGTTGCTCAGCCCCGTCACGGTGGCGGTCGAGGAAGAGCCCTGCAGCGTGCCATTGGTGATCTGGCCGACCAGCCCGCCGACGTTGGAGCCGTTGCCCAGCACCGAGCCGGTGACGTGGATGCCCGACAAGTTGCCGCTGAGCGAGCCACTGACGGCACCGACGGTGATGTTGCCGGTGATGGCAGCGTTGGACAGGGTCAGGTCGCGTACCTGCCCGCTAACGGCTTGGAACAGGCCCACGTTGTTTTCGGTGCCACGGGTAATGGTCAGGCTATCTACTGCGTGGCCGAGACCGGTGAAGGCGCCGCTGAAGCCCTGCAGCGGTGCAAAGCCCTGGCCGCCGTTCCAGGAGCGCGTGGCGCTGGCGTCCAGGTCAGTGGCGAGGGCGAAATTGCCACTCGCGCTAACGGCTTGCAGACCCGAGATATCGCGGATGAGCGTATATCCCACGCCCCCGATGTTGAGGCTGGAGTTGCTCCCGGAGAGCGTGATGCTGCCGTCCTTTGCCAGAGAGTATCCAGAGCCGAAGGTCATCACAAGCCCTGCAGAAGATCCACTAGCAACCATCGGCCCGTTGATTTCCACTCGACCTCCTGCAGCCAAAGTGAGCACTGTGTCAGCAGTCCAGCTCAACGGAGCATCAACCTTGATGAGATCAGAGCCTGTGGAAGTGATGGTGACTGAACCACTTGCGAGTCTGTTGGAAAGATCATTTGCTCCGACCAAAGAGTTCGTTGCATTGGGAGTCCAGACATTGCCGCTCCACACACCGCCACTGCTAGCCCCCGAGTGAATAGTTACGTCATATGCAAGAGCGCTTCCCGAAAAAAGCAGAAGAACAGACAAGAGGAGGATGTGCATGGGTAAAGAATCGGGCTTGATGAACTGCTTGAAATACTTTGCAAAGAGACAAAAACCAAACAGGTCTTAAAAACCTTCTTTGCTAACGGACGCACCAAATTGCCCAAAAGCATGCCATTGAAAAGGACGAATCTGCAAAAGATATTTGGCAGTGCGCACTGCCCCACGACGCAACTTTCAGCACCACCGGCTAATGATGCTCTGCATAACCCCTGCGAGGAGGTGACGATGCAGTTAGAGATGGAGCTTAAACCGGCCCCAGTGCCATGCGCCCAGAGGTCGGTGCCTCTCGCGCGTGACCGATCTGCACGCGGTTGCGCCCTGCCCGCTTCGCGTCGTAGCACGCCATATCGGCGGCGTACAGCACCGAGGCCACATCGCGCATGGCGGGCTCCAGCGCCACCAAGCCAATGCTGATGCTGAGTGTGAAGCTGCTGCCCTGGTACGAGGGTGCCCAGGCCTGCACGGCCTGGCGTAGCTGTTCAGCCACCGCTTGCCCGCGGGCCAGGGTGCAGCCGGGCAGCACCACCGCAAATTCATCGCCACCTACCCGTGCGGCCCATCCCAGTTGGCGAACTTGCGACTCCAGCAGGCGCGCCACATGGCGCAGGGCGTCGTCGCCAGCGTCATGACCCGCCAGGTCGTTCACCACCGTGAAGTGATCCATGTCCATGTACAGTATGACGCCGCTCCCCACCCCACCGCCGGGGGCCATGTCGGCCGGGGAACGCAAACGGGTGGTGCGCTCCAGCAGCAAGGCACCCAGCCGCTGGTCAAAAGCGGTGCGATTGAAGAGCTGTGTGAGCGCATCGTGGGTGGTGTCCCAGGTCTGCTGTTGCTGGGCCTCACGTGCCGCGGTGATGTCTTCCAGTATCCACACCGTGCCGCCGTCCATCGCATCGGGCTGCACGCCGCGGCCCTGCACCCGCGCCCACACGGGGCTGCCGTCCTTGCGCATGAAGCACACGTCCCCATCAAAGGCACCGTGCACTGCAAACTCGGCCTGCACCCGGGCCCCTGCACGCGCATAGTCTTCAGCCGATGCATACAGCGTGCGTGCGGGTTTGCCTTGCAGTTCGCGGGGCGAATAGCCCAGCATGAGGCAGGCCTGCCGCCCCACGACCTCCAGCACCCCGTGGCGGGTGATGACGATGCCGACGGAGGCGTGGTCGAGAATGGCCTGGAACTGGCTGGCCAAGGCGCTTTGCTGCTGCGCATGCTCGCTGCCCTGGCGGGCCAATTGCTGCAGCACGGCGACCAGGTCGCCCACCTCCCCTTGGGCTTCTGGCCAAGGCACGGGGGCCTGCTCGTCGCGGCGCAGCAACTGGCGGGCTGCTTCGCGCAACTGCGCCAGGGGTTGTGCCATCCACACCAGCACCACGGTCAATGCAAGCGCCGCGGCGGCCAGCACCCCGGCCACCGTCCACCAGGCCTCACGCTGCGCGCCAGCCAACGGTGCCAGCAAGGCCCGCGAATGGCTCACGCGGGCCACCATCCACTGCGGCAGCGGCATGCCCGCCATGCTCACGATGTGATCCGCCTGCACCTGGGTGGTGCCACGCCCCTCCAGCGGCTGGGCCTGGCGCTGCCAGCGGGCAAAGACGGCCGAAAGGCCTGCCTCATCCCGCACATTGCCCAGGACACGGCTGGGGTCGGAGTGAGAAAGAATGGTGCCGTCGCGTGCAAACACGATCAGATGCGATTCATCCCGCTCGGGCAAAGCCATGGAGGGCGGCAAAAGACTTTGCGATTGCAGCTTGAGCGCGCCTGCCAGCACCCCCGCTACGGCGCCATCCTCCCGATGCAGGGGAATGGTGAAGGTCACGCGCGCATCGCCCGTGCCGCCCGCAATCAGCTCTGACACCTGGGGCTTGCCCTCGGCCAGGGTGCGGCGCAAGACATCCCGCTCAGAGGGCTCCAGCGATGCAGCGGCCACTGGACGCCCGCCGCGCTGGCTCAGCAGCAATTGGCCGTTGCTGCCCGCAATTTGCACCGCATCGAAAAAGCCCAGTGCCGAGAGACCGTCCAGCTCCTGCGGGTCTTGGAAATAGGACGGCTCCTGCAAGCGTGGCGCAATGGTTCCTGCCAAAGTACGCAGCACTTTCTGGCTTTGTTCCATCTTGCCCGCCAGCAGGCGGGCAATGACTTCCACCTCATCGGTCTGCTGGGTCACCACCCGGCGCAAGGCCTCTTGCCCCGATACATGGGCGACATAGGCCGCCGCCCCGGCACCCGCAGCCAGCATGGAAGCCACAGCGATGCTCACCATCCACCACACCAGCGGCCCGGGCATCCTCCAGGAAGGGGTGTCCGCCGGCAGTACAGAGGAAGGGGGAGCAGTCATGGCGCCTCGATTGCTGCGCCACACCTGTCAGCGCTCAAGGCCATCCCTGAATGGGAGAAGAACCACCCTTGCGCCACGCGCAACCCTGCCTGTGAGGCGTTGAGTGCCAATGCGCCAGATACGGACAGTGAGCGGGAAACAGGCATGAAGGCTGGGCCAGTGAGGTCTGTTCCAGCCAAATATACGCAGCCCCTCATCGCCTCGGGTTGGGTGGAACCCGCATGGAGTCACACGGAGAAACCCTTAGCCCCTGGGGATGCCCTGCACGAATCACCGCGCCGTGTGCATCTGCGGCCTCGGGCGGTCTGCCGGGGCTGCGCAGGAGCAAACGACCAGCCCGTCGGGGCTGAGCCAGTCTTCAATGCAGCCACTGTCCCGGCGCTTCAGACTCCGATGGGTGAGAGGGAAAACCCCTTTGCCTCAGTGCCCCGCCATGCTCTGCAGCGCCAGAGGCTGCGGCAGATTCAGCACATTGCCGGTGCCGTGGATAAGGCCCAGCTCACGCAGATGCCGCAGCACACGTGAGAACGTTTCGGGCGCAATGCCCAGCTGGGCAGCTATGAGGCGCTTGCGCTGGTGCAGCGTCACGCGCAGCGTGCCGGAGGGGTCTTGCTGGGCGTGGTTGAGCAACCACTGTGCGCACCGCGTTTCGGCGTCGTGGGCGAGTCGGCTCACCGCCAGTTCGGACTGCTGACGGTAGCCCATGGCCATATCCAGAAGCAGGCCACGCGCGCCCTCGGGCATGGCGGCTAGACTGGCGCGGAAATCGGCGATGGGTACGCGGCGCACCTGCACGCGGGTTTCGGCCACCATGTCCACAGGCAGCGGCAAACCGAGCAATGCCGATGCGGCGTCCAGCCAGAACGGCCCCTCCACCGCCCCCAACTGGTGCCGCAGGTAGCCTTCTTCATAGAAGCCCCGCAGCACCCTCCCGCTTTCCAGGTGCAGCACCGAGGTCAGTACCTCGTGGCGCCTGCGCAGCACTTCGCCGGCGGCAATGACTTCCGTCTGGACGGGCAAGGAAAATAAATTGGATGGCAGCATGCAATTGAATGTGCCGTTGCAGCGCCGGGAAGGCTTTGAGCAAGATCAAAAGCCGCGCGGAACCCATCCCAATTAGCGCAAACCCCGTCACTGTGGGGCTTGGCGCGGAATTCCGACACCGTCAGCCTGCTGTCAACTGGACACCCTACAACGCCCGCAGCCCGCTCTCAAGCGGACCACCGTCCTGCTACGCAAGCTTGTTCAAGACGAAAAGCTGCTGCCGGGGCACAAAAATTGCTCATACCAACACCATGCATGTTTCGTGCACCACCAGCCAGCAAAGATGAGGTTCATCGGCGCAGGCTGGGGCCGCAGGAAGCCATCGCAACGACGACCGGCGGCAGTGCCCCGAATGTCTGTGCAATGGCCACCGGAGCGGCGATCCATTTGTTTTGTCATCTAACCCAGGAGAACCCATGAAAAAAAACCTGTTGGCGCTGTCCCTCACGCTTGGCGGCGTCCTGCTGGCCAGCGGTGCCCACGCCCAAAGCTCTGTCCAGGTCACAGGCCTGACTGACGTATTTGCCGGATCCCTCAAAAACTCCGGCGACGCGGGCCGCAAGTCGGTGGTGGACAGCGGCGGCATGACAACGTCCTGGTTTGGTTTCAAGGGCACGGAAGACCTGGGCGGTGGTCTCAAGGCCAATTTCCAGCTCACCTCGTTCATCAAGGTGGACAACGGCTCGCAAGGCCGCTTCACCAACGACACCTTCTTCTCCCGTGACGCGAACGTGAGCCTGTCGGGCGACTTCGGCTCGGTGATGCTGGGCCGCTGGATGGCCCCCAACTTCCTGCCCTCGGTGGTGGGCAACCCTCTGGGCGACTCGTTCACCTTCTCGCCGCTGATCCTGCACATGAACGTGCCACTGTTCAATGGCACCGGCTGGGGCGCCACCACACCGTCTGACACCGGCTGGAGCAACCAGCTGGTGTACAGCACACCCGACATTGGCGGCTTCAAGGCCAACCTGCAGTACCAGTTTGGTGAACAGGCCGGCAATAACGGCAAGAAGAACGTCGGCGCCAATTTCTTCTACTTTGCAGGCCCGCTGACAGTGACCGGCTTCTACGAGCGCGATCAGATCAGCAACCCCGGCCAGGGCGCCTACCTGGGCACTACCAAGAAGGACTGGATGCTGCTGGGCGCTTACGACTTTGGCATGGTCAAACCTTTTGTGAGCTACGGCGAAGCCAAGGCCGACAACAGCACCAACAAGGCCAAGACGCTGCAACTGGGCGCATCTGTGCCTGTGGGCCCCTCGGGCAAGGTGCTGGTGGAATGGGTGAAGACAGACCTGTCGCAAACCAATGTGGACCGCAAGACCTACACCGTGGGCTACGACCACTTCCTGTCCAAGCGCACCGACGTGTACGCCATGTTCATGGGCGACAAGATCACCAACCAGACTTCCGGCACCAGCTTTGGCGTCGGCATTCGCCACCGTTTCTGATACCAGACGGCCAGGTGGGCACCGCAGGGATGCCCTCCACCCCCACCCACAAAGGAGCCCAACCGGGCTCCTTTTTTGTTGGGCCGCCCGCTGGGCAGCATACGTCTTTTGGGCTGTACCGCTTTATCCGAAAGCGCAAGCAGCTATCAAATATATAGCATCAACAGGCATCGTGAAACCAATTCAGGAAACCTGTCCGGTCCGCAATTTGTAACTACATTGTCACAAGTTGAGGTCATCATTCGAACCCTGCTCAGGGACCCGACACAACGCGATGCAAAACATGATGTGCAGCCGACGCCAAGCGTTGCTGGCGAAGCTGTCGCCCGCTGCGCAGCACGGCACTGGCGCGCTGGCGCAGCTGATGCGCTCGGGCGGGCTGCACTGCGTCTTCCAGCCGCTGGCAGACCTGCGTGAAGGCAGCATATACGCGCATGAGGCACTGATTCGTGGCCCGCAGGGCACGCCACTGCAAAACCCCGATGCCCTGCTGCAGCAGGCACGTGCCGAAGATGTGCTGCAGGACTTTGAATGGCTGTGCGCCTACACCGCGCTGGAGCAGTGGAGCCAGCAACCCACCGGGGGCCGCCTGTTCGTCAATATCAGCGCCGATGCGCTGGTGCAGGGCGTGGCCCTGGTGGGCGCAGGCATGCTGGGCGACGCCGTGCGCAGCCTGGGCCTGAGCGCACGCATGCTGGTGCTCGAAATCACGGAGCATGAACGCGTCACCGATATTCCCCGCCTGCGCCAAGCCATTGACGCGGTGCACGCCTGCGGCGCGCGCATGGCGCTGGACGACTTTGGCGATGGGCGATCCAGCCTGCGGCTGTGGTCCGAAGTCAAGCCAGACTTCGTGAAGATTGACAAATACTTCATCCGCGAGATCAGCGACCGCCCCGAAAACCTGCAGATGCTGCAGGCCATCAAAGGCATTGCCGATGTGTTTGGCACCACGCTGATTGCCGAGGGCATTGAAACCAAGGATGACCTGCGCGCCCTGCGCGACCTGGACATTCCCTACGGCCAGGGCTGGCTGCTGGGCCGCCCTGCCCCCGCCGCCCGCGAGGCTGTGGAAGGCCCGGCCCTGGAGGTGATGCACGACCGCCGCGTGGCCGTGCTGCCCCACCTGGGGCAAACGGCACGCCCCAGCATTCTGCGCAGCCTGCGCGTGGTGCAGGCACCGCCGGTGACACCCACCACGCCCAACAATGCGGTGGCGGCCATGTTCCACGAGCGCACCGAACTGCACGCGCTGGCGGTGGTAGACGGCACAAGGCCTGTGGCCCTCATCAACCGCCAGCAGTTCATGAACCACTACGCCACGCTGTACTTCCGCGAAGTGCATGGCCGCAAACCCTGCCTGGCTTTTGCCAACACCGCCCCCCGCGTGGTGGAGCTGGACTGCGATGTGGAGCAGCTCATGGGCATCCTCACATCACAAGACCAGCGCTACCTGAACGACGGCTACATCGTCACGGACAACGGCCGCTACCTGGGCCTGGGCACGGGCGACCAGCTGGTGCGCGCGGTGACCGAGACACGTATCGAGGCAGCGCGCCACGCCAATCCGCTCACCTTTTTGCCCGGCAACATTCCCATCAGCCTGCACATGCAGCGCCTGCTGGACAACGGCACCGAGTTCGTGGCCTGCTATGCCGACCTGAACCACTTCAAGCCTTTCAACGACCACTATGGCTACTGGCGCGGCGATCAGATGATCCGGCTGGTGGCAAGGCTTGCCACCATGCACTGCGACGCACGGCGCGACTTTGTGGGGCATGTGGGTGGGGACGACTTCATGCTGATCTTTCAGAGCAGCAACTGGCGCCAGCGCTGCAAGAACATCATCCAGGACTTTGCACGCGAGGCAACGGCGCTTTTTGATGAGACAGCGCAGCGGGCGGGCGGCATCCATGCTGAAGACAGGCATGGCGTGCCGCGGTTCTTTCCGTGTACCACGCTGGCCATGGGGGCAGTGCACATCACGCCAGGGAGATTCCGCCACGCCGAAGAGGTGGCCAACCTGGCCGCGCTGGCCAAGCACGAGGCCAAGCAGACAGCCACCGGGCTGGTGCTGCACACCGGGCTGACCGCTGCCGATATGAGCGTGCTGGCGGCTTGAGCCCAGCTTGAACCCACATTGCGCAGAGAGACTCTGCTCACCCCCTTCAGGGCACCTGTGCTCCTGCTTCAAACCACCTGCCAATCAGCGCGCGCTCGGCGTCGGTGATCTGCGTGGCGTTGTTCATGGGCATGAGCTTTTGCACCACGGCCTGCTGGTAAATGGCCTGAGCGTTCTGCTTGACCAGGGCGGGCGAATCCAGCCGCAGGTTCTTCATCTGCACCTGCGCGCCATGGCACAGGTAGCAGCGCTGCTCCAGCACAGCCTGCACTGCGGCAAAGTCGGCCTTGGCATCATTTTGACTTGTAGCGCTTGCTGCACCTGCGCTGGCAGCTCCTGAAACAGGAGCAGATACCGGCTGCGCCACCGGCACCGGGCGCATCCACGCCATGGCCCCCACGATGACGGCCACACCCACCAGTGCGTAAGGCAGCGGGTTGCCGTTGCGGCCCAGCTTGTAGCCGTGGCGCATCACGAAGAACTGGCGAATGGCGGCCCCTGCGAACATCATGAGGATGAGCACCAGCCAGTTCTGCGGGTGGTTCCAGGTAAAGCTGTAGTGGTTGCTGAGCATGGCAAACAGCACCGGCAGCGTGAAATAGGTGTTGTGCACGCTGCGCTGTTTGCCGCGCTTGCCATGAATGGGATCCACCGGCTGCCCGGCCTTGATTTGAGCGATGACGGTGCGCTGGCCCGGGATGATCCAGAAGAACACGTTGGCGCTCATGGCGGTGGCGATCATCGCGCCTACCAGCAAAAAGGCGGCGCGGCCGGCAAACCAGTGGCAGGCCAGCCAAGCAGCGATGCATACCAGCCCAAATACCAGCGCGCCCACGATGGCATCCCCGTTTTTGCGCTGCCCGAAGATGCGGCAGATGGCGTCGTACAGCAGCCAGAACACCACGAAGAACCCGAGCGCCACCGCAATGGCCGTGGCGGGTGCCCAGTCCATCTTCGATTTGTCGATGAGATACGTGCTGGCGCTGTAGAGGTAAGACACCGTGAACAGCGCAAAGCCGCTGAGCCAGGTGCTGTAGCTTTCCCAAAAGAACCAGTGCAGGTGCTTGGGCAACTGCGGCGGGGACACGGCAAACTTGACCGGGTGGTAGAACCCGCCGCCATGCACGGCCCACAGCTCGCCGCTCACGCCCTGTTTTTTCAGGTCTTCGTCTTCGGGCGGCGTGAGGCTGCTGTCCAAAAAGACGAAGTAGAACGACGAGCCAATCCAGGCGATGGCGGTAATGACGTGGAGCCAGCGCAACAGCAGGTTGGCCCAGTCGAGAACGTAGCTTTCCATATCTCAACCTTGGCAGCGCCAGGCGCTGCAAACCTGCTCACCACTGCGGGCGCTCTGAGCAGAACACACAGGTCGCGCACCTTGGCTGGCAGGCCTTTTGCATGCTTGCACAGGCAAAGACCGACAGGCCGGGGCACCGCTGCGACCGAAACTCAACGACCAATAACACCCAAAAGTGTATGCACAAATTGTTCCAGATTCAGCCTCGCAGGTTAAGGAGGCTGAGCCGCTATGGAGTCAGGGTCTGCAGCAATTGCGCCGCCACAGCCAAAGCAATCACTTCGGGCTGCTTGCCGTGAATGCCGGGCACGCCAATCGGGCAAGTCACCTGCGCCAGCTCGGCCGGGGTAAAGCCGCGCTCTGCCAGGCGGTGCGAAAAGGTGGCCCACTTGGTCTTGCTGCCAATCAGGCCAATGAAGGGCAGATCGCCCCGCTCGCGCTGGCGGCGCAGGCAGGTGGCCACCACGTCCAGATCTTCGGCGTGGCTGAAGCTCATGATAAGCACGCGCGAGCCCGCCGCCAGCAGGGGCACGGCCATGTGCACGGGCTCCGAATGCTCGCAGACCACGCCCTCGGGCGGCGCGGCGGGGAAAATCCCGTCGCGGCTGTCGATCCATGTCAGGGCAAACGGCAGCGGGGCCAGCACCCGCGCCAGCGCATGGCCGACATGCCCCCCGCCAAACAGGGCCACGGGCGTGCGCGGGCCTTGCAGCCGGGCCGCCAGACCAGCCGCATCCGCAGGGCCCAGCGCCTCGAATCGCAGGTGCACCACCCCGCCGCAGCACTGACCCAGGGCGGGGCCCAGCGCATAGCGAACCTGCGGTTCGCCGGGCTCTCCGGCCAGGCGTCGGCGCGCATCGGCCATGGCCTGGTGCTCGAGGTGGCCCCCGCCAATGGTGCCAATCACGCGATCGGCCAGCACCGCCATCCAGGCCCCGGGTTCCCTTGGGGCCGAGCCTTCGGTAGACTTCACGCTCACCAGCCAGGCGGTTGCGCCCTTGTTCAGCGCATCTGTCAGCAAACCTACATCCGTCACATCGGCCCTTTCACCTTGAAGGTTGCATGCGGCAGTGCCGCGTGCATCCACTGAGTTTCGAGTTGTCTGACTCCACACCCGGAATGCCATCCAATCCACCCCAAAGCGCTTCTGGCGCACGCCCCCGCTGGCTTCGCTGGCTGACAGCGAGTGTCATGGCCGTTGTGGCCGCCGTGGTCGCAGCCTGCCGGTCTGCCCCCGAAACCCCGCCCGTGCAAGACAGCAAAGCCCCCAGCAGCGACTCGGCAGCGGCCCCGCCCGTGGCGGCCGCCACCAGCGTCAAACCATCTGCCGCCGCCACGGCGCGCGAATATCGCAAAGACGCCGCAGCCCACATCTACAGTCTGAACAGCCAGCGCATCTACCAGGGCAAGCTGCCCGCCATGCTTTACGCCATTGGCGTGCTGGAGGTAGACATTGACCGCCAGGGCCGGGTATCCCGCCTGCACTGGAGCCGCGCCCCACGCCACGCCCCCGAGGTGGTTGCAGAAATCGAACGCACCGTGCGCGCCGCTGCCCCCTACCCCGTACCCAGCCGCCTGGGCAAGGTGACTTATGTGGACACCTGGTTGTGGGACAAGGGTGGCAACTTCCAGCTCGACACCCTGACCGAAGGGCAGCACTGAGAGCCGCTCGAAGAACCTGTTCAAGACCTGCTGTGGGCCGGGACGGCCATTGGCACCCCATCGGCCCTGTGTTCTTGCGCAGCCCATTCAATCACCCTGTAGCGCTTACCATACGGGCGCAAGCAGCTATTCATTTGATAGCAAATTGCACACTACCGCTCACGAGCCCCGGTAGGTCGAATAACTCCAGGGGCTGACCAGCAGCGGCACGTGGTAATGCTGATCGGCGTGTGCCACGCCAAAGTCCAGGCTCACCTGGTTCAGAAAGTTCGGCTCTGGCAGCGCCACGCCGCGGGCCTTGAAGTATCCCGCCACATCAAACGTCAGCCGATAGGTGCCCGCGCGCAGGCTGGCGTTGTCAAACAAGGGCGCATCGGTGCGGCCATCGTGGTTGAGCACCAGATCCTTGAGCAAGGTGGCCTGATCGGCCTGGGTGGAATAAAGACGCACCCGCATGCCCGCCGCGGGGCAGCCATGCATGGTGTCCAGAACGTGGGTACTCAGGCCCATGGCAAATCTCCGGCAAATCGATCCAACAAATGCACAAATGCAGTGAACAGGCTGAGGGCCTTCCGCAAGGCCTGATCCTGCAGCCTGCGCCCTCGTGCAGCAGGCTCAGTGTATACAGTTTATGTATATGAAACGCCTGCAGACAGAGTGCCTGCCCAGCACCGCATTCGCAGGTTTCATGCCCGGCGCAGAGCCCTGCCCTGCAGCTGCAAGGCCAACGCTGACAGACGCTGCACCAGCGCGGGGTATTGCGACTCGGACGTATTGCCGTAGCCCAACACCAAGCCGTTGCAGTCAGCGCGCTGCATCAACGCAAAGCGCGAGAGCGGCGCAGGGGCCATGTCATAGGCACGGGCCGCCTGGGCCAGCAGGTGATCCGGGCAGTCTGGCGGCAGCTGCACCGTCAAATGCATGCCGCTGTCGCCTCCCAGCACTTGGTGCGGAATATCAAGATGCCGGGCCAGGGCTTCCCGCAGCGCCTGCTGGCGACGGCGATAAAGACGCCGCATGCGCCCCAGATGGCGACTGAACTGGCCGCTTTCCATGAAGTCCGCCAGCGCCAGCTGCTCAAACCGATGCCCGCCGCGCAAGGTTTCCTGCAGCAGGGTCTGCGCCTGCTGGGCCAGAGCCGCTGGCAGCACCACAAAGCCCAGCCTCAAGGAAGGAAACAGGGTTTTGCTGAATGTCCCAACGTACAGCACTGGAGCATCCGCCTGCAGCCCCTGCATGGCGCCAATCAGCTCCCCCGCGTGCCGAAATTCGCTGTCGTAATCGTCCTCAATGATCCATGCGCCATGGGCTTGGGCTTGCTCCATCAGCGCCAGACGGCGAGCGGCCGACAACACCGCCCCCGTGGGGTACTGGTGCGAGGGCGAGGTGTACACCAGCCGCGGTGGCTGCGCGTCCCATGCGCCCTGCGGCACGGCCAGGCCCGATGCATCTACCGGCACAGGCACCACAGTCAGGTCAGCGCATTCAAAGGCGGTTTGTGCCCCGCGGTAGCCAGGGTCCTCCACCCAGGCGATGTCCCCCGGGTTGGCCACCAAACGCACGCACAGGGCCAAGGCCTCTTGGGCCCCTTCGGTGATCATCACCTGGTCAGCCGTGCAGCGCACGCCCCGCGCCACGGCCAAGTGCATCGCCAGGGCCCTGCGCAGTGCCGGCTCACCAGCCGGGTCGCCGTAGCCCAGCGTGGCTACGCCACCGCGCTGGTAAGCACGGTCTACCGACCTTTTCCACGCAGGCATGGGAAACCTCGCCAACGCGGGGACTCCGGGGCGAAACGCGTGCGCTCCATCTTGTGCGCCGTAGTGGGACCGCACCCTTTCCACCCGCCCCGCAAGGGGCCGGGTCTGCATGCGCGGGGCAGGCGGAGATGCCTGCTGCGGCATTACAGACACCACACCGCCGCCCCGCAATTCCGCCACGCGGGTGCCCTGGCGGCTGGGTTCCAGATACCCCTCAGCACTCAGCTGTTCATACACCGCGATCACGCTGTTGCGGGACACGCCAAGGGCTTCGGCCAGGGGGCGTGATCCGGGCAAACGACAGCCCGCAGGCAGGCGCCCCGTCAGGATGGCAGCTCGCAAACGTTGCAGCAGCTGGCGCTGCAAGGGCTCCGCCCCTGGGCCACGTTGCAAGGACGGGGCCAGCAGTACGTCAGAGACCGGAGAAAACGAAGCGTGAGACATGGGAGGCACCTTGCATTGAACAGAACGTACGTGCCTCAAAAGAAGCGCAGCGCATGGATCGTGGCTCCATCAAAAGACGCTTTAGTGGCTCTTTTGAAAGAGCCACCGGCATTCTAGAGTGCCACACCGTTTCTCACACACCCTTTCTCATTTACTGAGCCTTCCACACCATGACCCAGCGCACCAACGAATACGGCCAACCCATTGGCGAGCCCATGCCCCACTGGAGCCCCCGCCCCTCGCCCACCGGCGTCACCCTGACCGGCCGGTTTTGCCAGCTGGAGCCACTGAACGCCGCCCGCCACGCCGCAGACCTGTTTGCCGCCTACCAAACCGCACCCGACGGCCGCAACTGGACCTACCTGTTCATCGGCCCCTTCGCCAGCGAAGACGAGTACCGCCGCCATGCCGAAGCGGCCGCGCAAAGCACCGACCCGCGCCACTTTGCGGTGATCGACACCACCACCGGCAAGCCCGTGGGTACGCTGTCGCTCATGCGCATCGACCCCACCCATGGCTGCATTGAGGTGGGCCATGTCACCTTCTCACCGCTGTTGCAGCACACCCCCGCCTCCACCGAAGCGCAGTTTTTGCTCATGGCCTACGCTTTCGACACCCTGGGCTACCGCCGCTACGAGTGGAAGTGCGACAGCCTCAACGAGCCCTCGCGCCGCGCCGCGCTGCGGCTGGGCTTCACATTCGAAGGCATCTTTCGCCAGGCTCTGGTCTACAAAGGCCGTAACCGCGACACGGCCTGGTACTCCATCACCGATGCCGAATGGCCCACCGTGCGCGCAGCGCTGCAAACCTGGCTGAGCGAGAGCAACCTGGACGCGCAAGGCCAGCAGCGCCAGTCGCTCGCGGCTCTGCGGGCTGGAGCAACACACCACGCTCAATGAACTGCAATGCGAGCAGGTCCTTCATGAGCTTCATGCCCTGACAACGGGCCTACACTTGCTCCCTCAACGCCCATCCAACCGTTTCCCGAGGAGATGAACGAATGAATATCCGGCAAACCCTGCTGGCCAGCAGCCTTGCGCTGGCCTTGCTCAACCTGGCCGCCTGCGGCGCGACACCGCCCGCGGCCAATGCAGCCGCATCCCCCGCTGCCACAGCCACTGCGGCACCTGCGGTGCAGCAAAGCGCGGCCGCTGCTGCCGCCAGCGCGGCTTACGACTTTGACATGGACGTGTTCCACCCCGTGGTGGCAACCAATGGCATGGTGGCCACCGAGCAGGAACTGGCCTCGCGCATCGGGCTGGACATTCTCAAATCCGGTGGCAACGCTGTAGACGCCGCCGTGGGCATCGGCTTTGCGCTGGCCGTGGCTTTGCCCAACGCGGGCAACATCGGCGGTGGCGGCTTCATGATGGTGCACGACGCCAAGACGGGCAAGACCGTGGCGCTGGACTTCCGCGAAGTGGCACCGATCAAGGCCACACGCAACATGTACCTGGACGACAAGGGCAACGTCATCAACGGCAAGTCGCTCTACACCCACTACGCCGTGGGCGTGCCGGGCACGGTGGCTGGCATGGAGCATGCACTCAAGAAGTGGGGCACCATGCCACTCGATAAGGTGATTGCACCCTCCGTTGCGCTGGCAGAGAAGGGCTTCCCCGTCAGCGAAACCCTGGCCAAGATCCTGCAGCAGGAAAAGAAGAACATGGGCCAGTGGCCCGCCACCACCGAAATCTTCTGGAAGAACGGTGAGCCCCTCAAGCGCGGCGACCTGCTGGTGCAAAAAGACCTGGCCCAATCCATGCACCTGATCGGCCAGCAAGGAGCCAAAGCCTTCTATGAAGGTGCCATTGCCCAGAAGATTGCAGCCGAAATGGCCCCCCACGCGGGTGCCATCACCCTGCAAGACCTGCGCGAATACAAGGTGGCCGAGCGCGAACCCGTGCGCGGCACCTACCGCGGTTACGAAGTGGTGACCATGCCCCCACCCTCTTCTGGTGGCACGCACCTGGTGCAAATCCTGAACATGCTGGAGCAGTGGCCCCTGGCCCAGTGGGGCCAGAACAGCGCGCAAACGCTGCACTACATGGCAGAGAGCAGCAAGCTGGCCTACGCAGACCGCTCCGAGTACCTGGGTGACCCCGACTTTGTGAAGATTCCACTCAAGGGCCTGACCTCCAAGCGCTACGCCGAATCGCTGGCCAAGACCATCGATGGCAACCGCGCCCGCCCCGCCAAGGAAATCAAGCCTGGCCAACCCCAGCCGTATGAAAGCGACCAGACCACCCACTACTCGGTGGTGGACAAGGCGGGCAACGCCGTGGCCGTGACCTACACGCTGAACACCAACTTTGGCAGCGGCATCGTCGCCAAGGGCACCGGCATCTTGCTGAACAACGAGATGGACGACTTCTCGGCCAAGCCCGGCGTGGCCAACGCCTACGGCCTGGTCGGCGGCGACGCCAACGCCGTGGCCGCCAAGAAGCGCCCCCTGTCTTCCATGACACCCACCCTGGTACTCAAGGACGGCAAGCCCACGCTGGTGACCGGCAGCCCTGGCGGTGCCCGCATCATCACCACCGTGCTGCAAACCGTGGTGAACACCATCGACTTTGGCAACAACCCCGCCGAAGCCGCCGCCGCACCGCGCATCCACCACCAATGGACGCCCGACGAACTGCGCGTGGAAAAGGGCCTCTCGCCCGACACCCTGGCCCTGCTCAAGCAACGTGGCCACAACATCGCCGTGAAGGCATCGATGGGCCGCACGCAAACCATCCAGATCCGCAACGGGCAGCTGTATGGCTACTCCGATCCGCGCAATCCGGATGGGCAGACGTTGGGGTATTGAGGGCGTCTAAACCTATTTCCAGGCCGCACTGAGTGCGGCCTTTTTTTTGCCTTCGATTTGGGGGTAAAGCCCACCGGGATTTCTCGATTTGCGGCGTGCGGCCATGGTCCCCGTAAATGTCCAAGAAAGTGGCCGCTGAGATCGTCATGCAGGGTCCACAGTCCTGACTTTGGCTTGAACGGACGCATTACTCTGCCGTGCCCCAAGAGTCAGTAAAAAGCCCTGGATAGACGCTGCTAAGGCCCAAAAGGGGCTCGGCAGCCCAATCCAAAGCGTTGCGCATTTAAAGATTGCAACGCATTTCTTTGCTCCCTAGCATTCTGGCCGTTCTCACGTTTTCCCTTTTTGATCAGATTGAACAGTCAATACGAATGCTTGAGGAAATCAGGGCTGATGACCCGCAGCTAAACCAAGCGACTGCACTGCCAGTCGCGCTGCGGCCATATATCCAAGCCGGGTCCATCTGCGCGAGTGGCCGCATCCGGATCGTTGGAAACCCTTTCCGAAATCCCAACCAAATTCAACTCATCAGCAAGCCTGATCCACACTCCCAATGTCGACATCTGAACACACCCTACAGATCGCTCGAGGCTTGGCATCGCAGGGCCATTTTGATGCAGCACTTTCACTGCTGCAGCCAATGGGCCAAGGACCGCAACCCGACCCACGCGTGCTCAACCTCCTGGGCTCCGTACAGCTGCAAACCGGACGAATCGATGATGCCATCCGTACGCTGGAGCGTGCAGCCCCCTTGAGTGAGGGATCAGGCATCCCCTACATCAATCTGGGCCACGCCCTGCGCAAAGCCCAACGCTTCACCGATGCGGTGGAAGCCTTCAGGGCCGGGACGCGACTTTCGCCAAGGGAGCCTGAGGGGTTTGTGGGCTTGGGAGAGGCGTTGCTTGAATCCTCGCAGTTTGCGCAGGCGCACCAGGCCTTTACCGAGTCGCTTCCGTTGATGGGCGAACGCGCCGCGCAACGAGAGCGGGCACAGGCAGGGCACTTCGCCACTGCACCGTTTTGGTGGCGATCGCACCGTTATGGCCCTGTCGAGTTACGCCCCTTGACGCTTGAAGACGTGCCGTTCTTTGCAGAGTGCAGCGCAGACCGCACCTTCATGGACCATTTCAATGCACCCCAGACGCCAACCATAGACCAGGATGGGCTGGCATCGCGCATAGAACAGGAGGCGCGTTTGGCCCCAGTGCAAAGGGGCAATATCAAGTGGGTGATTTGGCATGCCGCAACCAATCAACGCATAGGCTTGGCGGGTATTCCATCCTTTCATTTATTGAACAGGAAAGCGGAGGTTGCCGTGGGTGTCAGGGGGGCCCACGCCAGTTCAGGCACCGGAATCGCCGCCTTTCTGGGGGTACTGGACTTCGCGTTTGAAAGACTGGGCACCCATAAAACGCAAGCGCTGGTTTATCAAACAAACCCCAACGCGCTGAAACAGCTCATCGCACTCGGTTTCGATCAGGAGGGGCTGCTGAAGGACGAGATCCTGCTGCCCGACGGGCGGTGGTTGCATGTGCATTCCATGGCGCTTTTTCAGACTAGGTGGAACACCCTGCCCCGCCTGTTAGCGCTCCGCACACGCTTCCATTCAACTTGAACCGATTAAGCATAAACATGTATCCATCTATGCGTCATCTGCCCTTGCATCCTATCGCAGCCGCTGTGATTACCACCTTTGGCGTGAATGCCGCCCTCGCTGACACAGGCAACATCCGGGTGTCCGTCAGCTACCCAGGCATGACGGTGATTGTCCCTTCAGGAGTCACAACAAACTCTGTCGATCTCTTGGTCGTCCCACGTAACTCGCCCTTGCCGAGCAATGCCCAGCTCAACGATAGCGCCTTCCGGATGTACAAGCTGGATTCCGCAAATGCCGTATACGCAAGCAACGTTCAGCCGACACTAGGGGGTAACTACATAGCCTGCCAAACTCAATGCACCCTCACCCTGAACATTACAAACCCCACTCAACCCGGGTACGTAGCCTCGTCTATTTACTTCGGCTGGGACAAATTCGCGCAGGGTGACTACGACCTCTTAGTGCAGGATAGCGAGGCCCAGATCACGATTTTCTCTGTGCCGTTCACGTACGCGCCTAACGAGGCACCTGTTGCATCCAACGTGGCTATCAATGGCGTTGCGCGTGAAGGCAGCCTTCTCACGGGTCAGTACACATACAGCGATGCAGAAAATAATCGGGAAAGCTTCTCAACGTTCCGCTGGGTTCGTCATAGTGTCACCACAGGTGTGGCGGGTGGGACTACGGTGGGAACCGCACGCAGCTATACGCCAGTGCAAGAGGATGTCAGCAAATACTTGTATTTCTGCGTAACGCCAGTCGCTGATGTCGGCAACCTCACAGGTGCAGAAGTCTGCTCTGCGGCCACGCCCGCTGTCCTTTCTGCGCCCATCGTCAGTTCTGGCACTGGCAACATCCAAGTCACGGTCACCCATCCCAATATGACGGTGACGGTCCCCACGGGGATCGCACCCAACAATATTGACCTATTGGTGGTTCCCCGTAATTCGCCTTTGCCCAGCGGAGCAGAACTCTCTTCGAGCGCGTACAGCATGTTCAAGCTGTCAAGCTCTGACGCAAGGTACTTCAGAGAAGGCAAGACCGTGCAACCGACGCTGGGCGGTGAGTCCATCTATTGCCCGGGTCAATGCACCTTAAATCTCAACATCACATCGCCTAGTAATCCCGGAACCACGGGCATCGCCTCTTCCATCCAGTTTGGATGGGATCAATTCATTAACGGCGACTACGACCTTCTGGTGCAAGACAGCGCAAGCCGAACCAGCGTTTACTCGGTGCCTTTTACCTACGCCCCCAATGCTGCGCCTGTAGCATCCAACATCTCCATTTCAGGCACTGTCCGCGAAGGTAGCCTCCTCACGGGCGGATACGTCTTCAGCGACACAGAAAACAATCCAGAAGGCGCATCGACATTCCGCTGGGTGCGCAATAACACCAACACAGGCATTGCAGGTGGCACCACGCTAGCGGGTACCCGGACCTACACACCCGCACCAGCAGATGTCGGCAATTACCTGTATTTCTGCGTTACACCCGTAGCAAACGCGGGCACGCTCACCGGCGCAGAAGTCTGCTCAGCAGCGACCGCTGCAGTAACAGCCGCGCCTGTCAATGGCATCTGCGGTGCAGCATCCAACACTGCTACAGCCTTTACACCTTCAGCGAACCTCTGCACCACAGGAAGTGCAAGCCAGGTCACCACAAGCAGCGCATCTTGGAGATGGAGCTGCAGCGGCACCAACGGCGGTACCGCCGCAAGTTGCTCAGCGCCTTTTGCCAGTTTGCCTGGCGGTGGTGGCACGCTAGGCACCATTCAAGCAACAGGCACCAACAACTGGCAAATCAGGACGGCAGATTCAGGATTTGTTTCTTTGCCCGCTCCTGCGCCCACGGGAGTGACCTTTCCCAACGGAGCCACGAAGGTAGTGCTGGACGCCGGAACACCGGGCTCCAGCGCGACTGTCACCTTGCGTTTCAGCGACATTCCGGCGGGTGCGAAGCTGTACAAATACGGCAAAGAAACGGGCGTCGGTGACAACAATAAATGGTTCGAATACCCTGCAACCATCGACTTCAATGCCAAAACAGTGACCTACACCCTGACAGACGGCCAAAAGGGTGACAACGACTGGGTGGCCAACGGGGTGATCAATGATCCCGTCGCACTGGGAGTGGGTGTAGGAGGCGGCTCTGGTGTCGCAGGCATACCGACACTGAGTGAATGGGGGCTGATGATGCTAAGCGCATTGATGGCCTTGGGCACCTTTGGAGCAATGAGAAGGCGCGGCAGGTAAGCGCTAAACAATACTTACCGATGAGCGCTGTAGCCCCATTGAAAAAGCGACCACAGCAAGTCATTGGTACGCTTGGCCAGAATCGACAGCGTTCCTACTGTGCAGGCAGCATGCCCGCAAGCTGCCTGCGCCCAATGGCAATTTTCAACTTCTGCACCGGATTGCGGTTGCCCCCAGGAAGCCATGTATGGGCGAGCCGCCCACGGTAGGCATCAAAATGCCAGCCCCTGGGCGCAGCGGGAATGCCAGGGCGATCCAGCAATATCTTCAGGGCCTGGGTGCCCGCGAGCCCAGCGCACAACATGCATGCCATGCCTGTTGAAGGGCCCTGCTGCAGATCGAGTCGCACACGGGAAGGATCCACCAGGTAGCTGGCATGAAGCCGCGCGGGGGCCAACCCCAAAAGAAATCTCAACCCTTGCTCAAAGTGGCTTTGCCCTTCGAGCTGGAAGTACGACTCAAAGCTCATCTTGCCGGGCATGAACGCCAGAAATGCGACGCCCATTCCCAACGGCGCAGCCGTGATGGCGGGAATGCCCTTCCGTTCACAAGCAGCAAACACCGCTCGGCGCGTATCAAAGGCAAAGAAATCGAGACTGTCGACGTACAGGTCCACGCCTTCCAGAAACTCATCCAGATTTTCAGGAGTCACCCCCTTGGGGAACATACGGAGGTCCATATCCGGCTGTATGTCGCGCGCCATGGAAGCCATCACTGAAAGCTTGGGGGCACCCACGGTGGACATGCTGGCGCCTGCCTGCCGGTTGAAATTGGCAATGCTGAACTCGTCAAAGTCGGCCAAGCTGAAAGCGCCTATCCCCAGCCGCGCCAAAGTCAGAAGATGGTTCCCCCCCACACCACCCAGACCAGCGATGGCGACCCGGCAACTGCGCAGGCGGCGCTGCTCAGACTCTGTGACCCAGCCAATATTGCGATCAAACGCCGCTTCATAATCAAACATTCAATATCCCCTTAACCGCCTGACAAGCCCATCCTCATCTTTCGGATGAAAGAAATAGGGATAGAAACTGCGTTCTTGAGATGCCAACTCCGGATGGCCACCAAATTTCTTGATCTGCGCAAAAACGGTAGGGGCTTCTATGTGCAGCAATATCGCTGGCGCACCCACACGCTCGCACACGCGTTCTGACCCCACCTGCACAAAACCGAGCATGCGCTGATAAAAGCTTGCATGCTTTGGATTAACTTCGATCACGATATCAGTCGCACCACGCAGGCGCAGAGCGACAAGCGCGGCTATATGAAAAATGGCGCCCATCACACGTTTCGATCGAACATTGGGATCAAAGGCCAACTGCCCAAACTCGCAAATCACAGCGCCCTTTTCCCTCAAACCATTGATGAATTCCGGGTAGAGTTCGCCCGCAGCAAAATCCCCGTTATCAACGCCCACAGAAAGGGTTCCCATGGTTTGGCCATTGATCTGCACCACCAGACTGCTTCTGTTTTGCAGATGAGTCAGCGATGTATCCAGCGCATATCCCTTGCTTGCATACATTCTCGACAACAATCCTTTCCCAGATCGGGAGAGCCGAATCTTGCAAGTGAGAGATATACCCTCCACCAACTCCATCCCTCCCTGATAAGGAAGCTCAATAATCGTATGCTCTGAATCTTGCATAGCTTATATATGGTTGATAACCATTCGCAATGCTAACACTCTCAAACAAATGAAATGTTGCCTAAACAACTAATGATGGATTTTGAGATATGTTGTTTCAATTGAAATTCAATGAAGCAATTTGAATTTCAAAGTTACATTGATTTTTTGACATTTCATAAAAACGATACAAATTTCATTACCCAAAAATAATGATTTTGCGGAACTAGCGATGTACAGACGGAGTTGGCAGGGGATTGCAAGCTCGCTTCGTTTCAAGCAGGCAGCGGGTTGCTGTCTGTTGCGCATCTCCTACCGTCTCAGGGTTCTCCAGAGTGCACGCATCGCCCGCTCGATCTCTACACTGGTTCAGATCGAATACAAAAAGGGGCCCGAATGTCGCTTGTCACTTGGAAGCAAATGCCCCCCACCAGTTGGGTCGCCGTCATGAATGGGCAACCCTTGTGCACACTGAAAGGCAAAGACATCGGGGGATGGACAGCCTGTTGGGAGGGAGAGCGAGTGTGGCCGCCCCCGGCACATTTGCCAAAGGCCATGCCCCAGCCGACAAAATACTTCGGCAGCCTGGACGAGGCCAAAGCAGCAGTAGAGAAGGTACTTGGGGAGTGATATCCCCCCCCGGCCGCGCCTGCGAAACGGGAGCAGCCAATGTGGGGGAGCAGCCACCATGGGCCTTCCCTCTTCAGCAACCGGATACGCCCTCCGCATTCAGCCCGTAAGCGTGTACGCCTGAAAGCGCAAGTGGCCCACAACGCCGCAATGGCTCGCTCGCGTGGCACACGCGGGTCGCTAAATGCGTCAAAAACACCTGTAGCGCTTTTGCAAAAAAAAGCGCAGGCAGCTACAAAATCAATAGCACCCTGAAATCATTCACATTGGTATGGGTGGGCCCAGTCACCACCAGATCGCCTAAAGCGCTGAAGTAGCCATAGGCATCATTGCGGTCGAGGTGGTCATCGATTCGCAGGCCCAAGACACGGCCACGGGCCAGGGTGTCCGGCGTGACGATGGCGCCCGCGTTGTCCTCCACGCCATCGATCCCATCCGTATCAGCGGCCAATGCCCACACGCCGCTTTGGCCTTGCAGGGCCTGGGCCAGGCCCATACAGAACTCACCCGCCCGGCCGCCTCGGCCTTTGGCTGCGCCCTCGGGGCGGGGGCGTACGGTGACGGTGGTTTCGCCACCTGAGAGCAACACGCAGGGTCGTTCAAACGGCGCACCACGCTGGGCCACAGCGCGGGCCAGGGCCGCGTGCACCTTGCCCACTTCGCGCGATTCGCCTTCGATTTCGTCCGACAGGATGTGCGCGGCCCAGCCTGCGGCGCGGGCCGCTTGCGCTGCCGCTTCGAGCGACTGCTGGGGGGTGGCGATGAGGTGCACCGTATGGCCTGTAAACACGGCGTCGCCGGGCTTGGGGGTTTCGAGCAGCCCTGCCTCCAGCGCCGCGCGAACGGCAGGCGGTACGGTGATGCGGTAGCGGTCCAGAATCGCCAGCGCATCGGCACAGGTGCTGGCATCGGGCACCGTGGGGCCGCTAGCGATGATGGAGGGGTCGTCGCCCGGCACATCGCTGATGGTGAGGGTGACCACACGCGCCGGGGCGCAGGCCGCAGCCAGCCGCCCGCCCTTGATGCGCGAGAGGTGCTTGCGCACGCAGTTCATCTCGCCAATCGCAGCACCGCTGGCCAGCAGTTCTTTGTTGACGCGCTGTTTTTCGGCCAGCGTGAGGCCATCGGCAGGTAGCGTGAGCAAGGCCGAGCCGCCGCCAGAGATGAGGCAGATGACCAGGTCATCGGGCGTGAGGCCTTGGGTGAGGGCCAGCATGCGCTCTGCAGCCTGCAGGCCTGCGGCATCGGGCACGGGGTGGGCGGCCTCGACCACTTCAATGCGCTGCTTCAAGCCCGCCGGTCTGGGCGGGTTATGGTCGTAGCGGGTGACGACCAGGCCGCTGATAGGTGCGTCGGCAGGCCACAGCGCCTCTAGCGCCTGCGCCATGGAGCCCCCGGCTTTGCCCGCGCCCAGCACCAAGGTGCGACCTTTGGGCACAGCAGGCAAATGGGCCTGTAGGCCCTGCAGGGGCTGGGCGCTTTGCACCGCCACGTCGTACAGGTGGCGCAGGAAGGCGGTGGGGTTCTGGTGGGGATCAGGCAAAGTCATGGTGGGCCATTGTGGCGCAGAGCAGCTCACAAAACTCTAGGCATCCTCTGCGCGAATCGAACTGGCCAAGTGCGCACTGCGGATCGGGATGGGCTGCAAAGCGCAGTAATAGCCGTCGCTATTGCGAGCATTTGCAACGCGGCAGACCGCCCGATTCCGCAGATGCACACGGCGCGGTGATTTGTGCAGAGGGTCCTTGGTGGCGTCGTCGCTGCGTCCGGTCGTACTACCCACATTTGCGTTACTCCAGCGCCACCTTGGCCTCTTTCACCAAGCGCGCAAAGCGCTCGGTGTCTTCCTTGATCTGGCGGGCCATTTGCTCGGGCGTGTTGCCAATCGGGTCGGCACCGATGTCTTCCATCTTCTTGCGGAAGTCTGCCGACTGGATGATCTTGACCATCTCGGTGTTCAGCCGTGTGACCACCTCTTTGGGTGTGCCTGCAGGGGCCAGCACGCCAAACCAGGTGCCCAGGTCAAAGCCTTTGAGCCCGGCTTCGTCGAGCGTGGGCACATCGGGCAGCGCAGCCGAGCGCTTGGCCGTGGTCACCGCCAGTGCGCGCAGCTTGCCCCCTTTGATGTGGGGCAGCACGGGCGTGATGGTGTCGAACGACATGCTGATCTGCCCGCCCAGCAGGTCGGTCGCCATGGGGCCACTGCCCTTGTAGGGCACATGCAGCAGTTGCACCCCGGCCATGGATTCAAACTGCGCGCCAATCAGGTGCTGGCCGGTGCCGTTGCCGTTGGAGCCAAACGCGAGCTTGCCCGGCGCGCGTTTGGCCTGGGCGATCAGCTCGGGCACGGTGCGGATGGGTGGGGCTGCATCGGCCTGCACCACCAGAACGTTGGGCACCATGGCCACGGTGGTGATGGGGGCGAGGTCTTTTTGAAAGTCATACGCCAGCTTGCGGTACACGCTGGTGGCAATGGTGTGGTGCACCGCGCCCATCAGCAGCGTGTAGCCATCGGGCTTGGCCTTGGCCACAAAGTCGGCGCCCAGGGTGGCACCGGCGCCGGGCTTGTTCTCCACGATGACGGGCTGGCCCAGGCTTTTGGCCAGCTCTTGCCCCAGGGCGCGAGCCAGCACGTCGGTGGTGCCCCCTGCGGGAAAGGGCACGATCAGGCTGATATTTTTGGCGGGCCAGGCCTGTGCAGCGGCAGTGCCCGCCAAAGCACACAGCACAGCCGCGCTGGCCAGGTGGCGCAGGGTATGGCGCTTGGGTAAATGCAGGGTCGTCATGGCTTGTCTCCAATGTCGTTTTGGTTCTGCGATGGAAATCCCCTGCCGCCGCGCCTCTGACCGGGCAGCGTGCATGGACCAGGGAATGGGGGTGTGCTGAACGCTCAGGCGGCGGCCAGCCGATCGCACACGGCGCGGGTCACTTGCACCGTGGTGGCTTTGCCCCCCAGGTCGCCGGTGTGCAGGGCGGCGTCGGCGGTGACTTGCTCGATGGCGGCCATCAGGCGCTTTGCGGCAACGTGCTCGCCCAAGTGTTCGAGCAGCATCACGCAGCTCCAGAACGTGCCCACGGGGTTGGCCAGGCCCTTGCCCATGATGTCGAAGGCCGAGCCGTGGATGGGCTCGAACATGCTGGGGGAGCGGCGCTCGGGGTCGATGTTGCCGGTGGGGGCAATGCCCAGGCTGCCTGCCAGTGCGGCGGCCAGGTCCGAGAGGATGTCGGCGTGCAGGTTGGTAGCGACGATGGTGTCGAGCGTGGCCGGGCGGTTGACCATGCGGGCGGTGGCAGCGTCCACCAGCTCTTTGTCCCACTTCACATCGGGAAACTCCTGGCTGATCTGCTGCGCAATCTCGTCCCACATCACCATGGCGTGGCGCTGAGCATTGCTCTTGGTGATGACGGTGAGCAGCTTGCGGGGCCGCGACTGGGCCAGGCGGAAGGCGTAGCGCATGATGCGCTCCACCCCGGCGCGGGTCATCACGCTCAGGTCGGTGGCCACCTCGATGGGGTGGCCCTGGTGGGCACGGCCGCCCACACCGGCGTATTCGCCTTCGGAGTTTTCACGCACGATGACCCAGTCCAGATCCTTGGGCGCGCAGCGCTTGAGGGGGGCGTCAATGCCCGGCAGGATGCGCGTAGGCCGCACGTTGGCGTACTGGTCAAACCCCTGGCAAATCTTCAGCCGCAGGCCCCACAGCGTGATGTGGTCGGGGATGTGCGGGTCGCCCGCCGACCCGAACAGGATGGCGTCCTTGTCGCGCAGCTGGGCCAGGCCATCGGTGGGCATCATCTCGCCGTGGGCGCGGTACCAGTCGCCACCCCAGCCGTAGCTGGTGAATTCAAATGCCAGGTCGGGTTGCGATGCGGCCAGGGCCTGCAGCACTTCTTGCCCTGCGGGAATCACTTCTTTGCCAATGCCGTCGCCGGGAATGCACGCAATGCGGTAGGTCTTGCTCGTCATGGAACCTGTCTCCTGAGTTATGGGGTGCTGCGCCACCAAGGCGCCTGACGAGGGCAAATCTACCTACAGCTCATTCATAAATTTGCGCTGCAAGTTATCCTATTGTTAACTTCAAAGAAACAATGAGCACACCTCTCTCCGCCCCCTCAGAGATGGGCTTCTTCAGCCTGCTCGCCCGCTGTGGCAGCTTCTCTGCCGCTGCACGCGAGTTGAACGTGACCACGCCCGCCGTCAGCAAAAGGCTGGCGCAAATGGAGGCGCGACTGGGCGTACAACTGCTCAACCGCACCACCCGCCGGGTAAGCCTCACGCCAGAGGGCGAGACCTACTTGCAGCATGCGCGACGCATCCTGGCCGAGATTGACGATATGGAGCAGCTGGTGTCGCGCACATCAGGCACCCCGCAAGGGCTGCTGCGCGTCAACGCCACACTGGGCTTTGGGCGCAGCCATATCGCGCTGCGCATCTCTGAATTTGTGCGCCAGCATCCGCAGGTGCAGGTGCAACTGCAGCTCTCGGTAGATCCTCCCCCTCTGGCGGCAGATGCGTTTGATGTCTGCATACGCTTTGGTGAACCGCCCGACGCCCGGGTGATTGCACGGCGCATCGCCCCCAACCGGCGCTTGCTGTGCGCATCACCGGCCTACCTGCAACGCCGTGGCACACCCAGAACGCCCAGTGATCTGGCGCGCCATGACTGCATTGGTATCCGCCAGGGTGACGACGCCTACGGCCAATGGCGATTGACGGCAGGACGCAAGACTGAAGTGGTGAAGGTGCGCGGCGCACTGAGCACCAATGACGGCGAGATTGCCGTGAACTGGGCACTGGACGGGCACGGCATTGTGATGCGCGCCGAATGGGACGTGGCCCGCTACCTGCGCAGCGGCCGACTGGTACAGGTGCTGGCAGACTTCCAGACGCCTGCGGCCGACATCCATGCGATCTACCCCCAGCACCACCAATCGGCAGCACGGGTGCGCGCCTTCGTGGACTTTCTGGCAGAGCGTTTTGCAAACAGCTCACCAGGGCATTGATGCCACCATGCACCAATGCAGTGCTGCACCAAAGGATGACAAAACAAAGCACCACCAGAGTGCGGCACTGAAAAGCGCACACATCCCGCCCGACAAGCGCAGAACGCGTACAGAGATTCCCTAGGTGGACAAAAACAGTCCACCAAAACTGTATACACATTGGCGCATGCCGCTATCATGAAAGACATGGATAACTCAACCACCGGCCAGATTGTTCAGCGGCTGACGCGTGCCATCGTGGAGCACCGTTTGCAGCCGGGCACCAAGCTGGCAGAGCAAAAGCTGGCAGACCATTTTGGGGTTTCGCGCACGCTGGTGCGCCAGGCCCTGTTTCAGTTGGCGCAAAACCGCCTGGTGCGGCTGGAGCCTGCGCGGGGCGCTTTTGTGGCGGCCCCCTCTGCCGAAGAAGCCAAGCAGGTGTTTGCCGTGCGCCGCATGCTGGAGGCCGAGATGGTGCGCGCCTTCATTCGCCAGGTCACCGCAGCCAAGCTCAAGGCCCTACGTGAACACGTGGCGCGCGAAAAGGCCGCTGTAGCCCAAGGGGACGCGCCTGAGCGCACCGAGTTGCTGGGCGACTTCCATGTGCGCATGGCGGAGCTGATGGGCAACCAGGTGCTGGCCCAAATGCTGGGCGACCTGATCTCGCGCTGCTCGCTCATCACGCTGATGTACCAGAGCGCATCGGCAGCCGCCCACTCGCACGAAGAGCACGCCGACATCGTGAAGGCCCTTGCCGCCAAAGACGAAGAGTTGGCGGTTCAACTCATGCAGGAACACCTGTTGCATGTGGAAGAAAGCCTGACGTTTGACCGCCCGCCTCCAGCCAACGACCTGTCGCTGGCCCTGTCCTGACACCACTCCACGCCCCCCTCAGAGCACACCTCACACCATGATCTACGACGCCACCGGCCCCTACCCTCGCGACCTGATCGGTTACGGCAAGAACCCGCCCCACGCCCAGTGGCCCGGCGGCGCGCGCATCGCGGTGCAGTTTGTGCTGAACTACGAGGAAGGCGGCGAGAACGCCACGCTGCACGGCGATGCGGGCAGCGAGCAGTTTTTGTCTGAAATGTTCAACCCCGCCAGCTACCCCGAGCGGCACATGAGCATGGAAGGCATCTACGAATACGGCTCGCGTGCAGGTGTGTGGCGCATCCTGCGCGAGTTTGAAAAACGCCAGCTTCCGCTCACCGTGTTCGGTGTATCCACCGCGCTGCAGCGCCATCCCGATCTCACGGCCGCCTTCGTGGAGCTGGGCCATGAGATTGCCTGCCACGGCCTCAAGTGGATTCACTACCAGAACGTGCCCGAAGCCGTGGAGCGCGCCCACATGCACGAGGCCATGGAGATCATCCAGCGCATGACGGGTGAGCGCCCCCTGGGCTGGTACACCGGCCGCGACAGCCCCAACACCCACCGCCTGGTGGCAGACTACGGCGGCTTTGCATACGACAGCGACTACTACGGCGACGACCTGCCCTTCTGGATGAAGGTGCAGAAGACCGACGGCAGCATGGCGCACCAGCTCATCGTGCCCTACACACTGGACTGCAACGACATGCGCTTTGCCCTGCCCCAGGGCTACTCGCATGCCGACCCGTTCTTCCAGTACATGAAGGACACGTTCGACGCGCTGTACGCCGAGGGCGACCCCGCTGGCGACAACGCGCCCAAGATGATGAGCATTGGCATGCACTGCCGCCTGCTGGGCCGTCCAGGGCGCATCACCGCGTTGCAGCGGTTCCTCGACCACATTGCACAGCACGACAAGGTGTGGGTGGCGCGGCGCATCGACATTGCCCGCCACTGGGCGCAACTCCATCCCGCGCCCGCCGTGTGAGCCCATGGATGACCCATACATGAATCAAATCGGCCTCCAGCGCTTATCCAGCAAGCGCAAGCAGCTCACTTTTTTGAAGCACCTACCATGCCATTGACCTTGGAACAACTCAACGCCGCCAGCCCCGCCGAAGCGCTGGCGCTGCTGGACGGGCTGTACGAACACTCGCCCTGGATTGCCGAGCAGGCCCTGGCGCAGCGGCCCTTTCGCAGCCTGGCGCACCTGCAGCACGCTATGGCGCAGGTGGTGCGCACCGCGGGCACCGATGCGCAACTGGGCCTGATCCGCGCCCACCCTGAGCTGGCAGGCAAGGCCATGGTGGCCCAAAGCCTCACGGCCGAATCTGCCAACGAGCAAAGCAAGGCGGGCCTCACACAATGCACGCCCGAGGAGTTTGAGCGTATCCAGCAGCTCAACGCGGCGTACAACGAGCGCTTTGGCTTCCCGTTCATCCTGGCTGTGCGCGGGCCGCGTGGCACGGGCCTCAGCAAGCGCGAAATCATCGACACCTTTGCCCGGCGGCTCGATAACCACCCCGAGTTTGAATTGGCCGAGGCGCTGCGCAACATCCACCGCATTGCCGAGATTCGGCTGGCCGACAAGTTCGCCACCGAGCCCGTGCTGGGCAACGATGTATGGGACTGGCAGGAGCAACTGGCCCAGCACTCAGACCCCGGCTTTGCCGAGAAGGGCCAGCTCACCGTCACCTACCTCACCGACGCGCACCGCGCCTGCGCACAGCGCATCAGCCACTGGATGCGCGACTGCGGGTTTGACAGCGTGGAGATCGACGCCGTGGGCAACGTGGTGGGCCGCTACCACCCGGCTACAGACGGTGCGCGCTACCTCATGACCGGATCGCACTACGACACCGTGCGCAACGGCGGCAAGTACGACGGGCGCCTGGGCATCTTTGTGCCCATGGCCTGCGTGCGCGAGCTGCACCGCGCTGGCAAGCGCCTGCCGTTTGGCATCGAAGTGGTGGCGTTTGCCGAAGAAGAGGGCCAGCGCTACAAGGCTACGTTCCTGGGCTCGGGTGCGCTCATCGGGCACTTCAACCCCGCCTGGCTCGATCAAAAAGATGCCGATGGCGTGACCATGCGCGAGGCCATGCAGCACGCGGGGCTGTGCATTGGCGACATTGCCAAGCTGCAGCGCGACCCGGCGCAATATCTGGGCTTCATCGAAGTGCATATCGAGCAGGGCCCGGTGCTCAACGAGCTGGATCTGCCCTTGGGCGTGGTCACCTCCATCAACGGCGGTGTGCGCTTTGTGGCCGAGATGATCGGCACAGCCAGCCACGCTGGCACCACCCCCATGGACCGCCGCCGCGATGCGGCCGTCGCCGTGGCCGAGCTGGCGCTGTATGTGGAGCAGCGTGCCGCGCAGGATGGCGACTCAGTGGGCACCATCGGTCTGCTCAACGTGCCCGGTGGCTCCATCAATGTGGTGCCGGGGCGCTGCAGCTTCTCCCTGGACCTGCGCGCACCCACCGATGCCCAGCGCGATGCGCTGGTGCGCGACGTACTCGACACACTGGCCCGCATCGCCCAACGCCGTGGCCTGCGCTACACCCTTGAGGAATCCATGCGCGCCGCCGCCGCGCCCAGCGCGCCCGCCCTGCAGCACCACTGGGAGCGCGCGGTGGATGCCCTGGGCCTGCCCGTGTTCCGCATGCCCAGCGGCGCGGGGCACGATGCGATGAAGCTGCACGAAATCATGCCCCAGGCCATGCTGTTCGTACGCGGGCAAAACTCGGGCATCAGCCACAACCCGCTCGAATCCACCACCAACCACGACATGCAGTTGGCCATTGATGCCTTCACCCATGTGCTGCACCAGCTTGCCGAGGAAACACAACCATGACCACCCCCCACAACTACGCCGCGCTGGACGCCTGGATCGACCAGCACTTTGACGACGAAGTGCGCTTTCTGCAGGCCCTGGTGCGTGTGCCCACCGACACGCCACCCGGCAACAACGCACCCCACGCCGAACGCACGGCCGAGCTGCTCAAAGACTTTGGCTACGAGGCTGAAAAGCACGCCGTGCCCGCCGCTGATGTGCGGGCCTATGGCATGGAATCCATCACCAACCTCATCGTGCGCAGGCCCTATGGCAGCCCGGATGGCAGCGGAGGCAAGACCATCGCCCTGAACGCCCACGGCGACGTGGTGCCACCCGGCGAAGGCTGGACGCACGACCCCTACGGCGGCGAGATTGCCGATGGCAAGATGTACGGCCGCGCCACGGCAGTGAGCAAAAGCGACTTTGCATCGTTCACCTTTGCCGTGCGCGCGCTCGAAGCCGTGGCCAAGCCCGCGAAGGGCGCGGTGGAGCTGCACTTCACCTACGACGAAGAATTTGGCGGCGAACTGGGCCCCGGTTGGTTGCTGAAAAACGGACTCACAAAGCCCGACCTGATGATTGCCGCAGGCTTCAGCTACGAAGTCGTCACCGCCCACAACGGCTGCCTGCAGATGGAAGTGACCGTGCACGGCAAGATGGCCCACGCCGCCGTGCCGCATACGGGCGTGGACGCACTGCAGGGTGCGGTGCACATCCTGAATGCGCTGTACGCGCAGAACGACGAGTACAAGAAGGTCACGTCTAACGTCGCGGGCATCAAGCACCCCTACCTGAACGTGGGCCGCATTGAGGGCGGCACCAACACCAACGTGGTGCCCGGCAAGGTGATGTTCAAGCTGGACCGCCGCATGATCCCCGAGGAAAACCCTGCCGAGGTGGAAGCGACCATCCGCCGCATCATTGAGCAGGCCGCAGGCGAGCGCACAGGCATCAGCGTTGAAATCAAGCGCCTGCTGCTGGCCAACGCCATGACCCCACTGACAGGCAACGCACCGCTGGTCGATGCCATCCAGAAACACGCCCAGGCCGTGATCGGCGAGCCTGTGCCTGCCGTGGGCACACCGCTGTACACCGACGTGCGCCTGTATGTAGAGCGTGGCATCCCCGGCGTGATCTACGGCGCGGGACCGCGCACCGTGCTCGAATCACACGCCAAACGGGCGGATGAACGCATCGAGCTGGAAGACCTGCGCCGCGCCACCAAGGTGATTGCGCGCGCACTGAGTGACCTGCTGAGCTGACGCACAGGCAACTCGCCATCCCCTCACCCATACCAAGCCGGGCCCCTGCGCCCGGCTTTTTGTGCCCGCATGCCCCCTGAGCAGGGATAACCCGCAGTCCCTTGCAGTCATTCATGTCTACACTTTTTGTATGCAATTTTCGCGTACAGAAATTGCCAATCAACAGGGACCTTTCATGCAACGTTTCTTTCGCTCACTGTTTGGCCGGGTGGTGCTGGCATTGATCGCCGGTGTTCTGGTGGGGCTGCTGTGGCCGCAATGGGCCGTGCAGCTCAAACCGCTGGGCGACGGATTCATCAAGCTGATCAAGATGCTGGTCCCGCTGATTGTTTTCTGCGTGGTGGTGCACGGCATTGCGGGCACTGGCGACTTGAAGCGGGTGGGCAGGCTGGGCGTCAAATCGCTGATCTATTTTGAAGTCATCACCAGCATTGCACTGGTGCTGGGTCTGGTACTGGCGTTTGTGTTTGAGCCCGGTGTGGGCATGAATGTGGACCCCAAGGCGCTCGACGCTTCAGCCATGAGCAGTTATGCAGACAACGCGCACAAGCTGTCCGGGGGCGGGTTCAGCGACTTCATGCTCAAGCTCATTCCCACCACGGCCATCAGCGCATTTGCTTCGGGCGACGTACTGCAGGTGCTGCTGTTCTCCATCGTGTTCGGATGCGCCCTGGCGCTGGTGGGAGATCGCGGCAAAGGCGTAGTGAGCCTGATCGAAGAGTTCTCTACCGTGCTGTTCCGCGCGATGGGCCTCATCATCCAGCTGGCCCCGCTCGGGGTGCTGGGCGCGGTGGCATTCACCGTGGGCAAGTATGGTGTGGGCTCGCTCAAGCAGCTGGGCATGCTGGTGGGCCTCTTCTATGCGGCAGTCGTGCTGTTTGTGGTGGTGGTGCTCGGAACCGTCATGCGTCTGTCGGGGTTGAGCCTGTTCAAGCTGCTGCGCTATCTGCGCGAAGAACTTGCGGTGGTATTCGCAACGACTTCTTCCGACAGCGTGCTGCCCCAGATCATGGCCAAGCTCAAACACCTGGGCGTGCGCGACTCCACCGTGGGGCTGGTCATCCCTACAGGCTATTCGTTCAACCTGGACGCGTTCTCGATCTACATCACCCTGGCGGCAGTGTTCATTGCCCAGGCCACCAACACGCCCATCAGCATGACCGACCTGCTGACCATCTTGGCCATTTCCCTTGTCACATCCAAGGGGGCACACGGCGTGCCCGGGTCTGCCATCGTGGTGCTGGCAGCCACCTTGCAGGCCATTCCTGCCATCCCGGCCATTGGTCTGGTGCTGGTGCTCTCGGTCGACTGGTTCATGGGCATTGCCCGCGCACTGGGCAACCTGATCGGCAACTGTGTGGCCACCGTTGCGATTGCCGCGTGGGAAGGTGACATTGACCGGCAACGGGCACAGGCTGTGCTAGATGGAAAGCCAGTGCCAGAAGAGCAGTAACGAGTCATCGTTGGAAGAGGATCCTGGCGCTTGGGCTTCTACGCAACAGTTTTGTAAATAAATGCAAGGACAGAGCGAATTCGATGTGTAATTTTCTGAGCCTCTTTTTGAAAGCGCTTTCATGATCCAGACACTGCGCGCCAAGATCCTCACCATCAGCACCGCCACTGTGGTGGGCGCGCTGGCGGTGACGGGAGCGGCGACCTACACCATCACCCGCTCCAACACCTTTGCCACCATTGAGCAGGATCTGGACGCCATCACCGCAGGCAACGCGACAGCGATTGACCAGTGGGTGGCGGCCAAGGGCTTGGCAGTGCAAGCCACTGCAGCAGTGGTCGAACACGGGGACCCTCAAGGCTTTGTCAAACAGCTCAGCAAATCGGGTGGCTTTCCCATCACCACCGTAGGCTGGGAAGACAAGACATTTTTTTCCACCACATCCACGGCCCCCGGCTACGACCCTACAGCCCGCCCCTGGTACAAAACGGCGGCGCAGGCAGGCAAGCTGTCTGTGACCAAGCCCTATGGCGATTCCACGACCGGCGTGCCCTATGTTGCGTTCGTAGCGCCCATGCTGCGTGACAGCAAGCTCGCTGGCGTGGTGAGCGGTGCAGTGCCATTGGATGGCGTGCGTGAAGTGGTTTCCACCATACGCCCCACACCCAGCAGCATGGGCTTTGTGGTCAACAGCGATGGACTGATCCTGGCGCACGCAGATGCCAAACTGGCGCTCAAGCCCGCAACAGAAATATCCCCCCTGCTCATACCCACAGCTCTTGCTGAGTTCAGCAAAACCAGCAAGCCGCTGGAGGTGGAAATGGCCGGAGCCAGCAAGCTGCTCAAAGGCCGACAGGTTCAGGGCACAGATTGGATATTGGTCGTAGCGCTGGATAAGGCAGAAGCTACCGCGGGGCTGCGCAGCGTCCTTCAGACGCTGGCCATAGCAATCGTTCTGCTGGCACTGGGCGCTGCAGGTATTGCAGGCCTGCTTACCGCTACTTCGTTCCGTCGCCTCTCGCAGGTGAGAGATGCCATGGACAAGATTGGCTCGGGAGGCGGTGACCTGACACAAAGGTTGCCGGTTTCTGGGCAGGACGAGGTGGCGCAAATCGCATCGTCCTTCAACAAGTTTGTGGAGCAGATCAGCACCGTGCTCAAGGATGTGCGCAACGGGGTTGAGTCGATGAAGACTGCCACCGATGAAATACGTGCAGGCAACCAAGACTTGTCCAACCGGACGGAGGGCTCTGCCAGCAGCTTGCAGGAGACATCGGCATCCCTGTCGCAACTCACCGTGGCCGTGAAGCAATCTGCCGACTCCGCCAGCCTGGCCACCAAGCTGGCAGGTGAAGCCAGCGCCTCAGCACTCAAGGGTGGCGAAGTGGTCGCCAGTGCCGTTGCCACCATGGACGACATTTCCAAGGCGTCTGCCAAGATCGGAGAGATCATTGGCGTGATCGACTCGATCGCCTTCCAGACCAACATCCTTGCCCTGAACGCTGCGGTAGAGGCAGCCAGAGCGGGTGAACAAGGCAGAGGTTTTGCTGTGGTAGCCAGCGAAGTACGCAGCCTGGCTCAGCGCAGCGCAGAGGCAGCGCGGGAGATCAAGACACTGATCGACGCATCCAGCGCCAGCGTGATGACGGGCTCAGAGCGGGTTCGCGCAGCGGGCGAAACCATGGCGGCCATCGTTCAGAGCATTCAGCGCGTAACGCTCACGATTGGGGAGATCAATGGGTCCATGGCTGAACAAAGCTCCGGTATCAGCCAGATCAATCAGGCCGTGACCGAGATGGACCGAGCTACACAGCAAAACGCAGCCCTGGTCGAGGAGTCCACCGCGGCGTCCGCCGTCTTGAACGAGCAGGCCCACAACCTGTCACGCACTGTGGCAGGCTTTACGCTGGACTCTCATGGCGCATCCTCCGGGCTTCTTTCCAGCACCCAACGTTTGCCCTCACTTTAATAAGAAGGTTGCCACGCAATTGCAGCATCTGAACGGCTGCGTTGCGTGCAACGGCATGCGCGCACAGTCATCAGATCAGAAGCACGCATTCGTCAAATCCGATATCTTTCAGCGCCCTGTGGCACCATAGCGCCCGGGCTTTTTTCTGCTAGGTCCATTCGTTTACGCTTGCTACCCCGTTGCACCCCCACCCTCTGCAACGCATGGGCTCAGAGCCTCATCACGGCTCCACTCGCGTTGATCAATTCATGCACACAACGCATGAGGGCACCAGCCATGCTGAACCAGACATGCATTAAGCTCCCTCGAACCGTCTCGCACACACTTTTCTCTCTATGACACAGAACCTGTCTGCCGCCGAACAGGCCCTGCGCGAAGCCGCGCTCGAATACCACCGCAACCCCAGCCGGGGCAAGATTTCCGTCACGCCCACCAAGCCGCTGTCCAACCAGCGCGACCTGTCTCTGGCGTATTCGCCCGGCGTGGCTTACCCCTGCCTGGACATTCAGGCCGATCCCTCCAAGGCGTTTGACTACACCTCGCGCGGCAACCTGGTCGCAGTGATTACCAATGGCACAGCCGTGCTGGGCCTGGGTGATATTGGCCCGCTGGCAGGTAAGCCTGTCATGGAAGGCAAGGGCTGCCTGTTCAAGAAGTTCGCCGGTGTGGATGTGTTTGACATTGAGCTAGCCGAGCGCGATCCCGACAAGCTGATCGAGATCATTGCCAGTCTGGAGCCCACGCTGGGCGGCATCAACCTGGAAGACATCAAGGCCCCCGAGTGCTTCTACATCGAGCGCGAGCTGAGCAAGCGCATGAACATTCCGGTGTTCCACGATGACCAGCACGGCACGGCCATCATCAGCAGTGCGGCGCTGCTCAACGGGCTGGAGCTGGTGGGCAAGGACATTGGTGCGGTGAAGGTGGCCGTGTCCGGCGCGGGCGCTGCTGCCATTGCCTGCCTGAACGTGATGGTGGGCCTGGGCGTCAAGCGCGAAAACATCTTTGTGTGCGACTCCAAAGGCGTGATCTACGAAGGCCGCCCCGGTGGCTACGACGAATCCAAGGCCCAGTACGCACAGAAAACCGAAGCGCGCACGCTGGCCGATGCGGTGAATGGCGCAGACGTGTTCCTGGGCTGCTCTGCGCCCGGCGTACTGACGGCAGAGATGGTCAAGACCATGGCCCCCAAGCCCATCATCCTGGCGCTGGCCAACCCCGAGCCCGAGATCCGCCCCGAACTGGCCAAGGCCGTGCGGCCCGACTGCATCATCGCTACCGGCCGTTCGGACTACCCCAACCAGGTCAACAACGTTTTGTGCTTCCCCTACATCTTCCGTGGCGCGCTGGACTGCGGTGCCACCAAGATCACCGAAGCCATGAAGCTGGCCTGCGTGCGCCAGATTGCCGATCTGGCCAAGGCCGACATCAGCGAAGAAGTGGCCAACGCCTATGCGGGCAAGGAACTGACCTTTGGCCCCGACTACCTGATCCCCACGCCATTTGACTCGCGCCTCATCCTCAAGATTGCCCCTGCCGTGGCGCAAGCTGCTGCCGAGTCTGGAGTGGCCACCCGCCCCATTGAAGACATGGAGGCGTACAAGGAAAACCTGTCGCGCTTTGTGTACCAGACAGGCATGCTGATGCGCCCGGTGATCACCGCCGCAAAGGCCCTGCCCGAAGGCCAGAAGCGTGTGGCCTACGCAGACGGTGAAGACGAGCGCGCCCTGCGTGCAGCCCAGATGGCCATCGACGACAAGATTGCCCACCCCATCCTGATTGGCCGCCCTGCGGTGATTGCCGCCCGCATCGAAAAAGCAGGCCTGCGCATGCAGCCCGGCAAGGATGTGGAGATCTGCAACCCTGAGGACGACCCACGCTTCCGCCAGTACTGGGAAACCTACCACCAGCTCATGAAGCGCAATGGCGCAACGCCCGAGGTGGCCAAGGCCGCGGTGCGCCGCTCCAACACCATCATTGCCTCGCTGATGGTGAAGCTGGGCGATGCGGACGCCATGATTTGCGGACTGGTGGGCACCTATGAGACGCACCTGGAGCGCATCAACAACATTCTGGGCCACGCCCCTGGCGCCACGAACTACGCTGCGCTGAATGCGCTGATGACAGACCGCAACGGCACCCTGTTCATTGCGGACACCTATGTGAACGAGGACCCCACGGCCCAGCAACTGGCCGACATTGCCTGGATGTCGGTGCAGGAAGTGCAGCGCTTTGGCTTGCCACCCAAGGTGGCCTTCCTGTCGCACTCCAGCTACGGGTCCTCCAAGCGTGCATCAGCACGCAAGATGCGCGAGGCCCGTGACCTGTTCGTGGCCGCCCATCCCGAGATCGAGTGCGACGGCGAACTGCACGGTGACGCCGCGCTGGAACCCAACATCCGCAAGACCTACATGACGGAAGCGGATTCGACGCTCAGCGGCTCGGCCAATCTGCTGATCTGCCCGAATATCGATGCAGCCAACATCCTCTACAACGTGCTCAAAACCACCACCAGCGGTGGTGTGACGGTGGGGCCAATCCTGATGGGTGCGGCTGCCACGGCTTACATCCTGACGCCAGCCGCCACGGTGCGCCGGGTGTTCAATATGACCGCACTGGCTGTGGCCAGCGCGGCGGCACGCCCCCGTTGAACCACCGCAGGCTGCTGCGCGCAACCAACGCGGCAGCCATGCCGTAGTAAGCAAAGAAAAAGGGCCCGCGTGGGCCCTTTTGTTTTACGGTGTGCAGGCAAACGCCGATGCATTCAGCGTATTGGCACATCCACGAAATCAGCCACCGGCGGCAGATGGGTGACGAGCCAGGCGGAATCGAGCTGCAGGGCCTGGCGGATCTCCTGGGGCAGGCTGGCGATGGTCTCTTCGGGCGACATGGGCTCCTCCAGGCCAATTTCTGCCAGCAGCATGGCCACATGCACGATACCCCCCAGACGACAGAAGGGCGTGGCCGCGACGGGGTCCTCTGCCGTCTCCAGCGCACGCACGATGGTTTCCGGAAAGCGCCAGCGACGGGCCAGCTCAGCGGTGACCTGGGCTTCTGTGAAGCCGAGCAAGAGTTTTTCACGCTCCCACCGTCCGCCCGCATGGTGGGGCAGCTGCTCGATGGCAGGAATCTGTTCCGGCGCCTTCTGGGCAATGATCAGCTCGCCAATGCGCACCAGAAATCCCGCCAGCCAAGACTGCTGCACGTCTGAGCCCAGCGTGCGCGCCAACCACTGGGCATAGCCCGCAGTGGCCATGCTTTCCTTCCAGAAGGCATCGGCATCCACTCCGGGCATATCCTTGAACATGCCCGCCGTGCTGGCCGCCAGCGCCAGGGTGCGCACCTGGTTGAGCCCCACCAGGGTGAGCGCATCATCCAGAGAAGCCACCTGCCGCTGCAGGCCAAAACGCGCGCTGTTGGCCAGGCGAATGAGCTTGGCGGTCAACGCCGGGTCTCGCGCAATGGCGCTGCGCACCTTCTCAAACGGGATGTCGTCGTCCTGCATCGTCGCCACCAGTTCCCGCGCCACGTCGGGCATGGTGGGCAATTGCACGTTTTCGAAAAACTCGGTCAGGTGTGGCATAGGTCAGCCCTCTTGTGGGTCTTTAAAAAGCCCGCTGCGCCCCTGTAACTGCAGTGCCAAGCAGCGGACTGCGCACCCGGCCGTGGTTGCGGTGCCACCGTGGGGTAGAGGAAGTCCTGCATAACTCCCTGCGGCCTGTGATAGCGCGGCCTGAGCCGTCCGCTGCGTTGCTTTTCTTGCCAATAGCCGGGCTGTTGACTCCAAAAGACGCCTTGCGGCCTACCCCGAGCCGCACCACCACCAACCCGCGAGGGCTATGCAGAACATCCTGAACACCTCGCCATCGGTTTGCGGATGCTGCACTTCGTTGTACCACCGGCACCCGCCCCCTGTCTGCGTGTTTCTCCCAATCCGTTGCGCCTGCGCACGGCGGCTCCGGGATGCGGACACACTTCTGCCACAAAGCTGCCCCACACCGCACCATTTCGGGAAACCCTCCATGCCCGTGCGCACCACTTCGGTGAACAATGTTTTTTGATGCTGGACAAACCCTGTCCATGCGCTGCAAATCGAACCAAAACGGGCATCGTTTTTGCTGAACAGTCCCCATGACAGCACCGCACTACCCGTGCGGGTGTCTGTCCCCTTGTTGAACAGGTTCTACAACCATTTTTGGCGTGCGCCAGGAGCTATTTCCATGAAGAAAAGAACGTTCGTGCAAACCGCAGCAGCCTTGGCCTTGGTGGGCGCATTCTCGGCAGCGCACGCGCAGAGCACGCCTATCAAGTTCCAGCTTGACTGGCGCTTTGAGGGGCCTGCGGCCCTGTTCCTGCAGCCCGCGGCCAAAGGCTACTTCAAGGCCGCGGGGCTGGACGTGACCGTAGACGCAGGCAACGGCTCGGGCGGCGCGGTGCAGCGCGTAGCATCGGGCACCTACGACATGGGTTTTGCCGATCTGGCCGCTGTGATGGAGTTCCACGCCAACAACCCCGACGCGCAGAACAAGCCCGTGGCGGTGATGATGGTCTACAACAACACGCCCGCTTCGGTGATGGCGCTCAAGAAAAGCGGCATCAACACGCCCGCAGACCTGGCGGGCAAAAAGCTGGGAGCCCCGGTGTTTGACGCAGGCCGCCGTGCCTTCCCCATCTTCCAGAAGGCCAACAAGGTCGGCAACGTGCAATGGACCGCCATGGACCCGCCACTGCGCGAAACCATGCTGGTGCGCGGCGATGTGGACGCGATTACCGGCTTCACCTTCACTTCGCTGCTGAACCTGGAGGCCCGCGGCATCAAGACTGCGGATGTGGTGGTGCTGCCTTATGCCGACTACGGCGTGAAGCTGTATGGCAACGTGATCATTGCCTCGCCCAAGCTCATCAAGGAGAACCCGGCGGCGATCAAAGCCTTCCTGTCCGCCTTCACCAAGGGCGCCAAGGAAGTCATGGCCAACCCCGCTGCCGCCATCGAGCATGTGCGCGCACGCGACGGCATTGTGAACGTGGCGCTGGAAACACGCCGCCTGCAACTGGCGATCGACACCGTCATCAACAGCCCCGACGCGCGCGCCGAGGGCTTTGGCCAGGCCAAACCCGGCCGCCTGTCGCTGATGGCGTCGCAGGTGTCGGACGCGTTCAACACCAAAACCCGCGTGAACCCAGACGATGTGTGGAACGGCAGCTTCCTACCCAGCGCCGCAGAGCTGAACATCCTGCCGAAGAAGTAACACAGAAGCAACGCGGCCTTTCACTATCAATTCAATAGCTGCTTGCGCTTACTCCATAAGCGCTGGCGGCACTTTTCATCCATCACCATGCAGGCTAACGACTCCTATTTCGTGGATTTCCGCGACGTCTGGCTCGCCTACAACGACGAGCTGCTCGCGCAGAACCACTTTGCCGTCGAGGCCATCGACCTGCAAATCCGCCAGGGTGAGTTCATCGCCATCGTGGGGCCGTCGGGCTGTGGCAAGTCCACCTTCATGAAGCTGGCCACCGGTTTGAAGATGCCCTCCATGGGCAAGATCCTGATCGATGGCAAGCCCGTGACGGGCCCCCTCAAGATTTCGGGCATGGCCTTTCAGGCTCCGTCGCTGCTGCCATGGCGCACCACGGTCGACAACGTGCTGCTGCCGCTCGAGATCGTAGAGCCCTTCCGCAGCAACTTCAAGCACAAGCGCAAGGAATACGAGGAGCGCGCCCGCAAGCTGCTGCAAAAGGTGGGGCTGGGTGGCTACGAGGACAAGTTTCCGTGGCAGCTGTCAGGGGGGATGCAGCAGCGCGCAAGCATTTGCCGCGCCCTCATCCACGAACCCAAGATGTTGCTGCTGGACGAGCCCTTCGGCGCGCTCGATGCCTTCACCCGCGAGGAGCTGTGGTGCATTCTGCGCGACCTGCAGGCCGAGCAGAAATTCAACGTGATCCTGGTGACGCACGACCTGCGTGAGAGCGTTTTCCTGGCCGACACGGTGTATGTGATGAGCAAGAGCCCCGGCCGGTTTGTGGTGCGGCGCGAGATTGAGCTGCCCCGCCCCCGCGACCTGGAGGTGACCTACTCCAAAGAGTTCACCGACATCGTGCACGAGCTGCGCGGTCACATCGGGGCTCTTCGCCAGGGTGCAGGAAAAGCAGGCGCACCCATCCCGCAATAAGACCAGAGACCCCCATGCACAAAAAAACCGTAGAACGCTGGTCCCCCTGGCTGCTGCTGGCGGCCACCATCCTGCTGTGGCAAATCATCTGCTCGGCCTTCAATGTGTCTGAGTTCATCTTCCCCAGCCCCTGGGCCATTGGCACGCAGCTGGTGGAGTTTGGGGGCGTCATTGCAGGCCACGCCTGGCGCACCTTCTGGGTCACCATGGCGGGCTTTGCAATCGCCATCGTGGTGGGTGTGCTGCTGGGCTTTGTCATCGGCAGCTCTCGCCTGGCCTACGCTGCCATGTACCCGCTGATGACAGCCTTCAACGCCCTGCCCAAGGCGGCGTTCGTGCCCATTCTGGTGGTGTGGTTCGGCATTGGCGTGGGGCCAGCCATCCTCACAGCCTTCCTCATCAGCTTCTTTCCCATCATGGTCAACATTGCCACGGGCCTGGCCACACTGGAGCCCGAGCTGGAAGACGTGCTGCGCGTGCTGGGTGCCAAGCGCTGGGACGTGCTGACCAAGGTGGGGCTGCCCCGCTCGCTGCCCTACTTTTATGGCTCTCTCAAAGTCGCCATTACCCTGGCCTTTGTGGGCACCACGGTGAGTGAGATGACCGCTGCCAACGAAGGTATCGGCTACCTGCTCATCAGCGCGGGCTCGTCCATGCAGATGGGCCTGGCGTTTGCCGGGCTGATGGTGGTGGGCGCGATGGCGATGGCGATGTACGAATTGTTCAGCTGGGTGGAAAAGCGCACCACCCGCTGGGCACACCGAGGATCGCAGGGGGAGTGAGAACCGCACCAAGCGGCGGCAGGGCCTGGAATCAGGCCTTTGCCCCCTTGCGCTGAACATTGGCTCGCAAGTACGCTACCAGACGGTCCACCCGCTCCACCATTTCGGCCTTCATGGGTTCGAAAACATTACGTTCTTCTGAATCGCGCTTTGCCTCGGCCAGCGCAGCAAAGTCATCGCCGCCATAAAGCCAGGCGCTGATCAGGGCAGCGTATCCATAGTTCTGCTGCGCATGCATCGCGAACGTGGTGGGCACAGGGGAGTTCGGAGACCAGGGGAGCGCAAAAGCAGTTTGTCCGCTCATGATGGATTCCATACCAAGCGAGGTACGGGTGGTCTCGAGAATACCGAGCACCGGCTCTCGCATCTCCTCCAGCATGCCGTACAGATCAGCATGCGACTTGATAGGCACATAGGCAAAGATGCCACGGAATATGCCCACGTAGAAATTCAGCTGCCGCCGAAAATACATCTCGTCCTGCTCCGGAAAAACGGCCCGCAGCACATCAGCGATTTCCTCGCTGAACACATTGACGTCGATGATGATGCTGGGCTCGTTGTTCAGGGTTGAGCTGGCGAGCGTCAGCACCTGCCCCCCAGCCGGGGTAGAGCGAAAGTAATTGGCCTGCGTCTGCGCGTGGTAGTAGGGCAAATCCAGCGGCTGCCGGGGCGATATGAAACCCAACGGAGCCAGCAGCGCAGTGAGTTCTGCACGCATCGTGCCCCGAGCCCAATCCAGGCTGGGTCCTTCAACGGAAGTTGCTGACCCAGCCTCCTGCACACCCATCACGATGTCACGCCACACACTGGCACGCTGTGGCGGCAACACGGTTTTGGGTGCCAGCAGGGCCAGGCCCAGCTGATCATCCAGCACCGACAAGCCCAGCGCATTGGCCAACCGCACCACCGTGTGGAGCAACCGCATGCGGTTGTCGGCTGGAAGGGAAAACACCCACACGCGTCGGGTACAGCGCTGCGCCTCTGCCACTGGATCACCCAGCCAAGGGGCTTCCCCACAGCCTTTGTAGGCGGCCATCTGCTCCGCCAGCGCCTTGAATTTTGGATGAGCATCGGCCTCCTGCCCTTCAAGGGCAAATACAGAGCGCGCCGCTTCTTCAAACAGCATTGGCTGGGGTTGGTCAGCGGGTATTTCCCAGATACGAAGGTCGTAGCTCATGCTGCAGATACCCAAGGTGATTGATGAACAAATGTGGAGCTGCCGCGCACCCCGTGGTGGCAGGCGCTTGAGGGCCTGCACGTATGCTAAGGGAGGTGATCTGGCAGAACATGGGACTCCACTCGGTGTGCGAGACCCAGACCACGAGCCGCCTTCACATGCAGCTTGTACAAACTGCGCCTTAGCGCTTATGCACAAAGCGCAGGCAGCTCTCATTTCAGGAGCATAGCCACAGCGCATACTCCCTGCGGGTAACGGGCCGCTATACTGCCCGCCCCATTGCTCCGCAGGATGGAACCCGCATGCGCCTGACCGCTTTTTTCGCCCCCGCACGCACCTGGGGTGCCGCCCTCTCAGCCTTGGCTGCCCTGGCCCTGGTGGCCTGCGGTGGCACCTCGCCCACGCGCACCGAACCTGCTGCGCCTGCCGCGTCCACCACTCCCACCCTCAACGCCGCCCCCGTGCGCATCGGCGTGGCGCTGGGCGGCGGGGCTGCCAAGGGGTTTGCGCACATTGGTGTGATCAAGATGCTGGAGGCCAACGGCCTGGCTCCGACTGTGGTGGCAGGCACCAGCGCGGGCAGTGTGGTGGGCGCGCTCTACGCCAGCGGGATGAATGCCTTTGAACTGCAGGAAAAAGCCGTGGCGCTGGACGAAGCCAGGATTCGTGACCTGCAGCTATCGTCTGGCGGCCTGCTGCAAGGCCAGAAGCTGGAAGACTATGTGAACGAACAGGTGCGCCGCAGGCCACTGGAGCAAATGGCCAAACCCTTCGTGGCCGTTGCCACCCGACTGGAAGACGGAGAACGCACCGTGTTTGCCAGGGGCAACACCGGGCAGGCAGTGCGTGCATCCAGCAGCGTGCCGGGCGTGTTCCAGCCCGTCACCATTGGCAAGTACCACTTTGTGGACGGCGGCATTGTGAGCCCTGTGCCGGTGGATGCCGCCCGGCAGCTGGGGGCAGATATCGTGATTGCGGTGGACATCTCTAACAAGGCACGCGGCCAAGCCCCGGAGAACATGCTGGGCGCGCTGAACCAGTCCATCGCCATCATGGGCCAGAAGCTGGGCCAGGCGGAGCTGGCGCGTGCCGACGTCATTATCCGCCCCCAGGTGCTGGACATTGGGGCCGCGGATTTCAGCCAGCGGGCGAATGCGATTGTCGAGGGCGAAAAGGCGGCCCTGGCCGTGATGCCACAGATTCGTGAGCGGGTTGCCAGGCTGCAGACAGAGCGGGCCAACGCCCTGCGCGCAGCACAGCAGAAGGCGGCACAAGAGCAACTGCAAGCCTGCCTGGAAAACCGCTCGCGCATGCAAAAGCTGGCCGGTCTGGCGGGCATGGACGACAGCTGCGGCAACCCCAAGTAACACGGCGCAGATGCCTGAGACCCTAGCCGCGCGTAGCTTGCAGTAAAGTCAATCAAACGGGACTGCCACAGGGCAACCATGGCAGCCCTTCTGCAAGCCGTTCAAACGGCAGCCCATACCATCCGGCACTTTCTCAGCGTCTTTTGCAGCCCACCATGTCGTCTCCCTTTTCAGCCGTCAAACCCAGCCTCAAACTGGCCGACCAGGTCGCCAGCGCGCTGGAGGCCGAGATCCGCGCAGGACGCATCCAGGCAGGCGACAAGCTGCCCACCGAAGCCGTGCTGGCGCAGCAGTTTGAAGTGAGCCGCACCGTGGTGCGCGAGGCCATCTCGCGCCTCAAGTCTCTGGGGTTGGTGGATTCGCGCCAGGGCAGTGGGGTGTATGTGCAGGCACCGGGCATAGAGCCGTTGCAGTTTGACCTGGCCCATGCCGCATCGCGCGAGGCGGTGATGCAGATCGTGGAAGTGCGACGGGCGCTGGAGTCTGAAGTGGCCGAGCTGGCGGCGCAGCGCCGCACCCTGGAGGACGTGGCAGCCATCCGCACCGCCATGCAGCGCATCGGCGAGGCCGTGAAGGCCGGGGGAGATGGGGCGGAGGAAGATGTGGAGTTTCACCGCGCCATTGCGCGCGCGGCAGGCAACCCGTTCCTCATCAGCACACTGGACTATCTGGCCCGTTTTCTCAGCGGGGCCACCCGCGTGACGCGGGCCAACGAGGCGCGGCGCAGCGACTTTGCCCAGGCCGTGAACCAAGAGCATGAACGCATAGTGGCGGCCATTGAGGCTGGCGACCCGGCAGGTGCGCGGCAGGCGGCCACGGAACACATGCGCAACGCCCTCACCCGCATTGCCCAGGCCGACCCGACGTTCTGGGAGCAGCACGGTGCGCGTCTCGCGCAGTCGCTGCTGCATGCACCGGTGCATTAGCCGTCAGGCTCTGTCTCAGCGTCTCCGCTCAACAGATCAAAGCCTAGGGTTAACCCGCATCAGGGTCGTTTCTTTAAATTTGTATGATAACCATATAAACACACCAACAAGGGTGCTGCTCGCTCTTCACCCTTCCATCCGGAGATATCCCGCACATGTCCACCCTCGCACTTCTCGGCATCGGCGCCGGCAGCATTGCCCTGCTCCTGTTGCTCATCATCCGCTGGCAGGTCCACGCTTTCGTGGCGATGATGCTGGTGAGCTTTCTGGTGGCGTTTGCCACGGGCATGCCCATTGGCGACATCATCAGCACGTTGATTGCGGGCATGGGCGGGACGCTGGGGTCGGTGGCCATCCTGGTCGCGCTGGGCTCCATGCTGGGGCGCATGATCGAGGTCTCGGGCGGCGCGGCCAGCCTGGCCAACCGCTTCACGCAGCTGCTGGGGCCCACACGGGTGCCCATGGCGCTCACCGCCGCAGCGCTGGTGCTGGCCATCCCGGTATTTTTTGACGTGGGCTTCATCATCCTGGTGCCCATCGTCTACGGCTTTTGCAAGGCGGCAGGCGTGAACCCCATCAAGTTCGGCCTGCCCGTAGCGGGCATCATGCTGGCCGCGCACGTGGTGGTGCCACCGCACCCCGGCATCGTGGGCGGTGCGGCCATCGTCAAGGGCGACATCGGCTGGATCACCATCATTGGCCTGGCCATCTGCATCCCGCTGGCGGCGCTCTCACAGGTCGTTTCGGGCTGGCTCAACCGCAAGGGCTACCCCATGCTGCCCACCACGGCCGAGCAATTTGCGGCCTTTGGCAACAGCGAAGACAGCCAGGCCAGCAAAGCAGCTAAAGCGCCCGGCGTGGGCACCATCATGGCGCTGATCATCATTCCCCTGGCCCTCATCATGGCGGGCACCACCGGTGCCACGCTGCTGCCCAAGGGCGACAACCTGCGCAATGTGCTGGGCTTCATCGGCTCGCCCATCTTTGCGCTGATGGTGGCCGTGGGCCTGGCCATGTTCCTGCTGGGCCGCAACCAGGGCTGGAACCGCGAGCGCACCAACGCGATCATGGAATCCGCCCTGCCCCCTGCCGCCACCGTGATCCTGGTGACCGGCGCTGGCGGCGTGTTTGCCAAGGTGCTCACGGCCAGCGGCATTGGCACGGCGCTGTCGCAAAGCCTCACCGCTACTCATCTGCCCCTCATCCTGCTGGCGTTCATCATCTCTCTGGCGCTGCGCGCTGCACAGGGTTCGGCCACCGTGGCCATCATCACCACCTGCGGCCTGCTGGCCGACGCCATGGCAGGTGGCGGGTATTCCCCCTTGCAAGTGGCGCTGCTCACGGTTGCCATTGGCTTTGGCAGCCTGGGCCTGTCGCACGTCAACGATTCGGGCTTCTGGATCGTGACCCGCTACCTGGGCCTGAGCGTGGGCGATGGCCTGCGCACCTGGACCGTGCTGACCACCGTGCTAGGTCTGGCGGGCTTTGCCCTGACTGCCCTGCTGTGGGTGGCCGTTGCCTGATTTTTCCTCTTTGCTCTAGAAAGACACCACTATGACCCAACCCACCGTCGGCATCATCGGCCTGGGCGCCATGGGCGCTGGCATTGCCAAGACCCTGCGCAACAACGGTTTCACCATCCACGTGTGCGACGTGCGCCCCGGCGTGGCCGATGCCTTTGTGGCAGACGGTGGCACGGCCCACGCCACCACGGCAGCACTGGCAGCGGTGAGTGATGTGGTGGTGTCGGTGGTGGTCAACGCCGCGCAGACCGAGAGCGTGCTGTTTGGCGACGATGGCCAAAGCGGTGCGGCCAGCACCATGCGCCCCGGCAGCACCTTTGTGATGTGCTCAACCGTGGACCCGAACTGGTCGGTGGCGATGGAAGCGCGCCTGAACGCCCTGGGCCTGCACTATGTGGACGCGCCCATCTCCGGCGGCGCAGCCAAGGCCGCATCTGGGCAGATGACCATGATGACCTCGGCCAAGCCCGAAGCCTATGCCGCGGCTAACGTGGTGCTCGACGGCATGGCCGGCAAGGTGTACCGCTTGGGCGACAAGGCGGGCGCGGGCAGCAAGGTCAAGATCATCAACCAGCTGCTGGCCGGTGTGCACATCGCCGTGGCCGCCGAAGCCATGGCCCTGGGCCTGCGTGAAGGCGTGGACGCTGCAGCGCTGTACGAAGTCATCACCCACAGCGCGGGCAATAGCTGGATGTTTGAAAACCGCATGGCCCATGTGCTGGCGGGCGACTACACGCCGCTGTCGGCCGTCGATATCTTTGTGAAGGACCTGGGCCTGGTGCTGGACACCGCACGCGCCAGCAAATTCCCCCTGCCGCTGGCCGCCACCGCGCACCAGATGTTCATGCAAGCCTCAACCGCAGGCTTTGCCAAGGAAGACGATAGCGCCGTGATCAAGATCTTCCCGGGCATCACCCTGCCTGAAGGCAAGGAGAAAAAGGCATGACACGCGCACGTGCACTGCTGGGCTGCATTGCCGACGACTTCACCGGCGCGACCGACCTGGCCAACAACCTGGTGCGCGCAGGCATGCGCGTGGTGCAAGCCATGGGCGTGCCCACGGCGCCTTTGGACACCGAGGCCGATGCCATCGTGGTCGCACTCAAGTCGCGCACCATTCCAAAAGACGAAGCGATTGCCCAGTCGCTTGAGGCGCTGAAGTGGCTGCAGGCGCAAGGTGCCGAGCAGATCTACTTCAAATACTGCTCCACCTTTGACAGCACGGCCGAAGGCAACATCGGCCCCGTGACCGATGCGCTGATGCAGGCACTGGGCACCGACTTCACCATCGCCACGCCCGCCTTCCCCGACAACAAGCGCACCGTGTTCAAGGGCTACCTGTTTGTGGGCGATGTGCTGCTCAGCGAGAGCGGCATGCAGAACCACCCGCTCACGCCCATGACCGACCCCAACCTGGTGCGCGTGCTGCAGGCGCAAACACCCAGCCGCGTGGGCCTCATCGACCACAGCGTGGTTGCACAGGGCGAGGCCGCCATCCGCGCGCGCATCGACCAACTGAAGGCCGAAGGCGTGCGCATGGCCGTGGTCGATGCGGTGTCGAACGCCGACCTGCTGCGCCTGGGCCCTGCCCTCAAGGGCATGCCGCTGGTGACTGCAGGCTCGGGCGTGGCCATTGGCCTGCCGGGCAACTTTGGCGTGGCTCCCAGCAATGAGGCCGCCCGCTTGCCCGCTGCACAAGGACTGCAGGCCATCGTGTCGGGCAGCTGCTCGGTAGCCACCAATCAGCAGGTCATGGATTTCATCAAGGCGGGCAAACCCGCTCTGGCCATCGACCCGCTGCGCATCGCCGCAGGCGTGGACGTGGCCGCCGAAGCGCTGGCATGGGCTGAGGGCCACATCGGCCAAGGCCCGGTGCTGGTGTATTCCACCGCCGAACCTTCGGCTGTGCGCGCCATTCAGGGCAAGCTGGGTTCCGAGAAAGCCGGTGCCATGGTGGAAGAGACCATTGCCGCCATTGCACGCGGCCTGGTGCAGCGCGGTGTGCGCCAGCTTATCGTGGCGGGTGGCGAAACCTCGGGTGCCTGCGTGCAGGCCCTGGGCATCACGCAAATGCGCATTGGCGCGCAGATTGACCCCGGCGTGCCGTGGTGCCATGCCGTGGCCCCCGATGCCAAGGACGGGCTGCACATCACACTGAAGTCGGGCAATTTTGGCAGTACCGACTTTTTCACCAAGGCTTTTGCACAATTGCAGGCATGACCTCTACCCCCGCCTTCATGGATGAGCCCCAGGCCCGCGACGAAATCTGCCGCGTGGGCCGCAGCCTGTTTGAGCGGGGCTATGTGCACGCCACCGCAGGCAACATCAGCGTACGCCTGGCCGATGGCTACCTCATCACCCCCACCGATGCCTGCCTGGGCACGCTGCAGCCCGAGCGGCTGGCGCGCCTGGACGCTCAAGGCCAGCAGGTGGCGGGCGACCGGGCCAGCAAGACCATTGCGCTGCACCGGCAGATTTACGAGGCCTCGGCTTCGACTGCAGCCCCGGCGCGCTGCGTGATCCATACGCACAGCACGCATCTGGTGGCCTGCTCATTGCAAGCCGACATGACGGCCAACGGCCCGCTGGGGCCTGACGCGCAATTGCTGCCGCCCATCACGCCCTACTTCGTCATGAAGGTGGGCCGCGTGCCGCACATCCCCTACCACCGCCCTGGCGACCCGGCTGCGGCGGCGCTGGTAGCGCAGACCATTGGCCGCTATGCCGCCAAGGGCAGCCCTGTGCGCGCGGTGATGCTGGCGCGCCTGGGCCCCAACGTGTGGCATGACACGCCCGCCGCCGCCATGGCCGTGCTGGAGGAACTGGAAGAAACCGCCCGCCTGTGGATGCTGTGCAGGCCCCACCCCACGCCCCTCAACCCCGTGCAGATCGAGGAGCTGCGCCAGAGTTTTGGAGCGCACTGGTAACCGGGGTGCTGCGCTTGAACAGGTTCTAACGGCGTGGGGGACGAAAGATTAGACACAAGGAGACAAACCATGACCCTTTCTTTCTGGCGCAAAGCCTTTGCCCCCATGCTGCTGGGCGTGCTGGCCACAGGCGGCGCATCGGCTGCGGACTACCCCGCCCCCCAACACGGCGAGTGGATCGTCAAGGACTTCCGCTTCCACACGGGCCAGACCTTGCCCGAACTCAAGCTGGCCTACTCCACCGTGGGTGAGCCCACCGGAGAGCCCGTGCTGGTGCTGCATGGCACCAATGGCTCGGCAGAGAGCATGCTCACGCCAGGCTTTGCAGGCACGCTGTTTGGCCCCGGCCAGCCGCTGGATGCGCGCAAGCACTTCATCATCCTGCCGGACGCCATTGGCACCGGCCGCTCCAGCAAGCCGTCGGACGGCCTGCGTGCCGCCTTTCCGGCCTACAACTACGACGACATGGTGCAGGCCCAGTACCGCCTGCTGACCGAACACCTGGGTGTGCGCCATGTGCGCGCCATCATCGGCAACTCCATGGGCGGCATGCACACCTGGGTGTGGGCCCAGCGCTACCCCGACTTCATGGACATCGCCGTGCCCATGGCTTCGCTGCCCGCTGCGATGTCGGGCCGCAACTGGATGATGCGCCGCCTGCTGGTCGATGCCATCCGCAACGACCCCGAATGGCAAGGCGGCAACTACACCCGCCAGCCCCGCAGCCTGCAGTTTGCGTCGGTATTCTTTGGCACCGGCACCAACGGCGGCAACCAGGGCCTGCAAAAGCTGGCCCCAACCCGCGCTGCGGCCGATGCGCTGGTGGAGCAACGCCTCAAAGCCCCTTTCCGTGGCGATGCCAACGACCACATCTACCAGTGGGAGGCATCGCGTGACTATGACCCCGAGCCCGGGCTGGAGCGCATCACTGCACGCGTGCTGGCCATCAACTCGGCAGACGATGAGCGCAACCCGCCCGAGCTGGGCGTGCTGGACAAAGCCATCGCCCGCATCCCGCACGCACAGGCCTACGTGATCCCCGCCAGCGCCGACACCCTCGGCCACAGCACAGTGGGCCTGGCGCGCTTTTACCAAGACCGGCTGGCGCAGGTGCTCACCAGCGCACCGCGCCGCTGACCCGTTTTTTTCAGAAAGCCTTTTTCATGCCCCGCTTTGCCGCCAACCTGTCCATGCTCTACAACGACGTGGACTTCCTCGACCGCTTTGCCGCCGCTGCCCGCGATGGCTTCAAGGCAGTGGAATACCTCTTCCCCTACGCCTACCCGGCGCAAGAACTGGCCACACGGCTGCAAGCCAACGGCCTGCAGCAGGTGCTGTTCAACGCGCCACCCGGCAACTGGGACGCAGGCGAGCGCGGGCTGGCCTGCCTGCCGGGGCGTGAGGCCGAGTTCCGCGAAGGCATTGCCAAGGCCGTTGAATACGCCAAGGCCCTGCAATGCCCCCGCATCCACGTGATGGCCGGGCTGGTGCCCCAGGGGGCAGACGCAGCCACCGTGCGAGCCACCTACATCGCCAACGTGCGCTACGCCGCCGAGCAGGCCGCGCCCCATGGCATCCAGATCCTGCTGGAGCCCATCAATGGCCGCGACATGCCCGGCTTCTTCCTCAGCCGCCAAGACCAGGCCCATGCGCTGATCGCCGAGATCGGTGCCACCAACGTGAAGGTGCAGATGGACCTGTACCACTGCCAGATCGTGGAAGGCGACCTGGCCATGAAGGTGCGCCAATACCTGCCCACCGGCAACGTCGGCCACTTCCAGATTGCCGGTGTGCCCGAGCGCCACGAGCCCGATGTGGGCGAAGTGAACTACACCTACCTGTTCAAGCTGCTGGACAGCCTGGGCTACGACGGCTGGATTGGCTGCGAATACCGCCCCGCGCGCGCCGCCGCCGCCCACGCCACCAGCGACGGGCTGGGCTGGCTCAAGCCCTGGCTGTAAGAGCCTGTTCAAAGGGCTGAAATACCCGCAGGCTTGCAGGGTATGGAATATGCTTACTGGATCAATCGGGCTGCTGCGCTTGTGCATCAAGCGCAAGCAGCTATATTTTTGATAGTAAACAGACATCCAACATGCCTTGGCACGCGCGCCTGCAACTGAACTACACCCTGGAAAACGCCCGCACCGTAGCGCGGTTTGAGCACAACGGGCCGCTGCGCATTCTGCAAAGCCTGTACCCCGAAGGCGACAGCATCTGCCACAACGTGCTGGTGCACCCACCGGGCGGTTTGGTGGGCGGCGACACGCTGGAGATAGCCGCTACCGTGGGCACAGGGGCACATGGGCTGGTCACCACACCAGGGGCCACGCGGTTTTACCGATCCACCGGCGAGCTGGCGCTGCAACGCACCCACTTGGCCCTGGCAGAGTATGCGCGGCTGGAATGGCTGCCGCTGGAGGCGCTTTGCTATAACGCCTGCCAGGCCCGCAACCACCTGAGCCTGGAATTGGCCCCAGGGGCCGAATGCATGGGCTGGGACGTGACCGCGCTAGGCTTGCCGCATGCCCACCAGCCTTTTGAAACAGGCCGCTTTGAACAGCACATCGAGGTGCCCGGACTGTGGCTGGAGCGCGGGGTGCTGGACGCCACCGACCACCAGCTTCTGCAAAGCCCGCTGGGGCTGGCCGGGCAGCGCTGCCTGGGCAGCCTTTTCTTTGTGACCGGTACCCCGCTGGACAAATCGCGCCGTGACATGGCGCTCGACGCCGCGCGCGCGATGATGGACGAGCACCCGCTCAAGGCGATGGCCGGTGCCACCAGCCCCAACAGCCAGCTGGTGGTGGTGCGCGCACTCGGGCCCCAGGTCGAGCCGGTCATGCAACTGCTCAAGCAGGTGCGCGCCGCCTGGCGGGCCGCCCTGTGGCAGCTGGACGCAGTACCACCGCGCATCTGGGCGATGTGATCCCGCTGTGGGCATGGCAAGAGCGGCTCACACACCCTCTTGGCGTTGTTGACCCGTATTGCCATCGTGCTTGTACTGCCCGCGACGGAACGCCTGGCCATGGCCGCCCCGCCGGGTCGTGTGAGCTACGCCAAACATGCTCCTGAAGTACGAATACAGAGCTCAAGCAGCTACATATTTAATAGCAATTCACTTTCCACAGTGATGCGATCTGCGCAGGTTTGAGACAGAGGCAGAGGGCATCAGAAGGCATCCACAGCCCTTCGTGCCGATGCCTAAACGCTTCTCACCACAACACAGCGCAGGCCTGAAGCCCGGGAGTCGTCGCGAAATCGACTCAGGGCTTTCCCTGATCCTGCCCCTCAAGGCACTCTGTGCGCCGCCGGGGCGTGATGGCGCGTATTGCCTGGTGCCCGCCAGGCGGCACCGACTGCATTGCCCGCTTCATCCAGCCGAGAGCCTGCCTTAAGCACGCGCCAAACACGGTCTCCCTTCCAAAGCACGGGCGCGGCGCAGCAAACGCAAACCAGGCCTTACTGACAGGGTGACTGGGGTTTCTACTTGTATCGGGAAATATAGTTAATAAATATAACTATCTACCGATGCACATATCTACCCGCACTCCAGCAAAGCCGGGCGTTTTCGCAGCCTGCATGCACCAGCCACGATCTCGGTGCGCACAGGCTGTGCCTGCCACCACAGCGCCCGGCAGCCCAAGGTGCGACGTGCATCCGAGTTCACCAAGCCCCGCCATGGCGGGCGGAGGGAACTCGGTACGCGCAAGAGCACGGCAGGGCCCGCAAGGCCCAGCACGCTCCTGATTCAACCCGGCATCCACTCAGAAAGAAACTCATCATGAAGAGACAACACTCCCTCTCCTCCCTGGCCATCCTGGCTGCGCTGACCGCCGCTTCCGCGGGCGCCCAAGCCCAATCCAGCGTGACCCTTTACGGGCTGATCGACGCATCGGTAGGCCGTTTCAATGGCGCTGCGGCAGGCATCAATGCCCAGAATACTGCCGTGAGCAAGGTGGAAAGCGGAAGCCTGTCCACCAGCCGCTGGGGCATTCGCGGCAATGAGGATCTGGGGGGCGGCCTGTCTGCCAGCTTCGAGATGTCGTCCTTCTTCCGCAACGACACCGGTGCAGCTGGGCGTAACGACGCCATTGGCGCACCAGTGAATGTGGCCGCCGACCCCTTCTTCTCGCGCATGGCCTGGGTCGGTCTGTCGCACAAGGACTTTGGCCGCGTGCGCCTGGGCAACATCACCACGCTGATGTTCTCCAACAGCATCTCCTCCAACGCCTTTGGTGACGCCACCGTGTTCGGCCCGCTCAACCTCGTCACTTTTGTGGGCAGCCCGCTGACGGGCGGCACGGCCTGGACCAACTCTGTGGTGTATGACAGCCCCAACATCGCAGGCTTTACCGGTGCAGCCGCCTATGCGGCCTCTGAAGGACAAGGCGGTGGCAACCGTGCCTTGCGCGTGGCCTACAGCAATGGCCCTCTGGCCACATCGCTGGCATGGCAAAGCGTGAAGAAGAACCCATTGACCTTTGCCGACGGCACATCGCCCAACAACACACGCTCCTGGCAGTGGGCTGGCTCGTATGACTTCCAGGTCGTGAAGGTGTGGGCACACCTGGGCCGCATCGAGAACAAGGGCACAGAGGCAGCACCGCTGAACGTGTCCTACAAGGTCTGGGACCTGAGCGCCTCCGTGCCCGTCGGCCCCGGCAACATCCTGGCAGGTTATGCGTCGCGCCGCACCAGCGACGCCGTGGGCCCCATCCCTGCCACTTCTGCAGGCGGCAACGTGCAGCGCAAGGTGTTCACCGTGGGTTATGACTACTGGCTGTCCAAGCGCACAGACCTGTATGCACTGGCCATGCGCGACAGCACCCGCACCAACACCGTGGGCAGTGGCCTGCTCAACGCCAGCGGCACGAGCTTTGCAGTGGGCATCCGCCACACTTTCTAAGAGCTCTCTTTTGCACCGCCTGCGGGCGGTGCGCGTCAGTGTTTTTCAAGCGATCCAAGGTTGGGGCGTCTACGGACGCCCTTTTTTTTGCGAGGTTCCCGCGCATTGGCGGGCCGCTCATATCGTTTGGGAAAGCTTGGAGGCCAGCAGATCGGCCGTGTAGCGGAGTCTGCCAATATCGACCTCAGCCTGCACGCCACGGCTGAAGCAGCACAGGGTGCCGTAGACCCCGCCATCCGACAAACGCACTGGAGTGCTGAGGTGTGTGCCCACGGGAAAGCCAGGGTCTGGTACTTTGCCCGCGGCAATCAAAGGACGCGCGTCCTGAATCGCTTCAGGCAAGCGGCCTTCAATCACCTGCTGGCACCAGCTCTGCTCCACCGGGTCAGACATACCGGTTTGCACAGCAGTGAAATCGGCGGCGCTGTCGGCAGCTCTGATGACTCTCTGCCCATCCACGATCTGCGAGACGAAAGCCACGTCCATCCCCAGGCGCGTACGCAGCAGTTGCAGCACCTGAGGAATGGCGGCAGGCAACTCAGGGTCTGCTGAATCGCTGGTGGCTACCAGCAACTCAGAGATGGTGACATCCAGATCGTCGGGGTTGTAGTCCAAAAACATGCCAGCAGTTTAAGGGGCCGTCGCCTGGTGGGGCGTAAGCAGTCGTTGCAGTAGCCCCACGCGCTCACGCCCTATTCAGGGCGCCGGATGCGCAGGCAATTTCAGCAACCCATCCGCCTTGAACATGCCGCGTATGCCCCGCACAGCCTGCCGGATGCGGGCTTCGTTCTCAATCAAGGCAAACCGCACGTACTCGTCACCATGGTCTCCGAAGCCGATGCCGGGTGACACGCAAACCTTGGCCTTCTCCAGCAACTGGCGCGCAAATTCGAGCGAACCCAGAGGCCGGTAAGGCTCGGGAATGCGCGCCCAGATGTACATGCTGGCCTTGGGGCAGTCCACCGCCCAACCTGCCTCAGTCAGGCCCTTGTAGAGCACATCACGCCGCCGTTGGTACTGGGCGGCAATGTCTTTCACGCACTGCTGGTCGCCCTCCAGCGCGGCAATCGCTGCCACCTGCAGCGGCGTGAAGGTGCCGTAGTCGTGGTAGCTCTTGATGCGTGCGAGGGCGGCCACCAGGTCGGGGTTGCCCACCATGAAGCCCACGCGCCAGCCCGCCATGTTGTAGCTTTTGCTGAGGGTGAAGAACTCGACCGCCACATCTTTGGCGCCGGGCACCTGCATGATGCTGGGGGCTTTCCAACCATCGAAAACGATGTCTGCGTAAGCCAGATCGTGCACCACCAGGATGTCGTGCTTTTTGGCAAGGGCGATCACCCGCTCAAAGAAATCCAGCTCCACGCACTGCGCCGTGGGGTTGCTGGGAAAGCCAAAGATCATCATCTTGGGCTTGGGGTAGCTGCCGCGGATGGCCTTTTCCAGTTCGGCAAAAAAATCGATATCGGGCGCCACAGGCACGCTGCGGATATCAGCGCCTGCAATCACCGCGCCGTAAATGTGGATGGGGTAGCTCGGGTCAGGCACCAGCACGGTATCGCCCCGGTCCAGCGTGGCCAGCATCAGGTGGGCCAGTCCTTCCTTGGAGCCGATAGTGACGATGGCCTCGGTATCGGGGTTGATATCCACCGCATAGCGGTCCTTGTACCAGTGGCTGATGGCACGGCGCAGGCGCGGAATGCCTTTGCTGGCGCTATAGCCGTGGGTGTCGGGCCGCTGGGCCACTTCGGTGAGCTTGGAGACGATGTGCGGCGGCGTGGCCCCGTCGGGGTTACCCATGCTCATGTCGATGATGTCTTCACCCCGGCGACGGGCAGCAAGCTTGAGCTCAGCCGTGATGTTGAAGACGTAGGGAGGGAGGCGATCGATGCGCGCGAAGCGGCGCTTGCCTTGCGATGCAGACATGCTGGTGAACTTTCACGTAAGCGCCCGGAACCGTCCGAGCGACGTGGTCGGCAGAAAGGCCGACCCGTCTGCAATATAGCGCAAGCTCACACGCGCCAGCGCAAGAGGACCAGCTATTTCTGCTGCAGCGCCGCACGCTCGCTGGCCAGTGACCATGCGTACATGCCCACGCCGCCCAGGCCCAGCACCGCCCCCACCCATCCCGTGGAAGTCCAACCCCACCCCGCCGCGATGGCCACGCCTCCGAGCCAGGCACCGAGGGCATTGGCAGCATTGAAGGCGGAGTGATTGAGTGCCGCAGCGAGCGTTTGCGCATGGCCTGCCACATCCATCAGCCGGATCTGCAAGGCCGGGCCTATGGCCACCAGGGTGCCCAGCACAAACGTAGCCACCGCCGCAGAGACAGGGTGATGTGCCGCGGGTACGAAAAGCACCATGACAGCAATGGACCAACCCAGCACCTTGCCCACGGTGGGCATCAACGCCTTGTCGGCCATGCGGGAGCCCACCACATTGCCCACCACCATGCCCAAACCAAACAGGGACAGCACAAAAGGCACCAGCGCAGAGGGCATGCCCGCCACTTCGATCAGGGTAGGTTTGATGTAGCTGAACACGGCAAACATGCCCCCAAAGCCGATAGCGCCAATACCCAGCGTGAACCAGACCTGCTTGCGCGCCAAGGCACCCAGCTCACGCAGGGGGCTGGCACCGGCGGCCGCAGGGATGGCCGGAACCCAGCAACGTACCAGCACCACAGCAGCCACCGCAATCAACCCCACAAAGACAAAGGCAGCACGCCATCCGAAATGCTCGCCCAAAGCGGCGGCAATCGGCACCCCGACCAACGTAGCCGTCGTCAGCCCCAGCATGACCCAGCCCACCGCACGTCCGCGCCGTCCGGGCGGAGCCAATGCAGCGGCCACCAGCGCGGCCACGCCAAAGTAGGTCCCATGCGGCAGGCCCGTGAGCAGACGCATGGCACTGAGGGACGCGTACCCCGGCGCAATGGCAGAAGCAAAGTTGCCCAGTGCATACACCGCCATCAAAGCCATCAGCAAGGCGCGGCGACCCCAGTGCGCAGCCAGCACGGCCAGCACAGGAGCCCCCACCACGACACCCAGCGCATATGCACTGATGACATGCCCTGCCTGCGGAATGCTCACGCCAATGTCACGCGCCACCTCGGGCAGCAGGCCCATGATGACGAACTCACCCGTACCAATGGAAAAGCCGCCCAACCCCAGCGCAAGCACGGCACGTACCAGCGTGCGTTCATCACGGGATTCAACTGGGGTTGGAGATACGTCAACGGGGGAAGGCAAAGTCATGGGCACAGGCTCTACCGCGCCAAAGCGCGATGCGAGCGGGTAGACGGGGAAAGAAGACAGAAAGCGGCACGAGGAGCCGCAACAGAAAAGGGGACGCACCTTAGCACGAGGCGCGAGAGCCTGCAGGAGACGGGTGAATGCGCCTCTTTGGAGAAGCGCCCATGGCACGACGACAATGCAGGCCAAGATGACTCGACAACCTCAACAACCTGACGGAGGCTCCATGACTGACTCAGAAAACACGTCCGATATCGCCAGCACGGTGAAGGTGCTGGCGTTTGATATTTTCGGCACCGTTGTGGACTGGCACGGCAGCATCGTGCGGGAAATGCAGACGCTGTATCCCGATGTGGATGGCGATGCCTTTGCTTTGGCGTGGCGGGCAGGCTATCAGCCCGCCATGGCGCGGGTCATGCGGGGCGAGCAAGGGTGGACGCGCATTGATGAACTGCACCGCGGCATCCTGGATGAAATATTGCCCCGGTTTGGATTGGCGCACCTGAGCGAAACACAGCGCCAACACCTCAACCACGTATGGCACAGGCTGGCTGCATGGCACGACAGCGTGGAAGGGCTCACCCGGCTCAAGAAGCGTTTCATCATCACGACGCTATCGAACGGCAATATCGGCCTGCTGACCCACATGGCCAAGCGGGCCGGGTTGCCGTGGGATTGTGTGCTGAGTGCCGAAGTGTTCAAGGCCTACAAGCCCAGCCCCGCCACCTACCTGGGGGTGGCGCAGGTGTTTGACTTGAATCCCTCAGAAGTGGCCCTGGTGGCCGCGCACCATGACGACCTTGCCGCCGCCGCGCAGTGCGGGCTGCGCACCTGCTACATCGAGAGGCCCCTGGAGTTTGGAGCCCAACATCCCAAGGACGTGTCGCCTCAGCCAGGAAACGACCTGCACTGCAGCAGCTTGCTGCAGCTGGCGCAAAAACTGGGCTGCTGAGTTTGCCGAGTCAGGCCGCGGCCACCATCATCTGCACAAACATTTGTGTGCGTGCATCAAACTCCGCACTGGTGGAGGTGAACTCCACACCCGCCATCGCACGTGCATCTTCGGTTTTGACGGTGACGACGCGCGCGTAAATGTCCCGGGCCTGGTACTGCACCAGCGTCAGGTCGAAGGAAAGGCGCACTTCGCCCTGCAAGTCCAGAGGCTCCACCAGGTCCAGCATCGCACCGTGGTAGCCCATATCCCGAATCACCGCCTGAGCCACATGCGGCAGCACCACCCCGTCCTGCACGATCTGGTAGGTGCAAGGTATGCGTACCTCCACCCGATGGCTGCGGCGGAACTCCTGCCGAGGCACCTTGAGGCGGCGCGTGGGAATGGCCACCAGCTCCCGCATGGTCACGGGCTGGGCAGAGCCTTTGACAAACACCTGCATGGGAGCGGTGGCAGACACCAGGCCCCAGCACCGGTCGTAGGTCTGTTCACTGATCAGCACCTGCCCACGAAGGCTGAAAGCCTGCAGCCTGAACGCCAGATTGACCAGATCACCGATCACGGTGAAGTGCGAAAACGCCTGGGACCCGATACGGCCCGCCAGCGCCTTGCCCGTGCTGACGCCAATTCCCATGAACACCTGCGGAATGCGGTCTCGCATGTGTTCCATATTCAGATCGCGCATGGCCATCTGCATTTCCACCGCGCACATCACTGCCCGCTCCACATCATCAGCGCGCGTCTTCTCGGCACCGAACAGCACCTTGATGGAGTCACCCGCCAGCTGGTCTATCGTGCCCTGAAAGCGAGTCACCACCTCGATGAGCTTGGCTAGGCACCGGTTCAAAGGCTCCAGGTCTGCCGATAGCGGAGCATGTGGATCCGTCACAGGACCGCCCCGCAGCTTGGCCCACACCACGGTGACTTCACGGGTCACCATGGCGAACTCGAACGGAGCCGCGCTGCTCTGCGCAGCCATGTGCAGGGTGGCAGACATTTCTGCACGCGCCAGGCTGCTCAAGGGGGCACCTTTGTCCCGGGTGATCAGGGAGTCCAGGTGCTGGAACACTTCTTCCGCATCGAACGCTGATGGACCGGCAGGAGGGGCTGTTGTTTCTTTGTCCATAACTGGGAGGTGAGAGTCCATCCAAAGCGCCCCGTGCTGCATGCGCCCGGCCACAGCACCTGCTGCAGCGCGCCGCAGCAACAGCTCGCAACGGCAGAATAGGCCCCGCAGGAAGGATGGTCAATATCGTGTTTCTACGTGCATGCCGTGTGGTCACTCACGCATGCCCAGCGGTTGACACTGGTTTACACAGGCTCCCTCAGCCTTGCGCACGCTTGGGCGTTATCCCATCACGCAGCGTGATTCCACACAGACGAAGTCGCTGGTGCGCCTGTCAAAGTCCCAACGCTGGGCAAGTCGCTGGGGCTGGGCGCTGCACTCCCCTTGCCCTGGTGGTGGCCGCAGGCTTTGCAGCACCAGAAGACTGTTGGGCTGCCCTTTGCGCAGCCGCAAGGATACGGCCGTGCCTGCCTGCAAGGACCACAGGCCCGGCAGAGGCTCCCACAGGCCGGGCTCATGCACATGGCCGGAGAGCAGCATGTGGGCCCCAGCTTCCCGCCAGCGCTGTACCGCCTCGTCAGCCCGGTAAGGACGGTGGGACCGATCCTCCGCCCCACGCGCCACCAGCGGGTGATGGCTGACCACAATGCGCCACGCATCATTCGGAGCGGCGAGCAGCTCCGTTGCCACCCGCTCCACCTGCAGGGCAGAAAGACTGCCCCGCTCATGCCTCCACGGCCTGGTGGTGTTGACCCCCAGCACCGTGAACGGCCCGGCCTGTTGGTGCGGCTCCAACTGCGCGCCAAACTGCGCGGCGAACCGGTCGTAGGCACGCCCCCAACGCAGCCACCACGCAAAAAGGGGAAGGTCATGATTGCCGGCCAGAACCACCCGCTCCTGCGTGCCCAGGCTCTTGATGAAGTCATGCGCCATGGCAAATTGCTGGCGGGTGGCGCGCTGGGTGAGGTCGCCAGACACCACTAGCACATCCACCTCCAGCCAGTGGGCCAGGCGCTGCACTGCGGCGCATACAGCGGGGTCATGGGCACCAAAGTGCAGATCCGACAGATGCATCAACCTCGCCTGATGAGCGCCATGGCCTGCAGTGCCTTCCTGAACCTGTTCTTGGGCAGGGGACCCTTCAGTATTTTCAGCCCCGGCGATGTTGCGCTGAGCAGGATCGGCACCGCCTGCAAAAAGCGGGTGGCTCATCGAATAAGCCCCACCCCCTCCATCGGAGGACAGCGGGTGCAGAGACATTCCCCAGCCCATAGCTCACTCCTGTGCTTTATTGGCTTCAGACTGCCGCCAGTACGGGGGCCGGTTTATCTGCCCCGGCCTGCACGGTGCTCGCCTGTGGGCTGCGCTCCAGGGCTGTAGGCGCCACCAACCACAGGGGGCGGCTGTGCAGCTTGAAGTGCAAGGGAGCATGCATGCGCTCGCTTTCACCATCAAAGGCCACTTTGACCTTGCCCTGGCGCCATCCCGCAGGCTCCACGCTCAGCTCGGCACAAGCCAGACTCAGCACTGCCGGGTCTTGCTCCAACTGGCCCATCGCAGCACGCCAGATGGTGCGCAACATGGCCCAGCGGCTTTGCGGCCTGAGCATCACCACAGCCAATTGGCCACCGCGGGCCACAGACTCAGCCTCGGGCAGGCCCACCTGCTCCAGTTGCAAAGGGTTGTTGCCGACGAACAGAGTGGTCACCACATGCTCCTGTTCACACACCTGCCCGCCCTGATGTGTGCGCACCAACACCCGCCACCGCCTGCCGGCCGAAGGGCGCAACATGCTCCACACCTCGGCACCCGTCGCCACCCAGCGCTTGCGCCCAAAGCGCCGCGTGGCCTGCTCACGCTCGGCCAGCAAACGCGGGTACAACCCCACACTGGCGTTGACCAGAAAGACCCGGTGGTTCACAAAGCCCACCTGTACCGGTCGCAAATCGCCCTCCCGCAACGCCTGCAGCATTTGCAGCACAGCGGCCTCGGCATCCAGCTCCAGCCCCTGCTCGCGACTGAAGTAATTGAACGTGCCCATGGGTACCACCCCCATGGGTACACCCGCCTTCAATGCAGCCGCTGCCACCGCGTTGATGGTTCCATCCCCCCCGGCAGCCACCAGCAACCCCGCGGTGTCGCGCGCAGCATTGGCGGCGTGGGCGGCCAGTTGCACGATCCCACCCCGCTCACGCGGCACATGCCAGACGACGGGGTGCGCGCAATGGGCAAATGCGCCACTCAACTGGGATCGCGCCAAGTCCAGATCAGCCCCCGGTCGCAGTGGCACCACCAGATGAACCGGACTTTGGGCATGCAACAGATGGGGGCGAGGAAATTCATTCATGAGAGGCAAGACGGCATGCAAGCCGTTCGTTCAAACAAAGCTCAATGGGACCGAAAGCGAAAACAGCCAGGAGCGGCTGGCAGCGCAGCGGGAGATTCACGGCCGCTGCAATATGGTCAGCTGTGAGTGAAGGAGCCGCAGCCAGTGAGGTACGCCGATGCCTGTCGGCACGCGCCTACAGACGAAGGTCGCGCAGGAACTTCGCTTCTCATTGCGGCACTACACCTCCGGTGTCTGAGGGCCTCAAACCCTTTCGCATGCCGTGCCTTGGCACCAGCATCTAACGGCCATGGTGTACAAACACGCCCCTTCAGGTTTCAAGAACCGAATCCCCGATCCATGGACATTGAAAACTTTGCTCTCTGGGTGGCAAGCCACCCCATCCCCCTCTGGCTCGCAGGCTCCACGCTCGGTGCGTTGTTGGGCTTTCTGGCCCTGATCGGCCTGCGCCTGATGCGCCACCAGAAATCTCCGCTGCGGCACATGCTGCACCCGTCCAAGGCCTTTGCACTGCTGGTGTTGGCCATGGCGACTGCAGCAGGGGCCTTGCTGGCGGGAGGGACGTTACTCGCTCTGATGGCCGAAGGCACGCAATCCACCGGCCCATGGGGGCGCATTGACGAAGCTGTGGCCCACCAGTTGCGCACGGTGGTGGGCATGGCCACACTGCACTGGTTTGCTGCCCTTACCCATCTGGGGGACAGCTGGGTGCTGGCTGGGCTCACCTTGGTGGTTGCTGTGGCGCTGTGGTGGCGCAGGCACAAGCTGCTGGCCTTGGGATGGGTGGTGGCCATGGCTGGCAATGGCGCACTCACCAAGGTGTTGAAAGACGTGTTTGCCCGGGTGCGGCCAGAGCATGTGCACGGCGCGGCCCATGCCGATGGATTCAGCTTTCCGAGCGGGCACAGCAGTGCCTCCATCGTGGCCTATGCCATGTTGGCCTACATGGCTGTGCGCTTGCTCCCCCGCCAGTGGCATGTGCCCGCGGTCTGCATGGCGGGCGCCCTCATCTTCACGACGGGCTGGAGCCGCATCGTGCTGCACGTGCACTACGTGAGCGATGTGCTGGCGGGCTGGCTGCTGGGCGGCACCTGGATGGTGTGCACCGTGCTCATCATGGACAGCATGGCGCGCTGGCGCGGCGCGCCACCGGCGCTGGCCCGCCAGTAATGGCTGGCAAGCTCAGATAGCGACCAGCTTCTGGATGCCCTTGGCCTCCATCTCGCTGCCGGGGCCGCGGGCGATGACCTCGCCCCGCTCCATCACCAGGTATTCGTCGGCCAGCTCCTGGGCAAAGTCGTAGTACTGCTCGCACAGCAAAATCGCCATCTCTCCCTGGTCCGCCAGCATGCGGATCACCCGGCCGATGTCCTTGATGATGCTGGGCTGAATGCCCTCGGTGGGCTCATCCAGAATCAGCAAACGCGGGCCGGGAGCCAGAGCCCGTGCAATAGCCAGCTGCTGCTGCTGCCCGCCCGACAAATCCCCGCCCCTGCGCCCCAGCATCTGCTTGAGCACCGGGAACAGCTCATACAGGTGCGCGGGCACGGGGGTGGAGCCGCTCTTGTACGCGAGCCCCATGCGCAGGTTTTCTTCCACCGTCAGGCGGCCAAAAATCTCGCGGCCCTGGGGCACAAAGCCAATGCCTGCGCGGGCACGCTCGTAGGGCGTGGCCTTGTCGATAGGTTTGCCATCAAAGGTGATGCTGCCGCTCTTGATAGGCACCAGGCCCATCAGGCTCTTGAGCAGCGTGGTCTTGCCCACGCCATTGCGGCCCAGCAGCACGGTGACTTTGCCGGGCTCGGCGGTCAGGCTCACGTCCCGCAGGATGTGGGAGCCGCCGTAGTACTGGTTGATGTTGTTTACGGTGAGCATGGTATTCAAGCCATTTATGCTTTTAGGCCTCTAGCGCTTATTCATAAAGCGCAAGCAGCTACGTTTTTGATAGCAAAACAAGTCAGCGACCCAGGTACACCTCGATGACCCGCTCATCTGCCTGTACCTGATCGAGCGTGCCTTCGGCCAGCACCGAGCCATCGCACAGCACCGTCACCTTCTCGGAGATGGTGCGGATGAAGCCCATGTCGTGCTCCACCACCATCAGCGAGTGCTTGCCCTTGAGGGTGAGGAACAGCTCGGCCGTACGCGCGGTCTCGTCGTCCGTCATGCCCGCCACGGGCTCGTCCAGCAGCAACAGCTTGGGGTCTTGCATCAGCAGCATGCCAATCTCAAGCCACTGCTTTTGCCCGTGGCTCAGGTTGCCCGCCTGGCGCGTGACGCCGCCCGCCAGGTGAATGGTGTGCAACACCTCGGCCAAACGGTCGGATTGCGCCGAGTCCAGCTTGAAGAACATGCTGGACTTGACGCCCTTGTGGGTCTTCAACGCCAGCTCCAGGTTCTCGAACACCGTGAGCTGCTCGAACACCGTGGGCTTTTGAAACTTGCGGCCGATGCCCAGGCTGGCAATCTCGGGCTCGTTGTGGCGCAGCAGGTCGATGGTGGAGCCGAAAAACACCGAGCCCTTTTGCGGACGCGTCTTGCCGGTGATGATGTCCATCATCGTGGTCTTGCCCGCACCGTTGGGGCCGATGATGCAACGCAGCTCGCCAGGGGCAATGTCCAGGTTCAGGCCATTGATGGCCTTGAAGCCGTCAAAACTCACATGCACATCTTCCAGGTACAGGATGCGGCCATGGGTCACATCCACCTCACCCGGCGTGGCGATGCGCGAGAAGCCTGCCGCACGCCCGCCCGACTCGGTCTGCCCTGCCACCACCGGTGCCTGCAGCCGCTCCACGCGGCGCGCACCTTCTTCCATCAGATCGGGCGTCATTGCGCGTCTCCCTTCTTGGCTTTGAACTTGTTGACGAGACCCACGACGCCATTTGGCAAGAACAGCGTGACGGCAATGAACAGCGCGCCCAAAAAGTACAGCCAGAACTCCGGTGCCGTCACCGTGAGCCAGCTCTTGGCCCCGTTGACGATGAACGCACCCACGATGGGCCCGATCAGCGTGGCACGCCCGCCCACTGCCGCCCACACAGCGATCTCGATGGAGTTGGCAGCGCTCATCTCGCCGGGGTTGATGATGCCGACCTGCGGCACATACAGCGCGCCTGCCACGCCGCACATCATGGCGCTGATGGTCCAGATGGTGAGCTTGTAGGGCAGCGGTGAGTAGCCCGAGAACATGACGCGGCTCTCCGCATCGCGCACGGCCTGCAGCACGCGGCCAAACTTGCTGCGCACCAACCAGCGGGCCAGCAAAAAGAAGCCTAGCAACGCCAGACCGGTGAGCACAAACAGCGTCATGCGCATGTTCTGCGTGGCAATCGGCATGCCCAGAATGCGCTTGAAATCAGTGAACCCGTTGTTGCCGCCAAAGCCCGTCTCGTTGCGGAAGAACAGCAGCATGGCCGCATACGTCATGGCCTGGGTGATGATGGAGAAATACACGCCCTTGATGCGCGAGCGGAAGGCGAAGTAGCCGAACACGAAGGCAATCACACCCGGCACCGCCACGATGAGAATCAGCGTAGCGATGAAGCTGTCGGACAGGGCCCAGTGCCAGGGCAGCTCCTTCCAGTCCAGGAACACCATGAAGTCCGGTAGGTCGCTCTTGTAGTTGCCATCGCGGCCAATCTGGCGCATGAGGTACATGCCCATCACGTAGCCGCCCAGCGCAAAGAACAGGCCGTGGCCCAGGCTCAAAATGCCGGTGTAGCCCCAGATCAAGTCCATGGCCAGGGCGCAGATGGCGTAGCACATGATCTTGCCGAGCAGCGCCACGGCGTAGTCCGACAGGTGGAACATGCTGCCTGCAGGCACCCACAGGTTGAGCACGGGGGCCACTGCGCACACCACGATGAGTGCCACGATGAAGGCCGACCAGCCACCGCGCGTGAGCAGCGGCGCGGGTGCGGGCAGTTGGAGAGAGGTAGGAGATGGAGTCGTCATGATGGTTCTCGTGCGGCCACTCAATCTGCCGTGCGCCCTTTGACCGCGAAGATGCCCTGGGGCCGCTTCTGGATGAAGATGATGATGAACACCAGCACCGCAATCTTGGCCAGCACTGCGCCCGCCCAGCCTTCAAGGAACTTGTTCAAAATGCCCAGCCCCAGCGCGGCATACACCGTGCCCGCCAATTGGCCCACACCGCCCAGCACCACCACCATGAAGGCATCGACGATGTAGCTCTGGCCCAGGTCAGGACCCACGTTGCCCACCTGGCTCAGCGCGCAGCCCGCCAGGCCCGCAATGCCCGAACCCAGCGCAAAGGCCATGGTGTCGATGCGCGCGGTGTTGACGCCCATGCACGAGGCAATGGGGCGGTTTTGCGTGACGCCACGCACAAACAAACCCAGGCGCGTGCGGGCAATCAGGTAGCCCATGCCCAGCAGCACCGCGATCGCAAAGCCGATGATGACGAGCCGGTTGTAGGGCAGCGTGAGGTTGGAGAGCACCTGCACGCCACCGCTCATCCACGAGGGGTTTTCCACCCCCACGTTCTGCGCACCAAAAATGGTGCGCACCAATTGCATCAGCACCAGGCTGATACCCCAGGTGGCCAGCAGCGTTTCCAGCGGGCGGCCGTACAGAAAGCGCAGCACGCTGCGCTCCAGCACCGCGCCAACCAGGGCCGAGGTGAAGAAGGCCAGCGGCACGGCGGCGACCAGATACCAGTCAAACGCGCCGGGAAAGAACTTCTGAAACACACCCTGCACCACGTAAGTGGTGTAGGCGCCGATCATCATCAGCTCGCCATGGGCCATGTTGATCACGCCCATCAGGCCGTACGTGATGGCCAGGCCCAGCGCCACCAGCAGCAAGATGGAGCCCAGGCTGATGCCGGAGAACGCAGCCCCCAGGCGCTCGCCCCAGGCCAGCTGGCCTTGCATGGCCTGCAGCGCGGCGCGCAGTGCGCCTTTGACCTTGGGGTCTTCTTCGGTGTTCAGGCGCTCGTTGAGCAGCAGGCGCGTTTCGGGCGTGGCGTGCTTTGCCAGGGCCTGCGCGGCCGCCAGGCGCTGGGCGGGGTCCTCGCTGCCCAGCAGCGTGGCGGCGCGGGCCAGTTCCAGCTGGGCTTTGATGGCAGGCGCAGTCTCTTGCGCCAGCGCCTTGTCCAGCAGCGGCAGGCGGGCGGCATCTGGCTCTTTGGCCAAGGCCTTGGCAGCGGCCAGGCGCTGGGCTTCATCCTTGCCAAACAGCGCCAGGCCCGCCAGGGCCGTATCGATCTCTCCGCGCATGCGGTTGTTGTTGATGATGTCTTCGGCATCTGCAGGCACAGGCACCTCGGCACCCGTGATCGGGTCCACGCCTTTGTTGCCTTGCACGATGAAAGCCTTGTTGCCTGCCACCTTCACGGCATCGTCCGCCAGCGCCTGCAAAAAGGCGCGGGTCTGCTCGCTGGGGTCGGCAGCCGCCTGCTGCAAGGCGGCAATGCGGTCATCGGTCTCGCCCGAGGCCATCGCCAGGGCCTGCTCAGCAGTCAATGCGTGGGCGCTGCCTGCCATCCATAGCAGACTGACCCACAAGGCCAATAAACATCGCAACATAGAACCATCCAATAGGCCTGCAGCGGGTGCAGGCAATCACACAAAGAAAAAGGGAGGGCGCACGCGCCCTCCCTTCTTGGGCACCGTCAGAGTGCTTACTTCTTCTCTGGCTCGTCGGCCTTCTTGTCGTTGCCTTCAATGTAGGGAGACCATGGCTTGGCCTTGACGGGGCCAGGGGTCTTCCACACCACGTTGAACTGGCCATCGGCCTTGATCTCGCCGATAAACACGCTCTTGTGAAGATGGTGGTTCTTCTCGTCCATCTTGCTGACGATGCCCGAGGGAGCCTTGAAGGTCTGGCCAGCCATCGCAGCAATCACCTTGTCGGTTTCGGTGCTCTTGGCCTTGGCCACGGCCTGGGCCCACATGTTCACGCCGATATAGGTGGCTTCCATCGGGTCGTTGGTAAGCGGCTTGTCCTTGTGGCCCGCAATGTTCTTGGCCTTGGCGTAGTCGCTCCACTTCTTGATGAAGGCGGTGTTTTCGGGGTTCTTGATGGACTGGAAGTAGTTCCAGGCGGCCAGGTGGCCCACCAGCGGCTTGGTGTCCACGCCGCGCAGTTCTTCTTCACCCACGCTGAAGGCCACCACCGGCACGTCCTTGGCCTTCAAACCTGCGTTGCCCAGTTCCTTGTAGAACGGCACGTTGGAGTCACCGTTGATGGTGGACACTACGGCCGTCTTGCCGCCCTGGCTGAACTTCTTGATGTCGGCCACGATGGTCTGGTAATCGCTGTGACCAAAGGGGGTGTACTTCTCGTCAATGTCGCTGTCCTTCACGCCCTTGCTCTTGAGGTAGGCGCGCAGGATCTTGTTGGTGGTACGGGGGTACACATAGTCCGTACCCAGCAGCACCCAGCGCTTGGCGCTGCCGCCATCCTTGCTCATCAGGTAATCCACCGCAGGGATGGCTTGCTGGTTGGGCGCAGCACCGGTGTAGAACACGTTCTTGGACAGTTCTTCACCCTCGTACTGCACGGGGTAGAACAGCAGGCCGTTAAGCTCTTCCACCACAGGCAGCACCGACTTGCGGGACACGCTGGTCCAGCAGCCGAAGATCACGGCAACCTTGTCCTGGGTCAGCAATTGCTTGGTCTTTTCAGCAAACAGCGGCCAGTTGGAGGCTGGGTCTACCACCACGGGCTCCAGCTTCTTGCCCAGCACGCCGCCCTTGGCATTGATCTCGTCGATCGCCATCAGCACGGTGTCTTTCAGCACAGTCTCGGAGATGGCCATGGTGCCCGAGAGGCTGTGCAGGATACCGACCTTGATCGTGTCCTGGGCGTGGGCTGGCAGTGCAGACAGACCGGCCAGCGCGGCGGCAGCAGCGAGGGCTTTGAGGGAATAACGACGTTGCATGTGAGCTTCTCCGGTAGGTAAGGGGTCAAACCGCTTCGCCCTGCCCTCGGAAGGCATCCCGAGGGTTGTGTGGTGCGATGGGGTTGATTCTGGAGAGCCCCCCCGTTTCGGGAAATACGCCGGGTGGCGTATGCCGGGCATTCACTCGGCACTGAAAAGCGGCCGCCAATGCTCGAAATATGCAATGCCATATTTTTCTGGACGAGCCCGAATGCTTGTCGTAAATTCCGCGCCGCTACCGAGGGAGGGGATCCGTCGGGAAGCGCATACAAAACTCACCACACAACGATGAAAAAGCCTAGCCTCTTCCGCTTTGCGTACCTGCTGACCCCTGCGGCACTTGCTATCACGATAGGGGGCTGTGGTGGTGGCGGGACATCCGCCCCACAAATTTCTGCCAAGGATTACTCTCTGGCCGAGCAGACCGCCGTGCAAACGCCTTACATGGCTCTTGGTATTGCCATCAATGTGGATGAGCTGCCCATGGCAAAAAGCAAGCGGGTCTACGCCGCAGCCTATGCGCTGGTACAGAAGCATCAGCAACTCAAGTCCGGCGGTACCGCAACCAAGGACACTGTGACTGAAACTGCCTGCGACGCTGGAGGCAGTTACCGCTATCGCGAGCTGGACGGTCAGGACATCATTGAGTTCAGCGACTGCCGTTTTGATGATGGCGAAGAGCTCATGCCAGGTATACGTCTGCTCACCAGCCTCGGGGGAACTGTGCGCTACACCTTTCTGACCGATGCGACGATGGATATTGCATATCGCACCGAAGAAGAAACGGTCACCCGTTACCTGACCGTGGACGGCTTGGAGACGAACCGCGAGACCATCACCAGCGCTTTCTGGTTCGGTAGCAACGCACAGGGCTATCACTTCAAAGATATGAACTACCAAGTCCACTACCAAGGTAATAACCGAGACTACGTGTTGGCGGGAGAGGGATTTAAAGCCACCATCGACCTGAAAAACGGCATGCAACTCGCGGGAACCGTCCGAGCTGAAGGGACCATGGGTAGCCGCCAGCTGCCGTTGACACGTTTCCAGTACGTCACCGAAAGCCCCCTGTTATTCACCAGCACTGACGAATTCAGCGATGTCGCGGCGGGTCAGGTGCTCATCAGCGCCCCCGACAAGTCCACCCTGCGTTTGAGCTACACAGGTGCGAATACCTACACCACTTCAGTGGCCGCGCAATAAACCATCCCAACTGAGTGAGACTCTCCATGCTTCAGCGATTCATCTGCCTACTCATTGCATTCAGCGCCACCTTCTGGGGGGGATCAGTCATGGCTTCCAGTCCCTCAGAGCCTGCCTTCAAGACCCAGCTGGCTTCGTGCTTTGAACCCCATCGGGACACCGGAGCCATCCGCAGCCTGGAGACATGGTTGGCAGCGGGCAAGTCGGTATACCCCAACTACAACACGGCATTGAGTATCAGCATGAACTGCATGCGTTCAGTGTGCGGAGTCAAAAATCCGCTGTGTTGCAACACCTACTGCAGCATGTTTGGTCTCACCGGCAATGAACGCGATATCTGCGTCAATAAGTGCACCAACCCCAACGGGTACTGATCGAAAGCTCGGTCTGCGGGCTTTCTCGTCTGGCTGGACTCTAGCCGCGACCGCAGGTTTGATCTGCGCCTTGGCCTTCCCCCGATGGGAAGGCCTTTTTCTTGAGCCCCTGGCTTGGTGCGCTCTGGTACCTCTGCTGATCGCGCTGGAGCGTCGTCAGCACCCATGGTGGTGCTGTTTTGTATTCGCACTCACCTATCAAGTCACCCAAGTGCTTCCTCTCATGGTGCTGCTGGGGCCCTGGGTTGGTGCGCTGCTGGTCAACGCCATCGGTATGTGGCTGCTACCTGCCAGCTATGTGCTGCTACGCAGGCATTTCACCACGGGCTGGGCGCTGTCAGTGTGGGTCCCGATGGGGGTGGTGCTGGAGTGGGCGCAAACCACCCTGCTGGCCACCAACGCGCCTTGGTGGGCACTGGGTGCGTCGCAGGCCCGGTTGATTGCAGAGATTCAGTTCATTCACGCCACAGGCATGTGGGGCCTCACGGGCTGGCTGCTGCTGATCAACACCCTGATGTACTGGGCTTGGCGTCAACGGAACTCCTACCGCAAAGCGCTTGCCAGCGGGTTACTGGTAGCAGGAGTGATTGCTCTGCCTTGGACGTATGGTGCTTGGCGCGTGGCGAAATCAGATCAGACTGCGGTGAAACCATCCAACAGCGTGCGGGTGGGCGTGATCGGCTCAGGGCTTCCCGAACCGGGCACTGATCGCATTCCTTTGGCTCTCCGCGCCAGCGAGGCCGCCATCGCGCAGTCGCCCGACATACTGGTCTGGCCAGAAGGTGTCAACGTACCAGGAATGCCCAACATGCCAAGCATGCGCCGAACTTTGCAGCAAAGCGTGGCGCAATGGCAGACACCTTTGTTGTTGGTGGGCACGCAATTCCGTATGTACGGATCAGAGCTGGCGCACACCGCATTTTCCCGTGCCATTGAAGCGCCGTACGAGGCACGTACAGGCAGTGTATGGCTGCAACCAGAGCAAAAGGTCACCGATCCCGCATTGTTCATTCCGAAAGAGCATCTCGTTCCATTTCAGGAAGTTTTACCCGCTACCGAATCGATGCCCTGGTTGGCTGCAGCCTTGCATCCCTTGGCACAGCACGGCCGTGCCCATTGGTTCACCGCTGGCGAAGAAGCACCACCCATGCTCCCGCAACTACGGGGCAGCAGCAACACCGAGCGAACTATCACCATTGCGCCGCTGCTCTGTTTTGAAATTCTTTTCCCCGCAACCTTGGCGCAGCGGGTGCGCAATGGCGCGCAACTCGCAGTCTGGCAAACCAACGATGAGGATGCGCAAGCAGGGCTCTATGCGTACCAGTTTGCCCAGTTTGCGCGCCTGCGCGCTGTAGAGACGGGCCGAGATATCGTGCGCGTCAACACAGATGGCGACCACCAGCATATTGATGCATACGGTCGCACCATTGCCCAGGTGCCGCGCAGTCCAGCACCCTCTCACGGTCTTTTCGTCGTGGCGGCTCGGCAGGAGCACACCTTGGCAGTTCGGCAGCCTCATGCATTCATCATGGCGTGCGCTGTGACTGCTGCATTGATCATGCTGTGGTGCATGGGGCTCAGACAGCAGCCTCCACCACTATAAAAAATAGAGCGCTCTGCGCTCTTTCGACGCCGTTCAAAGCATCTTCAACGGGCAACCCCCATTTGCCCCGTATCAAAGAAGACTGGACAACTTGTCCATCGCCCCCTGCAATCAGGCACGTATAGTTCCCAGCGTCATCCTCCACCCTTGGACCCTAGCCGTGAACACCACTGACGCCCCGCCCAGCCACGAAGAACTCGCCGTACTGGAAGCGCTTTTCAAGGGCATGGATCGCTACTTCAGCGAGAGCGAGGAACGTCGCCGCTTCATGCGCTCTGTCAATGGATTAGGAGAAAAAGACCTCCCACTTTTGCAGGCAGCCCTGGCAGGCAAGCTGACACCGGAGACCGCACAAAAGGCTGCCGCCAGCGCAGACAGTCCGTTGCGCATGGCCCATGCGCTGCTGGAGCTGGAAACCACCGTCAAAAAGAGCAAAGACCCGGTGCTGCTGGACTTCATCTTTGCGCTGCTCCGCTCACCAAAGGTGACCACTGGCCTGGACCGCTTGTGGTTCTTCCCCTGGGAGCAGTCGCTGGTCCTGAACAAGCTGCTGACGCAAGAGCAGTTGCGTTTCATCTGGCAAAGCAGGAAGGATGCTTATGCCAAGGAGCTGGTGCCTGACTCCATGCGGCTTCTGGCCAAACACCGCCAGTGCCCCGCCGATGTGCTGGAGGACATGCTGATCCGCGACGATGCCATGCTGCGCAAGATCATCGGGATGCACGCCAACACCTCCTCAACGATCACACGCTTTTTTGTGAACAGCCCCCGCAAGGCAGAACGACTGCACCTGGCGACATCCCGCCATGCCAGCAGTGACGTGCTGCTGAGCCTGTTGCACGACAAGCATGACGAAGTCAGCCGGGCGGCACGAAGAAACCTGGCTGAGCGCTTTCCATCCGTGCAGGTAAACGATGCCGTGATCGAAGCCGCGGTGGCCCAGCACCTTACGGCACAGCGAGCCAAGCCATCCACACCCAAACCGGCCTTCAACCCCCAACAGGCCATCAAGGCAGGCCATGAAAACGTGCTGGGGCTGGACAGTAGCCAGCGCAAGCGGGTGGCCGACAGCACCATAGATGCGGAGCTTTTGCGTTTGCTGGCAACCGACAGCAGCAAGGCCGTGCGCAGAGCGGTCGCCCGAAAACTGCTCGCAGGACCAGAGGTACTCCAGGCCCTCGCTCGGGATGAAGATCTGGAGACTTCCAACAACGCGCTGATTGCGTTGTTCCATACCTCGCCCAAAGCCACGGTAGAGGAATTTCTGACGACCGAGGCGCTGGACACAGCCCACCGCGATATTGCGCAGCTGGTGGCACATGGCAGCGGGCCATCAGAGGACTATCAGGATTCATTCACCACGCAGGAAAAGCAGGCCTTTACGCGAATGCAACTGGTGGCCGCACACACCCGCAATCCGCTGATACAGCTCATGCTGGTGAAGGACCTTGATGCCATACCTCCTGCGCACACGGCCCGCTGGGACCTGCTGGCAGCGCTCAAAACCAACCGGCACCTGAGTGAAGCGGTGTGCCGAAAAATGGTGGTGGACCTCAGATTCGGCGGCTTTGAACCCATTTGGTACTGCAACAGTGCCGCTCTGTTGCGCGAGTTGCTGCAGCCCGGTTTAGCGGAGCCCCACTACCACTCAGCCATACAAGCCAGATTGGCCGAGCTGGCTGAATTGGCGAACCAGAACTCCGATTAAGTGGACTCTCGGAGCCACCGGCTCGTATCGCACCTGAGAAGCCCGACAGCCCAAGGGAGCCTTACCGGGCTGCACCCAGCTCCACTCATCCTGCATCAAACAGAGGCAGGTTTCCATCATCAGCGCAGTACACCGTGTTGCGCCCGGTGCCCTTGGCTCTGTACAGCGCGTGATCGGCACGGTTGACCAAGGTTTCGAATTCCTGCGGGTCGTCTGGCATGCTGGTGGCCACGCCAATACTCACAGTGACGGCAAGGCGCAACTCTTCATCGTTGATGGGAACGCTCATCGCCTCCACCTCGGCACGCAGCGACTCGGCCGCGCGCAACGCACTGGGCCCGTCGGTTTCGGGCAACACGATCACGAACTCTTCGCCGCCAAACCGCGCCACGATATCCACGCCTGCGCGCTTGCGCGTCTGGCATACCTGCGCCACGGCGCAAATCATGCGGTCCCCGATCAGGTGACCCCAGGTGTCATTGACGGATTTGAAGAGATCGATATCCACCACCAAGACTGACAGCGGATGACCGAAGCGCCTTGCCCGTCGGCATTCGTTGTGGCCCTGCTCCATCAAAGAGCGTCGGTTGGCAAGGCCAGTCAAGGCATCTTTCGACGCCAATCTCTCCAACTCGGCGTTGAGTTTCTGCAGCAGCGCGTTCTGCTCGCGCAGTTGCTGATTGATCTGAGCAATTTCCTGCTCACGCTGTTTGCGGTCATGGATGTTGAAGGTCACACCAATCAACCGCCGTCCAGGCGTGCTGGTGTGCGTGTCCATGATGCGGCCATAGTTGGCAAACCACACCCACTCACCCTGCTTGGAGCGCAAGCGGAATTCGCATCGGTACTGTGGCGTGACCCCGCCGAGGTGGTCGTGCACCGCCTGGCGCACCACTTCCACATCGTCGGGATGGAATAGGTCGTAGATATCGGGCACCGCTGATGCCATCTCATCAAGCGTGAATCCCAGTTCGGTAAACGTCTTGGTGGCCTTGCGGGTGACTGCGCCTGTTACCAGATCGTTCTCCCACAAATCCAGTCCGGCAGCCTCCAGGGCCAGCTCCAACCGGTCCTTGTTGAGCTCAGCCTCATCGTTGTGGGGTAGCGCCGACGCAGATGCACCTGGATCAGCAGGAGCAGCATGTTCGGCAGAGAAGGCCGCCTCTGGGTGAGAGGCAGCGTCCGGGTGAGGGGGGCCGCCAGGCGGCTTGGCAAACTCCATGCGGTCACATTTGCGGCATGGCCCCTGCGTAGCCCAGGCTGCGCAACAGCGTTGCAAACGAGGCCACGACACCCGGCGTTCCATACAGCTGGGGCGCGGCCTGCACAGCCAGCACACTCACCGGCACACCGGTGCTGCAGCCCTTCACCGTATCGTAGTAGGGCTGCAGATCGCTGCTCGCGTTCGAGAAGCCCTGCCCTGTGCCCTCCGAGTAGTAGCAGATCGAATCCGGCGCAATCACATCCGGCTTTTGCGAGAGCGAGGAGTACATGATGAGACTCTCGTTCAGCGTATAGATGGTGTGCGTCTCTGTGCTCTGGGCGGGATCAGGGTGGTTGTCCAGCCGCACGATGCCCGTGTCCAGGGATGCAGCGGTTGTGCTCTGCGTCACGCTGGTGATGTAGAAATTGGTCACCACCGGCCAGCTTGCGCGCTGGGTGATCATCTGGATGGCATCGGCCACCGCCTGGGTGGGCGGCGGCACAGCAGCGTTGCGCAAAAATTCACCCAGGGCACGGGCCTGGCCCAGGGTGCCGGGGATGTAGCTACCAGACAGGGCAAACCCGTTGCCCTGCACAGATGGCCACATGGCAATGCCCGAATAGCCACCAAACCCGCCCACCACGCCGCCTGCCAAAGACTCCACCTGCGCAGCCGTCGTAGCGCCGAGCACCGCAGATTGCACATCTGCCTGCGTGGCAGCATCACTGGCCAGGGCCGCTGGGCAAGGAGCGAGAGCGGGGTTGCCGGTAAAAGTGGTTTGGGGCAGCTGGGGCACAGCGCGGCCAGCGCCGTCGCCGTCTACCACCCACACAGCACCGGGGTAGAGCATGGCTCCCAGCAAAGGCACCAGCGAATTGATCGGGCCGATCTCCACCGGCACAAAAGCCCCAAGGGATGCGCCCAGAGTCGCCTGCATCACATTCACGGTGTTCTGCACCGACTGGGTGATGGTCGAAAGCGTCAGCCCTTCGGCAGCGTCGGGCGAGCCCATGATGGCGAGCACACAGGCATTGGTGCTGCCATCGTAGTCCTGCACTGGGACATTGACCGGCCCCGGCTGGGCCGCCAGCTCCGCCAGGATGGCGCAAGCATCACTGAAACTACCCCCGCCACCGCTCGCCAGAATTGCGGCGCCGCTGGCAATGTCCTTCAAATCCGTCAAGCCGTAGCTCGTAGCCCCCATCTCTTGTCCCTTGATACATTTGTAAACATGGGACGATATGCCAGAGCGGGCCAATGTCAACCGAAAAGTTAGAGGGTGATACCCCGGCTTTAAACGGAATTGCGATCTAAATCAGGAAATTGGGAGCCCCATTGGTGCGATTTTCCAGGAGGAACTGATGCGAACCCAGTTTGGCACCCAAATGGTGCCAACCCAAGGTCTTTTAATGGCGAAAGCCCCAAAGAGGTGCAGACCCGTGCGCAGCCCCTATCCACCCAAGATGGCCCTTTGATGCAAGTTGCAGGCGGAGACGGATACAACGCTGCGATCAACGTTCAGGCATCGCCAGGGTCTCCACTGTTACATGCTTGTGCACAGGACTGGAGAGGACCAGCGACGTGGTGACAGCCCCGTACTGGGCCAGCGCATCCACCACCCTCTCCAGATCAGACGGCGCAGGAATAGCGCAACGCACAATGAAGCAGTCCTCTCCAGTGACACGGTCGGCAGAGAGCACCTCAGGCATGCTTTCAAACAATGCAACGTACGGCGCAATGCCGCGGTGGTCGGTCTGCACGCGGATGATGGCGACCAGCCCGACGCCAATCGCACGCAAGTTGACGCGGGCGCTGTAGCCCTCGATCACTCCAGCCTCTTCCAGCTTTCGCACGCGCTCACTCATGGCGGGCTGAGAGAGGCCGATGCGCTTGCCCAGCGCTGCCAGGCTTTGGCGCGCATCGGTCTGCAGGGCCTGAAGGATGAGCCAGTCTTTTTTGTCGAGTGTCATGGTGTGCGCTAGGAAAGACGGTTGAAGAGCAGGCAGCCTCTATTGTTTTCCAGGCCGCCGTGGATTGAGCCAATGCCCCATCGGTTTAGGCCCCTCCATTCCGATGACTGACCCTGTACAGCACGGGGCAGCGTGTCTACGCTGAGGCTCTGTTTTGTCCCAACACACCCCTGCCATGCAACTCATTGGAATGCTCGACTCACCTTACGTCCGCCGCGTCGCCGTAGCCCTGCACGCACTGGATATCACTTTCGAACACCAGCCCGTGTCGGTGTTTCGCCAGTTCGATGACTTTGCTCGCACCAACCCCATCGTCAAAGCACCTACCCTCGTTACGGACGAGGGGGTGGTACTCATGGACTCGACCCTGATCCTGCAGTGGATCGAACGGTGTGCCCTGCGATCTGGGAACACCGGGCGCAGCTTGATATCCAGCGCCAGCGCAGACCAACTGCACGACCTGCGCCTGACCGGGCTGGCTCTGGCCGCTTGCGAGAAAACCGTGCAAACCGTGTATGAGCAGCAGCTGCGCCCCGCCGAGAAGCAGCACGCCCCCTGGCTGGAACGTGTCGAGCGCCAGCGCAATTCCGCCTTTGAACTGCTGGAAGCCGAACTGCAACGCGTGCCGATGCAAGCAGACACAGAGCCACTCACCCACGGGCGAATCGCCTGCGCCGTAGCCTGGAGCTTCACGCAGTTGCTGATACCTGGGTGCGTGCCAGAGTCCAAGCATCCTGCACTGGCAGCCTACTCTGCTGCGGCAGAGCAACTGCCCGCCTTTGTGGCCTGCCCTCAAGCCTGAGCCAGAACCAAGCCAGACCTGAGCCCAGGTCTTTCAGGCGATGCGGGCAATGACCGCACCCAGCGCCTGGGCGCTGCCCGCAGCCGCCACCAAGGTGACACGCCCTGCGCGATGCGCTGTCACCTGCATCTCCATCTTCATGGCTTCCATCACGGCAATCACGTCGCCCTCTTGCACCGTGTCGCCATCGGCCACCTTCCAGGCGTGCAGGTTGCCGGCGATAGGCGAAGTGACTGCGGCGGCATCCACCGCAGCCTCTGCCGATGCGGCGACACCAGCCCCCTGCCCGCCTGCAGCCGCCAGGCCTTGCAGCAGCACGGCGGGCAGACCCAGCTGAACGCGGCGGCCATCGATTTCGATGGCGGTGCGCAGCAGGCTGGTGTCGGCTGCGGGCGCAGCCCGCACGGCAGCGGCCAGTGGTGTGGCAAAGTCAGATTCGATCCAGCGGGTGTGTACCTTGAAGCCGTCGGCTCCCACAAAATCCGGGTGGTCGATGACCGCGCGGTGGAAGGGCAGCACCGAGGCCACGCCGTCGATCTGAAATTCGCGCAACGCACGGCGGGCGCGGGCCAGGGCCTGTTCGCGGGTTGCGCCGGTGACGATGAGCTTGGCCATAAGCGAATCGAACGTACCGGGCACGACGGAGCCGGTCTGCACGCCCGTATCCAGCCGCACGCCGGGGCCCGAGGGGGCATCAAAGCACTGCACTGGGCCGGGCGTGGGCAAGAATCCCCGGCCGACATCCTCGGCGTTGATGCGGAACTCGAACGAGTGGCCCAGCGGCGCGGGCGTTTGCGTGATGGACAGCGGCAGGCCATCGGCCACACGCAGTTGCTCCACTACCAGGTCCACGCCGGTGGTTTGTTCCGTTACCGGGTGCTCCACCTGTAGGCGGGTGTTCACCTCCAGGAACGAGATGGCGCCGCTCTGGCTCAGCAAAAACTCCACCGTGCCTGCGCTCACATAGCCTGCGGCGGCGCAAATGTCGCGTGCAGCGGTGTGGATGCGTTCGCGCTGGGCTTCGGTGATGAAAGGCGCGGGGGCTTCTTCCACCAGCTTCTGGTTGCGCCGCTGCAGCGAACAATCCCGCGTGCCCATCACCACGACGTTGCCATGCGTGTCGGCCAGCACCTGGGCCTCGATGTGGCGGGGTTTGTCGAGGAACTGCTCCACAAAGCACTCGCCCCGGCCAAAGGCGGTGACGGCTTCGCGCACGGCGGATTCATAGAGCTCGGCCACTTCGTCCATGCGCCAGGCAATCTTCATGCCGCGCCCGCCGCCGCCAAACGCGGCCTTGATGATGATGGGCAGGCCGTTTTGCTCGGCAAAGGCCAGCACCTCGCTCGCGTCCTTCACCGGGTCGGGCGTGCCCACCACCAGCGGCGCGCCCACCTTCAGGGCGATCTTGCGCGCCTCCACCTTGTCGCCCAGCTGGGCAATGGTGGCCGGGCGAGGGCCAATCCAGGCCAAGCCGGCATCGATCACGGCCTGGGCAAAGGCAGCGTTTTCCGAGAGGAAGCCGTAACCGGGGTGCACCGCATCGGCACCGCTTTTTTGGGCGATGGCCAGGAGCTTTTCGACGTTGAGGTAGGTGTCCGCAGGGCGGTCGCCATCCAGCCCATAGGCTTCATCGGCCATGCGGGTGTGCAGCGCGTCGATGTCGGCATTGGCATACACCGCGACGGACTGCACGCCGTAGTCGGCACAGGCGCGGGCGATGCGGACGGCGATCTCGCCTCGGTTGGCGATCAAAACTTTTTTCATATCAAGGCTCCAATGTTCTGCTCAGCACAGGGTGGCGAGATCGCCGTCGCCTGCTGCGCAGGCACTGCGATGTGCAGAAGCGCCCGCCAAGCGGCCGCTTTCTCCACGATTGGCAATCAAGACTTTTTTCATATCAATGTTCCGGTGTTCTTTGAAAGTGCAAGCAACGGCACAAACAATCAAGGCGCAAGTTCTGCAAACGGCTGAATCGGGTTGAACCGCAACCACGCGCCCACAGGGATCTGCCCGGCGCGGTCAAGGTGGTACGGGGCCACGCAGCCAATGACCGGGTAGCCGCCCGTGAGCGGGTGGTCGGCCAGGAACAGTACGGGCTGGCCGCTGGGCGGCACCTGCAGGGCACCGAGGGCCGTGCCTTCGCTGGGCAGTTCGCCAGTGATGGCACGGTCCAGCGGCACCTCGCCCGCCAGGCGCAGGCCCACGCGGTTGGACTGGGGCGTGACCTGCCAGCGCTGCGCGGCAAAGCGGGCGATGGCTTCGGGGGTGAACCAGTCGGTGCGCGGACCCATCACCACGTCCAGCACCACTTCTTGCTCCAGCGTGGGTAAATCAGCAGGCGGCAGCTCGGGGGCGGCCACCACGTTGGCAACGGATGCGGGCCGCACGGCCAGCCAGTCGCCCACGGCCACGGGCGCGGGGCCGACATGGGCCAGGGTGTCGGTGGCGCAGCTGCCCATCACAGGTGCTTCGGCAAAGCCGCCGCGCACGGCCACGTAGCAGCGTGCACCTGCGGTGGGTTGGCCCACGGCCAGCATGTCGCCATCGGCCAGGGCCACAGGTTCGTAACGTGGCACAGGCCAGCGCTGGCCGTCGGTCGTGGTCAGCGTCAGTACGGCATCGGCACCGGTGACGGCCACCACGTTTTCGCCCACGCTGCGCAGTTGCAGGCCACCACCCACGGTCTCCAGCGCGGCCAAATTGCTGGCGTTGCCCACGAGGCGGTTGGCGGCCTTGAGGGCAGCCTGGTCCATGGCGCCGGAGGCCGAAACGCCCTGCCCGGCCTGGCCGTGGCGGCCCAGGTCCTGGAAGACGGTGAGCAGGCCCGTGGCGCGCACCTGCAGCGCGGTTTGCCCTGCGGCCAGGTGGTGCTGCGAGCGACTAGAGAGTTTGAGGTCTTTTTGGCCTGTAGCGCTTTCTGCATCAGCGCTAGCAGCTATTGATTTAGTAGCAATATCCACAAAGCGCACGCGGTAGCCCGGCTGCAGCAAGGCGGGTTGCGCGCGGATGATGTCCCACATGGCCACAGGCGTGGTGCCGATGATCTGCCAGCCACCGGGGCTGGCTTGCGGGTACACGCCGCTGAAGGTGCCTGCCAGCCCCACAGAGCCTGCAGGCAGGCGCGTGCGCGGGGTGCTGCGGCGTGGCACGTTCAGGCTGGGGTGCCCGCCGCTCAGGTACGCAAAGCCGGGGGCAAAGCCGGTGAAGGCCACGGTGTACTCGCTGCCCGTGTGGCGCTGCACCAATTCATCCGTGGTGATGCCCAGAATCTGCGCCACCTCAGCCAAGTCTTCACCGTTGTAATGCACGGGTATTTCAACGAGCGTGCTGCTGCGCTCGGCGCGCTGCGAAAGGTCGCGCTGCGCGATTTGCTGCACCAGTGCCGCAGCACTGGTGGCCGAGGGGCGAAACCGCACGAGGATGGTCCGCGCCGCGGGCACCAGTTCTTCCACTCCGGCCAGCGGGGCGCGCTGCAGCGATGCCAGCAGCGCCAGGGTTTCTTCCAGATCGGCCAGTTCAACCAGCAGCGAATTGAGGGTGACGGGCAGAAAACGCATGCCGCCTTACCCCTGGGCCGAAGCCATGAAAGGGGCCATGAACGAAGCGATCTTGATGCCATCGGCCTCGAAGCGCTTGCGCAGCTCTCGCGCAATGCCCACGGCATCGGGGCTGTCGCCGTGCACGCAGATCGAGTCGGCCTCGATGCGCACGGTGCTGCCGTCGATGGCCTCAATCGTGCCTTCGCGCACCAGGCGCACCATGCGCTGGGCAATCACTTCGGGGTCATGTAGCACCGCACCTTTTTCGCGGCGCGACACCAGGGCACCCTGCGGTGTGTAGGCGCGGTCGGCAAAGGCTTCGGACACCACGCGCAAGCCTGCGTCACGCGCCCATTGCACCAAGGGCGAGCCCGCCAGAACGACCAGCGCCAGGTCGGGGTTGAGGGTGCGGAGGGCCGTGATCACATCCTTGGCCTGCCGCGCATCATGCGCAATGGTGTTGTAGAGCGCACCGTGCGGCTTGACGTAGCGCACCGTGGTGCCTGCGGCTGTCGCCAGCCCTTGCAGCGCGCCGATCTGGTAGATCACATCTGCCACCAGCTCGGCGCTGGAGATATCCATGCTGCGGCGGCCAAAGCCCTTGAGGTCGGGGTAGGCCACGTGTGCCCCCACCACCACGCCGCGTTCTGCCGCTGCGCGCAGGGTTTGCAGAATGCCGACGGGATCGCCTGCGTGAAAGCCGCAGGCCACATTGGCGCTGCTCACAATCTCCAGCATGGCGGCGTCATCGCCCATAGTCCATGCACCCAGGCTCTCGCCCAGGTCGCTGTTGAGGTCCATTGTTGTCATCGTGTTCTCCGGGTGCTGTCACATGCATGGGTGCGTGCCATGCGTGCGGCCAGCAGGGTCAAAAATAGGATCGCCCAGGCTCAGTGCAGCGCACCGCCCACTTCGCGCACATCGGCCTGCACAGCCAGGGCGGTTGCGATGGCCAACTGCAAGCCACGCACCTGCGTGTCCAAGGCCATGCTGGGCATGCCGGGGTGCAGCGCCGCCAGTTCGGGCAAGGCAGGCACATGGATAAAGCCTCCGCGCACGGCGCCAGTCCCTGCTGCACTGCCAGCCCGCACGGCCAGGTGGTGCATCAGCGCATAGAAGATGTGATTGCACACAAAAGTGCCTGCCGTGTTGGACACCGCCGCAGGCACGCCTGCCGCCCGCATGTCACGCACCATGGCCTTGATGGGCAAGGTGGAGAAGTACGCAGCAGGCCCGCCTGCTTGCACAGCGGTGTCCACGGGTTGGCGCCCGGCGTTATCGGGGATGCGGGCATCGTCCACATTGATGGCCACGCGTTCGGGCGTGATCTCGGTGCGCCCACCGGCCAGGCCCAGGCAGATCACCAGCGTGGGCTGCCATTGCGCCATGGCTTCATCCAGCCGGGCGATGGCATCGCCAAAAACGCAGGGCAGTTGCACGGCGCGCACGGTGCAGGCACCGCCCTTCGCAGCGGGCTGCCAGCCGTCCAGCGCGCGGGCCACTTCCCACGAGGGGTTGAGCGGGTCTTTGTCAAACGGCTCAAAGCCGGTGAGCAGCACGTTCTGCGTCATGGTGTGTCCTTGGAGTTAACGGGCATTAACTTGGGTTAGCGGAACATCAGGAAGTACAGCAAAAACACGTTGGCCGTGAGCAGCGCCAGCGCCGTGGGCACCTGGGCGCGGATAACGGCGTTCTTGTCCGGCAGCTCCAGCAGCGCGGCAGGCACGATGTTGAAGTTGGCAGCCATCGGCGTCAGCAGTGTGCCGCAATAGCCCGACAGCATGCCAATGGCCGCCATCACTGCGGGGTCACCGTGGTAGACGCCCACCAGCACGGGCACGCCCACGCCACCCGTCATCACCGGGAAGGCGGCAAAGCCGTTGCCCATGATGATGGTGAACAGCGCCATGCCAATCACATACACGGCCACGGCAACAAAGCGCAGGTCCATGTTGATGTAGGTGGTGGTGACATAGGCCACGGCCTTGCCCACACCGGCATCCGAGAACACCAGGCCCAGCATGCCCAGCATTTGCGGCAGCACCAGGGCCCAGCCCAGGGCGTCGGTCAGGCGGCGCGATTCGCGCATGCCTTGCGCGGGGGTTTCACGCGTCAGCCAGCACACCAGCGCCAGCGACAGCACGCAGCCCACGCCCAGGCTCACCAGCGTGGTGTTCTTGGGGTCCAGCAGTGGTACGCCGCCCACCGATAGGTGCTTGGCCGACAAGGTGCCAATCATGGTGACCAGCGGAATCGCCAGGGCTGGGGCAAACAGCTTGTTGCCCAGGCGCTTGGCGCTGGCCGCGTATTCAGCCACGCTGGGGCTTTTGTGCTGGCCACCGGCCACGCCGCCAAAGCCCGCAATCAGCGCCATGGCCACAGCGCCCACGCCCACCCACAGGGGGGGCAGCTGGTCGCCCACCAGAAACACCAGCGCATACAGCCCCCAGAACAAGCCGCTGCTCAAACGCTTTGGATTGCTGCGATCGGTGAACGTGGCAATGGACGTGAGGGCCAGCACGGCGCCCACCAGGTAGTACAGGTATTGGATGGAGAGAATCATGGCGGCGCTCCTCAGGCAGCTTTGTTGGAAGACGCTGCAGACACAGCAGAAGCGGACAAGGGCTCGATGCCCTCGGCCTTCAGCTCACGGGCGAGCACGCCGTCCAGCCTGTACAGGCGCCAGGCATGGATGGCAAACGCGCAGATGGCGGTGGGAATACCCCAGAACGCAACGTGCAGTGGCTCCACATCAATGCCCGCTTCGTGCAGGAAGGTGGTCATCAGCACGATGGCACCGAAGGCGACAAAGATGTCTTCGCCAAAGAACAGGCCCACGTTGTCTGTCGCGGCCGAGAAGGCGCGCAGCTTGTGGCGAATGCGCTCAGGCAGCGTGCCGTAGCGGGCTTCGGTCGCGCCTTCGGCCATGGGGGCCAGCAGCGGGCGCACCATTTGCGGGTGGCCGCCCAGGCTGGTCAAGCCAATGGCCGCAGTGAGCTGGCGCGCAGCCAGGTACACGATGAGCAGGCGGCCTGCGGTGGCCGACTTGATGGAGCTGATCCAGTTTTGCGCATGCTGGCGCAGGCCATGGCGCTCCAGCAGGCCAATCACCGCCAGGGGCAGCAAGATGATGAGCGGCAGGTTGCGCGTCTTGATGAAACCTGTGCCGATGGTGGCCAGGATCTTGTCGATGGGAAACCCGGCGGCCAGGGCGGTGCCCACGGCCGTGACGATCACGACCAGCATGGGGTTAAACCGCAGGACAAAGCCCACGATGATGATGGCCACCCCGATGAGCGGCCACAGATTGACGTCATTAAGCATGTTGATCCTTCGTTGAGCACACAGACACACAAATACCCCGGGGCTGCCTGCATCAAGCATCAGCCCGCAGGCTCCGCTCTTGTGCACACCCCTTCCTTCCCGGCCCCTGGTTCACGGAGCCCGGTGTCGGTTCACATCCCTGGATGTAGAACCCGTCGCGTTTCGTCATGCAACTTGCATGCCATATCAAAGGACAATAAATGCACCATTGAGTGGCAATCAAATATTTTTTGTTGAACAATAAATATCAAGTTGTCTCACGATAATTGAATTCTGCCCAACAAAGCACTGTTCTCCCTCTCGGTAAAAACCCTCGGTTTGCATGTCCTCACCGCTGTTTGCAGGCAGGTTTTCGGTCGATGAGCAGCGCACAGGAGCCACGAGAGCCAACAGGCAGGCCTGCCGCCCTTACCATGCGCGCATGAAGACAGAACTGAACAACCCGCAAACGCTGAATGACCGCATGGCCGAAGTGATCCGGCACAAGATCGTGCAAGGTGAGTTCGCGCCGGGCCAGCGCCTGTCAGAGGCCGCCCTGAGCGAGAGTCTGGAAATTTCGCGCAACACGCTGCGCGAGGTGTTCCGGCTGTTGACCAAAGAGGGGCTGCTCAAGCACGAGCCCAACCGGGGCGTATTTGTGGCCATCCCCACGATTGCGTCGATCATCGATATCTACCGGGTGCGCAGGCTGATCGAGTGCCAGGCCCTGGCCCAGGCTTACCCGCGCCACCCGGCCAAAAAGCATTTGCGCGATGCCGTGGAGATGGCGCTGCGCTGCCGTGATGCCGGCGACTGGCAAGGTGTGGGTACGGCCAACATGGAGTTCCACATGGCCATCGTGGAGCTGGCCGACAGCGAACGCCTGAACGTGATGTTCTCGCACCTGCTGGCCGAGCTGCGGCTGGCGTTTGGCCTGCTGAACGACCCCGAGTTTCTGCACATGCCCTATGTGGAAATGAACGTGAACATCCTGGAACTGTTTGAGGCGGGCAAGCTGCAAGAGGCTGCCGCTGCACTGAACGAGTACCTGGTGCACTCCGAGCGCATCGTGCTAGCCGTGTATGCGCGGCGCATTTCGGATGGCGGAGCCCCTCGCTGAGCCGATGGACGCTTCCCACAACACCCCCGTTCCGCCCGCGCAAATAAGCGCATTGGCACTCAGCACTTTTCAAAACCAGGGCTATGCGCTGGTGCCACAGGCCGTTGACCAGCCCGCATGCGAAGCCCTGGCGGCAGCGTGCGCGGGGGTGGACAGCCGCTCGGGCGGCAGCCGCAACATGCTGCAGCAGCCCTGGTGCACAACGCTGGCCGAGCGGTTGCGCCAACACCCGACCGTCGCGGCCTGCCTGCCCCAGGGCGCAGTGGCCGTGCAATGCACGTACTTTGAAAAAGCCGCGGATCGGAATTGGCTGGTGGCAATGCACCAGGACCTGAGCGTGCCTGTGGCCCGGCCAGAAAGCGCGCCTGGCTGGCACGGCTGGGCCCAGAAAGAAGGCCATTGGTTTGTGCAACCCCCGTCCGCCTGGCTGGCACAGCTGGTGGCGGTGCGGCTGCATCTGGACGAATGCGGCCCGGAAGATGGCCCGCTGCGCGTGATCGCCGGGAGTCATGCGAGCGGCAGGCTGGACGCTGAAGCCATCGCGGCGCTGCGCCAGTCTCAGCCCGAAGTCATCTGCACCGCCGCCGCAGGCACTGCGCTGTTGATACGCCCCCTGCTGCTGCACGCCTCCTCCAAATCCACCGGCACAGGGCGCAGGCGTGTGCTGCACTTCCTGTTTGGCCCGGCAACGCTGCCGTTCGGATTGCAGTGGCAGGACTCGACAGGACGAGCGCAAGAGCGTGCCGCTGACTGACGCTGGTACAGCGGCCAGAAAGCGACGATTGCTCTTATTTTGATAGCAGACTGCGCTTTATCTGAAAGCGCCATCGCTACTTTTCACGAAATTCCAGGCTCGGCAGCGACCACGCGGTCCCTTCCACCCGATTTGGCACGGTACAGCGCAGCGTCTGCGCGTGCCAGCAGCACATCAAAATTCGCGTCGCCAGCGCCCACCGATGTGACACCGATGCTCACCGTGCAATGCGGGCCGCCCGCCGCCACAGGGGCGTTGCGCACGGTAGCGGCTACACGCTCGGCCACAGCCTGGGCAGCTGGCAAGTCGGTGGCAGGCATCAACACCAGAAACTCCTCGCCACCATAGCGCCCCAGCCGGTCCGAGGCGCGCAAGGCTCCACGCACATGGCTCACCACGTCGCGCAAAACGGCGTCGCCCACCAAATGCCCATGGGTGTCGTTGATCTGCTTGAAGTGGTCCACATCCAGCATCAGCACGGAGAAAGTGTGTCCGTAGCGCTGCCAGCGTTGCATTTCGCTGTCCGCCAGCTCCAGCACCGCACGGCGGGCCAAGGCGCCGGTCAGGCTGTCGTGCGTGGCGAGGTGTTCAAACTCGGAGCGCACCCGCTCACTGGCCATTAGCAGCACACCAACGCACACCAGCAACACCGCGAAGCTGTACGTGCCGAGATAGAGCGACTGCATGAGTGAGGGCGTGAAGCGGTTGTCGAAGGGGCTGTCCATCCACAGCGACCAGACACCCCGCACTACCAGCACCACCGACTGCATGATCAGCGCGCACGCCGTAAGCCGGTTGGCAAAGCCCTTGCCATTGCGCCACAGCACGCGCACATGCACCACGCAGGTCACGGCCAAAGTGCTGGTAAAGAAAAAGACCCGAAACCGGTAGTCCGGCTGCACCCAGAGGAACAGGGCCAGCAGCGTCAGGCACACCGCAAAGAGCACATACCAGGGACGCCGGACATCAGGCAGGCCCAGAAATCTCTGCGTCCCAAAGAGGAAATAGGCAAACCCCATCATGAGCAGCCCATTGCCCCCCAGCACAGACACCCAGGCTGGCAAGAAGCCGCCCACCATGTACGTCACCGTGGCCAGGCCACACAGCAAGGGAGCCAGCCCCCAATGACGCAGCCCTCGAATAGAGGTGGGGTAATTGGCGCGTACCCCTAGCAGCACCACTCCCAGGACTACAGCCATCAGGCCGGACATCGCGGCCAATGAATGGACTTCAAACATCCCCGTGAGTGTAGTGACCAAATGTTACAAAAATCCCTGGGTTTGGACGGTCAACACGGGCCTGTTCAGCCGATCAAGTCGATCGAGCCGCTTTTCAGCCGTGTTGCCGGGCCAGCCACTCGCGCAACCGCCGCACTCCTTCTGCAAGCCGCCCCACGTCCTTGGACGCGAAACACCAGCGCAGCCAGCCACGCCCCTCAGGGCCAAAGGCATCGCCGGGGGCCAGGCCCAAGCCCGCCTCGGCGACCAGTCGTTTGGCTACCTCCATCGAGTCATCCAGCCCTTCCATGCGGAAAAAGGCATACATGCCGCCACGGGCTGGCGCCACCTGCACCCCTGGCAGCTCGGCCAGCAACGGCACGAGCGTGTCTCTGCAGTGCTTGAAGTGCGACACCACCCGGGGCGTAATTTCTTTGCGGTAAGCCAGCGCTGCCAGCGCAGCGCGCTGGGTGAACACGCTGGCGCACGAGGTGTTGAACTCGATCAGCTTGCCCATAGCATCGACCAGCGCCTCGGGCAGCACCAGCCAGCCCAAGCGCCAGCCGGTCATCAAAAAGCTTTTGGAAAAGCTGTGCGCCACCACCAAGCGGTCATCGGGCGCGGCCACATCAAGAAAACTGGGCGCACAGCCCTGGGCGGTGGGCTCGTAGTAGAGCTTTTCGTACACCTCGTCGGCCAGGATCCAGGTGCCGGTGCTGCGGCAGTGCGCCAGAATCTGCTGCTGCTCCTCGCGCGTCAGCGTCCAGCCCGTGGGGTTGTTGGGCGCGTTGAGGATGAGCAGTTTGGTGCGCGCCGTAATGGCACCGAGCAGCGCAGGCATGTCGAGCCCCCATGCGCCCGCGTGAGGGCGCAGCGGCACGCAGCGCACCTGGGCGCCCATGATGGTGGGCTGGGCCACCAGATTGGGCCAGACGGGCGTGACGATGACCACCTCATCACCCGCATCCACCAGCGCCTGCACTGCCAGCATCAGCGCACTGACGCCACCCGAAGTGACCACAATGCGCCCGGCGTCAACGCTCGCCGCAGGATGGGATTCGGTCATGTACTGGCCCAGAGCCTCCCGCAACTCGGGCAGGCCACAGTTCTGCGAATAGAAGGTTTCCCCACTCTCCAGCGACTCAATGGCCGCGCGGCGAATCACTTCAGGGGTGACTTCATCGCTCTCTCCAAACCAGAAAGCCAGAACATCCTTGCGGCCCATGTCCGCGTTGGCAATTTCACGAATTTTGGAAGCTTCAAGCTGGGCAATGACAGAGCGCATGCGATGGGTTCCTTGGGCAATGAAAAGACTGTGAGCAGGTTCTTAGAAAAACAGACTGCCCAAGCCTCAATGTAATTCGGCCCAAGGAGCGCGCGCCTGATGTGGCCTACTTTTTCCGTGCGGTGAAGACGTGGGGATGCAGGTGCTTCAAGCGTGATATCGCTGCGAACCACCGCATTCCACTATCAAAAATATAGCTGCCTGCGCTTTATGCATAAGCTCTGCACTCAGAAACAACAAAAATCATTGGGTAGCGGCGCTCACTCCTACACCTTCTTTCACCGTGCACCGACAAGCACATGTCCGGGTTCTCCGAACATCAAGACCTTGGTAGGACAAGACGAGGAGCCCCCATGCCACGAGCCGCCTGGAGCGCAAAGCGTGAACGCCAGTACGAACACATCAAAGACAGCCTGCAGGAACGGGGGCGCAGCCCCGATGTGGCCGAGGAAATAGCGGCACGCACCGTGAACAAAGAGCGCGCCCAACATGGCGAAGCCCGCACCGCCAGCCCCCAAACGTTGCGCGACACACCCGCCCCCGTGCGCGGCGGCAAACGCTCACACCAAGGGCCGCAGGGTCGTACCAAGGCGCAACTGTACGAGGACGCAAAACGAAAAGGCATCGCTGGGCGGTCGAAGATGAGCAAGGCGGAACTGGAGCGGGCGGTGGACGGGTAGCCAAACCCCAACTCCTGTGAAACAATCTTTTGACACTTCAAAAAGAATTTCCCGCCGTTTCCCGAACACGAGCCTGCAGTTCGTGTGCTCTTGAACCTGCGCGCCTACCCATTTGTCCAACCCTTGCACTCTTCGTGAGTCACTCAACAAACGTCCACTTCATGTCTCAAGCACTGCGCTCCATCACAGCTCTTCTTGCCACAAGCATCACCGTTCTGGTCCCGCTCACTGCGCGGGCCCTTCAGCCAGAGTCGGGGATGTGGACGGTCAATGGAGAGGTCAACGGAAAGCCAGGGCGTGGTCTGCAAATTGATGCCCAGGGTGGCCGCAATCTGATCGTGACGTACTTTGGTTATCGGGAAGATGGCTCGTCCATGTTCCTTCAGGCCAGCGGCCCCCGGCAGGACGACGGTACATTCACCGCAGACTTGGTCGAGTTCCAGGGAGGAAAAGCGCTGGGTGCCCCCGCCAGGGATGGACAGGTGCGCAAAGTGGTCGGCAATATCTCCATTGCCTTTGACAGCGCCACGACGGCCAGCGTGACCCTTCCTGGCGAAGCACCGGCAAGAATGACGCGGTTTCAATACGAAGATCACACAGCCCGCTTCAACCGCGAGGGCCGCTACGCCATCTCCTATGCCTTGGCCACCTTCGGCAATCTGATGCCTGCCACCGTGACCTTCAAACTGGAAAACGGCAACTTCTCCATGAGTCGCAACAACGGTGATCTGGAAACCTGTGAATACTCAGGGCGCTATCAACCGGCAGGCCAAGGCATCAAGGTCGAGGGCACTTTTGCGTGCAAACAGGCCAATTCGTCTTCTTCGGGCACGTTCTGGACTGAAGAGATGGAGGTGGATGAACAGCTCTCGTACAGGGCTGTGATCTGGAAGCAGATCCAGGGAAGTTCCATCAATCCTTCGGCCGAATATCACTACGGCCTGTGCCAAGCAGCCGCTATGTTCTTGACACCGAATCGCTGCACCAAGCCCTAGGCTACAGGGGTTTCCCAATGGCCCACAAGACGGCATCAATGGCGTCGACCGTCTTGCTCCCCCTCACCCCTCAAACTGCGGATGCAGCTGCCGGATGCGGTTCATGGCCATCGCCGCCGCCGCCGTGCGCGTCTCCACGCCCAGCTTGGCAAACACGCGCTCCAGGTGTTTTTTGACGGTGGCGGGGCTGGCGCCCAGGATGTCGCCAATGTCGCGGTTGATCTTGCCCTTCACCACCCAGTACAGCACCTCGGCCTCACGGGCGGTGAGCTTGAAGGACAGGCTCATGGATTCGATGATCTTGGCATCGGACACCTCGCGCATCACGATGAGCCAATCACCGCCGCCTTCGCTGTCGCCCGCCTGCTGGTGCAGGCGGAACGTGAGGCGGCGCGCGCCCTGCTCTACCGCCAGGCGCGGTGGTTCGGCCAGTGATGCGGCCAGCAGCTCGGCGGCGTTGTCGGCCAGCACATGGCGGCGCAGCCAGGCCTGCACAGGTTCAGGGGCCCACTGACCGAAAGCGGTCGGTGCGCCGTCAGGCCCCACCTCACCAAAGTAGCTTTGCAGCAGCTCCCGCGCCAGCGGGGTTTGCCACACGATGCGGCCATCTGATGCGCGCACGGTGATGCTGGCGTAGCCAAAAGCATCGAGCGCGTTGCGCGCCTCGCGGGCCTGCAGGGCGTCTTGCCGGGCCTTGCGGGCCGCGCCCAGGTGCACCTGCATGCGGGCCATCACCTCGCGGGGCTTGATGGGCTTGGTCACGTAGTCGATGCCCCCGGCCTCCAGCGCGGCCACCAGGTGCTCGGTCTCGGTCAGGCCGGTCATGAAGATGATGGGGATGTGCGCCGTGGCAGGGGATGCCTTGAGACGCCGGGCGACTTCAAAGCCATCCATGCCGGGCATCATGGCGTCCAGCAGCACGATGTCTGGCAGCGCCTGTGCGGCGCGCTGCAACGCCGCCTCGCCATGCATGGCGACCAGCACGGTGTAGCCGGATTCATCGAGTGCATCGTGCAGCACGGCCAGGTTGTCGGGCACGTCGTCCACGATGAGCACCACGTCGCTGTTGCGGTCCAGCAAGGCAGCAGCGGGGGTTGCAGGTACGGTGGGGGATGCGTTCATGACGAGGCTTGCTCCAGGGCCTGGCCCATGGCGTCGAACTGGAATTGCTGTGCCAGTTGCCGCATGTGGTGCACAAAGGCGGTGTGTTCGGGGTATTGGCGCTCGATATCCGCCAGGGCATTGAGGATGCCCCGGTAGTAGCCTAGCGAGACGGCGTGCGACAGCTCTGCGAGCAGCGCCTGGGGCGGACAGGAGGGGGCGGCCGCACCTGTGGATTCTGCGGGCTCAGCCGATGGGTGGGATGCGTTAGATGCACTGGATGAAGCCACCACAGCAGCCCACGGTTGTGGAGCCTTGGCATGCCCTGCGCCGCCTGCTTGCTCGCCCGTGCCTGCCGCAGCAGCATCCACCCACACCAGCTCCAGCCGCCGCTCCAGCCAGTCCAGCAGCTCGGTGTGGCGTACGGGCTTGACGATGAAGTCTTCGGGGCGGATGCCTGCATCGTTGTCCAGCGTCTTGTCAAACGCATTGGCCGACACCACGGCGATGCAGGCTCCGTCATCCCTATCCGGCGCTTCAGCCCAGCCCTGTGCGCGGATGCGGCGAATCGTCTCCCACCCGTCAATGCCGGGCATGGCCAGGTCCATGAAGATGGCGTGGGGGCGGTAGCCAGTGGCCAGCAGGTCCAGCGCATCGTGGCCGCTGGCGGCCTGGCGCAGTTCAAAGCCCAGTGGCTCCAGCAACTGGCGCAGCAGCTCGCGGTCGGGCTCCTCGTTGTCCACCACCAGAATGCGACGGCGCTCTCCCGCGTAGCCGGTGCGGGCCTTGGCGGGGCGCGGCAAAGCGGGGGTACCGGCCTTGCCCAGCGCGTCGGCATGCACCTCGGGCAAAAAGAGTTTGACGTGAAAGACCGAGCCCACGCCGGGCTGGCTGGTCACCGTCAGCTCGCCGCCCATCAGCGCGGTGAGCATCTTGGCAATGGTCAGGCCCAGCCCGGCACCCGGTGCGCCCGTGGCGCTGGCCCCCGCGGCCGAACCGCCCCGGGTAAAGGGCTCAAAAATGCGCTCGATCTCTTCCTGCGTCAGCCCCGGCCCGGTGTCCTGCACGTCAATGCGCGCCATCTCCCGCGCATAGCGCACCCTCAGCGTGACCGTGCCACGCGCCGTGAACTTGATGGCGTTGCCCAGCAGGTTGATGAGGATTTGCCGCAGGCGCTTGTCGTCTGCCCGCACCACCTCGGGGATCATGCCCTGCACATCAAACTGAAACGCCAGCCCCTTGGCGGCGGCCTGCAGCTCAAAGAGGCCTGCGATTTCATGCAGCCCATCGGCAAAGCGCATGGGGGCCACGTCCAGCGTGAGCTTGCCGGACTCGATGCGCGCGATGTCCAGCGTGCCCTCGATGAGCGAGAGCAAATGCTCGCCCCCGCGCCGGATCACATGCACCGCCTGCTTGCGGTGCGCGGGCACTGTGGGGTCTTCGCCCATCAACTGCGCGTAGCCCAGGATGGAGTTGAGCGGGGTGCGAATCTCGTGGCTGATGGCGCTGATGTAGCGGCTCTTGGCCTGGTTGGCCTGGTCTGCCAGGGCACGCGCATCTTCGGCCTGCTGGCGCGCCTGCTCGGCCACGCGGCGTGCGGTTTGCAGGGCTTCGTCGGTTTGCCTGTGCAGCTCGATTTCGCGCATCAGCAAACCTGTCTGGCGGTTCGACTCCTCCTGCGCCACTTGGCGGCTTTTGTGCGCCAGCACCAGCCACCAGGCCACGATGCCAGAGATGACCAGCAGCGCCAGATACGCCTTGAGCAGGCCCGATCGCAGCGCCACCTCGGGCGCGGCCAGCACATCGGTGTCCGTCATCGCCTGGGCGATGGTGTTCAGCTCCTGGTGGTACAGCAGCCCCATCACCGCCGCCAGCAGCGGGGCGATCACCAGCATCAGCAGCAGAAAGTGGCCCAGGCCCGTGTCCAGATAGCGCCACACCGCGCGCGGCAGCACCCAGCGCAGCGCGGCAGACCATTGCACTGCCATGCTCGCGTGGGGCTTGCACAGGTCGCCACAGCGCGCGTCCAGCGTGCAGCACAGCGAGCAGATCGCACCCCGGTAGGCGGGGCATTGGGCCATGTCGGGGGCTTCGTACTCGCGCTCGCACACCACGCAGCGCTGCACTACCAGGCGCTGGTAGCGGCCTACATCGGCAGTCCGTGCGCCGGGCACCGGGCCATGCATGGGCACGGCCACCGGATCGGACAGGGGTTCGCTCTGCCGGGCGATGTAGTACCTGCCCCGCGTGGCCCACGCAATCAGCGGCGCGGCCACAAAGGCCACGGCCATGGCAATCACCGCCGAGAACGCCTGCGGCAGCGGGCCAAACAGCCCCAGGTGCGCGCTGATGGAAACGATGGATGCCAGCGCCATCGCGCCCACGCCCACGGGGTTGATGTCGTACAGGTGCGCGCGTTTGAACTCAATGCCCTTGGGCGACAGGCCCAGCGGTTTGTTGATGACGAGGTCCGCCACCACCGACATGATCCAGGCGATGGCGATGTTGGAATACAGCCCCAGCACCTCGCCCATGGCGCGGAACACGTTCATCTCCATCAGCATGAAGGCGATCAGCGTGTTGAACACCACCCACACCACCCGCCCCGGGTGGCTGTGCGTGAGGCGCGAGAAAAAATTGGACCACGCGAGCGACCCCGCGTAGGCGTTGGTCACGTTGATCTTGAGCTGCGACACCACCACAAACAGCGCGGTGGCCGCCACCGCCCAGCCGTAGTGGGGAAAGACGTACTCGTACGCCGCCAGGTACATCTGGTTCGGGTCTACCGCGCGCTCCACCGGCACCATGTGCGTCAGGGCCAGCCAGGCCAGCAGCGCGCCGCCCAGCATCTTGAGCACGCCCAGCACCACCCAGCCCGGCCCGCCCACCAGCACGCCCAGCCACCAGCGGCCCCGCTTGCCTGCGGTGGGTGCCGGCATGAAGCGCAGGTAGTCGGCCTGCTCCCCCATCTGGGTGATGAGCGCAATGCCCACCGTGAGGGCTGCACCAAACATGGGCAAATTGAAGCGATTTCCCTGGATAAATTCACCACCGTAGTGCGAAATTCCAGAAAACGCACCAGGATCGCGCAGCAGCACCACGCCAAACGGCACCACCAGCATCACCAGCCACAGCGGCTGCGTCCACACCTGCAGACGGCTGATGGCCGACACGCCGTGCGTGACCAACGGAATCACCACCAGCGCGCAAATCAGATAGCCCCAACGCGGCGGAATGTCGAGCACCAGCTCCAGCGCATAGGCCATCACCGCGGCTTCGAGCGCAAAGAAGATGAAGGTGAAGCTGGCGTAGATCAGCGAGGTGAGCGTGGAGCCGATGTAGCCAAAGCCCGCGCCGCGCGTGAGCAGGTCCATGTCCACCCCATAGCGCGCCGCATACACGCTGATGGGCAGCCCCGCCAGAAAGATGATGAGCCCCGTGGCCACGATGGCCCAGAAGGCGTTGATGAAGCCGTATTGCACCAGCAGCGTAGCACCTACGGCTTCCAGGATCAGAAACGATGCCGCCCCGAACGCCGTGTTGGCCACACGCCATTCAGACCACTTGCGAAAGCGCTGGGGCGTGTAGCGCAGCGCGTAGTCCTCCATGGTTTCCGTCGCGACCCAGCTGTTGTAGTCGCGGCGCACCTTGACGACCTGCTGCGGGGGCTGGCCAGAGTCGGCAGGGGGAACGGGGGGCATGGACATAGTCCAGCCTGGGTGCAGGTTCCATGCCACGGATGGCCTGCCCTTCGTCCTCTGGCGTATGGCGGGCACGGGGCTTGCTGCCTATGATGGGCTCGCTTCCACCAGATCACCCCGGTACACCATGGAACTCACCCCCAGAGAAAAAGACAAGCTGCTGATCTTCACTGCCGCCCTGCTGGCCGAGCGCCGCAAGGCCCGGGGGCTGAAGCTCAACTACCCCGAGGCCGTGGCCCTGATCAGCGCTGCCGTGATGGAAGGCGCGCGCGACGGCAAGACGGTAGCCCAGCTCATGAGCGAAGGCCGCACGGTGCTGACCCGCGCCGATGTGATGGACGGCATCGCAGAGATGATTCCGGACATCCAGGTCGAGGCCACCTTTCCCGATGGCACCAAGCTCGTGACGGTGCATCAGCCGATTTTATGAAGCCCCCCTGTGTCGCCTTCGGCGCCTTCCCCCGAGGGGGACGCCGCCAGCGCGGCGGGGCGGCCCTTGCGCGGCGGCCGCTGGCCTAGACCACGCCAGTTTTCACTTTCAGGAGTCCTTTCACATGCACCTCTCCCGCACCAAATCCACTCTTATTCTGATAGCTGCCAGCGCTTTATCCATGAGCGCTAGCGCCCATACGGGCGTAGAAGCGCACAGCCACAGCGGTTTCATCAGCGGCTTTGTGCACCCCCTGTTCGGGCTGGACCACCTGGCCGCCATGGTGGCCGTGGGCCTGTGGAGTGCGCTGGCAGCCCGCAAGGCCGGGCCCGAGCTGGCCTGGGGCCCGTTGGGCTTTGCCGCCATGCTGCTGGTGGGCGCAGTGCTGGGCCTGCAGGGCGTGATGGTGCCTGCGGTGGAGCCCATGATTGCGGCCTCGCTGCTCGTCACCGGCCTGCTGGTGGTGTCGCGCCTGCGGGTGCCCGGGCTGGTGGCGGCGCTGGGCGTGGGCGCGTTTGCCCTGTTCCACGGCGTGGCCCACGGGCTGGAACTGGCAGGAGAGACCAGCGCCTGGCCCACCCTGGCAGGGATGCTGACAGCCACCGTGCTGCTGCACTGCGCAGGCCTGGCCGCAGGCTGGGCGCTGCGCCAGCGCACGGTGTGGATCAGCCGCACCGCAGGCATGGCCGTGGCCCTGATGGGTGGCGCGCTGCTGGCGCAGATGGCCTGATTCCATTTTCACATCATCCGTGTCATTGTTGCTTCGCCTTGCCGTGCTACAGCACTGTCTGCGGCTTCGCGCCTGGACACGAATGATTTGGAAAACGGAATGAACCCCGCCGCTCACCCACTCCCTACACCCATTCTTTGATCTGGAATCTGGAGCCCCCCCATGATCCCTGGCGAACTCATCACCGAACCCGGCGAGCACGTGCTCAACGCGGGCCGCCGCACCCTCACGCTGGTGGTGCGCAACACGGGCGACCGGCCCATCCAGGTCGGCTCGCACTACCACTTTGCCGAGACGAACAATGCCCTGGGCTTTGACCGGGCGGCTGCGCGCGGCATGCGGCTGAACATTGCTTCGGGCACCGCCGTGCGCTTTGAGCCCGGCCAGGAGCGCACCGTGGAGCTGGTGGACTACGCGGGCGAGCGCAAGGTGTACGGCTTTCAGGGCCTGACGCAGGGCGCGCTCTGAACATTGAAACAAACCAGCCTCTAGCGCTCATGAAATAAGCGCAAGCAGCTATCAAAACCATAGTAAACCGTTCTAGCGGAGCACCCCCATGGCAACCATTGGACGACGCGCCTATGCCGAAATGTTCGGCCCCACCGTGGGCGACCGGCTGCGCCTGGCCGACACCGAACTCCTCCTTGAAGTCGAAGCCGACTACACCCTGCGCGCGGGCAGCTACGGCGAAGAGGTGAAATTTGGCGGCGGCAAAACCATTCGCGACGGCATGGCGCAAAGCCAGCGCACCAATGCGGGTGGGGCTGTCGATACCGTGCTGACCAACGCCCTGGTGATTGACCACACCGGCATCTTCAAGGCCGACATCGGCCTCAAGGCAGGCCGCATCGCCGCCATCGGCAAGGCGGGCAACCCCGACACGCAACCCGGCGTGGACATCATCATCGGCCCCGGCACCGAGGTCATCAGCTGCGAGGGCAACATCGTCACCGCGGGCGGCATCGACAGCCACATCCACTACATCTGTCCGCAGCAGATTGAGGAAGCCCTGGCCAGCGGCGTGACCACCATGCTGGGTGGCGGCACCGGCCCCGCCACCGGCACACTGGCCACCACCTGCACGTCGGGCCCCTTCAACATGGAGCGCATGCTGCAGGCGGCTGATGCCTTCCCGATGAACCTGGGCTTTTTGGGCAAAGGCAACGCCAGCCTGCCCGATGCGCTGCACGAGCAGATCAACGCCGGGGCCATCGGTCTCAAGCTGCACGAAGACTGGGGCACCACGCCCTCGGCCATCAGCAACTGCCTGGATGTGGCGGACGAGACCGACACGCAGGTCGCCATCCACAGTGACACGCTCAATGAATCGGGCTTTGTGGAGAACACCATTGCCGCCGTGGCCGGGCGCGGCATCTGCGCCTTCCACACCGAAGGCGCGGGCGGCGGGCACGCACCCGACATCCTGCGCGTGGTGGGCGAGGACAACTTCTTGCCCTCGTCCACCAACCCCACCATGCCGTACACGCACAACACGCTGGACGAGCACGTGGACATGCTCATGGTGTGCCACCACCTCGACGCCAGCATTGCCGAAGACCTGGCCTTTGCCGAAAGCCGCATCCGCAAGGAGACCATCGCCGCCGAAGACATCCTGCACGACCTGGGCGCGATCAGCATGATGAGCAGCGACAGCCAAGCCATGGGCCGCGTGGGCGAAGTCATCCTGCGCACCTGGCAAACCGCGCACAAGATGAAGGTGCAGCGCGGCTGGCTGGCCCCCACTGCGGGCCGCGACGAGCTGGCCGAGATCCTGCAGCGCAACGACAACTTCCGCATCAAGCGCTACGTGGCCAAGTACACGATCAACCCCGCCATTGCGCACGGCATTGCCCACGAGGTGGGCTCGCTGGAAGTGGGCAAGTGGGCAGACATCGTGATCTGGAAGCCTGCGTTCTTCGGCGTGAAGCCTGCGCTCATCCTCAAGGGCGGGCTCATCGCCATGGCCGCGATGGGCGACCCGAATGCCTCCATCCCCACGCCGCAGCCCGTGCACTACCGGCCCATGTTCGGCGCGTTCGGCGGGGCCATTGCCAAGACTTCGCTCACCTTTGTGTCGCAAGCGGGTCTGAATGCGGGCATTGGCGAACGCTTTGGCCTGCGCAAGCAGCTCAGCGCCGTGCGCAACATCCGTGGCGTGCGCAAGCAGCACATGGTGCACAACAGCTACACGCCCAAGATGGAGGTGGACGCGCAGACCTACACCGTGCGCGCCGACGGCCAATTGCTCACTTGCGAGCCCGCCACCGTGCTGCCCATGGCGCAGCGCTACTTTTTGTTCTGAGCAACGCATGGCCGCCCACCCATCCCAGCTGCACATCCGCCTGGACGACCTGAGCGACCCGCGCATCGAGGCGTTCATGGAGGAGCACCTGCGGGACATGCGCGCCACATCGCCGCCGGAGAGCGTGCACGCGCTGGACATGGCCCGGCTGCGCCAGCCGGAGATCCGTTTCTGGACCGCCTGGCTGCCCGATGAAGCTGCGCCCTCCCCTGGGCGGCTGGTGGGTACAGGCGCCCTCAAGCACCTGGACGACGGGCATGCCGAACTCAAATCCATGCGCACAGCAGCCTCGGTGCGCGGCCAGGGCGTGGGCCGGGCTGTGCTGGAACATATCCTGGGCCAGGCGGTAGACCTGGGCTACCAGCGCATCAGCCTGGAGACGGGCAGCCAGCCGTTTTTTGAGCCCGCCCACCAGCTGTATCTGCGCTACGGCTTTGCCGACTGCGCGCCGTTTGGCAGCTATAGGCCAGACCCGCACAGCCGCTTCATGACCAGAGCGCTGTAGCGCCACAATGCAGCTTTGCCCCACCGTGCGGGCTGGCTTCTTCTTAATCCGTCACCATGATCCAGGTTTCCAAACTCATCCCCCAGGGCCAAGGCCTGGCCCCTGTGCTGCTCAAGCGCGCCGCCACGGTCGAACTCGACTGGGACGTGCGCCAGAAAAGCCGCTTTGCCGCCACCGACTCGGCCGGGCGCGAACTGGGCATCTTCCTGCCACGGGGCACCCTGGTGCGCGGCGGCGATGTGCTGGTGGCCGAAGACGGTTCGCTGGTGCGCGTAGTGGCCGCCCAGCAGCCCGTGCTGGTCATCACCCACTGCCCACAACACGGCACCGCGTTTGACCTGACCCGCGCCGCCTACCACCTGGGCAACCGCCATGTGCCCATCGAGCTGCAGCCTGACCACCTCAAGATCGAACCCGACCACGTGCTGGCCGACATGCTGCGCGCCATGCACCTGATCGTGACCGAACAGGACCTGGCGTTTGAGCCCGAAGGCGGTGCTTATGCCGCTGGGCATGGCGGGGGGCACAGCCATGGGGAACATGGACATGGAAAGGGGCACGACCATCACCATGGTCACGAACACTCCCATGACCATTCACATGGCCATACCCACGAACATGGGCATAGCCACGATCACAACCATGCAGCCGCCCCCAGCGCCCCCAGCGCAGCCCCTGCCCGTGGGCGCACCGTGTCGATCCCCGTGGTCGCCCAAGGGCATGTACACGGCCCCGGCTGCAACCACGACCACTGACTCCCACTCCATGCGCCTGGACCGCCCCACGCCCCTGCCCGCCGCCAGCTTCCTGCAGCTGATGTGGCTGGCCTCGCCCGCGCTGCCTGTGGGTGGGTTCTCGTACTCCGAAGGGCTGGAAAGCGCCATTGAAAACGCGGGCCTCGCCAGCGAGGTCGCCGTGGGTGACTGGCTGCTGGACCAGCTCCACATCACCCAGGCGCGCGGCGACATGGCCCTCATCGCCAAGGCCGTGGGTGCCTGGCGGCGCGGCGACATGGAGCACGTCAAAGAACTCAACGACTGGGTGCTGCACACCCGCGAAACCAGCGAGCTGCGCTTGCAGACGGAGCAAATGGGTCGCTCTCTGGCCGAGTGGCTGCGCAACCAATACCAGGGTGACGAAGCCCTGATGCCCGCCGTGCGCCACCTTGCCGCCCTGCCCCCCACCTACCCCGTGGCCTTCGCACTGGCCGCATCGCCCACCCAGGCCAGCGTGCGCGAGGTGCTGCTGGCCTACGCCTTCGGCTGGGCCGAGAACATGGTGCAGGCCGCCCTCAAATCCATGCAATTGGGCCAAAGCGCAGGCCAGCGCATTCTGGCCCGGCTGGCAGGCGCCATACCGCTGGCAGCAGACCACGCTGCCAGCCTGATGGACAGCGAGCGCCAGGCGTTTTCGCCCATGCTGGCCATTCTGAGCGCCCAGCACGAAGTGCAATATTCAAGGCTTTTTCGCTCCTAGCGCAAGCAGGATAAGCGCAATCAGCTATCTGTTTAGTAGCAAACAATGCCATCACCCACACCATGACCAACGCACTGCACCACATCCCCCACCGCACCAAAAACCTGCCCCCCCTGCGCGTAGGCATCGGCGGCCCCGTAGGCTCCGGCAAAACCACGCTGCTGGAGATGCTGTGCAAGGCGATGCGCGATGACTACGACCTCATCGCCATCACCAACGACATCTACACCAAGGAAGACCAGCGCCTGCTCACCGTCAGCGGTGCCCTGCCCGCCGAACGCATCCTGGGCGTGGAAACCGGCGGCTGCCCCCACACCGCCATCCGCGAGGACTGCTCCATCAATTTGGAGGCCATCGACCGCATGCTGGGCGATTTCCCCAACGCCGACATCGTGTTTGTGGAAAGCGGCGGCGACAACCTGGCCGCCACCTTCAGCCCCGAGCTGAGCGACCTCACCATCTACGTCATCGACGTGGCCGCCGGCGAAAAAATCCCCCGCAAGGGCGGCCCCGGCATTACCAAAAGCGACCTGTTCGTCATCAACAAAACCGACCTGGCCCCCCACGTGGGTGCCAACCTGGATGTGATGCGTGCCGACACCACCCGCATGCGCACCAACGCCCAGGGCCTCAAGCCATTTGCGATGACCAACCTCAAAACCCAGGACGGCCTGGCCGAAGTCATCCGCTTCATCGAGACCCGCGGCATGCTCACCAAAACCGCCCGCGCAAGCAGCTAGAATACGCAGCTTCCAAAACCCGGAGACTTGGGTGAGTGGTTTAAACCAGCAGTCTTGAAAACTGCCGAAGGAGTGATCCTTCCGTGAGTTCGAATCTCACAGTCTCCGCCAGAATGCAAAAAAGCACCCTGCGCAGGGTGCTTTTTTTGTCTGCGCCACCCCCATTGGTCTCAGGGGAAGATGCGTCTTACCCACTATCTGTGGGTCAATGCAGCTGTGTGTAGCCGCGTCGCAGGAACCAGCGCCTGCGCTACCGGCGCACAGTTCAATTCCAGCCGTACCGACCGTTCAAAAGCTCTCCCACTCATCATCCCCAGCGCCCGGCTTGGTACTGGGCGCTGCCTTGGCCACCGGCGCCGCCAGGCTGGCCGCTGGCTTGGGTGCCGTGGTCTTGCCCAGCTTGGCTGCTGTCTGGCTTGTTTTGCCTGCCAAAGCACTCTTGGAGCTGTAGGCCGCTGCTGCGGCACGGCTGATGCTTGGCGCAGGGGCAGCGCTGCGGTAGCTGGCGTCTTGTGCGAGCTTGAAGACGGCCACGGCGTTGACGAGTTCTCCGGCCTGGCCATTGAGGCTGGCGGCCGCTGCGGCCATTTCTTCCACCAGGGCTGCGTTTTGCTGGGTGGCCTGGTCCATTTGCGTGACGGCTTCTCCCACCTGGCCTACGCCCTGGCTTTGTTCGCTGCTGGCGGCGCTGATCTCGCCCATGATGTCGGTGACGCGGCGGATGGCGGTGACGACTTCGGTCATGGTTTCACCGGCCTTGTCTACCAGGAGGCTGCCTTGCTCTACGCGCTCTACGCTGGCGGTGATGAGGCTCTTGATTTCCTTGGCGGCTTCTGCGCTGCGCTGGGCGAGGCTGCGCACTTCTCCGGCCACCACGGCAAAGCCGCGGCCTTGTTCGCCTGCACGGGCGGCTTCCACTGCGGCGTTCAGCGCCAGGATGTTGGTCTGGAAGGCGATGCCGTCGATGACGGTGATGATGTCGGCAATCTTGTTGCTGCTGGCGTTGATGCCTTTCATGGTCTCCACCACTTCGGCAACGACGGAGCCGCCTTGCTCTGCCACGCTGGAGGCGTTCATGGCCAGCTGGTTGGCGGTGCGGGCGTTGTCGGCGTTTTGCCGCACGGTGGAGCCGAGCTCTTCCATGGAGGCTGCGGTTTCCTGCAGGGCGCTGGCTTGCTGTTCGGTGCGCGCGCTCAGGTCGTTGTTGCCGGAGGCGATCTGGGCGCTGGCGGAGGCGACGCTTTCGGAGTTCTGGCGCACGACGGAGACGGTGCGCACGAGGCTTTGCTGCATGCGGGCCAGGGCGCTCAGGAGTTGGCCGGTTTCGTCTTGCGAGGTGACTTCGATGGGGGCTGTGAGGTCGCCTGCGGCAACTTGGTCTGCGATGACCACGGCGTGTGCCAGGGGGGCCGTGATGGAGCGGATCAGCCAAGCTGCGGCGAAAATAGTCACCAAGATTGCAACCAACGAAACGATGAGCAGAACGGCTCTCGCAGAAGAGAAAGTACTCGATGCATTTTTCGATGCTGTACTTGCACCTTCATGGTTCAGCTTTACCAGCTTGTCCAAACGGTCCTTGATCTCCAGATAAATTGGACGAGACTCCTTGGACATGACCGCTGCTGCGCCCGCGCCATCGCCGCTTCGTGACAACGACAGAGCCTTGTCATTGACTTGCACGTACTTGTCCCATAGAGCCCCAAAGTCGTCGTAGAGCTTTTGTTCTTCTGGACTGCTGATGAGTTTTTCGTAGACCTTGCGCTTTTCCGCAAACTTGGTACGTTGATCGACAACTTGCTTGTCAAGAGCTACCTTGGCGCTCTCATCCGGGGCCAGCACATGAGCAAGGATTGACAGCCGCAGGTCCGATGATTCGGCCTCAAGAATGTTGACAGCCTCAACGCTAGGGAGCCAATTGGTAGTGATGTTGTCGGTTTCTTCGTGTAGCGACGCAAGTTGCATCAACGAAGTGATAGCAAGCAATAGCAGCATTCCCAGCAGGAGGGTAAATGCACCGATCAATCGCGTGGATATTTTCAGATTTCTCATGTCGCTCCTACGTGGTTTGTTTGCTAGATCAGACGTCACAGTTGGGTGACACTAGTCGCTCGCAGTAAAATGAATTTTATGATAAATATGAAATTCATGCAAGAATTTATCACTTTTAATTCGCCTATATGTTTCAGACGGGACAATGCATCCATGTCCGGATGTAAAGGTCAGGGCCTCCCAGGCGAGCAATTGCCGCCTTCACCCCAAGGGGCTCAAAGCGTAGAGCAGAGGGCAATTTTGGGTCGGTTGCGGACCATTTGCGCCAAGTTATGAGTTCCCCAACAAATACAGCAAAAACGTATTGTCAACGCTGTATTTTTTGTCTGACGCCCCGTAACGACACACTGAAAAATCCAAATTTCCAGGCTTTGAAGCGCTCACCGTCTGCGCCGGTACCTGACCCTGCACGGCGTGTGCGCTTTTCGACTCTCGGCAGCCATTACTACCCCTCAGTGTCGAGTGCTCTTCACCTAGCACCCTCTCCATGCGCAGTCGCTGCGGGGGAGTATTTCTGCAAATGCCCGCCCCCGCCGTGCTAGAACGTGGGCCCCGGGTGCGTTGCCCGGTGCAGCGGTGGCGTGGGTGTGGATGAGCGCGCTACCTCCACGAATGTCTGAAATAGGAGATCGATGTGCAAGCCAGTACGAAGAAGGTGGCCGTAATTACCGGTGCGGGCTCAGGGGTTGGCAAAGCGGTGGCGCTGGCCCTGATTGGCGATGGCTACCACGCTGTGCTGGCTGGGCGCCGTGCGGGCATGCTGGACGAGGTGCGTGCGCAGGCGCAAGCGTTGCACGGTGCGGCGGACCGCGTTTTGTGTGTACCCACCGACGTAGGTGACGCCGCTGCGGTGGAGGCGTTGTTTACCCAAGCGGTTTCGCAGTTCGGGCGCGTCGATGTGCTGTTCAACAACGCGGGCCGGGGCAACCCACCCGGCGAGTTCACCGATTGGACGGCCGAGCAGTGGCGGGAGGTGGTAGACGTCAACCTCAACGGCATGTTTTTCTGCATGCAGCAGGCGTTTCGCGTCATGCGTTCGCAGACGCCGCAAGGCGGGCGCATCATCAACAACGGATCGATCTCGGCCCACGCGCCGCGCCCAAACTCCATCGCCTACACGGCAACCAAGCATGCCGTGATGGGGCTGACCAAAACCGGTGCCCTGGATGGCCGCAAGTACAACATTGCCGTGGGGCAGATCGATATTGGCAACGCTTTGACCGACCTGGCCTCGCGCATGGGCAAGGGCGTGCCGCAGGCCAATGGCGAGATCGCGGTGGAGCCGCTGATCGACGTGGCGATTGTGGGTGAGTCGGTGCGCTACATGGCGAGCCTGCCGCTGGAGGCAAATGTGCTCTTTCACACTGTAATGGCGACCAAGATGCCTTTTGTGGGGCGGGGCTGACGCGCACCGAGCCTCTTCCAGCGCGCAGACATGGCCTGCATGCATCGGGATTCATGCAGGCCCGAGACGGTTTACGCACAACCCTGCTTGCGCACCACCGCCCGCCCGTTGGAGGTGAGCGGAACGGGGCCACGACGGTCTCAGCCGGCCATCGTGGGGTAGTCGGTGTAGCCCACGGGGCCTGGCGAATAGAACGTGTTGGGATTGGGCGCGTTCAGGGCTGCGCCGGCCTGGATACGCTCTGGCAGATCTGGGTTGGCCAAAAAGCTGGTGCCAAAGGCCACGGCATCGAGTTTGCCGTCGGCAATCGCCTGAGTGGCCTCCTCAGCGGTGTAGCCCATGTTGCCCACCAGCACGCCTTGGTACTTGGCGCGTGCCACGGTCATCACGTCGCCATGCTGGGCCTGGAAGAAGTCTGCGCGCATCACGTGCAAATAGGCCAGCTTGTAGGCATTGAGCTTTTCGGCCAGGAAGCCGATCAGGGCCACGGGGTCGCTGTCCTTCATGCTGTTGAAGCTGTTCAGGGGCGACAGGCGCAGGCCCACACGCTCGCTGCCGATGGCCGCAGTCACGGCGGTCAGCACTTCAAACAGGAAGCGTGCACGGTTTTCCATGGAGCCACCGTAGCCATCGGTACGGTCGTTCGCGCCATCGCGCAGGAACTGGTCGATGAGGTAGCCGTTGGCGCCGTGCACTTCCACGCCGTCAAAGCCAGCGGCAATGGCGTTTTTGGCGCCCTGCGCAAAGGCGGCCACGATGCCGGGAATTTCAGCTTCCGTCAGCACATGGGCAGGCACGTGAGGCACTTTGCCCGTGGGCGTGTGGATGTCACCTTCCACGGGCGTAGCGGTGGACGACACCGTGGGCGCACCGCCGTTGATGGCAGGGTGGGCGGCGCGGCCTGCGTGCCAGATTTGCATGAAGATGCGGCCGCCCTTGGCGTGCACGGCCGACGTCACTTGCTTCCAGGCAGCGATCTGCTCGTCGGAATAGATACCCGGCTCGGCAATGAATGCGGAGGTGTTGGGGGCCACCATCGTGCATTCGGTGATCAGCAAGCCGCCGCTGGCACGCTGGGCGTAGTACTCGGCCATCATGGCATTGGGCATGTGGCCCGCATCAGCGCGTGCGCGCGTCAGGGGGGCCATCAGGATGCGGTTGGGAAGAGTCAGGGAGCCAACTTGCAAAGGGTTGAATAGCATGGGATGGGTCGCAATCAAGGTTGAGAAAAGCCATCAGCGCAGAGCACTGGCGGGGTAGAGCAATTGAGTTGAGTACACAACTATATGCCTTTATTAAAACCATTGAGTACTCAAGTGAATTGCAAGACGTGCTTGGGTGGATCTTTGGGCTAAGGGACAATCCACCCAATGAAAAACCCGTCGACGACTGACATCGACCCTGTAAACCCATGCGCCTACCAACGAGAGGCACTGGGGGATTTGCCGTGCACGAACATCTCGATCCGGCGGGCAGCCCGCAGGCTGGCATATCTGTACGACGAGGCGGCAGAGTGTGTGGACCTGAAAGCGACGCAAGTCACCCTGGCAGGCATGATCGACCAGATGACCGATGTGCAGACTGCGCGAGGCCCCACACTGCTGGAGCTGGCGGGAGGGCTGGCGATTCAGATTTCGGCGCTGACCCACGCATTGAGGCCTCTGGTACGTGATGGGCTCGTTGCCCTGCACCCCGATACACAAGATAAGCGCACCAAGCGTGCAGTCCTCACAGAAGACGGAAAAGCACGACTCAAGCAGGCACTGCAGGCATGGTCTGCCGTAAATCACCGCGTGGAAGAGGTGCTGGGGCCTGAATCGGCAAGCATGCTGAGGGCATTGGCCGATCAGGTCGCGTCGGATGATTTTCTGCAGTCATACCGTAATGCAGCCCAGCGACAGCGGTCCGAATAGGCTCCCAGCCCCATACCTACTGCATAGAACACGCTGCAATCAGTTTGTAGCCTTGGTTTGCACTGACTGGTACGACCAGACTGCTGACGACCCATGCCACAGGGGCGCAGGCGACCTTGTGCCAGCCGCACGAGGTATCAGCCATGCTGCGGGGGGCGACCCAGGTGCCGCTCAAGAAGGAGTTCATGGTGAACGGTGGCGAAAACCACGCGGGGAATATGTGCGAGGCGCTGCACTGGCACGGCTTCATCGGCATGGAGCGCGAAGCCGTGGACCTGATGGCGAACTGGATAAAGATGCCAACGCCGTAATACGGCATCCGCTGCTCCAAGATCCGGCACGTGATGTTGTCTTCAACATGGGCACTGCAAATTGCTTGGAGCACCAAATTTCACTCTGTCAGCAGCAGGGATGGCTGCCCCTGAGTGGCTCCCACCGGCAACTGAAACACCGATACCGTTCTGACCAGCTCCATGGAGCGCTGCCGCAGACTTTCTGCGCTGGCGGAGGACTGCTCCACCAGGGCCGCGTTCTGCTGGGTGCTTTGGTCCATGCTGTCCACGGCTTTGCTCATTTCCGTCACACCACGCGCCTGCTCGGTGCTGGCAGCGCTGATCTCGGCCACGATGCTGTCCACGCGCTGGATGGCGGTGACGATGTGAGACATGGTCTCCCCCGCCTGGGTGACCAGAGTGGCGCCCTCCTCCACATACTCGCTGCTGGAATGGATGAGCGTGCCGATCTCTTTGGCCGCCTGCGCGCTGCGCTGTGCCAGCGCGCGTACTTCTGAGGCCACCACGGCAAACCCGCGCCCTTGCTCACCAGCGCGCGCGGCCTCCACCGCGGCGTTCAGGGCCAGGATGTTGGTCTGGAAGGCAATGCTGTCGATGACCGTGATGATCTCTGCAATCTTTTTGGAGGCTGCGGAAATGTTGGCCATGGTGTCCACCACCTTTTGCACGACCTGTCCTCCCTCACGCGCCACGCCCGAGGCGGTGGAGGCGAGCTGTTTGGCCTCTTGCGCATTCTCTGCATTGCGAGAGACCGTCATGTTCAGGTGCTCCATGGTGGAAGCGGTTTGCTGCAACGCACCGGCCTGCTGTTCGGTGCGGCTGGAGAGGTCGTGATTGCCTGCGGCAATCTCGGCACTGGCGTTGGCCACGCCGTCGGCAGACGAGCGCACCGATCCCACCACCTGCAGCAATGAGGTCTGCATGAAGCGCAAGGCGTCCAGCAGCGGACTGAATTCATCCTTGCTGTGGTCGGCAATCTGCAACGTCAAATCGCCATGCGCAACGCGCTCTGCCACTTCGCTGGACTGCGCAATGCGCCGCTCCAGCACTTTTTTCACCCAGATGGCAAAGCCAGCCAGCGAGACGATGATGGCTGCAAGCCCTGCAAGCTGGATCATGAGGGTGAGGTTGATGGACTCCTGCACGCCCTGGATATCTTCCGACAGCGATTTGGTCTGGTAATCAACCGCGCCTTCCAAGGCTCGCAACAACGCGTTGCGGGCTGGGATGGTGTTGGAGACAAGAAAGTCGAATGCGCGCTCACGGTCGCCTTGCTGGATGAGGCGTATGTTGGCCTCCCCCTCGACCCAGAAGGCGGACACCAGCCCTGGAATGGGCTTGAACACTTCCTTGCCCTTGACGGAAAACAGCCTTTGCTCATAGTCCTTGAGCGCGGCATCAATCAACTCGCGCCGTTTGGCAATGTCTTGCAAAGAGGCATCCCGCTCTTGCGGGGTGCGGGCCAGCATGGCGTGCCGCAACTGAAGGGATGAACGAATGATGTCCAGTTCAATGGCTGCAGCGCCCTTTAACTGGAGTACCCGGCTGTCCTTGATATGAAGCGCCACGGTCTGGACGGAGGAGAGTTCCGTGTAGCTGAAGATGCCAAAAGTCACCACGGCTACTGCCAGCGCAGCGATGGTGCAGAAAAGGCGCTTGGTGATTCCCATGTGACGCTCCGTATCAAATACACAATTTTGATGCGGCTATTTTATGATTTTTATCAAAATAATCAATAAAAATATATTCTTTGGTTCTGAAATATGATGAATGTGACTGATGAGTCATTGCTAAAACACGGAAGGTTGATGACAGGGCAAAGCCATGAAAAAAGGGAACTGCACGCCAATGCAGTTCCCTTCGCTCCGGAAAAAGAGGGCTACTTGCGCCCTGCCCCTTTACCCCCCGCGGTTACGCATCCAGTCCGCAGTGCCCATAAAGCTCTCGCGCAAGCGCGCGCGCAGGTCCTCAGGCACGCCTGTCTCGCCCATGGCCTGGTCCATGCAAGCCACCCACTGGTCGCGCTCTTTGATGCCGATGGAAAACGGCATGTGCCGCGCACGCAGGCGGGGGTGGCCGAACTGATCGGTGTAGTACGAAGGGCCACCCAGCCAGCCGCACAGAAACCAGAACAGCTTTTGCCGGGCGCTGTCCAGATCGGGGCCGTGGGCGGCACGCAGTTCGGTGTAGGCGGGCTCCAGGTCCATCAGGTCATAGAAGCGGTCGGTCAAGGCGCGCACGCGGTCTTCGCCACCGATCCATTCAAACGGTGTGGCGGGTTGCGGCTGGGGTTGGGCCTGTGGGCTGGCGGTGTCTGCGTTCATAGTGTTTTAGTGCTCCAGCGCTTATTTGATAAGCGCAAGCAGCTATCATATTGATAGCAATCTATTCTACCGCCCTGCGCAGCGTGTCCACCACGGGGCGGCGCAATACCTCGCGCAGGCCCCACCAGCCCGCCAGCAGGGCCAGCACTGCCCCCGCTACGGCACCTGCCAGCGGCACCCAGGGCGATGCCGTCCAGGCAAAGTCAAACACATAGCGCGCCAGGGCCCAGCCAACGGCTACAGCCACCGCACTGGCCAGAAAACCCGCCAGCAGGCCCACGCCCATCAGCTCGGCCCGCTGCACCTGGCGCAGCAGGCTGGCACGGGCCCCCACAGCGCGCATGATGGCGAATTCGCGCGCACGCTCTTCGCGCGTGGCGGTGACGGCAGCAAACAGTACCACCAGACCTGCGGCGAGAGTGAAAGCAAACAGAAACTCCACCGCGCGGATGACCTGGTCGAGCACGCGCTGCACCTGCGTGATGGTGCTGCCCATGTCCACGTTGGTGATGTTGGGGAATTGCCGCACCAGTGCATTGTCAAAGCCCTGCGTTTCCGGCGCGCGGTAGGCAGCCAGATAGGTCACGGCCACGCCTTCGAGCGATTCCACGGGGTACATGACGAAGAAGTTGGCACGCATGGAGCCCCAGTCCACCTTGCGCAGGCTGGTGATGCGGGCCTCGTTCTGCACGCCGCCAATGTCAAACAGCAGTCGGTCGCCGAGCTTGAGGCCCAGGGTCTGGGCAATGCCCTCTTCCACACTCACGGCTCCGGCTTCGTTCTCCGTCCAGCGGCCGGCCACGATCTGGTTGTGGGTGGGTTGCTGGGCAGCAGTGGAGAGGTTGAACTCCCGGTCCACCAGGCGCTTGGCACGGTCTTCGGTGTAGCTGTCCGGGCCCACGGGCTGGCCGTTCACGGCCAGCAGGCGGCCACGGATCATGGGATACCAGTCGTACTTGGCCACGCCGCCGGTTTGCAAGGACTTCTGAAAATCCTCGGCCTGCTCGGGCATCACGTTGATGACGAAGCGGTTGGGCGCATCGGGCGGCGTGGCCTGCCGCCAGCTGCTGATGAGGTCTGTGCGCAGCAGCACCAGCAACACCAGCGCCAACAGGCCCACGGCCAAGCTGCTGACCTGTACCACCGCGTACACGGGCCGGGCCGAGATCTGCCGTGTGGCCAGCACCAGCCAGCGCGGGGCCGTGGCCTCGTTGACCAGGCGGCGCAGCAGCTTCACCGCGACCCAGCTCAGGCCTGCGAACAGCGCCACGGCGGCGGCAAAGCCCCCAACGGCGATGAAGCCCAGCTTGAGATCGCTGCTGACCGCCAGCAGCAGCGCGGCAAAGCCTGCCACCCCCACGCCCAGCACCGCCAGCGACGCAGGCTTGAGCCCGCCCACATCGCGCCGAATGACGCGCAGCGGCGGCACCTGGGCCAACTGCAATACAGGCGGCAGGCCAAAGGCAAACAGCAGCGTGAGGCCCATGCCCAGGCCAAACGCCACGGGCCACAGGCTGGGCGCTGGCAGCGCTGCCTCTACCAAGCCCGCCAGCAGCAGCACAAACACGTTGTGCACCAGGTAACCCAGCCCCACACCCACAGCGCTGGCAAACATGCCCACCAGCGCAAACTCTGTGGTGTAGGCCCCGGCTATGGTGCGCTGGCTTTGGCCCAGCACGCGCAGCATGGCGGATGCATCCAGATGGTCTGCCGCAAACCCCCGCGCGGCCAGCGCCACCGCCACGGCAGACAGCAGTGCGGCCAGCAGGGCGACCAGATTCAGAAATTTCTGCGCGCGGTCGAGCGTCTGGCGCATTTCGGGGCGGCCGCTTTCCAGCGACTCGACCCGCACGGCGCGCACCTCGGGCTTTTTGACCTCGGCATTGGCCCAGTCGGCAAAGGCTTTGACGGCTGCCGCAGACCCTGCCACGGCAAAGCGGTAGGTGATGCGGCTGGCGGGCTGCACCAGCCCGGTGCGGGGCACATCTGCCTCGTTGAGCATGACGCGCGGTGCAAAGCTCATGAAGCCTGCCCCCCGGTCGGGCTCGATGACGATGATGCGGGCGATGCGCAACTGGGCGTCGCCCAGCAGCAGCGGGTCGCCCACGCTCAAGCCCAGGGCGTCCAGCAACGGGGCGTCCACCCATACGTCGCCCGGGGCGGGAATGTCGCGGGTGGCCTGCTCGGGCGCGCCGGGTGCATCGGCCACTTTGAGCGAGCCCCGCAAGGGATAGCCCGCCGCCACGCTTTTGAGGGCGACCAGTTTGCTGGCCCCGCCCTGCGCATCGCTGGCGCGGCCCATGGTCGGAAAGCCCATGGTGCTGACGGTTTGCAGCCCCAGCGCGCGCGCCTTGTCCACAAAGGCCTGCGGCGTGGGGTTGTCGCTGGCAACCACCGCGTCACCGCCCAGCAGTTGCAGGGCATCGCGCTGCAGGCCCCCTTGCAGGCGGTCTGCAAAAAAGCCCACCGAGGTAAGGGCCGCCACGGCCAGCGTGACCGCCACCATGAGCAGGCGCAGCTCGCCCGCACGCAAATCACGCCAAAGGGTGCGCCAGCCCAGGCGCAGGAAGGACAGGTTCATGGCCGCAGACCTTAGCGCAATTGCGTGGCGGCTTGCGCCATAGGGATTTGCGGCCCGCGTCCATACGCCACCTGCCAGCGGGTTGTGCCTTGGCTGCCGTGCGCCACCAGGCCCTTGCCGCCAGGGCGCAGCGGAATGGGCAGGCGCTGCACGGGCTGCGAACCATTGGCCTCGGCCTCCAGCCGCTGGGCCAGACCTTGCAATACGGGTTCGATCTGATGGCCTATGCGGATCTGGGGGTTGGAGAAGCCATCGGCCTTGCCAGCCTCCACCTCGCGTTGCGCAATGATGGGCACGGCCTTGGCAAAGGCCTCGGCAAACGAGTAGGTGGAGCGCAGCTGCTCATCAAACACGGCCCGGCCAAAAAACGTCAGCTCAGACCGCATGCCGCAGCCGTACGAGGTGTGGGTGGCATCCGCCGCCGTCATGATGAGGGTGGACGGGCTGGTCAGCGCATCAATCCAGCCGCCGGAATAGCAGGCCGAAATGGCGATCACCCGATGGCGGATGCCCGCATCGTCCAGCATGTGGCGCAGCAGCTCGGGTGTCATGGGGTCTACCTGCAGGGGTGGGTGCGCCGCGGCCAGCTGGTGGTCGCGTGCGCCGTGAGAGGTCATGTACACCACCAGCACATCGTTGTCGATGTCCATGGTGTCCGCCAGAGCCTCGATGGCAGCACGCAGGTTTTCTGGCGTGGCCCACAGGTGGGTGTCTGCCGTCTGCGCGTGGTTGAGCAGATGCAGCACCCGGCCCCGCGCGTCAAAGCGGTCTTGCAGCAGCTCGCTCACCATCGTGCTTTCGCGGCGGAAGACTTCCTCGCCCGCGTACGGCGCGAAAACCAGGCCATACACATCCACCACACCGGGGCGCTCGGGCACCAGGTCTTGCGTGTAGGCCTCCAGCATTAGCTGCTGCCCTTCAAACACCGATTGCGACAGCGTCAGCACCGGGGGCTGCACCGCATCAGCCTCGGCGGCAGCGTCGTCTTGCACCGTGGCGGGCATCCAGGTCGATTCAAACCCTGCGCTCAGATGCAAGGCCATGCCAGCCACCGTCACCACAGCAAACACGGCGGTACGCCAGCGCGACTGGGCAAAACGGGCCGTAAGGCGGATCAGCACCGCCAGCAGCCACAGCAGGGTCAATACGCCGCCTGCCAGCAGTGCCATCTCTTGCCACAAAGGCCCCTCGGTGGTGTAGGCCGGGTCGGCTGGGGATGGCAGCACCAGCAGAGGCAAGAGGGTGGGCAGGGCCGCCACGTTGCTCAACAGCAGCCAGGCCACCGGGCCACCTTGGGGAAAATCACCGGCCTGCACATGGTTTGGACTCGCAGGGCTGCGATGCATGGCCCACCACGCGCACCCCAGCATCAGCAACGACAGCCATTGGCTGCCCAGCCACCCGCGCAGGCTGAACTCCACCGGCCCCGTGGTCGCGGCCCATTCTCCCCAGGCCGACAAGGCCCAGCACAGAGCCAACAGCATCAAGAGCTGCAGGGGCGAAGGCGTGGCCGCGCCCGTGCGGGGGCGCAGAAACACCGCCGCGCGGAGCCCCTCGACCAGCCACCGGTAGGCAGACAAGGAGGCAGGTCTAGGCGCGGCAGGGGCCGCAGGCAGTGCCGGGGGGGCTTCAGTGGGGCTAGCAGCTTCAAGGGACTCAGGCCCCGCTGCTGGCGTGGGAGCGGAGGGGGAAGGAAGGTCGGCAGACATTCCGCAATCATGCCATCAGAGCCTTATTGGCATGTAGCGCTTGACTATCAAGCGCAAGCAGCTATCAATTCAGTAGCAAAAAGTCTTAGAACCTGTTCAAAATCTTTTCGGGGATCGCATTGGAGTGCAATCGGGATGAGTGGATGCTTCGGGTGCGCCGCATGGGCTCGTGCCCATGCAAGCAGCCGGGGCGTCCAATCGCCCGATTTCACTCCAACCCTTGCGGGCAAGTGTCTTGCCGGGCGGTCTGCGTTGTTGCACCGCTTGCCAATAGCACGGGCTATTGGCCGCGCGCTGCGCCTAGCAGCCCATCCCCTAGCCGGGCGCCCGGCAAGATACTTGTGCGACCCAAAAAAGATCTTGAACAGGTTCTCAGGCCAGCTCTGGCTGCAGCACCAAGCGGTGCGCGCCGGTGTAGCACACAAAGCGCCGGTTGGTGGCGCGGCCAATCGCGCACAGGCCCAGTTGCTGCGCCACAGCGTGGCCCATCTGCGTCATGCCGCTGCGCGACACCACGATGGGAATGCCCATCTGCGCTGATTTGATGACCATCTCGCTGGTCAGGCGGCCGGTGGTGTAGAACACCTTGTCAGCCCCGGTCATGCCGGTGTGGGTGCCGGTCTTGATGCCGTTGGCAATGGTAGTCGCCCCGCCTGTGTCGGGGTTCATCCACATCCAGCCCGCAATCGTGTCGATGGCGTTGTGGCGGCCCACATCTTCCACAAAGGTGAGCATCTCTTCGCCGCGGAACAACGCACAGCCGTGCACCGAACCTGCCGATTTGTAGGTTGTTTCCTTGAGCCGGATGGCGTTGACCAGCCCGTACAACTGCGCCTGCGTGAGTTGCGCCTCTGGCAGCTCGATGCGGTCCACTTCGTCCATCAGGCCGCCAAACACGCTGCCCTGCCCGCAGCCGGTGGTCACCACTTTGCTGGCGGTGCGCTCTTCAATGCGGGCGATGCCATTGCGGGTGTAGACGGCGGCGGCATTCACCTCCCAGTCCACGGTGATGGATTCAATGTCAAACACCGACTCCACCAGCCGCTGGTTGCGCAGGTAGCCCAGCACCAGCAACTCGGGGTGTGCGCCCAGCGTCATCAGCGTGACGAGTTCACGCCGGTCCACATACACCGTCAGGGGCCGCTCGGCAGGAATTTGCACCTGCTCCGTCTCGCCTCGCTCGTTGATGACCTCCACCGCATGGGTCAGCGGAGCTTGCGACTGGGTCAGGCGCGGCAAGGCCGGGTGGGCCGTTGCAACGGAGGTAGCGAGGGACGAATCGGTCATGAACGCAGGGTACACGCAAAAAAGCCGCAGGGGTTGCTGCGGCTTGGAGTCAAACATACCGGGCCTGGATGAGCCCCCATGTTCGTCAGGACTTGGGAGCAGACGCCGCAGGCATGTTGGTGCTGGGTGGGCTGCTGGCCGTGCCGGGTGGCGAATGGGCGCCAGACGACTCCAGCGGTTTGGCCGCTGGTGGGGTGTAGGCAAACGGGCCAGGGTCAGTGCAAGCCGCGGTGGCCACGGCAGGCTTGGCGTCCTTGCTGGTCTTGCGGTAGTGGGCCGCCACCTTGTCCTGTGCCTGGCACAGCTTGTAGTTGTCTACCTTGCCCGCCCAGGCCGTCTTGGCAGCGGCTTCGGCAGCTTTTTCAGCAGCCTCCGGGCTGGGGGCGGGCAGTTTGGCCACTGCTGCGGAGCAAACGCATGCCGCGCACAGGGCCATCAATGATGTCTTGAACAATGAAGTCATGGTGCGTTGCCTTAAACCTGCGCGGGCTGCTGGCCCGCAGATGGTGCGGCGCTGCCATCTTTGGCCACGCTGCGTTGCCGGGGGATCTTGCCCGCCTGGATATCGTCGTACCACAGCTCGTGGTGCTCCTTGGCCCAAGCATCGCTCACGTAACCCGTCTTCATGGCCTTGTAGGCACCGCGCATGCCCACTGTGCCCATGTAGATGTGGCCGCAGATGAGCGCCATCATCCAGATGGCCAGCGTGGCGTGGATCATGTGGGCGATCTGCATGTCACCGCGCACATCACCGAAACCAGGAATGAGCTTGTCCAGCACCAGGCCTGTACCCACCACAAAGATGCCGGGGATGGTGATGCCCCACCAGAAGAGGCCCTTCTCACCCGCGTTGAAGCGGTGCGAAGGCACTTCGTGGCCATCACCACCCAGCATGCCGCCGCCCTTGGACAGCCACACAAAGTCTGCGCGGTTGGCAATGTTGTCCTTCACAAAGGTGAGAACAATCACTGCCAGAGACACAGCAAACAGCGGCCCCATGAAGTTGTGCACGTTCTTGAGCGCGTAAGTGAGCCAACCGAACAAGGTGCTGCCCAGAATGGGAAGCAGGAAGAACTTGCCGAACGCCATCACGATGCCGGAGATGGCCAGCGCGATGAACGCAAAGGCATTGGCCCAGTGGGCTGCTCGCTCAAACGGTGTGAACCGTTCAATCCCCTTGGTGCCCGTGTCGGGGTGGTCATGCCCCATCGGGCCCTTCACAAAGTAGAAGATGCACAGCGCCAGCAGCACGATGGCGAACAGCGCGGCACCGTAAGGAATGATCCAGTGGTTGCGCACTTCACGCCATGCCTGACCCGCGTTGGTGAAGCGGGAGCCGGGGTACTGCACGTAGGGCTGGATGAGGTTGCCCGCCTCGGGGGCCTGGGTCTTGGGCAGGCTGCTGTAGCCTGTCACGCCCTGCCCCACCTGCCGCCACATCGGGGCGTTGTTTCCGGGCTGCACCTTCATGCGCTCGCCGTTGGTCTGCTCGGCGTAGCCGGGCTCGGCACTGGCGTCGGGCTTGACCTCAAAAATGTTTTGCCCCTGCACCCCGGCCATAGCCGCAGCAGGTGCTGCCACGGCTGCGGGGGGTGCCGCGGAGGCGTCTCCCACGGTGCCCGAAGCCACCGGGCCGCTCGGTGCCTGGGCGTACGCACCCCAGGCTCCAAGGGTCAGCAGCAAGGCACAAATTGTGTGTTTCATGGCCGACCTCGCTCAGGGCTTCTGGTTGCGGGAGTACTCGTTTTGCCCATACTGCTGGCGCGCGCGCAACTGCTGCTCCCAGCTGGTCTTGTCGCCCGCCTTCCAGCCAGGCTGGGTGAAGTTGCTGCCAGTGCCCGCGTAGGGCGCGGCGTCGTGCTTGACTGCGCCGCCTGTCTGCGGACGCTCGCCGCAGCCCGCCAAGGCAATGCCCAGGGCCAGCGCGATCAAAGAGGTGGAGGCAATGCGCTTCATGACTTGGCTCCTGCGGGGGGTTGACCTGCCTGCTTGGAGCCGTAGGCCGTGCCCCAACCCCACACTTCAGCGCCCTTGCCGCGCTGCACCACGCGGTTGCGGAAAATATCGGCCACCACGTCACCATCACCAGCCAGCAGGGCCTTGGTGGAGCACATCTCGGCACAGGCCGGGAGCTTGCCCTCGGCCAGACGGTTGCGGCCATATTTTTCAAACTCGGCCTGGCTGCCATGGGTTTCAGGGCCGCCAGCGCAGAAGGTGCACTTGTCCATCTTGCCGCGCACACCAAAGGTGCCGGAGGACGGAAACTGCGGCGCGCCAAACGGGCAGGCATAGCTGCAGTAGCCGCAGCCAATGCACACGTCCTTGTCGTGCAGCACCACACCTTCTTCGGTGCGATAGAAGCAGTTCACCGGGCACACGGCCATGCAGGGTGCATCGCTGCAATGCATGCAGGCCACCGAGATGGATTTCTCGCCAGGCACACCGTCGTTGAGGGTGACCACGCGACGGCGGTTCACACCCCAGGGGATTTCGTGTTCGTTCTTGCACGCAGTGACGCAGCTATTGCATTCGATGCAGCGCTCGGCGTCACAGATAAATTTCATTCGGGCCATTTTTGCTGTCTCCAATCAGCGATTCAGGTTTTGCCGCCGGGCCGCCCCAAGGCAAAACGCGGCCCCCTCGGGGGGCAGCGCAGTACACGAAGTGACAAGCGTGGGGGTCATGTCTTTACGCACGCTCCACGTTGCACACCGTGGTCTTGGTTTCCTGCATCATGGTCACGCTGTCGTAGCCATAGGTCGTTGCCGTGTTCACGGCCTCGCCACGCACGATAGGTGCCGCACCCTGCGGGTAATGCGCCAGCAAGTCGGCGCCCTGCCAGCGTCCAGAGAAGTGGAAGGGCATCCACACCGTGTCAGGTGAGACACGCTCGGTTACCAAGGCCTGCACGTTCAGGCGTGCGCCTGTGGGCGAGCTGAGCCAGACACGTTCGCCATTGCGGATGCCGCGGTCCGCCGCCGTCTTGGGGTTGATCTCGACAAAGGCCTCTTGCTGCAGCTCGGCCAGCCAGGGGTTGGAACGGGTTTCCTCACCGCCGCCCTCGTACTCGACCAGACGACCCGAGGTGAGGATGAGCGGAAACTTCTCGTGCACCTTGTCGGCCAGGTTTTTCTCCTGCACGGTCTTGTACAGAGTGGGCAGACGCCAGAAAGCCTTCTTGTCGTCGTGCGTGGGGTACTTGGCCATCATGTCCGGACGCGTGCCGTACAGCGGCTCGCGGTGCTGCGGAATCGGGTCCGGGAAGTTCCACACCACGGCACGCGCCTTGGCGTTGCCGAAGGGGTGGCAGCCGTGCACCTTCATGGCCACGCGGATGATGCCGCCCGAGGGATCGGTCTTCCAGTTCTTGCCTTCGGCAGCCTTTTTCTCGGCATCGGTCAGGTCGTCCCACCAGCCCAGCTTCTTGAGCAGAACGTGGTCAAACTCGGGGTAACCGGTGGTGATGTCCGCCCCTACCGAGTGGGAACCGTCTTCGGCCAGCAGGTTCTCGCCGTTGCGCTCCACGCCAAAGTTGGCGCGGAAGTTGCCGCCGCCGTCCATCACATGCTTGGAGGTGTCGTACAGGTTGGGCGAGCCTGGGTGCTTGAGTTCGGGCGTGCCAAAGCAGGGCCATGGCAGGCCAAAGTAGTCACCGCCAAACTCGTAGCCGGTTTCCTTGTCCTTGCCGCCCTTGGCCTTGAGGGTCTTCACATCGAACACATGCATGTTCTTCATGTGAGCCTTCAGGCGCTCCGGGCTTTGACCGGTGTAGCCGATGGTCCAGACAGAGCGGTTGATTTCACGCAGGATGTCTTCGACCACGGGCTCGTCCATGCCCTTGACCTTTTGCAGCTTGTAGTTCTTGACCAGCTCCTTGTCGAAGCCCAGCTTTTGCGCCAGCTGGTACATGATCATGTGGTCGGAGCGGCTCTCCCACAGCGGCTCGATCACCTTCTCGCGCCACTGGATGGAGCGGTTGGATGCCGTGCAGGAACCGCTGGTTTCGAACTGCGTTGCGGCAGGCAGCAGATACACCGCGCGGTTGGGGTTCAGGTCTTCGGGCTTGCCGGGCATGGCAGCCATGGCAGCGGTGGCCGACGGGTAAGGGTCTACCACCACCAGCAGATCGAGCTTGTCCATGGCACGCTTCATTTCCAGACCACGGGTCTGGGAGTTGGGTGCATGGCCCCAGTAGAAAACGCCGCGCAGGTTGCTGTCCTGGTCGATCAGCTCGTTCTTCTCCAGCACGCCATCGATCCAGCGCGAGACGGTGATGCCGTTCTTGGTCATCATCGCGGGCGAGGCGTACTGCTTCTTGATCCACTCGTAGTCCACGCCCCATGTGGTGGCAAAGTGCTTCCATGCACCTTCAGCCAGGCCGTAGTAGCCGGGCAGCGAATCGGGGTTGGGGCCTACGTCCGTCGCACCCTGCACGTTGTCGTGGCCGCGGAAGATGTTGGTGCCACCGCCCGACTTGCCGATGTTGCCCAGCGCCAGCTGCAAGATGCACGAGGCGCGCACGATGGCATTGCCGATGGTGTGCTGGGTCTGGCCCATGCACCACACGATGGTGCCGGGGCGGTTTTCGTTGAGGAGCTTGGCCACCTTGAACGTGGTGGCTTCGTTCACGCCGCAGGCCTCCTCCACCTTGTCGGGTGTCCACTTGGCCAACACCTCCTCACGCACCTTGTCCATGCCGTAGACGCGGTCGTGGATGTACTTCTTGTCTTCCCAGCCGTTCTTGAAGATGTGGTACAGCACACCGAACAGGAACGGAATGTCAGTACCCGAGCGGATGCGCACGTACTCATCAGCCTTCGCTGCGGTGCGGGTGAAGCGGGGGTCCACCACGATGACCTTGCAGCCGGTTTCCTTGGCGTGCAGCAGGTGCAACATGCTGACGGGGTGCGCCTCAGCGGCGTTGGAGCCAATGTACAAGGCGACCTTTGCGTTCTGCATGTCGTTGTACGAATTGGTCATGGCCCCATAACCCCAGGTGTTGGCAACGCCCGCCACGGTGGTGGAGTGGCAGATGCGGGCCTGGTGGTCGCAGTTGTTGGTGCCCCAGAAGCTCACAAATTTGCGCAGCAGGTAAGCCTGCTCGTTGTTGTGCTTGGACGAACCGATGAAGTACACGCTGTCGGGGCCACTGGCCTCGCGCAGCTCCTTCATCTTGGCAGCGATTTCATTGAGCGCCGTGTCCCAGCTGATGCGTTCGTACTTGCCGTTGACCAGCTTCATCGGGTAACGCAGGCGGTATTCACCATGGCCGTGCTCGCGCAGGGCCGCCCCCTTGGCACAGTGCGAACCCAGGTTGATGGGCGAGTCAAACACTGGCTCCTGGCGCACCCACACGCCGTTTTCCACCACGGCATCCACAGCACAGCCCACGGAGCAGTGCGAGCACACGGTACGCCGCACCTCGATCTTGGTATCGCCCAGACCGACCTTGGCACCTTCAGCCGCCTGGGACTTTTTCACCAGAGCGAGTTGGGACGCAGCAATGCCGACGCCCACCCCCAGGCCTGAGCGACGCAGGAAGGAGCGGCGATCCATCGTGGGCAACGCCTGGGCGAGGCCACGGCGCAGACTATGGACGAACGAAGAAGAAATGGCGGTGCCTTGCGCAGCAGCCGCAGATTTTTTGGTGAGCAACATGTCGCGCCCCGAAATCAGAGTTGGGTGGTTTTGTAGTACTGCTTCACGTGCGCAGAGAGGTGGTAACCACCGCCCTTTTCAGGCGCAACGCGGGCTGGCTCAGCAAGCTCAGCCTCAGTGGGGGCCACGCGCGGCAACGCGGCCAGCGCGGCAGCGCCTGCGCCCACAGCGGCGGCACCGGCAAAAAAACTGCGGCGGGATGGGGTGTTCGAAGTCGCGGATGGCTGGCGGTCCTGCATGCTTGTCTCCAGGAGGGCTGGCAATGATGGATATGAAATAAATTGCATAAGTAGTCTAAGCGAGGCATGAGCCCTTCGCAACGCGAAGCGCCCTAAACCCACTGCCGCAGTTGATCTTTACGACAGGGATTTCCCGCATCACTCCCTGCGGTCGGTGGTAGCGCGGCCTCGGGTAGTCCGCTGCGTTGCTTTTCTTGCCAATAGCCCCGCTATTGGCTGCAAAAAGACGTCTTGCGACCTATCCCGATCCGCACCACCACCGACTCGCGAGGGTGATGCGGGACATCCCTGGGTCAAACCCTTGGACTTCGTAAAAAAAACGTCAATCCAGCATGTCAAAGCCCTGCGACTCCACTGCCACGAAGGCCCTGGTGAGCTGCGCCACCGCTGCGTAAAAGCGGGCTGCGGGATGCGCCTGCAGTGCATCGCACAGCGCGGGCAACCACGTTTGCAAGTGGGCGGCAAAAAATTCTTTCTGGCTCGTCAGGTTGCAGACAGCCATGTCATCGCCAGCGATCAGGTAACGCATGACCTCGCTGAGGTAGGCCACATGGTCTTCTGTTTCAGGCATGGCCTCATCGCGTCCCAGCCCCAGCCGGGCCAGGTCTGTGCGCAAGCGGGCCAGCGGCTTCTCGTTCAGAAATCCGGCGAGGTAATGCGACGCATACAGAAACACCTCGGGCTTGCCGACACCGCCAAACAGCCGGTCATATTCAGCAGCCACGGCCTCATCGCTGTGCGCGCGGGCGGCAGCCACCAGTTGCTGCCAAGGCTCCTGCAAGAATGCGCCTTCGGCAGGGGCTTGCGTCACGGCCACACGCAAGGCGGCCATCAGCTCCGCAGCGGGCGGGGCGTAATAGAGTTGGGCCAGCACGCCATACAGCTCGGCGCGCGCGGTTTCTTCGTCGAGCGCGGAGCTGCGCGGCACGCTCATGGATGCATTGGCACTCACAGGTCGGTCACTTTCGATTCGTTTTGTGCGGAATACAGGTCGATCACGCGGCAGTCGCTGCACATCTTCAGGCGCTCCAGCGCCTCGCCCTGGAACATGGCATGCCCGGCCAGCTTGCCCAGCATGGCCTCAATGGCCTTGACGGTGCCAAAGGGCTTGCTGCAGCGCACACAGGCCCAGGGCTTGGCCTCGTTGAGCACCTGCAGCTGGCTGCGCTCAGGGGTGAGCAACAGGCGCGGCTGCAGGGTGATGGCGTTTTCAGGGCAGGTGGTCTGGCACAGACCGCACTGCACGCAGTTCTGCTCCAGAAAACGCAACTGGGGTAGCTGGGGGTTGTCCTGCAGGGCGCTGGCGGGACAGGCACTCACACAGCTCAGGCACAGGGTGCAACGGTCCTTGTCGACCTGGATGGTCCCTAGCGGCGAGCCTTGGGCAGGCAAATCGATGGCCACGGGCAGGCCAGTGCGGGCCAGCGGAGCTTGTTCTTGCAGATGACCCAGCGCCATCTCCAGGGTGGCGCGCTTTTCCTTGGCCACCGCAAAACGGGCAGGCACGGCGGGTATGACCTGCCGCGTCTGACCCAGGGTTTGCAGGGTCGCGTCCAGATCGGTGGGGTGCTTGGCCTGCAGAATGCGCAGGTGCGTGCCGGTGTAGCCCAGCCCGTTCAGAATGCGCTGCGCCACATCCATCTGGGCACGCAACCCGTCCAAGTATTGGGGTGCTTCCTCGTCAGTGACCAACACGGCAATCTGCGATGCGCCGTAGGCGATGGCGCTCAGCCACAGGTCCACGCCCGTGCTGGCGGTGTGCCACAGCGCCACAGGAATCACGTTGGCCGGAACACCCTGCGCCACACGCAACTGGGCCGCACGGCCCAGCTCATGAACCAGCGCCTGGCCACGGTCTTGGCTGTGCAGCAGCAATACGGCATCCTTGCCGCCCGCAGCCGCATAGGTGGAGAGCAAGGTTTTCAGGCGCAGCCCCTGTTCTGCCGCTGGGGGATATGCGTAGGACATGGCTCCGGTGGGGCACACGGTGGTACAGGCCCCGCAGCCCACGCACAGGTTGGGATTGACCACCACGCGCTGACGAGCCTTGTCGCTGCTGATGGCTTCTGCCGAGCAAATATCCACACAGGCATTGCATCCCACAGAGGTATTGCGGCTGTGGGCGCAGAGCTTTTGCTTGTATTCAAAGAACTTGGGCTTTTCAAACTCGCCCACCAACTCGCGCAGCTTCAGCACGGTGGAGACATCGCTGCCATCGCTGCGCAGGTATCCCTGGGGCAAGGCGTGCTGCAAGAAGGTGGGCGTGGCATGGGGGGCGCGCATGTCCAGAACCAGATCGAATTGCGCCGTGTCTGAGGACGCCACACGCTGGAAGTCGATGGCACCAGCCACCTGACAGACCTTCACACAGTCGCGATGAGAGGTACAGGCCGAGAGATCCACCTGGTAATCCAGCCCGATGGCGTTCTCAGGGCAGGCAGCCACGCAGGCATTGCAACGGGTGCAAAGATCGAGCTGGATGGGGTTGCTGTCGCTCCAGCGCAGTTCGAAGGCGCCCAGCCAACCCGTCAGGGCCTCGATGCGCCCACCCAGCACCGGATAACGCCGCGCCTGCGCGCCCCCGGCCTGGCCCGGCCCCTGTGCGAACAGCGTCACGTCCAGCACGTCAGACACGAGGGCCGCCACACGCTCTGCCGCATCCAGCGGGCCGATGATGAGCAGACGCCCTGCACTCTTGTAAGTGACCACAGGAACCGGTGGTGGCTCTGGCAGGTGCGCCGCTGCCAGCAGCGCGGCTATCTTGGGGCCCGCCTTGGCGGCATCGCGGCTCCATCCTCCGGTCTCACGGATATTGACGAAGCGGATGGGAGAGACAGCACCCTCGGTCTGCTGGCCCAGATCGGCAAACAGGCGCTGCTCCTGCGTGCAGGCGACGACCACTTCGTCGCCCGATCGGATGGCCTGGGTGAATGCGCCCGCCTCACGGCGGCACAAGGTGGAATGGAGTGTCAGGTCTTCACGAAGCGCCTTGCCCAGGTCCTGGGCGTTCAGCGGCATCGTCTGGTTGCAATCGCAGATGAGCGTGGTCATGTTCTGGGTGGCTGGCAGAGGCTGCGCCCCCCGTGTCTGTAACAGAACCGGTGGACACCGCCCCTTGCGAGCTAGGAATGGCTGTGCATACCCCCGACTGTGCCACGGCTTGCCCCGGTTGTGCCAGGTGACCGTCTGGCAACGTTGGAGATACGGGGTCTTTGGCGAGCGCTTCGCCCGGCTGCACCTGCTGACCAGAAGCTGGTGCACCCTGTGTGGAGGGCACCGGCTCGGCCAATTTGTCGTCCTGCACCAGGCCCATGAACTGGGCACTGACCATCTGCCGCAACATGCTGGCGGGCAGCGGGTCGGGCTGGGTGTAGTCGTCGATATAGATGTCGAGCCCGTCCATCACATTGAAATGCGGGTCGGAAAACAGCTTCTTCATCGCGGCATTGCGCACTTCGGGCGCGACAGCGCGGCCCACAAAGGGCTTGAAGTCTGAATCCCGGGACAGCGCCTGCACATCCTCCAGGGTGGGCGGCGGCGGTGCGGCCACTGCATCCGCGGCAGGGGCCGTTGTGGTGCCTTGCACAGGTGCTTTTGCCAAGGCAGGCCCTGCGGCAGGTGCGGTAGCAGGCTGCGGTGGCTCTACCACGGCCTGGCGCTCAGGCTCCTGCACCGGCTTGCCTTCGCGCACATCCTGCTTGCGGCGCGACCAGCGCCCCAGAAATCCCTCAGCCATGGCGGCCTCCGCCGCGCAGCTTGTCGGTGCTGACCGAGGCCGGGTTGCCAAAACGGTCCTGCAGGGGCTGAAAGCTGTCCGGCCGCTTGCGGCGCTTGGGCTCGGGCTGGTAGTGCTCTGCCACAAAGGCCTGCATCGCTTGCAGCACTTCAGGCGGCACGGGCACCTGTTCCACCATTTCTTGAGCGTCCAGCCAGCGGCCTGCGTCGTGATAGCTCAGGCTCACCTCTACAGGGCGTGCGAGGGCCAGTTGACCGGACCCATCGTCCTCATCCATGCGCCACAGCACAAACCAGCACGGCGCTGGCGACGATGCATTCAGGTGATAGCCCTCGGCATCGTCACGGAACAGCTCCACCTTGAAATCGGGGAACAGCCACTGAGCAGATGACTCGCTTTGGCGCAACAGTCTGGGCACATCTCCAAAGGCTGCCTCGTGAGGAACCACATCCTCCAGCACCCAGCGCCAGGGCTGCCAGCGGTTGTCCAGTTGTTCCCGCCGCATGATGACGGCGACTTGAAAAGCGGGGCGTGTTTGCATGGACGAACTGTAACGCCCTGCCCTATCTCCCTGCTTCAGACGCTATTTATGGAGCCAGCACCAACCCACTTGATGCCGCTCACGGATGCCCGGGCAAATTGAAAGGATTTGACGGGCTCAGCACAAGGAACCTTTTCCAACATCAAAGCTGCCGACTCAGCAAGTGCCGGGTTCAGGATGCAGTGACGCCGCGCCCTGGGGTGTAGAGCACCGCTCTAGGAGCACGGCACAGCCCCCACAAGCGCATGCCAGCCAAATCGGCCAGTTGGACACCGGTTGCGGTGGGGGCAGAGATGGTGGCCAGGGCGCTGATGCCCACGCGGACGCATTTGCGCACCAGCTCATGGCTGCCGCGACTGGTCAGCACCACAAAGCCGGGCTCGCGGATGTTCTGGTACTTTGCGAGGTAGCCAATCAATTTGTCCAGCGCGTTGTGACGCCCCACATCCTCGCAAGCAAACAACAGTTGTCCATCCAGACGCGCCCAACCCGCAGCGTGCAACGATCCCGCCTGTGCGTTCAGCCTTTGCCGCATCTGCAGCCCATCGAAAGCCTGGAGGACGGTGGCGACGTCTACTTCGCGATGCCACGGTTGCGCAGGTAACTGCTCCGGCACCAGATCGAGAGCCGCCAAGTTTTCCACACCGCACACCCCACAGCCGGTGCGGCCTGCAAGTGTGCGGCGGCGGGCTTTCAGGCGCTCGAAACAGCGGGCTGCGATGTCCATGCGCACTTCGATTGCGCCGACCCCGTGCGGAAGGGCAGCAGAGCCGCTTTCCACCTCGCACACGTCCACGCCGCGGCAGTCGTCCATATGGTCGATGATGCCCTCGCTCAGCGCAAAGCCCAGCGCAAACTCCTCCAGCTGGTCGGGCGTTGCCATCATGACCGCATGTGACACCCCGTTGAACACCATGGCGACAGGCACCTCTGCAGAAAGCCAGTCAGGGCGCTCCTCACCCTCATCAGACAGGCCTTGCTCGCCAAATACCCGAACCTTGCGGGCCGCCACTTGGGGTAAAGCGGCTTCCATGATGCGGTTGCCAAGCTCTGCGCAGGAAGCAGATGAGACATCTGTCCACCCCGTCATGCCGTATCTCCGTTGCACACACCATCTGCACCGCTTTGCGCCACCAGACGCCCCTGGGGAGTCAGCTGCACCATCCATCTCCCCTCATGCTGACGCACATCCACCCAGCCCGGCCCGGCTTGCCCGCCTATGGAGGCAGCCCCCATCAAGGTGAGCTGCCGCATCAACACGCTGGCACTTTGCGAGAGACGTTTGCCCAGCCAGGGCAAAGACACAGCCTCCGGCTCTCCCGCCAAAGTTTGCAGAATTCGGATCGCGAGCGAAGACTCTCCGTGCACAGCGGGCGCATCTGCCATCACGCCGACACCCCGGCTTCTGAGGCACTGGGTTGTGAAACGGCACCGTTGTCCGCCCCGTTACCTGCCCCATGCGGCACCAGAACCACCGGGATGGACTTGGAAGTGGGCGTACCGGCCACATCAGCCACGGCGCTCAGGGGTACCAGAGGGTTAGTCTCAGGGTAGTAAGCCGCCAGATTCCCGCGAGGAATGTCGTAAGCCACCAATTTGAAGCGATCCGCTCGGCGCTTCTGTCCATCACTCCACAGGGTATGGATGTCCACCCAGTCGCCGTCCTTCATGCCCAAGGCCCGAATATCCTCAGCGTTGATGAACACAACACGGCGCTGACCGTACACACCCCGGTAGCGATCATCCATGCCATAAATGGTGGTGTTGTACTGGTCGTGCGAGCGGGTTGTCAGCAGTGTGAACACCACCGCGTCTTTGAACCGTTCTCTCGCCAAATGGGTGGGCGTATCGCGCGGAACAGCATGCACGTAAAAAGATGCCTTGGCAGAAGGTGTCGCCCAGACCCGTTCGCTGGCGGTGTTGCGCAGCCTGAAGCCGCCTGGCAGCGCCACCCTGGCGTTGAAATCCTTGAAATCAGGGAACACCTTTTCAATGAGGTCACGGATACGGCTGTAGTCCTCCACAAGCCACAGCCAGGGCACCTGGCTGCGCGAGCCCAGCGTGGCAGCAGCCAGACGGGCCACGATGGCAGGCTCAGACAGAAGGTGTTCTGAAGCAGGCGGGTTGATGCCCATGGACAGATGCACCATGCTCATGGAATCCTCCACAGTCACCCCCTGGGGGCCCGTGGCCTGCATGTCGATCTCCGTACGGCCCAGGCACGGGAGGATCAGAGCCTCTCGCCCGTGTATCACGTGGCTGCGGTTGAGCTTGGTGGCCACATGCACCGTCAAATCGCACCTTTGCAGTGCCTTCCATGTTTCGTAGGTATCGGGTGTGGCGGCGGCAAAGTTGCCTCCGAGTGCAAAGAAAACCTTGCCCCGCCCCTCCAGCATCTGGCTGATGGCCTCTACGGTGTCCACGCCGGGTTTGCGCGGTGGCTCAAAGCCAAAGACCTCCTGCAGCTTGTCCAGCAGGGCGGCCGGGGGCTTTTCCCAGATACCCATGGTGCGGTCGCCTTGCACATTGCTGTGGCCTCGCACGGGGCAGGGGCCAGCACCTTCCCGCCCGATGTTGCCTCGCAGCATCAACCAGCTCACGATGGCCTGGATGGTGGCAACGGAATGCTTGTGCTGGGTAATGCCCATGCCCCAGCAGGCGATGACGCGCTCGGCTCCGATGTAGATGTCAGCCGCCGCGCGGATCTGCGCTTCGGACAGGCCGGATTCCTGCTCCAGCAGCGCCCATGACTCAGCCCTCAAGTCCTCGGCAAGCGCCTCAAACCCCGTGGTGTGCTCCGCAATGAATGCACGGTCCAGCACCCCACCCCGCTGGTCCTCCTGCTCCAGCACATGCTTCATCATGCCCTTCACGACGGCAAAGTCACCGCCCACCCGCAGCTGGAAGTAGTGCGTGCTGATGGGCGACGAGCCCAAGGTGGCCATCTCCATCTTGTTTTGGGGGTCTGCAAATCGCTCCAGCCCTCGCTCGCGCAGGGGGTTGAAACTCACGATGCGAGCCCCGCGCTTGTGGGCATCCCTCAACTCGGCCAGCATGCGGGGGTGGTTGGTTCCGGGGTTCTGTCCAAAAATGAAAATCGCGTCGGCGCACTCAAAGTCGTGCAGGGTGACGGTGCCCTTGCCCACACCGATTTGCGGGCGCATGCCACTGCCGCTCGGCTCGTGGCACATGTTGGAGCAATCGGGAAAATTGTTGGTGCCGTACTGGCGCACAAACAACTGGTACAGAAAAGCGGCCTCGTTGCTGGCACGACCCGAGGTGTAGAAGATGGCCTGGTTCGGATCGGGCAGCGCATTCAAATGCCGCGCGATCAGGGCAAAGGCGTCATCCCAGGCGATGGGGCGATAACGGTCGGTCTGTCCGTCATACACCATCGGGTGGGTGAGCCGACCTTGGTCTTCCAGCCAGAAGTCGCTTTGCTCTTGCAAGGCAGTCACAGTGTGCTGCGCAAAAAAGTCGGGAGCCACACGCCGCTCGGTAGCCTCTGCTGCCACAGCCTTGGCTCCGTTCTCGCAAAACTCGAAGGTTGAGGCGTGGTTGCGATCAGGCCAGGCGCAACCTGGGCAATCAAACCCGTCAGGCTGGTTGGCCGACAGCAAGGTCTTCGCACCCTTCAGCGGTATGTCCTGGCGCAGCAGCGTGTTCTTCACGCTGTTCAAAGCGCCCCAGCCACCGGCCGGGCCTTTGTAAAACTCAATTTTTTCTTGTTTCATCGCCAACTCCCGGACTGAACGAAAACCAAAAGGCGCTGCAGCAAGCCCCGCCTGAGACGGGTGACCTGCTGCGCGCCGGGATCCATGCTTGTACTGCTGCTCAGGAGGGCGCGCAGACGCCTGACCCAGCGCCTACGCCCCACCCAAGGTCATTCACTGAAAGAACTTGGCTGCGCTCAACAGTGTCTTGTACGTGCCCCAGGCCAGTGGCAAGCCCACGGCCAGCCAGGCCAGCACCACCACGGCGGTGCTGGTGCGCTCAGCAGTATTGCCACCTGTGCCTACTTCAGCGGCCACAGCCTTGTCGTGGGCCAGCTTCTTTTCGTGGGCCAGCTCGGCATCGGTCATGAAGTGCTTATCGGCCACCGGACGCACCAGCAAGTTGGCAATCAGCCCCACAGCCAGCATGCCCACCAGGATGTACATGGTCTGGTTGTAGACCTGCTCGCGCGGAATGCCCAGGCCCAGCTGGTATTCACGCATGTAGTTGACCACCACCGGGCCCAAGATACCTGCAGTTGCCCAGGCTGTGAGCAAACGACCATGGATGGCACCCACCATTTGCGTGCCGAACAGGTCGGCCAGATAGGCAGGCACTGTGGCAAAACCGCCACCGTACATGGACAGGATGACGCAGAACGCGCCCACAAACAGCAGCTTGCTGCCCGCACCGGCCGACGAGGGAATGCTGAAGTACAGCAAACCGCCCAGCACAAAGAACACGGTGTAGGTGAGCTTGCGGCCCAGCTTGTCGGACAGGCTGGCCCAGAAGAAGCGACCACCGATGTTGAACAGCGACAGCAGCGCAGTGAAGCCACCCGCCACGGCAGCAATGGCTGCCAGCTCTTCCTTGCTCAGCTCGGTGAACTTCTTGCCGATGCCCACCAAGCCTCCGCCAAACACTTCCTGCAGCATGGGGCTGGCCATGCCGATCACGCCAATGCCAGCCGACACGTTCATGCACAGCACCACCCACACCAGCCAGAACTGGGGGATGCCCCAGACTTTCTTCACATGGACATGGCGCTGCGTGATCATGGCGTTGGCCGTCAGCGTGGCCGGGGGCGTCCAGCCCTCGGGCTTCCAGCCGCTGGGGGGCACACGATAGCCCAGGGCACCGGCCATCATGAACGCAAAGTACACCAGCGCCATGACCACAAAGGTCTGCATCACACCCGCGTCGGTGGGCGTGGCGAAGAGCTTCATCAACTCCACTGCCAGGGGCGAGCCGATCATGGCTCCACCACCAAAGCCCATGATGGCCATGCCAGTGGCCATGCCGCGCCGATCAGGGAACCACTTGATCAGTGTGGACACGGGGGAGATGTACCCCAGCCCCAGCCCGATGCCACCAATCACACCCGAGCCCAGAATCATCATCCAGAACTGGTGGGTATAGATGCCCAGGGCCGACAGCAGCATGCCGCCACACCAGCAAACAGCCGACACCACGCCCGCCTTGCGAGGGCCAGCACGCTCAAGCCAGCCACCCCAGATGGCCGCGGAGCAGCCCAGAAACACGAAGAACAGGGTGTACATCCACCCCAGGGTGGCAACGCTCCAGTCACACTGCGTGGTGAACAACTGGGCAAAGAACCCCACATCCTTGCCACAGGCAGCGCCCGTTCCTGCCGTTTGCAAAGCCTTCGACAGGGGCAACCAGAACACCGAGAAGCCATAGGCCATGCCGATGCACAGGTGAATTGCCAGCGCAGCCGGAGGCACAAGCCAGCGGTTGAAGCCAGGCCCGGCAATGATGCGCTCCTTGTCCAGAAACCCCGGCGCTTGGGGTACTTGGCTGCCCATTGGCACGCTTGCAGTGGATGCCGTCATCTGATTCCTCTCCCTTTCGTGTCACGCCGCAAAGGCGCAGTTTATTGATGCAAATCAAGCACCAGGACGGGAGTTTCAGTAACGCAGAGACAGATGGTCAAATTGAATCAACACATCGCTTGATTCATGGCGCGAATGTATGCACAGACTTGCATAACAGAAACCATCAAAAGGTCTCGTCGCAGTTCTGGAATGGGAAGCGCAGTTCGACCAGCCTCACGCAGTGAGATCGCCGCAATGCGATTGCACCTGATCACGCCACTCTGCAGACTCCAGCAGCTGCAAAGCCGCCTCCAGAGCGCGGGAGGTGCGGGGCCCGCGCTGCGTCATGAACCCTATGGGTGTGTGCACATCCGGCTCCACCAGCGGCAATGCCTCCAGCGTGCGCTCGCTGCGCACCGCCGACACCATGGCACTGGGGAGGATGCTGCAGACATTGCCAGCAGCCACACTCAACACGAGAGTGAGCACCGAGTTGGTCTCCATGGCGGGCGCCGACACGACCCCTGCCTCCCGCAACGCCTGATCGATGATGAAGCGGTTATGCATCTCGGTCGTGAGCAGGCACAACGGCAACGCTCCGGCCTCTCGCCATGTGATGGGCGCCCCGATGCGCAACTGGTCTTTTGCAGCCACCGCTGCTCGCCGGATCAGGTAGTAACGCTCAGTGCACTGCGGCCAGGACCGCAAACTACCGCGCTGCGCCTGCATGCGCTCGCTGTAGCCAACGGCCAGATCCAGCGACAGATCTTCAAGCCCCTGCTCCAACTCCAGCGAGCTCATGGACAGCACCACCGACGAAATACCCGGGTGTCGTGCCTGGAGCAGCGCTGCAAAACGGGAGAGTATGGGAACCGCCGTAGGGGTGGACGCCATGCGCAAGCACCCACGCGGCGCGTCCTGCAAGCTGTGCAGCTCCTGTCGCAGCACTTCGCTTTCTCGCAACATGCGTTGCGCGGTGCTCAGCACGGCCTGCCCTTCGTGGGTGAGTCCCACATACGAGCGCCCACGCTGCACGATCACGACGCCAAACTCTTCCTCCAGCGCACGCAGCGCATTCGACAGTGCAGGCTGGGTGATATGACAGGCTGCAGCAGCACGACCAAAATGCCGGTGCTCATGCAGTGCCACCAGGTAACGCAAGGACGCGAGCAGGTTCATGCAGTCACACCTCTCTGGCGCACCTAGGCCGGACGTGGATTGCCCAGCCCGGCAAGGGCGCCATCACTACCCACACGGCAGGCACCTCATGCTCCGGCAACCCACTGATCCATTCATATATTTTTAGCCATCCAGCGCTCTATCTATAAGCGCAGGCAGCTACATATTTCATAGCAAAATCAGGTATTCTTGCTGATGGAGATGGTGGGGAACTTGCTGGAGAAGTCCTTGGCCTTCTGCGCAATCTTCACCGCCACATCGCGGGCCACCTTCTTGTAGATCTGGGCGACTTCGCCATCGGGGTCTGCCACCACGGTGGGCTTGCCGCTGTCGGCCTGCAGGCGGATGCTCATGTTCAGCGGCAGCGCGCCCAGGTAATCCATGCCGTAGTCGGCCGCCATCTTCTTGCCGCCGTCGGCACCAAAAATGTGCTCCACATGGCCGCAGTTGCTGCACACATGGGCTGCCATGTTTTCCACAATGCCCAGGATGGGCACGCCCACCTTCTCGAACATCTTGATGCCCTTCTTGGCGTCCAGCAGGGCAATGTCCTGAGGCGTGGTGACAATGACCGCGCCGGTCATGGGCACACGCTGGCTCAGCGTGAGCTGGATGTCGCCGGTGCCGGGGGGCATGTCGATGATGAGGTAGTCCAGGTCTTTCCAGTTGGTCTGGCGCAGCAGCTGCTCCAGCGCCTGGGTAGCCATGGGGCCGCGCCAGATCATGGCTTCGTCCTGGTCCACCAGAAAGCCGATGGACATGACCTGCACGCCGTAGTTCTCCAGCGGCTCCATGGTCTTGCCGTCTTCGCTTTCAGGGCGGCGGTTGATGCCCAGCATCATGGGCTGGCTGGGGCCGTAGATGTCGGCATCCAGCACACCCACGCTGGCGCCCTCGGCAGCCAGCGCCAGGGCCAGATTGGCGGCCGTGGTGCTCTTGCCCACGCCACCCTTGCCCGAGGCCACGGCAATGATGTTCTTGACCTGTGGCAAAAGCTGCACACCGCGCTGCACGGCGTGGGCCACCACCTTGCTGGTGATGTTGACCGAAACGTTACCCACGCCAGCCACGCCTTTGGCGGCCGCTACCAGTTGGCGGCGCAGCTCGGGCACCAGGCTCTTGGCGGGGTAGCCCAGCTCCACCTCAAAGGCCACATCGCCACCCGTGATCTGCACATTGCGGACGGCGCGGGTGCTGACGAAATCCTTGCCCGTATGGGGATCCAGCACGCTGGAAAGAGCGGCCAAAAGGCCCTGTTCGGTGACTGACATTCAAATAACTCCTGTGGGGCCGCTAGTCTATCCAAGAGGCTTTCACGGATTTTTGTTGGGGGCAAGAGGGCGGCGTGGGTCACACACGGGCAACCCTGCCGCCAACTGCATGACAATGCGCACCCATTGGGCCGTGACAGCGGCCACCTCCCCCTTTGCACCCGGCGGCGCTGCCGCCCCCTGCCCGAGCGAGAAAACACCGTGAAATTCAAGATGTCTGAAAACTCCCTGTTCGCCGTGCTGCTGCGCTCGCCGTGGTGGATCAGCTTTGTGCTGGTGGCGGTGATCGCGCTGGTGTCCCGCGCACTGCTGCCCAAGGAGTACTTTGTGTTCGGCGCTCTTGGGGGCTTTCCCATCTTTGTCGTGGGCTGCATTGCCGCCTGGCGGCAACTGCGCGCGCCCAGCAAGGCCAAGGTCAGCCAGATGCTGGACAGCGTACAGGGCATGCACTGGAATGCGTTCTCCCAAGCCCTTACCCACGCCTGGGTCGCCCAGGGCTATGACGTGAACGTGGCCTCCAAAGGCGTGGTGGACCTGCGCCTGGCCAAGGACGGCAAGACTTTTCTGGTGAGCGCACGCCGCTGGAAAGCCGCCACGCATGGCGTGGAACCCCTGCGCGAGCTGTACACCGCCATGCAGACTCAGGACGCCCAGGGCGCCATCTACATTGCTGCGCAAGGCAGCGTGAGCGAGAACGCAGCCCTGTTCGCCCGAGACCATGGCATCACCCTGCTGCAAGGGCCCGCGCTGGCGGCGCTGTTGCTGGGTTGATACACAGGCGGCGCTGGGGTGCGGTGTAGTGCGGGAGATGCGGGTTTTCCCAAACCCATCGATGGAAGCGGCGCCGCACACTCCTGACCACAGCCATCTACAGTCTTTCTCTGTTGAGCCGCACTAACCACCCACGTCCACGATGCGCCCCAAACACCCGGCCGCCCCCGCCACGCCCCCAACGGGCCTGCTGTTGACGGGCGGCGGTGCCCGTGCCGCCTACCAGGTGGGCGTGCTCGAAGCCATTGCCGATCTGCGGCAGGCCTGCGGCGCGGGTGATGAACCCAACCCGTTCCCCATCATCACCGGCACCTCGGCCGGGGCCATCAACGCAGCCGCCCTGGCCTGTGGGGCCGACCACTTTGACCGCGCCGTGCGGCGCATTGCGCGCGTGTGGCGGCAGTTTCATGCCAACCAGGTGTACGGAGCCGATTCGCTGAGCGTGATGCGCAGCGGCGCGCGCTGGCTGACCCTGCTGTCCATGGGCTGGGCGCTGGCGCGGTGGCGGCGCATGCGGCCCCAGTCGCTGCTGGACAACTCTCCGCTGGAGAAGCTGCTGGTCAAGATGGTGCCGCTGGTGCGCCTGCCCCGCCTCATCCGCAAAGGGCACCTCAAGGCGCTGGCGGTCACCGCATCCAGCTACAGCTCAGGCGAGCATGTGACGTTTTTTGAGTCGGCCGAGCCCGTGCAGCCCTGGGTGCGCTCGCAACGCAAGGCGGCGCGCGACCGCATCACGCACGAACACCTGCTGGCGTCTTCGGCCATTCCGTTCATCTTCCCCGCCAAAGGCATCGTCATGGGCGACCACACCGAATATTTCGGTGACGGCTCCATGCGCCAGTCTGCACCCATCGCCCCGGCCATCCATCTGGGGGCCGAGCGCATTCTGGTGATCGGCGCAGGCCGCATGCACGAGCCCAAAGGCGATGCCACCGCCAACCCGTCGCCCACCTACCCGTCGCTTGCGCAGATTGCAGGCCACGCGCTGTCCAACATCTTTCTGGACGCGCTGTCGGTGGATGTGGAGCGGGTGCAGCGCATCAACCAGACGCTCTCGCTCATCCCCGAAGAAAAGCGCACCCACAGCGCCCTGCGGCCCATCGAGCTGCTGGTCATCGCCCCCTCGCAACGGCTCGATGCCGTCGCCGCCCGCCACGTGGGCGACCTACCCGGCCCGGTGCGCACCATGCTGGGCGCGCTGGGCGTGACCTCCAACATGGCCGATGTGCGCGGGGCCGCACTGGCCAGCTACCTGCTTTTTGAGGCAGGCTACACCCGCGAGCTGATGGAACTGGGCCGCGCCGACACCCTGGCCATGCGCGAGGAGGTGTGCCGGTTCTTTGGCTGGACGGACACAGGCGCAGAAGTCACCCGGCAGTTGCATCAGTAGGCCACCGCCCGCAACGGGGCTTGGCGCTCGCCTAAAATTGCGGGTTCCGCCTGAGAAAGCCGTACACCCATGACGTCATCCGCCCGCAAACTCTTCGTCACCACCGCCCTGCCCTATGCCAACGGCAACTTCCACATCGGCCACATCATGGAATACATCCAGGCCGACATCTGGGTGCGGTTCCAGCGCATGCGGGGTAATGCAGTGAATTTTGTGGGTGCTGACGACACCCACGGCGCGCCCATCATGATTGCCGCAGAGAAGGCAGGCAAAACGCCCCAGCAGTTCGTGGCCGACATCGCCGCGGGCCGCAAGCAGTATCTGGACGGTTTTCACATCAGCTTTGACAACTGGCACAGCACCGATGCGCCAGAAAACCACGAGCTGGCCCGCCAGATCTACCGCGACCTGCGCGACCGCGCCGACGGCAGCCTGATCGAAGTGCGCACCATCGAGCAGTTCTTCGACCCCGAGAAGAACATGTTCCTGCCCGACCGCTACATCAAGGGTGAATGCCCCAAGTGCCATGCCAAGGACCAGTACGGCGACAACTGCGAGGTGTGTGGCACGGTGTATGCCCCCACCGACCTGATCAACCCCTACTCGGCCCTCTCTGGTGCCAAGCCCGAGCTGAAACAATCCGAGCACTTCTTCTTCAAGCTGTCGGACCCGCGCTGCGTGGAATTTCTGCAGAACTGGACACAGGACGGCAAACTCCAGCCCGAGGTGGCCAACAAGATCAAGGAATGGTTCACCGTCCGCACCAACCCGGACGGCACGCAAAGCGAAGGCCTGGGCGACTGGGACATCAGCCGCGATGCGCCCTACTTCGGCATCGAAATTCCAGACGCGCCGGGCAAGTACTTCTACGTGTGGCTGGATGCACCCGTGGGCTACCTCGCGTCGCTGAAGAACCTGCTGGAAAAGCGCGGTGAGAGCTACGACGCCTACATGGCCGACCCGCTTCTTGAGCAGTACCACTTCATCGGCAAGGACATCGTCACCTTCCACACCCTGTTCTGGCCCGCCATGCTGCACTTCAGCGGCCGCAAGACGCCCAACAGCGTGTTCGTGCACGGCTTCCTCACCGTGAACAACGGGGAGAAGATGAGCAAGAGCCGCGGCACCGGCCTGGACCCGCTCAAGTACCTGAGCCTGGGCATGAACGCCGAATGGCTGCGCTACTACCTGGCCGCCAAGCTCAGCGCCCGCAACGAAGATATCGACTTCAATGCCGAGGACTTCATGCTGCGCGTGAACAGCGACCTCATCGGCAAGTACGTGAACATTGCCAGCCGCGCTGCGGGCTTCTTGACCAAGCGCTTTGACGGCAAGCTGACCAGCGACTTTGACGCTGCCGGCAGCGCCCTGCTGGCCGAAGTGCGCGGCGCCCGCGACACGCTGGCCCAGCTGTACGAGGCCCGCGAATACGGCAAGGCCACCCGCGAAATCATGCTGCTGGCCGACCGCATCAACGCCTACGTGGACCAGAACAAGCCCTGGGACCTGGCCAAGGACGCCGCCAACAACGTAGCGCTGCACCAGGTGTGCTCGGTGCTCATCAATGCGTTCGACGCCCTCACCCGCTACTTGGCCCCCGTGCTGCCCGGCCTCTCGCGCGCGGTGGAAGGCTTCGTCGGCCGCAGCATGGCGCAGTGGGCGGTGGACGGCAACGTGCAGGCCATCCAGCCCTACAACCACCTGATGCAGCGCGTGACGCCCGAGCAGCTTGAGGCATTGTTTGAGGCCCCAGCGCAGGCTGCACCTGCGCAAGCAGCTACAGAAACAGTAGCATCCAACGGCCACCCCGGCGGCGAAGAGCTAGCCCCCACCATCACCATCGACGACTTCACCAAGATCGACCTGCGCATTGCGCTGATCGTGAATTGCGAGCCGGTGGAAGGATCCACCAAGCTGCTGCGCCTGACGCTGGATGTGGGCGAGGGTCGCACCCGCAACGTGTTCAGCGGCATCGCCAGCGCCTACAAGCCCGAAGACCTGATTGGCAAGCACACCGTGATGGTGGCCAACCTGGCCCCGCGCAAGATGAAGTTTGGCGTGAGCGAAGGCATGGTGCTGGCCGCCAGCCACGGGGATGAAAAGGCCAACCCCGGCATCTATGTGCTGAACCCCTGGCCCGGCGCTACCCCCGGCATGCGGGTACGCTGAGGCGCGCAGTCCCCTGTTCCGTGTATCAAGGCCCAGCGATGGGCCTTTTTCTTTGCTGACTGCAGGGTACGCGCACACCAAGGCCTCGCCGCCCACCGGCACGCACATGGGGCAGATTCCGACAAGCGGCCCATTCGCCCGCATGCCCAATCCAATGACGCTCCAGCCTCTCCGCCAGGGCCTGAACGTCCCTTGTTGGCTGGGAGCCCGACCACGTAAAGGAGACGCCATGCCCCAGCAAAACCTGTCGCAAGCCCATGTCCGCGAGTCCATCGCGGGAGAGGAAGACCCCGGTGCGTCGCTGGATGTGGTGCGCAGCCTGCTCCAGAAGCAACGACTCGTCCATCTGCAGGACACCGCACCCACCATCCACCTGGATTTGACACTGGGCCAGCACGCCATTGCCGCCGATGTGGCCTGGAGGGCACAGACCGCCAAGACCACGGCCGAGCTGCTAGGCCTGGTCGTTGCCCACCATGGCGAGATTGCGGACCAGGCCTGGGCCCTGTTCACCCGCACCGGGCAACGCGCCCTGGCGCTGGAGGTGGATGAAGACCGTGACGGAGTGTTCTACATCAGCCGCCGGGATGGCTGACGGGCCGTTGACAGGCCGTTGGGTCGTGAAAGCCGCTTGGAGCCTGTCAGTGGCCCACATAGCGGCCCGGGCGATGGCTGATCCACAAGAACACGCCCATCACCACAGCGGCCAGCACGGAGTAAAACACCCGCTCCAGCGGCACCACAAACAAGGCCAGCAGCAGAACCACGCAGTCGATCACCAGTTGCACCTTGCCTGCCCGGATGCCATGGCGGTTTTGCATGTACAGCGAAACGATGGTGGCTCCACCCAGGCTGGCGCGGTGGCGCGCCAGAAACAGGCAGCCAGCGCCCAGCAGCAACCCACCCAGCAGGGAGGCAAACAGCGGGTTGATGTAGCTCACCTGCATCACATGCGGGAACAGCTCTGTCAGCAGGGACAGAAGAGCCACGCTGACAAAGGTCTTGAGCGTGAATTCACGCCCCATGCGCGTCCACGCAAACCAGTAAAACGGCAGGTTGACCACAAAGAACAGTTTGCCAAACGACACATCCGTCAGGTAGTGCAGCAGGAACGCAATCCCCGCCGTGCTGCCAATGAGCAGACCCGCCTGATTGAACAGCATCAGCGCCATGGCAACGAACAACGTGCCGGAAAACAGCGCCTGGGCATCTTCGTAGGTGCCGTGGCGCAGTGAGGTGACAGGGTGGCTGGAGGGCGCTGGAGCCGGAGGCAACTGCGAGGAAGGGGAGGAGGAAGACATGGAAAAACTCTTGATTTCTGAACCGGGAGCGAAGGCCTTGTGGGCCTCACTCCATCACCGGCACGACACCGGCCTGAGAACCTGTTCACATTGATTGCACAGGTTCTTACACCAAGCAAACCGCAGGCCAGGGTTGCGACCTGCGGGAAAGGCATGACCCGCCTGAACTTGCTATGAAATTTGCAGCACCTTGCGCTGATGGCAATTGCTGCAGGCCCAATTTTCCGTCAATTGCCATATCCCTGCTGCGCGCAGCGGCGGGGTTCAGCTCCAGAGACGGCTCCATGGCAGACCCCAAGACTCCGCTGACCGTGACGCCATGAACGCGCTCACTGCGCTATCACCGGCCTCCGCCCCGGAACTCCGGTGCCTCCATATCGTCTGCCGAGCGGGTACGGATGACACGCTGGTCCCCTCCATGCACCACCGTAAAAACCTGTGGCGTGCCACCCGGAGACACAAACCGCCAGTCCACCTCGGTCTCTGCCTTCAGGGCAAAGTACATGGTCTTGGCGGGCTTGCCCAGCATGCGCCGCACCTGGGACATCTCCATGCCCGGCTGCACACGGGCAAACACTTCGGGCGTCAGCACCTGCCTTGCTGCCTGCAGCCTGCCGTCTGGCCCGATGGTCATCATGTAATTCACCTGTCCCGCAGGCTGGCGGTTGTATTCGAGCGTGCGTCCGCCATCGGGCTCGTTCCACACATTTTCAGGCGCGCCAAACCGGTCGCGCACGTCGGCCTCGGTCGAAACGCCGGGTTGCAACTCGCTCAGACGCTGCGGATCGCAAGCCGCCAGGGCACACAGGGCGAGCGCAGCCGCAACCGCCCAGGCACTGCGCCCCAGGCGTTGAAGGTGAAGAAAAGAAAGACGGTCGGTGTATCGGCGCAAAAAGGTCATGGCATCGTCCCGGTAAAATCCGGCCCAAAGAGGTTCACAGACATGTCCATTTTCCGCCGCCCCGATTACCAATCCGACGCTACCCAGTTCATCAACCAGCTCAAGACCAGCAAGCCCGAGCTGGACAAGCAGCAGCAGGCCGGCCGCGCCCTGCTGTGGGACAAGCAGGTGGACCGCCAGCTGTGGGGCGACTACCGCCGTGGGCAAGTGGCCCAGAAGCCGTACGTCTACCAGACCAGCGCGGACTGACGCTTTGCGGTTGCCATTCTTTGCCATGAAATCAGCCTCCGGCGCTTGTTCCATAAGCGCTGGCAGCTACGCATTTCATAGCAATCCATGAGCAACATCCCCTCCCCCCTGACCGCCCCCGAGGCGGACGAGCCACCTGTGCCCTCCGGCAGCACCATGCCCGAAGTGGTGGACCAGGTGGCTTTGGCGCGCCTGTACGGTGAGCCGCTGTTTGCGCTGCCCACCGACCTCTACATCCCGCCCGACGCGCTGGAGGTGTTTCTGGAGGCGTTCGAGGGACCGCTGGACTTGCTGCTGTACCTGATCCGCAAGCAGAACTTCAACATCCTCGACATCCCCATGGTGAGCGTCACGCGCCAGTATCTGGCGTATGTGGACGAGATCCGCAGCCGCAACCTGGAGCTGGCTGCCGAATACCTGTTGATGGCAGCCATGCTCATCGAGATCAAGTCGCGCATGCTGCTGCCGCCCAAGAAGCAGGAAGGCGGCGAGGAGCCCGAAGACCCGCGCGCCGAGCTGGTGCGCCGCCTGCTGGAATACGAGCAGATGAAGATGGCCGCGGCGCGCCTGGGGCAGATGCCCCAGTACGGGCGTGATTTCCTCAAGGCGCAGGTCTACATCGAGCAAAGCCTGCAGCCCCGCTTTCCGGATGTGCATGTGGTGGAGTTGCAGCAGGCCTGGCGTGACATCCTCAAGCGCGCCAAACTGGTGCAGCACCACAAGATCACACGCGAAGAGCTTTCCGTGCGCGAATACATGAGCATGGTGCTCAAGACCCTGCAGGGCCGCCGCTTTGTGGAATTTGAAGAACTGTTCAACCCCGAGAGCGGCAGCACCGTGCTGGTGGTGACCTTCATCGCCCTGCTGGAGCTGGCCAAGGAAACCCTGATCGAGATCACGCAGGCCGAGGCCTTTGCCCCGATCTACGTGCGCCTCGCCTACACACCCGTATGACATCCAACTGAGCGGCTGCGCCGCTTCCCCCTCTCTCGCTGCGCGGGAGGGGGACGCCACCGGTGGCCTGGCGAAGCCAGATCCACGGCGGCACTGGCATGGCGCCGCGCCCACTTCAACGGCAACTGACACCTTCTATGGCATCCCACGACTTTGACGTTCTCATCGTAGGCAGCGGCCTCGCAGGCCTCTCGGCGGCCCTGCATCTGGCACCCACCCACCGCGTGGCCGTGATCACCAAGCGCACGCTGCAGGATGGCTCCAGCGCCTGGGCGCAGGGCGGCATTGCCGCCGTGCTGGCCGACGACGACAGCTTTGCCGCGCACATTGAAGACACGCTGGTGGCAGGTGCAGGCCTGTGCGACCTGGCCACCACACGTTTTGTGGTGGAGAACGCGCCCGAATCCATCGCCTGGCTGCGCGGCCTGGGCGTGCCCTTCACGCTCGAAGGCGACCAGCTGCACCTGACGCGCGAAGGCGGCCACAGCGCACGCCGCATCGCCCACGTGACCGACGCCACGGGCGCGGCCGTGCAGCGCACGCTGATCGACGTGGTGCGCAGCACGCCCGGCATCACGTTGTTTGAGCAGCACACGCTGGTGGACCTGATCACCACACGCAAGCTGGGCCTGCCCGGCAACCGCTGCCTGGGCCTGTATGCGCTGGACAGCGACACCGATGAGGTCGTGACCTTCCGCGCACCGCAGACCATTCTGGCCACGGGCGGCGCAGGCAAGGTGTACCTGTACACCACCAACCCCGACACCGCCACCGGCGACGGCATTGCCGCCGCCTGGCGCGCGGGTTGCCGTGTGGCCAACATGGAGTTCATCCAGTTCCATCCCACCGGCCTGTACCACCCGCACGAAAAGTCTTTCCTCATCAGCGAAGCGGTGCGCGGCGAGGGTGGCAAGTTGTTGCTGCCGCCATCAGCCGGTGGCCACCGCTTCATGCCCGACCACGACCCGCGCGCAGAACTGGCCCCGCGCGACGTGGTGGCCCGCGCCATCGACTTCGAGATGAAAAAGCACGGCCTCGACTGTGTGCACCTGGACATCTCGCACCAGAGCCCGGAATTCCTGCAGGAGCACTTCCCCAACATCCTGGCCCACTGCGCGTCGCTGGGCATCGACATCACCAAAGAGCCCATCCCTGTGGTGCCCACGGCCCACTTCACCTGCGGCGGCGTGCTGACCGACCTGGCAGGCCGCACCGACCTGCCCGGCCTGTTTGCCGTGGGCGAGGTGGCCTGCACCGGCTTGCACGGCGCCAACCGCCTCGCCAGCAACTCGTTGCTCGAATGCATGGTGTTTGCCCGTGCTGCCGCGCAGGCCATCGCCGCCGCACCTGCAGCCGAGCTGCCCGACGTGCCCGCATGGGACGACAGCCAGGTGACCGACGCGGACGAGTGCGTGGTCATCTCGCACAACTGGGACGAACTGCGCCGCTTCATGTGGGACTACGTGGGCATTGTGCGCACCAACAAACGGCTGGAGCGCGCCGCGCACCGCATCGCCATGCTGCAGGCGGAGATCCAGGAGTTCTACGCGCACTTCCACGTCACGCGCGACCTGCTGGAGCTGCGCAACCTGGTGCAGGTGGCGGACCTGATCGTGCAAAGCGCACAGATGCGCCGCGAAAGCCGGGGCCTGCATTACAGCCGCGACTACCCCGAGGTGGCAGCCCCCGCGGCGCCCACCATCCTGGTGCCGCCGGTGCAGCGCTGATCAACGCTGCGCAAGGTTCTGTCCTCCACATCCCGCAAGCATTCATGAGTACACCGCCTGCATCGCATGCACCCGCAGCCACGCTGGCCCAGCGCAGCGTGGCCCACGTGTGGCACCCCTGCACCCAGATGAAGCGCCACGAGGCGCAGCCGCCCATTGCCATTACCCATGCCCAGGGGCCCTGGCTGCATGCGGAAGATGGCCGCCGCTATCTGGACGGCGTCAGTTCCTGGTGGGTCAACCTGTTTGGCCACAGCCACCCGCACATCAAGGCCGCACTGGCCGATCAGCTCGACAATCTCGACCATGTGATGCTGGCAGGCTTCACCCACGCGCCGGTGGTGGAGCTGTCAGAGCGCCTGGGCGCGCTCACCGGCCTGGGCCACGCGTTCTACGGCAGCGACGGTGCATCGGCCACCGAAATTGCGCTGAAGATGAGCGCGCACTATTGGCGCAACCTGGGCCGCCCTGGCAAGAGCCATTTCATCGGTCTGGCAGGCGGATACCACGGCGAAACGGTGGGTGCCCTGGCGGTCACAGACATTCCGCTGTTCCGCGAGGCCTATGCCCCGCTGGTGCGCCTGGCCGCCACCGTGCCCAGCCCCGATGCACGCCTGGCAGAGCCGGGCGAAACCGCCGCCGATGTGGCCCGCCGCGCCGCCACCGCACTGGAGCACTGGCTGCAAGCGCACCATGCCGACACTGCGGCTTTGATCGTGGAACCCCTGGTGCAGTGCGCCGCTGGCATGGCCATGCACGACCCCGAATACCTCCGGCTGGCCCGCGCACTGTGCGACCGGTACGAAGTGCATCTGGTGGTGGACGAGATTGCCGTGGGCTTTGGCCGCACAGGCACCCTGTTTGCCCACCAGCAGGCAGGCATCAGGCCTGATTTCATTTGCCTCTCCAAAGGCATAACCGGGGGCACGCTGCCGCTGTCTGCGGTGCTCACCACGGATGCGGTGTATGCCGCGTTTTACGACGACAGCATGGCGCGGGGCTTTTTGCACTCGCACTCGTACACCGGCAACCCGCTGGCCTGCCGCGCTGCCGTGGCCACGCTGGAGCTGTTTGACCAGCTTGATGCACTGAACGCCAACGCAGCCCTGGCCCAGCGCATTGACGCAGCCTGTGCACCGCTCACCCAACACCCGCGCGTGCGCCACGCCCGGCGGCTGGGCATGATCTGGGCGTGGGACGTGGACTCTCCCCTGCCCGACTTTGCCCGCCGCTACCACCAGCATGCGCTGGCGCAGGGGCTGTTGCTGCGCCCCATCTCCCACGCAGCGGGGCATACGGTGTATGCCATGCCACCTTACCTGCTGGACGACGAGGCCGTGCACTGCCTGGCCACCGGTGCCCTGCACGCACTGCAAGCCACCCTGGCGGAGGAAGCATGACGCGCTGCTTTGTTGTAGGCACCGACACCGGCGTCGGCAAAACCCATGCTTCTTGCGCGCTGCTGCAAGCCCTGGCGCGGCACCACCGCCGCGTGGTGGGCATGAAGCCCGTGGCGGCAGGCGTGGTGCCCTGGGGCGAAGGCTGGGCCAGCGAAGACAGCATTGCCCTGCGGGCGGCCTCCACCATTGCCGTGCCGCCTGAGCTGGACACCCCGATGCTGCTGCCGGATCCCCTGTCGCCCCACATTGCCGCAGAGCGCGCGGGGGTGTCCATCAATATCGCCACCATCGTGCACGCTTACGAAGCGCTCAGCGCGCAAGCCGATGCCGTGGTAGTCGAAGGGGCCGGTGGGTTCCATGTGCCGTTGTCACTGACCGAAACCGGGGCGGACCTGGCCGTGGCGCTCAAGCTGCCCATGGTGCTGGTCGTAGGTCTGCGCCTGGGCTGCCTCAACCACGCGTTACTCACCGCAGAAGCGATTTCCGCACGCGGGCTGACACTGGCAGGCTGGGTGGCCAACCGGGTGGACCCCGACATGCTGGCCCCCGATGAAAACATGGCGTGGCTGCAGCAGCGGCTGGGCGCGCCCTTGCTGGCAGAGATCCCCTGGGGCGAGCACAGCGCGCACGACCTGGCCGCCCACTTTCAGCTTCCTGCAGACTGGACCCGATGAACACCTCCGCCCCCCTGCCTGCCAGCTCGTGGCTCCATGAACTGCAGGACCGCCTCGCCGACCTGAAAGACCAGCACCTGCTGCGGGTGCGCCGCACCGTAGCCCCTGCGGGCGGCCCCCTGCTGCAGGTGGATGGCCAGCCCATGCTGGCCTTTTGCAGCAACGACTACCTGGGCCTGGCGACCCACCCCGCCCTGGCGGCCGCGGCCAGCGAGGCGGCCCATGCCTACGGGCTGGGCTCGGGCGGCTCACCGCTGGTCAGCGGGCACAGCACCGCCAATGCGCTGCTGGAGCATGACCTGGCCCGCTTTGTGGGCCTGCCCCGCGCGCTGTACTTCTACGCGGGCTATGCCACCAATGTGGGGATCGTTCCGGCGCTGGTGGGCGCGGGCGATGCGCTGTTCTCCGATGCGCTCAACCACGCCTGCCTGATTGACGGGGCCCGCCTATCGCGCGCCACCATTCACCGCTATCCGCATGCCGATCTGGCCGCACTGGAGGCGGCCCTGGCCAGCAGCCCTGCCCGCCGCAAGCTGGTGGTGACCGATGCGGTGTTCAGCATGGATGGCGATGTGGCCGACGTTCCCGCGCTGCTGGCGCTGTGCGAACGCTACGACGCCCTGCTGCTGATTGACGACGCCCACGGCTTTGGCGTGCTGGGCGGCCCCAACGGCCAAGAGGGGCGCGGCACGCTGGCGCACTACGGGCTGACGGGCGATAACGCATCGCCCCGCATCCTGTACATGGCCACGCTGGGCAAGGCCGCGGGTGTGGCAGGTGCTTTTGTAGCCGGTAGCGATGCACTGGTGGAATGGCTTCTGCAAAAAACCCGCAGCTACATTTTTGCCACTGCGGCCCCGGCCTTGCTGGCCAAGTCTTTACAGGCCAGCCTGCAGGTGATGCAGACGGAGACCTGGCGCTACAACCACCTGCAGCAGCTCATTGCCCGCCTGAAGGCAGGGCTGGCCCCGCTGCTGCTGCGCAAGCCATGGCAGTTGCTGCCCTCCAGCACCCCCATACAGCCTCTGGTGATCGGCTCCAACGCGGCAGCGCTGGACGCCATGGAAGCCCTGCGCTCGCGCGGCCTGTGGGTGCCCGCCATTCGCCCCCCCACCGTGCCCGAGGGCACGGCGCGGCTGCGCATTGCCCTGTCTGCCGCCCATACGCTGCTGGACATAGACCGCCTGGTGCAGGCACTGGCGGAGCACGCTGCATCGAGTACAGAGCAGCAGCACTGACCCACGCCACAAACCAGCACCAGCCCTGCGGGAAAAGGGGATGTCGCTAGACTGCGCCGCCCCTTTCTGGTCACCCGCTTCCCATCCGAAGCGCCACGGCCAGGCGCCGCACGCGTGCCGCCTTCCGTCTGACGAACCATGAAGGGACCACCCTGAACCCACCCTTCATGTTCACTGCCAGCACCTCTCTCTTCCCGCTGATCCTCATCACCAGCTTTTTTGTGGTCCTTGGGCACGATGGCCGCAGGGTCGCGCAACTGGGGGTGCTGTTCTTGCCTGCGCTGCTGTGGCTCGTATGGCCTGTGCAGTCGGGCCTATGGCAACGCATGCGGCGCAGTGCCATCTGGGCACTGGCCATGGCTTTTGTAGCCGACGGGCTGCTGCGCGCCTACCTGTGGGAGGCTTATCAGGCGGCCCCCGACAGCACCACCGTGTTGGGTGCCCTGGCCAATACCAATCCGCGCGAGGCAACGGAGTACCTGCAGACCCACTGGCGGGCCGCATTGCTGGGCTGCGCAGTCTGGGCAGCCACCGGTGCGCTGCTGTGGCGCTGTTTGCCCCACAAGCATGCGGCGCAGCTCAAGCCAGGGCGTCGGTGGCAGATGACTGCGTGGATCACCCTGTCGCTGCTCTGCCTGGCTGCTCTCGCCAGCAAGCCCTGGCGACGCCTGCATCCGCTGCTGTACTGGCCCACCCTGGCGCAGTCGGTGAAGGCTCAGCAGGACCAATGGGCCAACCAGGCGCAACGCCGTGCAGCCCTGCAGGCCAACGCGCTGAACGCGAACCCCACCCTCAGCCGCTCTGGTCCCTCCACTGTCGTGCTCGTCATCACCGACAGCATCAACCGCGACAACATGCAGCTTTACGGCTACGGACGGGCAACCACCCCCAGGCTGGTAGACCTGCAACGCCAGCAGCCGGAGCAGATGCTGGTGCTGCGCCATGCCTGGTCGGCAGATGCGAGCACCCTGCCAGCGCTCGACAACCTGTTCGGCATGGGTGACCCCCACACACCCCAACCCCAGCACCTGATGGCCTTGGCACGGGCGGCGGGCTACAAAGTCTGGTGGATGAGCAACCACGACGATATGGCCGTGGAGCAGCAACACGCCAGGCTGGCCGATGTGGTGGACATGGTCAACCGCACCCCGGGCCGCGCCAGCGCATCACTGGACGGTGAGTTGCTCGACTGCATCGAAGAAGCTCTGGCCGACAAGGCCGAGCGCAAGTTCATCATCGTGCACCTGCTGGGCGCCCACCCCCACTACCGGCTGCGTTTTCCGCAGGGACAGAACCCTTTTGATGATGGGGTGGATGCGGTGGAATCGCAGTTGCAAAGCCAAGGCCGATCGGCCTGGGTGAGGCGCTACCGGCAGGACTATGACGCTGCGCTGCTGTACCACGACTTTGTGGTGGCGGAGTCTCTGCGCATCACCCAGCGTGTACCCCGCAAGGGGGAATACCGGGCCTGGTTCTACCTGTCTGACCACGGCCAGGAAGTAGGCCATGGAGAAAACCGCGTGGGGCACAGCCCGGCTACAGAATCGGGCTACCGCATACCGGCACTGGCCTGGTCTAACGGCTGGGCGGCACAGCCCCGCACTGCAGACGACTTGCCCAGCGTGGCCCAGCGCCCTTTCCGCGCTGACTGGGCGGGCTGGACTTTGGCCCATCTGCTGAGCCTGCAGTGGGCAGGCCAGCAACACGAGCGGGATGTGCTCAACCCTGGCTACCAGTGGGCACCGCCCGCGCTGCCAGTGCAGGTGCGATCGTTCATCGAATGAACCTCGGGCTCCTCGGTAAGCGCATGGCCCCACCTTATCCGTCCAGATTCAAAACCGGGCACACTCCAACGCTTCACTCCTCAACCCATGCAAGGACACCATGCCGCATCTGGTCATTGAAACCACCGCCAACCTCGGCACCTATCCCAAAGCCCAGGTTCTCAAGGAACTGGCAGCGTCGCTCACCGCACATCCTCAGATTCCGGTCGAGGCCGACCTGAAAATCCGCTTTGTGGATGTGACCGACTTTGTGATGGGCACAGCGCCAGAACTGCGTGGCTTTGTGCATGCCGAGCTGCGGCTGATGACAGGGCGCACGCCCGAAGCCAAGACCGAACTGGCCGGACGCGTGCTGGAGGTGCTGCAACGCAATACACCACGACCCGAAGGCATGTCAGTGCAGCTGAGCGTGGAAGTGCGCGACATGGACCGCGCCACCTACGCCAAAGCCCGACTCGAATAACTCTTTGGGCGCTTCGCCCTCTGCCTTAGGGCGGGCTAAGGGCTGACTAAGGGCGGGCCGCAAACCCGCCCAGTGCCTCAATACCCGGCAGCCAGTCCGTCGCGGCGCGGGTCGCTCGCAGCCACATAACCTTCCACAGCCGGGTTGCCCGCACGCCAGATGAACTGGCCCGCGCCAAAGTCCTGGTACGAGTCGTTGATGACATCGATCTCGTGCCCCAGATCCTGAAGGCCCTGCACGGTGGCTGCGTTCATGGCCGCTTCCACGTTGATGTTGAGCCCCTTGTTGAAGCGCCAGCGCGGCGCATCGCAGGCGGCCTGCAGGCTCTGGCGGTAGTCCAGCATGCGCACCAGCGTTTGCATGTGGCCTTGCGGCTGCATGTTGCCGCCCATCACGCCATAGCTCATCACGGGCTGTCCGTCCTTGGTCAGGAAGGCCGGGATGATGGTATGGAAGGGCCGCTTGCCAGGCGCCACGACGTTCGGGCTGGTGGCATCCAGGCTGAAGCCATGGCCCCGGTTTTGCAGGCTGATGCCGTAGGTGGGCTCCACACAGCCTGAGCCAAAGCCCATGTAGTTGCTCTGGATGAAGCTGACCATCATGCCGTTCTCATCGGCTGCCGTCAGGTAGATGGTGCCGCCCTTGACCGGGTTGCCCGCCTTGAAGTCCTGCGCACGGCCCAGGTCGATCATGCGGGCGCGTGAGGCCAGGTAGGCGTCATCGAGCATTTGCTCGGGTGTCACTTCCATGGTGGATGGCTCGGACACATAGCGGTACACATCGGCAAACGCGAGCTTCATGGCCTCGATCTGCACATGCTGCGAGGCCACCGAATCCACCGGCAGGCTGGCCATGTCGAATTTTTCCAGGATGCCCAGCGCAATCAGCGCAGCAATGCCCTGGCCGTTGGGCGGAATCTCGTGCAGCGTGTAGCCCCGGTAGTCGCGGGCAATGGGCTTGACCCACTCGGGCTGGTAGCTGGCCAGGTCTTTCACCGTCAGGGCTCCGCCCTGCTCTTTGGCAAAGGCTACCAGGGCTTCGGCAATCTCGCCCTCGTACAGCGCATCGCCGTTGGTGGCGGCAATGGCCTTGAGCGCACGGGCTGCGGCGGGGAAGCGGAACAGCTCCCCCACCTCAGGCGCGCGGCCCCAGGGCAAGAAGGTGTCGGCAAAGCCCGCCATGCCCTGCAGCACGGGGGTGGCAGCCACCCACTTTTGCTGCACCACGGGCGGCACCAGGTAGCCGCGCTCTGCAACTTCAATCGCAGGCACCATCAGATCGGCAAACGGCAGCTTGCCAAAGCGCTGGCTCAAAGCCACCCAGCCACGCACCGCGCCGGGGATGGTTACCGAATCGATGCCGCGCATGGGCGGCGTGGCGGCGTCTGCGCCGTACTTGGTCTTGAAGTATTCGGGCGTCCAGGCCTGCGGCGCACGGCCCGAGGCATTGAGGCCGTGCAGCTGCTGCCCATCCCACAAGATGCAGAACGCATCGCTGCCCAGGCCATTGCTCACCGGTTCCACCAGCGTCATCACGGCGGCAGTGGCCACGGCAGCGTCTACCGCGTTGCCGCCCTGCTGCAGGATGCGCAGACCGGCCTGTGCCGCCAGCGGGTGCGAGGTGGACACCACATTGCGCGCGAACACCGGGATGCGGGTAGAGAGGTAAGGGTTGTGGTAGCTGAACTGCATGCGGTCTCCTGGCGTTTATTCGAGGTGGATGGGGTGCTTATTCGTTGACGATCTTGCGTTCGCTGATGATCTTCTTCCACTTGGCCAGATCGTCCGCCACCATCTTGGTGAACTGGGCGGGCGTGCTGGTCACGGGCTCAATGCCCAGCGTGGTGAGCTTGTTGCGCACCTCGGGGTCGCTGAGCGCCTGGTTGGCGGCCGTGTTCACACGGGTCACGATGTCGGCGCCCAAGCCCTTGGGGCCGTACAGGCCGAACCAGGTGTTGGACTCGTAGCCGGGCAGCGTGTCGGCAATGGGTGGCAAATCGGGCGCCAGTGGGCTGCGTTTGAGCGTGGTGACGCCCAGCGCACGCAGGCGGCCATCGCGCACATGGGGCATGCCGGTGGGCAGCGAGTCAAACAGCACATCGAGTTGGCCGCTCACCAGGTCTGGAATCGCCAGCGCCGTGCCCTTATAGGGGATATGCGTTACGTAAAGACCCGCCTGTGCCTTGAACAGCTCGGCCGTCAGCTGCACGATGGTGCCGTTACCGCTGGATGCGTAGTTGAGTTTTCCGGGGTTCTTTCTGGCGTACTCAATCCACTCCTTCACCGTCTTGGCGGGCGAGCTGTTGGGCACCAGCATGATGCTGGGCGCGTTGCCTACATGGGCAATGGGTGTGAAGTCACGCACCGTGTCGTAGGGCAGTTTGTTGCCAAGCGCCGGGCCAATCGAGTGCGTGCTGGTGGTGGCCAGCAGCAGCGTCAGGCCATCGGCAGGCGCTTTGGCTGCCAGATCCGCCCCCAGGCTGCCGCCCGCGCCGGGCTTGTTGTCCACCACGATGGAGGTGCCCAGCTTTTCACCCATCTTTTGCGACAGGGTGCGCGCAAACAGGTCGGTCGCGCCGCCTGCCGGGAAGGGCACGATCAGGCGGATGGGTTTGCTGGCCTGTGCCAGTGCAGCAGGCACGGTGGCACCCAGAGCCATGGCGGCGGCCAAGCCGCGCAGAAAGTGGTGGCGACGGATCATGGATCGATTCCTTGCAAGAGTGGGGAGCGGCAACAGTGAAAAGAAGGCACCTTCAACGCACCCAATGTATGCGCTGGCCATCCATCAAAACAGATAATCAAAGTTATTTCACTATGACGCTACGTCATAAATAGCACCATGAAACCTTCAGCTGCCCCTGCCGATGAAGTCTCGCTGCAGCAGTTCCGCGCCCTGGCCGCGATTGCGCAGACGGGCAGCTTCACCTTGGCGGCCGATGCGCTGCAACTCACCCAACCTGCCGTCAGCCACCTCATCAAGCGCATGGAGCAGCAGCTGGGCCAGCCGCTGGTGGTGCGCGGGCGGCGCATTCGGCTCACCGATGCCGGGCAGATGATGGCCGACACCGCCCAGCGCGCGCTGCGCATGATTGACGAGTCGGTGCACGCCTGTCGCTCGCAGGCGCAGTTGCAAGAAGGCCGGGTAGTGGTGGCCGTGGGGCACCTCACGGCGGGCGCCCTGCTGCCCGCGTTGCTCACCCGCTTCTCGGCCGCGCACCCGCAGCTGGTGGCCACGCTGCACGACAGCAATGCCGCGCAGATGGTGGCGCAGGTGCTCTCGCGCGAGGCAGACTTGGCGCTGGGCTCAGACATCGGCCAGACGCATTCAGAGCTAGCCACCGAGCGCCTGTTCAGCGAGCGCATGGCGCTGTTCTTGCGGCAAGACCACCCCCTGGCCCAGCGCGCCAGCGTGCAAGGGCGTGACCTGGATGGCCTGGCCTTGGTGCATGTAAACCCCGACGCCGTGGTGTGGCGTGCCATCAGCCGCGAACTGAGCGCCGTGGCCAATGTGTACCCGCAGGTGGTGCACCATGTCTCGATGCTGACCACGGCCTTCGGCATGATCCAGGCGGGTGCCGGGGTGGCGCTGCTGCCGCGCTACGTGGCGCGCCTGATGCCGCCCGACCTGCGCGCCGTGCCCATCGTGCGGCCAGTGCTGGAATTTCCGGTGGTCGCCATCCGCCTGGCCAAACAGCCGCTCAGCCCCGCAGCCATGGCATTTTTGGCCATGGCGCGGCAGCATTTACGGCCAGCCGCGCCGAACTGAAATCCAGCTCAAGACGGGCGAACCGCTCACACCATCTGCACATCAGAAGGCAGCACCTGCGCTGGCAGCCAGCCTCGCAGGCTGTTGATAAACGCCCAGGCCCGTACCCGGGGAACATCGCTCACACGCAGCACAGTCTCCGTGAGGCGGCCTTCGCGCAGCGCCACGGCTCGGCCTACACCGGGCAGCAGCCCGCTGGCCAGGGGTGGGGTCACCCAGCGGCCATCGGCCAGCAAGGCTGCGATGTTGCCGCGCGTGCATTCGGTGATCTCGCCCTGCTCGTTGAACAGCAGCGTGTCAAACACTTCGGCATCGGTGGGGTTGAAAGCGTCGTAATGCCCGCGCCGGGTGGTCTTGTGGCGCGTGAACTCGCTGTGAGCCTCGGCCAGGGGGTGGCTGGCCAGCTGCAGCCGCACCACGCCGGTGGTGGGCTGCATGGCAAAGGCCTCGGCCCGGGGCTGTCCTTGTGCATCCAGCAGCAGGCGCACGCGCCACAGCCCTTGCGGATGCTGCACAGCCAACTGCGCAAGGCATTGCTGCATCGCAACTTCATTCCACAGATAGCCAAAGTGGCGGGCAGCGCTTTGCATGCGCGCCAGGTGGTCAGCGCAGTGGCGCAAGGTGCCCCCCTCCAGCGCCAAGGTTTCCAGAATTTCAAAAGGCATGCTCGCCCTTTCCATAAAAGCGCGCTTGTGGCGCCACTCGTGCCACTCAGCATCGGGCTGCGCGCCCGAGGTGATGCCGCTGCCAATGCCGCACACCACCGCCTGCCCCTCGCCCGCATCGCTGGCGGGCGTCAGCACCAGGGTGCGAATGGGGACATTGAAGGTGGCTGCCACCGGGTGCAGCCCGCTCTCGCCCGCAGGGCCTGCCGGGCGCACCACACCCACGGCCCCGCAGTACACCCCGCGGGGTGCGGGCTCCAGTGCGTGGATCATGTGCATGGCACGCACTTTGGGCGCGCCCGTGACGGAACCACAGGGGAACAACGCTGCAAACACATCAGCCAAGCTGGTGCCCGGGCGGGTGCGTGCCTGCACGTCCGAAGTCATCTGCCACACCGTGGGCAGCGCCTGCGTGGCAAACAGCGCGGGCACGCGCACGCTGTGGGGCAGCGCCACGCGCGATACATCGTTGCGCAGCAGGTCCACGATCATCACGTTCTCTGCCCGCTCCTTGGGCGCTGTGCGCAGGTGTTCAGCGTGGGCGGCGTCCTGCGCGGGCGTGGCACCGCGGGGGGCGGTGCCCTTCATGGGGCGGGCCAGCAAGGGGCCCTCCCCGGCGGGGCTGTCCATGCCTTCGTGCCAGTCAAAAAACAGCTCGGGCGATACGGAGAGCACCTGCTCGGGCCCGGCATCGATGAAGGCGGCGTATCCATGCGGCTGGGCGCGGTGCAAGGCGGTAAACAGGTCTGCCGCATGGCCCTGCAGTGTGCCGTGCACCGGCGCGGTGTAATTCACCTGGTACAGCTCGCCATTGCCAATGGCTTGCTGGATGCAAGCGATGGCAGCATCAAAATCAGCGCGCGCAATGCCCGGCTGCCACTGCACGCTGGGGGCTTGGCCCGTTGCCCCTGGGGGGGGCTGGTCTGCAGGCCAGGGCTCGGCCTGGTCGTACACCGCAAACCAGGCCAGCGGCCCCTGGGCGGCGTGGGTCTGCAGGGCAGCATCAAACGCAGCTGCCGCCTCGTAGCGCACATAGCCCACGCACCACGCCCCCTGGCGGGCTGCGGCGTGCACGGCGTCCAGCACTGCGCGCACGTCGCCTGCTGCATCGGCGCGCAACACCTGGCGCGGTGCACCAAACTGACAGCGCAGGCGGGGCGCATCAGGTCGCAACGGCTGGGTGAAGTCGATGCAGGTCATAGAAGTGAAATTCACCTTCAGGGCAATAAAGTCGAGCGCAGGCAGCTACTTTTTTAATAGCAAAACAAAACTGTCGCACCAAGCACGGGCCAGCTGCCGCGCCAGCCGCCCCCGCTCGGGCAAAGGTGGCAAGGATAGCCAGATTGCGTGCCAGCGCGCATCGCATAGACTTGGCACCCTCCTTTTTGGGGGCTTTTGCAGGCAAGCCTGCCGCTTTTTAAGGTGGGCATTGCCCCTTTGCCCCCGCTGTTTGTGCCCCCCTGAAACACCCGCCCCACGATCCACATGACCTATTCCGTCAAGGAAATCTTCTACACCCTGCAAGGCGAAGGCGGCCAGGCGGGCATGCCTGCAGTGTTCTGCCGCTTTGCGGGCTGCAACCTGTGGACAGGGCGCGAGCAAGACCGCGCCAGCGCCATCTGCCGCTTTTGCGATACCGACTTTGTGGGCACGGATGGCACGCTGGGCGGCAAGTTTGCCGATGCCCCGGCACTGGCCGCGCAGATTGCCGCCCTGTGGCCTGCCGCCGACACCCGGCACCGCCTGGTAGTGCTGACGGGCGGAGAGCCCCTGCTGCAGGTCGACACACCTTTGATCGACGCCCTGCATGCCCAGGGCTTTCGCATTGCGGTGGAAACCAATGGCACCGTGGCTGCCCCCGAGGGCATTGACTGGCTGTGCGTGAGCCCCAAAGCCGGGGCCGAATGGGTGCAGCGCAGCGGCCAGGAGCTGAAACTGGTGTGGCCCCAGCCGGGCCTGGACCTGGACCTGTTGGAGACCACCGGCCAGTTCAGCCAGCGCTTTCTGCAGCCCATGGATGGGCCGGACCAAGCCCGCCACATTGCCCTGTGCATCGACCTGTGCATGCAGCGACCCGCCTGGCGCCTGAGCCTGCAGACGCACAAGCTCACCGGCATCCGCTGAGCCACGCGGCCGCGTACCACCGCTTGCCCCTCCAGCCCCCTCACAGACCGCCGTTTTGTTACCCCATGCTGTTCACCATCTCCCAGCGATTTTTCTTTGATGCGGCCCACACCCTGCGCCGCGAGATCGAGGCCGAAGGCAGCCGCCGCGTGCACGGCCACACCTACCATGCCGAGGTCTGCCTGACCGGGCCACGCGACCCGGCCACCGGCATGGTGCTGGACCTGGGCCTGCTGCGCCAGGGCCTGGCCGTGGTGCGCGAGCAGCTGGACCACCACATGCTGGACGAAGTGCCCGACCTGGGCGCCCCCACGCTGGAGAACCTGTGCATCTTTATTGCCCAGAAGCTGCCCGCCAATCTGCGCCCCAGCCTGAGCCGCGTGCGCGTGTGGCGTGAAGCCTTGGGCGACAGCTGCACGCTCGATATACCGAAGGCATAACCACGCGTGACGACCAGATCCGCATGGCGCTCCATCGGCGACGCTCTCTCGCGGGCCTAGATCCACATCAAAAACACTGCTAGCGCTTGATTAACAAGCGCCAGCAGCTACATATTTGATAGCAAATCAACTCGCAAATTTTCAAGCAGCACCCAGGTGCGGCACCAGCCCCGCCGTAGGCTGTCCGTTCTTGAGCGCCGCCGTGAAGGCTAGCATCCGGTCAATCGGCTGGCGTGCGCGGGGGATGAGCGCGGGCTCTACGTGCACCGCATTGGCCCCGGTCTCCAGCACGCGGGCCACATCGGCCAGGCCGTTCATCGCCATCCAGGGGCAATGCGCGCAGCTCTTGCAGGTGGCGCTGTTGCCCGCCGTGGGCGCTTCATAAAAGGTCTTGCCGGGGTTGAGCGTGCGTAGCTTGTGCATCATGCCGTTATCGGTGGCCACGATGAATTCGGTGGCATCCATCTCGCGTGCGGCCTTGAGGATGGCGCTGGTCGATCCCACGGCATCGGCCAGGGCCACGACATCGGCGGGGCTTTCGGGGTGGACCAGCACCTTGGCGGCGGGATGCTCTTTTTTCAGCAGCTCCAGCTCCAGCGCCTTGAACTCGTCGTGCACTATGCAGGCACCGCTCCAGAACACCATGTCCGCCCCCGTTTCGCGCTGGATATACGCGCCCAGGTGGCGGTCAGGGGCCCACAGAATCTTCTGGCCTGCGGCCTTGAGGGCACTCACGATCTCCAGCGCACAGCTGGATGTGACCAGCCAGTCCGCCCGCGCCTTCACCGCCGCGCTGGTGTTGGCGTAGACGACCACGGTGCGGTCAGGATGCTGGTCGCAAAACGCGCTGAACTCGTCGATGGGGCAGCCCAGATCGAGCGAGCAGGTGGCATCCAGGTCGGGCATGAGCACGGTCTTTTCCGGGCTCAAAATCTTGGCCGTCTCACCCATGAAGCGCACGCCGCTCACCACCAAGGTCTGCGCGGCATGGTCGCGGCCAAAGCGGGCCATCTCCAGCGAATCGCTGACGATGCCACCCGTCTCCTCGGCCAGGTCCTGCAGGTCGGGGTGCACGTAGTAGTGCGACACCATGACCGCGTTCTTTTCCTTGAGCAGACGGCGGATCTTGTCCTTGAGCGCGGCACGCTCGGCCTGCGAAGGCTCAGGCGGCACACGCGCCCAAGCGTGTTTGGTGGAGCAGACGGCGCCCGCAGCGGCTTCGTCGGGCTGCTCGTATTCCACATCGATGCGGTTCAGGGCTGCGGTGCTCATGCCAGCTCCTGCAGGCGCATTGAAAAATCGGTGGCCTTCACATCCTTGGTCAGCGTGCCGATGGAGATGCGGTCCACGCCCGTCTCGGCCAGTTCGCGCAAACCTTCGAGCGTGACGCCGCCCGAAATTTCGAGGATTGCACCACCGCCCGCATGCGCTGCATTGATGCGCACCGCCTCGCGCAGCATGGGCAGCGGCATGTTGTCCAGCAGCACCATCTTGGCCCCTGCGTCCAGCGCTTCGGCAAGCTGCTCCAGGGTCTCCACTTCAATCTCGATGAAGCTGGCCTGCGCGGCCACGGCTTGCGCAGCTTTCAGCACGGCCGTCACGCCACCGGCAGCGGCAATGTGGTTCTCTTTGATGAGCACCGCATCGTGCAGGCCAATGCGGTGGTTGGTGCCGCCACCTACGCGCACCGCGTACTTTTGCGCCAGGCGCAGGCCGGGAATCGTCTTGCGCGTGTCCACGATGTGGGCGCGTGTGCCCGCCACCACGTCCACATAGGTGCGCGTCTTGGTGGCCACGGCCGACAGCAGTTGCAAAAAATTCAGCGCAGTGCGCTCGGCGCTCAGCAAGGCGCGGGCCTGGCCTTCCATCTCCAGCACCACCTGGTCGGGGGCGCAGCGCTGGCCCTCTTGCACATGCCAGGTGATCTGCACCGTGGGGTCCAGTGCGCGCAGGGCCGCTTCGGCCCAAGGGGCGCCACAGATCACGGCGGCTTCGCGCGCCAGGATGCGAGCGCGGGCACGGCGGGCGGGGTCAATCAGGCCAGCGGTCAAGTCGCCAGCGCCTACGTCTTCGGCCAGGGCGCGGGCTACGTCGGCCTGGGCCAGGGCAGCCACGGCCGCTGCGGTTTCATCGTCTCGTTTTTTCATGGGCGGCAAGCATAGCGGCAACGCACTGCATTGCGTCACATTTTTGACAGCAGGTACGACTCGCAGTCACCAGCGACTCATGACCTGCCGCCAAGGCGGCCCCGCACTGCGTCACTCGTCGCGGCGGGCGCGCAAATCCCCCGGGGTCACTCCGGCAATGTTCTGCACACCATCGTTCGCGCCGTGCTGGCGCAGCAACGCCATGACGCTCGGGTTGTCGTCCAACGCAAACCACAGCGGGCCACCATCCGACACCCAGGTCTGGCCGCTGCAGTAGTGCAGTGCGGTGTTGCCATAGGCGTCCACCGCGTGCACGTCGGCCCCGGCGGCCAGCAGGTACTCGGCCACGGCAAGGTCATCGGCCAGCGCGGCTGCCATCAAGGGCGTGCCCAGGCGGCCCACCCGGCCCTTGTCTTCGTAGATGACTGCCGCAGTGCGCACATTCACGTTGCAGCCCAGTTCTTTGACCAGGTAGCGCACCAGCTCCACCTTGCCCGGCATGACGCAGGGGGCTGCACTGGCGCGCACGAGCAAATCAGGCGCCACCGCACGGGGGTTGGCCTGCGCCAGTTTGCGCACCATGTCCACCGAAAAGCTCTGCAAGGCCTCCTGCAGTGTCCGGGGCCGGACCTGTGCGCCGTGCGCCAGCAGCCAGTCCACCCACTCCACCTGGCCCGATTGCGCTGCGTACGCCAGCGCGTCCATGCCGTCGGGAGTGCAGGCGGCCAGATCAGGCTGGCGCTGCAGCACGATGCGCAGGTTGTGCAAACGTGCCTGCAGGACTGCGGCGGCCTCCGTCAGTGCTTGCTGGGCGTCATCACGTTCGTCATCGCTGCTTTCATCGCCGTCGTCACTTCTGTCATTTGCCTCGTCGCAGGCCAGTTGCGCCTCTGCGTGCTCGGCAATCGCCCAGCGGTAGCCTTCGCAGGCCACCAACCAGGGGGTTTTGCCGTCGGAGTTGCAAAAATCCACCGTGCCTTCGCTGGCGATGAGGGCATCGAGTTCTTCCCCTGTGATTTCACGCTCGGCCATCTCTTCCATGAAGGCTTCGGCCTCGTCGCTGGCGGGTGCACCGTCCTCTTCACCCGCACCGTCGTCTCCATCAGCCTCCATGCCCACTTCGATCATCGCCTGCTTGCTTCCCTCTGACAGCGAGCCCGGATGCTCCTCGTACACCAGTGTTTCGATGAAGTCCCAGTAGTAGGCCGAAAGGTCCACGCCCTCGCCACCCTCGAAGGGCACCAGCACCAGATCGCCGCCATCCACATCGCACTGCATGCCCAGCAGCTCGAAAGCGCGCGCCAGGTAGGAGGTGCGGGCAAACTCTTCGGGGTTCTTGAGGTAGTCCGCAATCACCATGTGCTGGGGGCACCCGCGCTGCAGGCTCTTCAGCGCGGCGGCGTGGTCAGCCTGACGAATACGGAAAGCGCCCGGTGGGCTGACATATGGAACGGGGTGGTCGGGGCTGTGGGGCACGTGTGCAGTCATGGGTAGTTGGGGCTTTAAGGATGTCCTTAAGGAGCTAATAGACTGGAGCGAACTGCAAGAATGCCCGCGCAACAACGTCCAGCGGGCAAACCGAAATCTTGCGGAGGATGATAGTCAGCGCAGCACGCTGCGTACTGGACAAGTTGTCCAGTACGCACGCCCCGCCATTGAGGGCGTTAAGCACAAGGGCGTCCGACTCAGCGCTGCGCCAAATGCTCCTTGGCCGTCACCTGCAGTTCGTAGCTGAAGAAATGGTTGCGCCCCAGCGCCTTGGCGGCATACAGCGCCTCGTCTGCGCGTGTCACCATGCCTAGATAGGTGGTGCTGTCGTCGGGCACGCAGGTGGTGATACCGCCCGATACAGTGACGTATTCAGACACCGTGGAGCCTGGATGCAGCAGCTTGCGCCCCGCCAGTACTTCGGTCAGGGCCCGCGCAAACATCATTGCGCCAGATCGCGGCGTGTTGGGCAGGATGAGTCCAAACTCCTCGCCCCCCACACGGCAGGCCAGATCGCCCGGGCGCTGGCAAATGCTGGCCAGCAGATGGGCCACGGTCTTCAGGCACTTGTCACCTTCAGGGTGGCCCAGCGCATCGTTGTACTGCTTGAAGAAGTCGATGTCGCACATCATGAGCGTGAGGGGCTTGCGCTCTCGCCGCGCCATGCGAATCTGCTCATGCAGCACACGGTCAAAGCCGCGGCGGTTGACAAGTCCCGTCAGCGCATCGCGCTCGATCAGCGAATTGAGCTTGCGGTTGGCATCGTACAGTTCCTCGGTAGCAGCTACCAGGCGACGCTGCATGGCCAGCAGGCGCTGCATGGCGCGGATCTTGGCAGCCAGCACCGTGGCCCGTACGGGCTTGACGAGGTAGTCGTCCCCACCCGCGCGAATGCCTTCCCACAAATCCTCATCACGGTCCATACCGGTGAGGAAGATGATGGGAGTCCAACGGCCATCCTCCAGATCGCGGATGCGCTCTGCGATCCAGTAACCGTTGTTACCGGGCATGAGGATGTCCAGCAACACCAGATCGGGCCGCTGCTGCTGGAACATAGCCAGCGCCTCATCGGCAGATGAGGCCTCGATCGCCTGCTCCACCCCCATGCGCAGCAGCTCCTGGCACAGGTGCTGGCGCACCGAATCCTGGTCGTCCACCACCAGAATCCGCAAGTCGGTGTTCTGAAGAATCTTCATTGACTGACCTTCCTGCATGCTTTCTCTGTCTCCGTGTTTTTCGCCATCCGGGGTCACGGTGGTACCGCAACCATCGTCACAAGCCATTGTGAGGCTAAAACCGCTCACTACCGTTATCACATCGTCAAACATCATTGCCCGGAAGGGACCGGCGCAAGCCGCACAACAGTGGGTCGCACGACCATTGACAAAACCTAAACCGCAGAGCCCACAGGGCTACCTAAGGCACGGTGTGGCTCTGGCATAGACTCGCGGCAATTTTTTGGAGACAAGCCCTTTGAGGACTCAGAGCGGTGTTCATGCCATGACCAGTACACACACCCCAAGCCCCGCAAGTGCCACCCCCTACGGCACCCTGCCACCCGCATCCCCCCTGCCCCAGCGCCGCCCCGTGAGCCTGCCGCGCCTGGCTCAGATACGCGAGGCCGGTGAAAAAATCACCATGCTCACCGCCTACGACGCCACCTTTGCCGCTGTGGCCGACGCAGCTGGCGTGGACTGCATCCTGGTGGGCGATTCACTCGGCATGGTGTGCCAGGGGCTGCCCAGCACCGTGGGCGTCACGCTCGACACCATGGCCTACCACACCGCCAGCGTGGCCCGCGGCCTGCAGCGTGTGCAAGGCACCGCCTGGCTGGTGGCCGACCTGCCCTACGGCACCTACGCCGAAAGCCGCGAACAGGCCCTGCGCAGCGCCTGCACGCTGATGCAGGCGGGCGCACACATGGTCAAGCTGGAAGGCGGTGGCTGGACGGCACCGACGGTGGAATTCCTGGTGCAGCGCGGCGTGCCCGTGTGCGCCCACCTGGGCCTGACGCCCCAAACCGTGCACGCCCTGGGCGGCTACCGTGTGCAAGGCAAGACCGACGAGGCCGCCCGCACCCTGCGGCAGGACGCGCACGATCTGCAAAACGCCGGTGCCGCCATGCTGGTGCTGGAGATGGTGCCCACCGCCCTGGCCACCGAGCTGACGGCCGAGCTGCCCCACTGCCACACCATCGGCATTGGCGCGGGCAACGGCACCGCAGGCCAAGTGCTGGTGTTGCACGACATGCTGGGCATGAACCTGGGCAAGATGCCCAAGTTCGTCCACAACTTCATGCAGGACGCAGGCAGCGTGCGCGGAGCCATGGAGGCCTACGTACGGGCCGTCAAGCAAGGCCGCTTCCCCGACAACACACTGCACGCTTGGTAAGCCCTTTTGCCTTTGGTTTTGAACACCAAGACGCATTCGAATACGAAGACAAACACCCAGTCCCGCCCCATGCTCATCACCCACACCATCGACGAACTGCGCCAGGCCCTAGCCCCCTACCGCCGCCCCGCCTTTGTGCCCACCATGGGCAACCTACACGAGGGGCACCTGAGCTTGGTGCGCCAGGCCAAGCCGCTAGGCGACGTTGCCGTGGCCAGCATTTTTGTGAACCGCCTGCAGTTCTTGCCGCACGAAGACTTTGACAGCTACCCCCGCACCTGGGAAGCGGACTGCGCCGCCCTGCAAAGCGCAGGCTGCGACGTGCTGTTTGCCCCGCGCGAGGCCGACCTGTACCCCCAGCCCCAAACCTTCAAAGTGCACCCCGCCCCCGCACTGGCCGACCTGCTGGAAGGACACTTTCGCCCCGGCTTTTTTACCGGCGTCGCCACCGTGGTGATGAAGCTGTTTGCCTGCGTGCTGGGCCAGACGGGCGGCGTGGCCGTGTTTGGCAAAAAGGACTACCAGCAACTCATGGTCATACGCCAGATGGTGCAGCAGTTTGCGCTGCCCATCACCATCGTGGCGGGCGACACCGCCCGCGCACCCGATGGCCTGGCCCTCAGCTCGCGCAACGGGTATCTGAGCCTGCAAGAGCGCCAGGAAGCCGTGGCCCTGGCCCAGGCACTGCAACACCTGAGCGAACGCTGGCTGCAGGCCCTGCAACAAAGCGACCTCACCGCCCCACCCCACGCGCTGGAGCAACAGGCCATGGACGTACTGCGCGCCCGAGGCTGGCAACCCGACTACCTCACCGTGCGCCGCCGCACCGACCTGCAACCCGCCACCGCCCACGACGGCCCCGGCACCCTGGTGGCCCTGGGCGCGGCGCGGCTGGGCAGTACACGGTTGATTGACAACCTGGAGTTTTGACGCGTACGCAGGTACAGACCACCTGCATCACTACCAAATAGATAGCTGCTGGCGCTTGATGGATAAGCGCCAGCGCCATTTAGGGCTATTCCAAACCTTCGCCTTGCCAGCAGGCGGATCAATCCACCACTGTCAATTTCGCCACGCTCAGCGCCAGCCACTTGGTGCCGTGGCGGGGGAAGTTGACCTGGGCGCGGGCGTCGTCGCCCGTGCCTTCAATGGCCAGCACCTTGCCTTCGCCAAACTTGGTGTGGAACACAGCGGTGCCTGCGCGCAGCCCGTGCGAGGGCGCGGCCTTTTGTGGAGGTACGGGTGGGCTGGCAAAGGTTTCAGATTTGAAGCCAAATGAGCCTCTAGCGCCCGACTGGTAAGCGCTAACAGCTCCTGAATTGGGAGCAAACGAGCCAAAGCCTTGCTGCTTGGGCGTGATCCATTTGAGGCACGCTTCGGGCAGTTCGTCAAAAAAGCGGCTCTTGACGTTGTAGCGCGTCTGGCCGTGCAGCATGCGCGTTTGCGAATGGCTGAGGTACAGGCGTTTGCGGGCGCGGGTGATGGCCACGTACATCAGGCGGCGCTCTTCCTCCAGCCCATCGCGGTCGCTGGAAGAGTTGTCGTGCGGGAACAGGCCCTCTTCCAGGCCGCCGATGAACACGCCGTCAAACTCCAGCCCCTTGCTGGCGTGCACGGTCATGAGCTGCACGGCGTCTTGCCCTGCCTGGGCCTGGTTGTCGCCAGCTTCCAGCGCGGCGTGGGTGAGGAAGGCGACCAGCGGCGAGAGGGTTTCGCCCGTGTCTGCGTCGATGATGCCTGCGGGGTTGGTGGGGTTGGCAGAGTTAGCGGGCTTGAGCGGCTCATCCAGCACCGGGGCGTTCGGGTCCAGGCCTTGGCTGACGGCACTCTGCGTGAGCGGCTGACCATGCTCATCCAGCGGCAGGGCCACGGCATCGCGGCCAAAGCCTTCTTGTGTGACGAAGCTCTCGGCGGCGTTCACCAGTTCCTGCAAGTTCTCAATGCGGTCAGCGCCTTCTTTTTCGGTGCGGAAGTGCTCCACCAGCCCGCTGGATTCGAGCATCTGCTCGATGATGCCCCGCAGCGACCGGCCCTCGGTCTGCTCGCGCAGCACGTCGATCATGGCGACGAAGGCCTTGAAGTTGGTGCCAGCCTTGCCGGGCACGGCGCTCACGGCATCGTGCAGCGAGCAGCCTGCGGCGCGGGCGGCGTCCTGCAGCACTTCAATGCTGCGTGCCCCAATGCCGCGCGGCGGGAAGTTGACGACGCGCAGAAAGCTCGTGTCGTCGTGCGGGTTCTCTAGCAGGCGCAGGTAGGCCAGTGCGTGCTTGATTTCGGCGCGCTCAAAAAAGCGCAGGCCGCCATACACGCGGTAGGGCACTGACGCATTGAACAGCGCCGATTCGATCACCCGGCTTTGCGCGTTGCTGCGGTAGAGCACGGCAATCTCTTTGCGCTCAAAACCGTCGCTGCGCACCAGTTGCTTGATCTCATCGACCATCCACTGCGCCTCGGCCAGGTCGGTGGTGGCTTCATACACGCGCACAGGTTCGCCCGCGCCCTGCGTGGTGCGCAGGTTTTTGCCCAGGCGGCGGCTGTTGTGGCTGATGAGGTGGTTGGCGGAGTCGAGGATGTTGCTGTAGCTGCGGTAGTTCTGCTCCAGCTTGATCTGGTGCTGCACGTCAAACTCGCGCACAAAGTCGGCCATGTTGCCCACGCGTGCGCCGCGAAAGGCGTAGATGCTCTGGTCGTCATCGCCCACGGCCATCACGCTACCCTGGCTTTGCAGGCGGCCCGCCACCTCGTCGCCGGCCATCTGCTTGAGCCACAGGTACTGCAGGCGGTTGGTGTCCTGAAACTCATCAACCAGGATGTGGCGGAAGCGCCGCTGGTAGTGCTCGCGAATCGGATCGTTGTCGCGCAGCAGCTCATAAGAGCGCAGCATCAGTTCGCCAAAGTCCACAACCCCTTCGCGCTGGCACTGCTCTTCGTACAGCAGGTAAAGCTCGATCTTCTTGCGGCCATCGGCATCGTGCGCGGGCACATCGCCGGGGCGCATGCCCTCTTCTTTGCAGCCCGCAATGAAGTAAGCCAGCTGCTTGGGCGGAAAGCGCTCTTCATCCACATTGAACTGCTTGCACAGCCGCTTGATGGCCGAGAGCTGGTCTTGCGTGTCCAGAATCTGGAACGCCTGCGGCAGGCCCGCAGCCTTGTGGTGTGCGCGCAAAAGGCGGTTGCACAGGCCATGGAAGGTGCCGATCCACATGCCGCGCACGTTCACCGGCAGCATGGCGGTGAGGCGCGCCACCATCTCCTTGGCGGCCTTGTTCGTAAAGGTGACGGCCAGGATGCCACCGGGCGTGACGTGGCCATGCTGCAGCAGCCACGCAATGCGGGTGGTGAGCACACGCGTCTTGCCCGAGCCCGCGCCCGCCAGGATGAGTGCGTGGCCTGCGGGCAGGGTGACTGCGGCGAGTTGTTCTTCGTTCAGACCAACCAACAGGGGCGAGTTCATGGATGCGTGGGCAGTAGCGTGCATCGGCGCACCCGAAGATGGATTGAAGGGCGCAGCAGCGGATGGGGGCACCGGCTCATCGGGTGCCCCGGAAAACAGATCTTGTGGGAACATGGAGCCATTGTAGAAAGCCCACCTTCACCATGGCCCGTTTCTCTGTTTTTGCCCTTGCGATTGGCGCTGCCGCCAGCCTTTTCACCGCGGCAGCCGCTGCGCAAGCCAGCTGCAGCAGCGATGGCGCCCCCCGCCCCACCGCTCTGTTCGAGCGCTTCATCAGTGCCGATTGCGAAGCCTGCTGGGCAGACCCGGCCACCCCCGCGCCATCTGCGCCATCCACCCTGGTGCTGGACTGGATCGTGCCGGGCACGCAGGGCGAGGATGCCCCGCTGGCTGCGGCCGCCAGCCGTGATGGCCTGTTGCGGCTGGAAGAGCTGGGGCGCGGTACGCCTGCCACCACCGATATGGCCACCGCCAGCGTGCTGCGCGGCCAGCACCACAGCCACCAACTCACCCAGCCCTTGCGCGTAGCCCACGGCCTGCCCATGAATGACTATCTGGGCACGGGCATCGCGCTGCGGGCCACCCATGCCGGGCGGGCCTCTACGGCGGGTTCCTGGCACTACCACCTGCTGCTGGTGGAGTCGGTTCCCGCAGGCGGCGAAGGCACGCCCGTGGCGCGCAATCTGGTGCGAAACATGCTCTCAGGCACATGGGATGAGCGCAACCAGCTACCAAAATCAGAGCTGATTCGCAGCCGCTTTGCCTGGATGGACAACCGCCCCATGCGCATTCCTGAAGGGGCCAAGGCAGAGCGGCTGCACATGGTGGGCTGGGTGCAGAACGCACAGGGCGAAGTGGTGGCCGCAGCCCGGTCAGCATGCCGGTAATACAGGTCATACGGATGGCGTTATGACAGCGCCTCGCCATGCGCCTAGAATCAATCACCGGGCCCAAGTTTCTTGATGCCCGGTTTTTTTGTGCCTGTGCAACCAGGGTTCGGTACCAGCTCTCACGCCTGTACTCACAAAGCCGGTCCCAAGCCAAGCGCCCCACGCTGCCGAAATGGTTCGGCAGTGCCTTTTCAAAGGAGCTTGGAATCTCATGGAAATCTTCGACTACGACAACATCCTGCTGCTGCCACGCAAGTGCCGTGTGGAAAGCCGCTCTGAGTGCGACGCCAGCGTGGAGCTGGGCGGACGGCGCTTCAAGCTGCCCGTGGTGCCTGCCAACATGAAGACGGTGGTGGATGAGCGTATTTGCGAGTGGATGGCGAAGAACGGCTACTTCTACGTGATGCACCGTTTTGACCTGGACAACGTTCAGTTTGTGAAGGACATGCACGCCAAGGGGTGCTTTGCGTCGATCTCCCTGGGGGTGAAACAACCCGACTACGACACAGTGGACCAGTTGGTAGCCCAGGGTCTGGTGCCCGAGTACATCACCATCGACATCGCCCACGGCCATGCCGACAGCGTGAAGAACATGATCGGCTACCTCAAGCAGAAGCTGCCGCAGTCCTTTGTGATTGCCGGCAACGTGGCCACGCCTGAGGCGGTGATTGACCTGGAAAACTGGGGCGCAGACGCCACCAAGGTGGGCGTGGGCCCCGGCAAGGTGTGCATCACCAAGCTCAAGACCGGTTTTGGCACGGGCGGATGGCAGCTCAGCGCGCTCAAGTGGTGCGCCCGTGTGGCCACCAAGCCCATCATTGCCGATGGCGGCATCCGCAGCCATGGCGACATTGCCAAAAGCATCCGTTTCGGTGCAACCATGGTGATGATCGGTTCCCTGTTCGCGGGGCACGAGGAATCACCCGGCAAGACGGTGGAAGTGGACGGTGAGCTGTTCAAGGAATACTACGGCTCGGCCTCGGACTTCAACAAGGGCGAGTACAAGCACGTGGAGGGCAAGCGCATCCTGGAGCCCATCAAAGGCAAGCTGGCCAACACGCTGGTGGAGATGGAGCAGGACGTGCAAAGCTCCATCAGCTACGCGGGTGGCACCAAGCTCATGGACATCCGCAAGGTGAACTATGTGATTCTGGGCGGCGACAACGCAGGTGAACACCTGCTGATGTAGCCGTCCCGTCCAAGGGCTGGGCTGTGGGGGCCGTCTTGGCGGTCTTTGGTGGCCGCTCGCAAAGAGCCCGCCCAGCCCTGTTCACGGTGCCCGCAGCAGGTTCTGCGCCATGTGGTGCAGGTCGTGCCCTGGCTTGGCCAGGGCATCGAGCACGCTGAAGTGGTTCAACCCCGGCATCAGCTGCACCCGGGGCACCGCGTGGGATCCCCAGGCATCCTGAATCAGCTGGGCCTGGCGCTTGAACTCGTCACTCTCCTCCCCACCGGCCACGCTGTAGAGCACACCCCGGGCCGGTGCCTGCAACCTCGCAGGGCTGGCCTGCTGCACATGGCCGTCGGTAATGCGCAAGCTCTCTTGCAGAAAAGGCGTGTACATCAACGGCTCCAGATCGTGCACGCCTGAGATGGACAGCGCATTGCGCACCAGGCCATCAGGCAACTCCGCACTGATCAAAGGCCACACGCTGGTCAGCAACATGGCCGCGAGCTGCCCACCTGCCGAGTGGCCCACCGCCGTGATGCGGGCGGGGTCGCCACCATGGCGTGCAATATTGCGCCACACCCAGGCAAAGGCCTTTTCCATCTGCCGCCCGATGTGAGGGATGGTCACCGGAGCCTCCGGCATGCCGGGGCACAGGGCATAGTTCAGCACCACCACGCAGAACCCGGCACGGGTAAAAGCCGGTGCGATGAAGGAGTGGTCTGATTTGTCGAGCGACCGCCAGTACCCGCCGTGAATGAAAACAAGGACGGGAACGCCGCCTGGGGCCACACGCTCTGCCGGGAAGATGTCCAGACTCTCGCCCACGCCCGTGCCGTAGGCCACATCCAGTTCGCAGGGAATATTGCGACGCACCTGGGCTGAATCAGTCGCCCAGCGCTGAAAAAACTCCATGTGCTCAGGGACCAGTGCGCGGTTGTTGTACATGCGCTCCAGCCAGGCGGGATCGTGCTGCGGAAGGGACATTCCTGAAATCTCCTTGAAGGTTTGCGAGCTGTTTGAAATCCGTGGGGCTGCGGGTGTGGCAGCGGCGAACGGCATCATCTTCTCTCTCTGAGCACGCTGCAAGCTACGTGACAGGGTGACGCGCGCAAAAGCGCCATCATGTACCCAGAGACAACGCTTGAGAAAAAAGCCATGACCCAACCTTCGCTTCGTATCGCCGTTCTGGGCATTGGCATGATGGGCAACCCCACCGCCCGGCGCCTGCAGGCGGCAGGTCACCAGGTTCATGTCTGGAACCGCACACGCGCCAAGGCAGAACCACTCGCCGCGCATGGTATTGCAGTGCACTCTGTGGCTGCGGAGGCGGTGCGGCATACCGATATCGTCATCAGCTTTCTGGAAAACGGCCCGGTGGTGGGCCAAGTGCTTTTCGAGCAAGGGGTCGCCCAGGCGATGCAGCCGGGCGCACTGTTGATCGACATGGCTTCCATCCAGCCGCGCGAGGCGCGTGACCATGCAGCACGCCTTGGCGAGCTGGGCAAGGCGCATCTGGATGCTCCCGTATCCGGCGGCACGGTGGGTGCAGAAAATGGCACGCTGGCCATCATGGCGGGTGGCAGGGCTGAGGATTTTGCGCGGGCCCAGCCGGTGTTCGCCCACCTTGGCCGCGCAACGCATGTGGGGCCGCACGGCTGCGGCCAACTGGCCAAACTGGCCAATCAGATGATTGTCGGCATCTCCATCGGTGCCGTCGCCGAAGCCCTGCTGTTCGCAGCCAAAGGCGGGGCCGACATGGCCAAGGTGCGTGAAGCCATCATGGGAGGATTTGCAGACAGCCGCATCTTGCAATTGCACGGCCAGCGCATGGTAGACCGCGATTTCGCACCCAAAGCCCGTATGGCCGTTCAACTCAAGGACATGCGCAATGCCTTGGCAACCGCTGCCGAGATCGGTTTCGATGCGCCCGTAACTGCCTTGTTTGAGTCTCTCTATGCCCAAGGCATAGACCACGGCCTGGAAGACCTGGACCACAGCGGGCTGTTCGTAGAGCTGGCCAGCCGAAACGCAATGCAATAAATTCTTCGCAACTTGCGCCAGCCGTGAAAAATAGTGCATAATACGAGTCTCTGCAGCGATGCAGACCAAATAAAAAGTTTGGGTTCTTAGCTCAGTTGGTAGAGCAGCGGACTCTTAATCCGTAGGTCGAGTGTTCGAGTCACTCAGGACCCACCAAACAAGCCGCAAGGCAACAGAAAGCCGAAGCTACTTTGTAGTTTCGGCTTTTTGCTTTTGCGCGGCGTTTTCTATTTCCTTCGCTGATCCACCCTCTTTTCATCAGCGCATCAAGGTGACTGGTCAACCATGAATCCACAAGCCCACACGCTCTGGAAAGGCCCGCAATGGGCCCTAGCTTTCTTGCTGGCCATTCTGGGCATGCTGGGGCCCTTCTCCATCGACACGTACATCCCGGCGTTCTCCGGGATTGCTACAGCGCTCGGAGCCACGCCCATCCAGATGCAGCAGACCCTGTCGGCTTATCTGTTCGGGTTCGCATTCATGAACCTCTTCCATGGGGCCTTGGCGGACAGCTTTGGCAGGCGGCCCGTGGTGCTCTGGGGCATCGCTCTCTTCACCATCGCATCGGCGGGCTGCGCACTGTCCCAGAACATCGGGCAACTGGTGTTTTTCCGCGCGGTGCAAGGCTTGTCTACCGGCGCGGGCATTGTGGTGTCCCGGGCGGTGATTCGAGACATGTTCCCGCCCGCCCAGGCGCAGAAGGTGATGAGCCAGGTCACCATTTACTTTGGCGTGGCTCCCGCCATTGCACCCATCGTCGGTGGATGGCTGTTTGTGCACACCGGCTGGCAGAGCATCTTCTGGTTCCTTGCGCTGGTGGGTGCCACACTGTGGATCACGAATTTCCGCCTGCTGCCTGAGACGCTGCACGCCGAGCATCGCCAGCCTTTCAATGTGCCCCACCTCATGCGTGGCTATTGGGCGTTGGGCTCCAGTCCCAAGTTCGTGCTGCTGGCCTTTGCGAGTGGCATCCCTTTCAATGGCATGTTTCTGTATGTGCTCTCTGCCCCCGCATTCCTGGGCGAGCACCTGCATCTCGCACCCACGCAGTTCTTCTGGTTTTTCGTGTTGACCATCTCGGGAATCATGGGTGGTGCGTGGCTCAGCGGTCGGCTGGCAGGCCGCATCGCACCCAAACGCCAAATCCGCCATGGCTTCGTGATCATGTTCACAGTGGGCATCGTCAACGTGGCACTGAACCTGGTTCTGCCACCTCACCCTGCCTGGGCCTTGCTGCCCATTGCCATCTTTGCCTTCGGGTGGGCATTGATGGTGCCGGTAGTGACGCTGCTGGTGCTGGACCTCGCTCCCGAACGGCGGGGCATGGCTTCGTCGCTCCAGGCTTTTGTGGGCTCCACCGCCAACGGGATCGTGGCGGGGGTGGTTTCCCCCATGGTGATGCATTCCACACGCGGGCTCGCACTGGCCTCGCTGCTCATGCTGTGCATAGGGCTTGCCTCATGGCTGTACCTGCATCACCGCTGGCCAGAGATAGGCAAGAAAGCCTCCCACCCAGCCAAATAGCCGAGGGCAGCCATGCGCCTGCTAGCGTCGGCGCTCCGTGCCCATCTGCTGGTAGTACCGTCGCTTTTCCTCGTACATGGCCTGATCGGCCTTGAGCAGTGCAGCCTCCACCCCTTCACCCGACTGGCAACAGGCAATACCCATTGCAAAGCCCAGGGGCTGTCCTGAGTAGAACTGGTTGTTCATTTCAACCAGCGACAGGATGCGCTCTCGCACCGCCAAAGCTCCACGCTCATCCACACCAGGAAGAAGCACAGCAAACTCATCTCCCCCGACGCGGGCGGCACAGGCAGGGGCATCAACGGCCTTGGCAAGCACTTCTCCAGCGCGGCGCAGCATGGCGTCACCCGCTGCATGCCCTTGTTCGTCATTGATGGCCTTGAGGCCGTTGAGATCAATGGCAATCACCGCAAAAGGCCAGGGCCCCTTGCGCGTGAGGCGATTCAGTTCTTCCGCATAGAAAGCACGGTTGCGCAGCTGGGTCAGGACATCATGCTTGCCCAAGTATTCCAGGTAAGCCTCGGCTTTCTTGCGGGCCGTGATATCCACCAGCGAAAGCAGCACCAGGCTCCAGTCATCAAGGTGACTGTTCAGCACCGAAAACTGCATGTGGATGTGCACAGCCTCCCCCGTGAGGGAATAGTTGGTCACCTCGCGCTGCTGAACGGTCCGCCCTTCCCACAGATCCTGCAGTTGCTCGGCAAACGACTCGCGCATCTCGCCACGGAACACACGGCTGATGTTGTTGAGCAAATGCTCCTTGGAGCTGGCGCCAAACATCTGCAGCGTCTGCTGGTTCACGTCGATCACCCGGATTTCCTGCATGCAGCGCGAAATGAACTCGGGGTGCACCTTCAGAAAAGTCTTGAAATCACCAATTCCTTGGGCGCGCACCCCGTCAAGCAACGCCTTGATGGCACTGAAATCTTCTACCCACAAGGACACGGGGGAGTACTCGAACAAATCACGCGCGTATTGCTCGCTGCGTCGCAATTGGTGCGCACCTCGCACCTCCTGAGTGATGTCCTCCAAGGAGACCAGCACCCGACTCCAGTCCTCCTCATGCCCAGGCAAGACGCGCACACTGATACGGGCATCCAGGCGGCGACCATCCAGCGCGTAGTTCACGGTCTCGTTGGTGAACTCAAGGCAACCATTCCACAGCTGCGCCAGCTCCCGAACCATGGACGCGTGCATGTCATCCCTGAACACCCTGGACAGCTGGGACACCAAAACATCCTGCGTGGGGGCCGCGAAGAGATCCAGCGTTCGCTGGTTCACCCGCAAAACCTTGAGCGCCGCACTGCACTGGGCGAGCAGAGCCGGCTCTGCCTGCAAGTGAGCCCGAAGGTCCTCTACGCCCTCGGCGCGCCATCCGTCGAACAGCGTTTTCAGGCCGCCGTAATCCTCCAGCCAGAGCGAGACAGGAGCCAGATTGAACATGTGCTCGAAATCAGCACCAGAAGAAACGGAGGAAGACACAGCAAGATCCTTTCAACGCCCATTATGCGGAGACAGATCGGCAAAAAGTGAACAAATCCTTACACATCTGCCAAAGAACCCGCCAGTAAAAAAGCCACTGCTCTTACGAGCAGTGGCTTTGAAAGGTATCAGTGGATGTCATCACCCACAGCCCATCCCATCAACGTGCTGGGCGTGCAGGGCGCTTGCGTGCGTCGTGCGGAGCAAACTTGCCGCCACCTGCGCCTGCTGGCTTGGCAAAGGCGGGTTTGCGTGGCGCAAAGTCACCACGTTCAGCACGTGGAGCACCCATTTCAGCGCGAGGACCAAAACCACCACGGGGCGCACTGTCACCAAAGCCAGGTTTGCGGCCATAGCCTTCGTTGTCACGGCGCTGACCGAAGCCGCGCTCTTCGCGGGGAGCAAAGCCCTCGCCACCACGGGGGCCTGCAGAACCACGGCCCGCAAATCCACCGCCAAAACCACCGCGATCGTTACCACCGCGGTCTCCGCGGCCAGCAAAGCGACGGTCACGGCCTTCAAAGCCACCGGAGCGTCCGCGGCCGCCGAAGTCACCACGGGGAGTTTGCGGAGCACGCTGTGTGGGCTCCAGACCGGGAATCACTTCCGACTTGAACTGCTGACGGCTGTAGCCTTCGATGTCAAAAATCTTGCGACGATCACGGAACTCGGCAAACGTGACAGCCAGGCCATCACGACCCGCACGACCGGTACGGCCAATGCGGTGGGTGTAATCCTCAGCCTTCATCGGCAGGCCAAAGTTGAAGACGTGCGTGATGGTCGGCACATCAATACCACGGGCAGCCACATCCGTTGCCACCAGAATCTGAACCTGCCCGTTGCGCAGCGCCATCAGACGACGGTTGCGCAGACCTTGGCTCAAGGCACCGTGCAAGGCGACGGCAGAGAAGCCGTCTTGCTGCAGATCATTGGCCAAGCCGTCGCATTCCACCTGGGTGCTGGCGAACACGATGGCCTGGTTGATGGATGTATCGCGCAGCCAGTGGTCCAGCAACTTGCGCTTGTGCTGGGCGTTATCGGCCCAGTACAGCACCTGCTTGATGTTGGCATGCTTCTCCTGAGGAGAGTCGATGGTCACCTTCTGCACGGACGAACCACCGTCGTGCATCACCCGCATGGCCAGCTGCTGAATGCGCGGCGCAAACGTGGCACTGAACATCATGGTTTGCTTGCGCTGGCTGGTGAGCTGATTGATCTCGGCCAGGTCGTCCGAGAAGCCCAGGTCCAGCATGCGGTCGGCTTCGTCCACCACCAGGAACTGGACCTTGTCCAGCTTGATCTGCATGGAGCGCTGCAAATCCAGCAGGCGGCCTGGAGTTGCCACCACCAGATTGGCGTTCTGCAGCTTGGCGATCTGCAACTGGTAGGGCATGCCGCCCACCACGTTGGCCACGCGCAGACCGCGGCAGTGCTTCACGAGATCAATCGCGTCGTGGGCCACTTGCTGGGCCAGTTCGCGGGTGGGGCACAGGATCAGCGCACCGGGGGTCGCCGCCTTGAAGTTGCGGGAGCTGGTGGGGTCCTTGCGCTTGGCGCGCTTGGGAGCAGGCTCACCCCGCGCAGCAGCCTCAGCCACGGCACGCTCGAAAGCCTCACGCTCAGCAGCTTCGGCCTGCGCCTGTTGCTGGATCAGAGTGTGCAGCACGGGCAGCAGGAAGGCAGCCGTCTTGCCGCTACCCGTCTGGCTGGACACCATCAGATCGATGAATTTGCCAGAGTCATTGCCACCACCCATTGCGAGAGGAATGGCCTTGCGTTGAACACCGGTGGGCTGGGTGTAACCCAGGTCTGCCACGGCGCGCACCAGCTCAGAGGCCAAGCCCAGTTCGATAAAGCCATTGGGCTCGCTGGTTTCTTGCGCAACGTCAGCTGCAGCAGCGTTCAGGGATTCAGCGGAAATAGAAGAGTCAGCAGGCGCGAAATCGCCCTGCACTTGCAAAGTGTCGGTCATATTTTTCTCACACGAAAACATCCGCAGGCGGTAGCCTGAGGGTGGCCTCGTCAATGGTTAAAAAACATCAACCATCAAACGAAACCTGTACCGGCTTGACCGGTGCGGGTGGGCAAAGATCGCGAACCGGAGTTCGCATGCAGCAGAAACCTGCTAGCCCAGTGTGTGAGGGGAGATGCGCAATCTGCGCCATAAATCGGCGCAGCCCAGGATTATTGCACGTTTAAGGGTTTCCCCGCAATAGAGCGATCGGGATTCATTGCGATGAATCAGGTCGAACTCACTGCCAAAAGATGGGTTCGGTAATGGGCCAGCTCATCAATGGATTCATGCACGTCAGCCAGCGCCGTGTGTCGCTGCGCCTTTTTGAAACTGGAGTAAGCCTCGGGCTTCCAGCGCTTTGCCAGTTCCTTGAGTGTGCTGACATCCAGATTGCGGTAGTGGAAAAAGCGCTCCAGCTTGGGCATGTAACGCACCAGAAACCGACGATCCTGCCCAATGCTGTTGCCACACATGGGCGCAACTCCCTTGGGCACATATTGGCTCAGGAAAGCCAGAATCTGCTCCTCAGCTTCCGCCTCGGTCAGGGTCGATGCCTTCACTTTTTCGGTCAGGCCACTGCGCCCGTGGGTGCCGCGATTCCAGGCGTCCATCTTGCCCAGTTGCTCGTCAGACTGGTGGATGACCAGCACCGGCCCTTCCACCCGTGGTTCCAGATGGGGGCCAGTGACCACGACGGCGATTTCCAGCAGGCGGTCATTCTCCGGGTCCAGGCCGGTCATCTCGCAGTCCAGCCATACGAGGTTTTGATCGGATTTCTTGAGCAAGGCAGGGGTGGGGGTGTTCGCTTCTGACATGGTGCGCATTGTCGCCGATGGCCTAAACTCGCTGCACATGGCTCTCTTTGACGAAATCTCCCCCTCCCTCTTGTTGACTCTGCTCTTTGCGCTGGCACTGAGCCTGGGCATGCTGATGAAGCTATGGCTCGCATCCCGCCAGATCCGGCACGTGGCTACCCATCGTGGCGCGGTGCCAACCGCTTTTGCTGAGCGCATTACCCTCTCTGCCCATCAAAAGGCAGCGGACTACACCGTAGCAAAGGCCCGGCTGGAGATGCTGGAGTTGGCGGTAGGCAGCGCGGTGCTGCTGGGGTGGACTTTGCTGGGCGGGTTGAACCTGCTGAACCAGATGCTGCTGGAGTGGATGGGCGGCGGCATGTGGCAGCAACTGGCCTTGCTGGCGGCCTTTGCGCTGATCAGCGGGTTGCTGGACCTGCCCTTCTCGCTCTACAAAACCTTCGTGCAGGAAAAGCGTTTTGGGTTCAACAAAACCACTCCTGCACTTTGGATGGGGGACATGCTCAAGTCCGTGTTGCTGGGCGCACTGATCGGTCTGCCGATTGCCGCCGCCATCCTCTGGCTGATGGGTGCTGCAGGAGCCTACTGGTGGGCTTGGGCCTGGGGAGTGTGGATGGGCTTCAACCTGCTGCTGATGGTGATCTTTCCCACCTTCATCGCCCCCCTTTTCAACAAGTTCCAGCCGCTGGAAGATGAATCGCTCAAGCAGCGTGTTGCGGCTTTGATGCAGCGTTGCGGCTTCTCAGCCAAGGGCCTGTTTGTGATGGACGGCAGCCGCCGCAGTGCCCATGCCAACGCCTATTTCACCGGTTTTGGCGCTGCCAAGCGCGTGGTGTTCTACGACACGCTTTTGCGCAATCTCTCGGCTGATGAAGTGGAAGCGGTGCTGGCCCACGAACTGGGGCATTTCAAGCACCGGCACATCGTCCAGCGCATCGTGGGCATGTTCGCCTTCAGCTTGGCAGGTTTTGCTCTGCTGGGCTGGCTTTCCACCCAAGGGTGGTTTTACACGGGGCTGGGGGTCATCCCTTCCATGGGGCTGTCCGCCGCCTGGAGCGATGCGCCCAACGACGCGCTTGCCCTGCTCCTTTTCATGCTGGCCACCCCAGTGTTTACGCAGTTCGTTTCTCCGGTGTTTGCGCAAATGTCACGCAAGCACGAGTTCCAGGCCGACGCCTATGCAGTGGCGCAAACGCGTGCTGCCGATTTGCGCTCTGCCCTGCTCAAGCTGTACGAAGACAATGCGTCCACCCTGACGCCAGACCCGGTGTACGTGAAGTTCTATTACTCCCATCCCCCAGCCTCCGAGCGGCTGGCCCGCCTGTAACCCCCCAAAGCCACCGCACCATGACTTCCATGTTGAAGAAAAAAGACTGGTCCACGCAGACCCGCAGAGCGCTGAATGCTACTAAAGTTGTAGCACAACTGAGCCAGCTACAGGGCTGGATGCTGACGGGTAGCGGCTCCGATGTAGCCATCGAGAAGACCTACCACTTTGCCAACTACTACGAGACCATTGCCTTCGTGAATGCGGTGGCCTTCATTGCCAACGCGCAAGACCATCACCCCGACCTGTCGGTGCACTACAACCGCTGCGTAGTGCGGCTCAACACGCACGATGTGAACGGTATTTCTGCCACCGATCTGGAATGCGCAGCCCAGTTCGACCGCTTGCTGGAGCCCGCATGACCAGCCCCTGCTCCGGCAATTGCCATGGCTGAGCGCAGCGCGTTGATGGAAGGCACCGTGGTGGCAAGCCATGGCCGCCATTGCGTTGTTGAGACCCCGGACGGTGAGCGGCGCATCTGCCACCCACGCGGCAAGAAAAGCCAAGCCGTCGTGGGAGACCGCGTGCTGTGGCAGGCTGCGCCTGCTGGTCAAGGGGACGAAGGCACCATTGAGAAGGTACAGGAGCGGCGCAACCTGTTTTATCGCCAGGACGAGATTCGCACCAAGTCTTTTGCAGCCAACATCGATCAGGTTCTGATCCTCATTGCTGCCGAGCCCGTGTTTTCAGAAAGCCAGCTCGCCCGCGCATTGATCACTGCCGAGGCGACGAACATCACCCCCCTGATCGCCCTGAACAAGAGCGACCTGGTGGAGCCCTTTGCCCGCGCGTGGGAGCGTCTGCATCCCTACCGCCATATGGGCAGCGAAGGCAGGCACTACCGCGTTTTGCCCTTGTGCCTCACCCAGTCCAGCGAAGTGGATCGCGCACTGCTCATGGAACAACTGCAAGGCAAGACGACGCTGGTGCTGGGCCCGTCTGGCTCGGGCAAAAGCACGCTGATCAACCTGCTGGTGCCCGGAGCCAGCGTGCTCACGGGGGAGATTTCGCAAGCGCTCAACTCCGGCAAGCACACCACCACCAGCACCCACTGGTACTGGGTGGACGCGCAACGGACGACTGCGCTGATCGACTCTCCGGGCTTTCAGGAGTTCGGCCTGCACCACATCACGCCCATGCAGCTGGCCAGTTGCATGCCTGACATTGCAGCGCACGCCACCGATTGCCGCTTCTACAACTGCACCCACCTGCACGAACCTGGCTGCGGGGTGCAGGCTGCATTAGAAAAAGCTCCTGAGGCAGGTGGGATCAGCGCAAGCCGCTACAAAATTTATAGTGATTTGTTCGAGGAACTGAGTCAGCCGCGCTATTGAGAGAGCAGCTGCTCACTCAGCTATGCCCATGCTTGGGCATGGTTGTGGCAGATGGCTGAAGCGATCTCAACCGGCAGACTTGGCCGCCCTCAGCCCAAAAGGCGCGCCAGCGTGAGCAAGGCGAGCAGCAGCATCCAGACCACCACGGAACGCCAGACCAGCCCCACCACACTGCGCAGATGGCCCACCTCAGGGGTCACCCCAGGAGTCGATGCGCTATCCCCCAGGTCAGCATCCATCTCCAGCCCCTCTTGCAAGCCATGGGGTACTGGTTTGGCCTTGAGCGCCTCGCCCCCCAAACGCACATTGATCGCCCCCGCTGTGGCCGCCAAAACAACGCCATCGTTGTCGTTGGGAAAGCGCTGGGCATGGAAACGCCAACCGTCAATCGCCTCCTCAAAACTGCCCACCACCGCAAAGCTCAGGGCGGTGAGGCGGGCAGGAATCCAGTCCATGGCCCACCAGGCCTGTGCTGACGCGGTCTGCAGGGCCTCGCTGGCAGGTTGGGCAATGGCACGTTGCCGAGGGTGCCAGTAACGCGACACAAACTCTGCCATCCGGTACAGGACCGCACCGGTGGGGCCGAGCCCGACCGCAGCCAGGATGGAAAACCATGCCAGCACACCAAACACATGGCGGTGCGCAGCAATGACGGAATACTCAATCACATGCCGCACGATTTCGCTGCGCGGCAGCATGCCTACATCCACCTGCTGCCAGTGGGCCAGCCGCTCACGGGCGGCATCTTCCTGGCCATCTTCCAAGGCATCCCGAATGCCCGTGAAATGGTGGCTGAACTGGCGAAAGCCCAGCGTGATGTAGAGCACCGCCACGCTCCACACCACCGCAAACGGCCACCCCAGCCCCCACAACAGGGCCCAGTGAATCGCAAGGGTGACCAGTGCAGGCAGCACGACAGCCAAGCTCCAGGCCACCCATCCATGGTGTGTTTTGCCCGCGTCGAAATTGCGGCTGACAGACAGCGCCCAGGCACGCAGCCCGGAGTGAATCGGATTGCTGCGAGAGAGGGGGCGCGCCTGCTCGATCAGCAGAGCGAACAGGATGGCAAAGAAACTCATGGGGCAATCATAACGGCCTGCTCAGGCACATCTTTTGACATTGCGCTCACCATGAAGCATGCCAACCAGAGGGACCCAGACATGAAAAATGGCGTTTGCGACACATGGACTGCCCTCCCACGCGACACGACCAGCCTACGCTCAGGCCGAGAGAAAACGATAGAAGTTGCGCAGCATCCCTGCCGTGGCGCCCCAGATGAACCGGGTGACATCCCCATCTTGATAGGGCATGGAGAACCACTGGCGACTGATGCCTTCACTCTCGAAGACATGGTGTCTGTGGTTGGCCGGGTTCATCAGGAAGGCCAAAGGCACTTCAAACACATCCGCCACTTCGTCGGGGTTGGGTGTGAGTGGGGCCTGCGGGGCCACCAGCCCGACAACGGGCGAAACAACGAAGGAAGAGCCCGTCACATACGTGGGCAGCGTCCCCAGCACTTCCACATGCTCTGCGGCCAGACCCACCTCTTCCCAGGCTTCACGCAACGCTGTGTGCGCAGCGCTGCCATCTTCCGGATCAACCCGCCCCCCCGGAAAGGCCACCTGCCCAGAATGCGTGGACAGATGAGCCGTGCGCTCGGTGAGCAATACCGCGGGTTCGTCCCGCATGACGATTCCCACCAGCACCGCCGCCTGGGCTGAGGGGCGGTTCATGTAGGGCTTTTCAAGCAGCACCTCGGGAGTCCAGACCAGAGCCTGCGCAAACCGCTGACGCAAAGCCATGGGGGACAGGGCCTGCAGGGGCACAGCAGGCAGATGGCTGTCCACCTGTGCCACCGGCACATCGCGTGGATCAAAACCCGCCATGGACGACAAAGGCTTCGCCAAGGGAGCTGCAGAAGAAGCGTTCACGATGCATCCAGACATTCAAATGTGCGGCAACCCGGCCGCTGCATACCGGCATGAAACCAGCGCCAGAAAACAAAAAACCGCTACAGGCCAAGGCACTGTAGCGGTTTGAAGCACAGATTGCGCGGTGCTTATGCGGCGGTTGCAGCAGCCTTGACGCGCGAAGGCAGCTTTTCCTTGATACGTGCCGACTTGCCGCTGCGGTCACGCAGGTAGTACAGCTTGGCACGACGCACGTCACCACGGCGCTTGACTTCGATGCTGGCGATCAGGGGGCTGTAGGTTTGGAATGTACGTTCCACACCTTCGCCGCTGGAGATCTTGCGCACGGTGAAGCCACTGTTCAGGCCGCGATTGCGCTTGGCAATCACCACACCTTCGTAAGCCTGCACGCGCTTGCGGTTACCTTCCACCACGTTCACGTTCACGATGACGGTGTCACCAGGAGCGAACTCGGGGATAGTCTTGTTCAAGCGGGCGATTTCTTCCGCTTCCAGAGTCTGGATCAGGTTCATGTTGATGTATCCAACGATCTTGACCGCGCCACAAATGGCTGCGTCGGGATTGACGTTCAGGGTTTTGTCCAGAAAAACTGGTGACAAAACGGCCGGACAGAGGATCGAAAAGCCTTTGATTATAACCAGTCAGCGCAATTTGGCCAATACGGCTTCGTCCACCGACTGGAGAAGTCCTGCGGCTCTGGCCGCATCAATCAGATCGGGGCGGTGGCGCGCAGTGATGGCCAAACGCTGATCGCGACGCCATCGGTCAATCTGCGCGTGGTGCCCTGAGAGCAGCGGAGCAGGCACTGCCCTGCCCGCCCACTCCTCGGGACGGGTGTAATGCGGGCAGTCCAGCAAGCCATCCAGCGCCGGGTTGAAGCTGTCAAACTGGTGGCTGCCCTCGTCGTTCAACACGCCCGGCTGAAGGCGCGTCACGGCATCCAGCAGGGCCAAAGCGGCAATTTCTCCACCAGAGAGCACAAAATCACCCAGGCTCAATTGCACCGATACGTAGGCATCGATAAAGCGCTGATCGATGCCTTCATACCGCCCACACAGCAATACCGCCCCGGCACTGGCAGACCATCCCTCGACTTCGGCATGGTTGATGGTGCGACCAATGGGCGAGAAAAGCACCAGAGGAGCCTCCTGGCCTGCCTGCTCACAGCGGTCTGCGCGAATGGCCGCGAGACAACGCTCCAGCGGCTCCGCCATCATCACCATTCCCGGCCCACCTCCAAACGGGCGGTCATCTACACGCCGGTAGTTGCCCTCGGCATAGTCGCGCGGATTCCACAGCCGCACATCGACCTGACCACTGGAATAGGCGCGCCGGGTAATGCCCGCAGTCAAAAACGGAGCAAACAGCTCGGGAAACAGGGTGATGACGTCAAAACGCATGGGCAGGGCCTTTACCGGCAAAGATGCGGATCAGGGCCGACGATCAATAGTCTGGCTGCCAATCTACGGTGATGCGCTTTTCTGCCAGTTCGACCTTGTCCACGAAGGCCGAGACAAAGGGAATCATCCGCTCCTGGGTCTTGCCATCCTGCTCGTAGGAAAGCACCAGCACGGTTTGCGGTCCGGTCGAGAGCAGTTCGCGCACCTGCCCCAGCGCAACCCCCTCCCGGTTGACCACGGCAAGCCCGATGAGATCCACCCAGTAGTACTCGTCACTTCCCGTGGATGGGAAGCTGGAGCGGGGCACAAACACCCGCGCACCGCGCAGTGCTTCGGCCGCATTGCGGTCATCCACGCCATCCGCCCAGGCCACGATGGTGTCGGAATGGTCCTTGGCCTGACGAATCTTGAGCAGGACAGTGCCCTGAAAAGTCTTGGCTCCGCGCTCGGAAGGCTGCAGATACCAGCGCTTGGACGAAAAAAGTGCCTCGGGGCTGGCACTGTGCGGCATGACCTTGAACCAGCCTTTCACACCCCAGGCATCGGCAATGCGCCCAACCTCTACGGCATCTGCAGGAAGTTCGGTCAGCTCAAGCGTGAGAGAAGTGGTCATAAACGGTCACATCAGTGCGCACAAAAAAGAAAAGGGCGGGATCCGCCGGGAAAACCCACGGAGCCCGCCCTTTTCAGGGGACTTTAAGCAGCCTTCTTGGCAGCCTGCTTGATCAGGCGGTCCACGGTAGGCGAGGACTGGGCACCCACGCTCTTCCAGTAGGTCAGGCGATCCTGAACGATACGCAGGCCTTCTTCAGTTTCCTTGGCGGTAGGGTTGTAGAAACCGATACGCTCAATGAAACGACCATCGCGGCGCACGCGCTTGTCAGCAACGACGATGTTGAAGAAAGGACGGCCCTTGGAACCGCCGCGGGAGAGTCGAATGACGACCATAATTAATCCTTCGGGTGGAAAAGCCGCGCACACAATGCGCAAGCTAGGAGTTTTTCGCAACGTTTGAGACACGCGACATGACCACCCGGTCAGCGACACGCTGCAAAGCCCGCAATTATATCCACAACCCTTTCACCATGCCTACCATTCGCCAGAGCACAGACGCCGACATCCCCGCCATCACAGCCATCTATCGCCATCATGTCCTCCACGGCACCGGCACTTTCGAGATTGATCCGCCCTCCGAGGCCGACATGACGACTCGCCGCGCCGATGTTCTGGGCCGCAACCTGCCCTGGCTGGTTGCAGAAAAAGACGGCCAGGTACTGGGCTTTGCTTATGCCAACTGGTTCAAACCCCGGCCCGCCTATCGCTTTTCTGCAGAAGACTCGATCTACGTGGCCGATGCGGCGCGCGGCATGGGGGTCGGTCGCAAGCTGCTGGCAGAGCTGGCGGTACAGGCTGAGGCCGTAGGCGTTCGCAAGTTGCTGGCGGTGATTGGCGACTCGGCCAACGCGGGCTCCATTGGGGTTCACCGGTCGCTGGGCTTTACCGAAGTGGGCGTCATGCGCTCGGTGGGGTGGAAGTTCGGTGCCTGGCGCGACATCGTGCTCATGGAAAAAACCCTGGGCGCGGGTGACACCACCTCGCCTGAATGAGCGCACCATGAAGAACAAGACATTGGCTGCCTGGCTTGCCTTTGTCGGTGGGCCGTTGGGCCTGCACAGGTTTTACCTGCACGGCTTGGGCGACCTGCTGGGCTGGATGCTGCCCATTCCCACGGCCCTCGGGCTGTACGGCATTCAGCGCGTGCAACAGTTTGGGCAGGATGACCAATACAGCTGGTTCCTCATCCCCCTACTGGGCTTCACCATTGCGGGGTGCGCGCTGCGAGGCATTCTGTATGGCTTGCAGACACCCGAAAAATGGAATGCCCGCTACAACCCTGCTGCCCCCCTGGACGCCCTCCCCGGCCAGACGCGGTGGCTCACCATTGGCGCGATTGTCTGCTCTCTGCTCATAGGCACCACGGTGCTGATGGCCAGCATTGCCTTCAGCTTCCAGCGCTATTTCGAGTACCAGATCGAAGAGGCACGCAAGATTTCGCAGTAACCCGCGGCGGTGATGGACCTGCCGTGTGCCCTGCACCCAAGCCCAAGAAAAACGCCCTGTCTGATGATGCATCAGACAGGGCGTTAGCGCTTATGGAATCAGCGCAAGCAGCTACGATTTCAATAGCAATCAGAACAACTGCAGGCTGACCCAGTAGGCGATGGCTGCCACAAATGCACTGGCGGGGATGGTCAAAATCCACGCCCAGATGATGTTGCCCGCCACCCCCCAGCGCACAGCACTGGCGCGCTGGGTAGACCCCACGCCCACAATCGCACCGGTAATGGTGTGGGTGGTAGAGACTGGAATACCCAGAGTGGTGGCCAGAAACAGGGTGAGCGCGCCACCCGTTTCGGCACAGAAGCCACCCACAGGCTTGAGCTTGGTGATCTTCTGCCCCATGGTCTTCACGATGCGCCAGCCACCAAACATGGTGCCCAGGCCAATGGCAACGTAGCAGCTGACGATGGTCCAGGTGGGCGGAGCCGCATCGCTGGCCGAGGCGTAGCCGGTGGAAATCAGCAGGAGCCAGATGATGCCGATGGTTTTTTGCGCGTCATTGCCACCGTGTCCCAGGCTGTAAGCACCGGCAGACACCAGTTGCAGGCGGCGGAACCACTTGTCCACCTTGCTGGGACGTACCCTGCGGAAGATCCAGGCCACAGCCACCATCATCAGCGAGCCGAGGGTAAAGCCCAGCAAAGGCGAGATGAAGATGAACGCCACGGCTTTCAGGATGCCTGCAGCCACCAGCGCGCCCGCACCGGCCTTGGCAATCACCGAGCCCACGATGCCGCCGATCAGTGCGTGCGATGAGCTGCTGGGAATGCCGTAGTACCAGGTGATCACGTTCCAGGTGATGGCCCCCACCAGGGCACCAAAGACCACATGCACGTCCACAATGCCGGGCTGCACAATGCCTTTGCCCACGGTGGCCGCCACCGTGAGGCTGTGGAAGACAAAGATCGCCACGCAGTTGAAGAACGCGGCAAAAAGCACCGCTTGCGCAGGCTTGAGTACGCCCGTCGACACCACGGTCGCGATCGAATTGGCGGCATCGTGAAACCCGTTCATGAAATCGAACAGGATCGCCAGCGCGACAAGTAGCATCACAACCCACAGGGCTGTTTGTACGGTTTCCATGTTGAAGTGCCCGCTCGATCAGGAGTTTTCGAGGACGATGCCCTCGATGGTGTTGGCCACGTCTTCACACTTGTCGGTGATGGTCTCCAGCAACTCGTAGATGGCCTTGAGCTTGATGACTTCACGCACATCAGGCTCTTCACGGAACAGCTTGCTCATGGCGCTGCGCATGACGCGGTCGGCATCCGATTCGAGGCGGTCAATCTCCTCGCATGTCTTGAGGGCAGCCTCGGCCACCGCAGGATCGGCAATCTTGTCGAGGAGCTTCACGGCGTCGCGCAGGCGCTCGCAGCACTTGAGGCTCAGGTCGGTCAAGCGGGTGATCTCTTCGGTCATATGGCGCACGTCGTACAGCGCCATGGTCTCTGCGGAGTCCTGGATCAGGTCGGCCACATCGTCCATCGTGTTGATCAGTGTATGGATCTGCTCACGGTCGATGGGGGTGATGAAGGTCTTATGGATGGCCTTGTTGACATCGTGCGTCACGCGATCGGCGGCGCGCTCGGCGTTGTCCACATCCTGGTTGTACTTTTCACGCAGATGAGGATCGTTGTAGTTGGCCACCAGGTGCGAGAAGGCGCGTGCGGCTTCGACGATGCGGTCCGCATGCTGGTTGAACATTTCGAAAAAATTGCCTTCGCGTGGCAACAGCTTGGCAAACAGCATGCAGGCTCCTGGTGGGATATCAAAAAATACAAAGAACGATCGCCACGGGGTGTCGTGACGGTTTTGTGACATGCGGAGTTTAACCGTGAGCGGTTGCAACCTGCTGGCGGCAACCGCTCACTTTCCTTGACCCGGCACAGTGAAAAGACCCGGGGCGACCCAGGCCAGGAAGCTACCTGCTCAAGCGCCCCGAAAGATGAAATACACCGCCCCCACCAGGCACAGGCCCGCCCACAGGTAGTCCAGCTTGAGCGGCTGGTCGAGATAAAACACCGCGAAGGGAACAAACACCCCCAGCGTGATGACCTCTTGCATGATCTTGAGCTGCCCCACATTGAACTGGGTGAAACCAATGCGGTTGGCCGGCACCTGCAGCAGGTACTCAAACAGCGCAATCCCCCAACTGACGAAGGCAGCGGTGTACCAGGGGGCAGACGCCAGATTCTTGAGGTGTCCGTACCAGGCGAACGTCATGAAGACATTGCTGGCCACCAGCAAAAGAACGGTTTGAAGAGGAATGGGCAGTTGTTGGAGGAAGCTCATGATTCGCGGACCGCGGGACGACAAAAGAAAGAGATAAAAAAATACCTCTGGCGCTTATAGATAAAGCGCAGGCAGCTACATAAAGAATAGCAGGACACCTAGTGTGCTCTGCAGCGGACTCCATGCTGCCACGACCCGTCACCTTCATGCGCATTTGCGCTGCAGTGATAGACGTTCTCCTACAAGACTGGCTAGCCGGGGACGACAGCGCGCCATGGCCTCCCTTCCTAAAGTGGGACCACCGCGTGCAGATGCCGGACCCCGGTTCAGGCATCTGCTGAGTTTTCTGATTCAACCAAGGACCCAGCCGATGACATCCCGCTTTCGCCTTCTTCCTGTTGCACTGATCGTGGCCTGCGCCGCCGCAGGCGCACAGGCCCAGACTTCCAGCATGGGCAATTCCTCCATGAATCGCGGCGCAGAGCGCAGCTCGGTGCTGCCCTACACACACGACGGTTACTTCGGCCTGAGCGCGGGTCGTTCCAAATACGATCTGAACACAGGCCCGATGGGCATGGAATCCGACAATTCGGATACCGCCTGGAAGCTGTACACCGGTGGCTTTTTTCACCCCAACTGGGGTCTTGAGGTCGGCTACGTGAATGCAGGCAAGGCACGCCGCCTGGGTGGCGATACCGAGGCCCACGGCATCAACCTCAGCCTGGTAGGCCGCGCGCCGGTCAGCGAGCAATTTGATGTATTCGGCAAGGTGGGTACGACCTACGGTCGCACCCGCACGGGTGGCTTCAGCGGCTTGGGCGTGCAGACAGGCAAAGAGGACGGCTTTGGCCTGTCTTATGGTCTGGGGGCCCGGTGGACCTTCAACCCGCAGTGGGCCGCCGTTATCGAGTGGGAAAACCACCGATTCAAGTTTGCGGACGGCAACGACGACGTGAAAATGACCACCGTGGGGCTGCAGTACCGCTTCTGATTCCGAAGCCCTGCCTCGCCTCATCAAAACAAAAAGGGCGCGATGTGCATCGCGCCCTTTTTACATGGGAGATTGCTCCCACCGAACGACAAAGATCCGGCAGTTGCCTGAGTGATTACTCGCCCAGGTACGCTGCGCGCACCTTGGGGTCATTCAGCAGTTCCTGACCAGGACCCGTCATGGTGATGAGACCGGACTCCATGACGTAGCCGCGGTCTGCAATGGCCAGCGCACGGCTGGCGTTTTGCTCCACCAGCACGATGGTCACGCCCAGGGCGTACACATCGCGCACCACTTCAAAAATCTTGTCCACCATGATGGGCGACAGGCCCATGGAGGGTTCGTCCAGCAGCAACACCTTGGGCTGGCTCATCAGCGCACGGCCCATGGCCAGCATTTGCTGCTCGCCACCGGACATGGTTCCTGCCAGCTGGTCCTTGCGCTCGCGCAGACGCGGGAAGATGGTGAACATCTTCTCGATGTCAGCCAGGATGCCTGCCTTGTCATTGCGGATGTAGGCGCCCATCTGCAGGTTCTCCGTGATGGTCATGCGTGCGAACACGCCACGGCCTTCCGGCACCATCACCAAGCCCTTCTTCACCAGATCCCAGGCGCCCTTGCCACGGATGCTCTCGCCCAGGTATTCGATGTCGCCATCGTTCATGGGCAGGGTGCCTGTGATGGCTTTCATGGTGGTGGTCTTGCCTGCACCGTTGGAGCCAATCAGCGACACCAGCTCGCCCTCGCGCACCTCAAAGTCCACGCCCTTGACGGCCTGGATGCCGCCGTAGGCCACCTTCAGGCCTTTGACCTTCAGCAGCACGTTATTGGATTTTTCGGCCATTCTCAATGTCCTCCGGTGCCCAGATAGGCCTCAATCACTTTTTCATTCTTCTGCACAGTGGCAGGGGTGCCCTCGGCAATCTGCTTGCCGTAGTCGAGCACCGTCACCCGGTCGCACAGGCCCATCACCAGCTTCACATCGTGCTCGATCAGCAAGATGGTGCGGTTGTCCTTGCGGATCTGGTCGATCAGTTCGCGCAGCTGCACTTTTTCGGTGGCGTTCATGCCAGCGGCAGGCTCATCCAGCGCAATCAGTTGAGGATCGGTTGCCAGGGCACGGGCAATTTCCAGACGGCGCTGGTCACCGTAGCTCAAGGTACGGGCCTTGTAGTCAGCAAACTTGCCGATGCCCACATAGTCCAGCAGCTCTTGCGCACGCTTGGCAATGGCGGCTTCTTCGTCCTTGAAGGCCTTGGTGCGGAAGACCGCGCCCAGCAGGCCGGAGTGGGTACGGATGTGGCGACCCACCATCACGTTCTCCAGCGCTGTCATCTCAGCAAACAGCCGGATGTTCTGGAACGTGCGGGCAATGCCTGCCTTGGCCACTTCATGCACGGCGGTGGGCTCGTAGGGCTTGCCCGCCAGCTCAAAGGTGCCGCTGTCGGGCGTGTACAAGCCGGTGATCACGTTGAAAAACGTCGTCTTGCCAGCTCCGTTGGGGCCGATCAGGCCATAGACCTGACCGCGTTCAATCGTGATGCCCACGTCAGAGAGGGCTTGCAGGCCGCCGAAGCGCTTGGAAATGCCTGCAACCTTGAGCACCACATCGTTGGTTTTTTCTGCCATGTTCTAACTTTCTGCGATGGGTTCAGGTCTTCTGGGTCAGGCTCTTGCCATGCTCGGGGGCGGGCCACAGACCGCGGGGACGCATCAACATGATGATGATCATGGCCAGGGCAATGAGCAACTGGCGCAGGATGGCGGAATCCAGACGGCCATCGGTCATGGCCTGCAGGGGACCGGCCACATAGCGCAGCACCTCAGGCAAGGCAGACAACAAGATGGCACCCAGGATCACACCAGGGATGTGGCCGATACCGCCCAGAACCACCATGGCAATGATCATCACGGACTCCATCAGGCTGAACGACTCGGGCGACACGAAGCCCTGAAAAGCACCGAACATCGCACCCGACACACCGCCGAACGAAGCGCCCATGCCGAAAGCCAGCAGCTTCATGTTGCGGGTGTTGATACCCATGGCCTTGGCGGCGATTTCGTCTTCGCGGATAGCCATCCATGCACGGCCAATGCGGGAGTCCTGCAGGCGGTAGCAGATGATTACGGTCAGCACCACCAGGATCAGGAACAGGTAGTAGTAGAGCGTGACGGAGTTGATATCAAAGCCGAACAGCTCCAGGCGCTTGCCCAGGTCCAGACCAAAGATCTTGACCGAGTCGATCTGGCCGATGCCCTTGGGGCCGTTGGTCAGGTTGACGGGGTGATCCAGGTTGTTCAGGAAGATACGGATGATTTCGCCAAAGCCCAAGGTCACGATGGCAAGGTAGTCGCCGCGCAGCTTGAGGGTAGGCGCGCCCAGCAAGGCTCCGCATACCGCAGCCAGCAACGCCGCCAGCGGAATCACCAGCCATAGCGAGGTGTGCAGCCCGTTGGGGAACATGGCAGCAAACGCCGCAAAGTTGTCTGCCAAGTGGGGCGATGCCATCAGACCAAACAGGTAGGCCCCCACGGCGTAGAACGCCACGTAGCCCAGGTCGAGCAGGCCTGCATAGCCCACCACGATGTTCAGGCCCAGCGCCAGCATGACGTACAGCAGGGCCAGGTCAGCAATACGCACCCAGGCGTTTCCGAAGGATTGCAGGATCAGCGGCAGCACCAGCAGCGCCACGGCGCCGATGATCCAATTGGTTTTGGTGTTCTTCATGGTGAAAGGCTCCTCAGGCGCGATCAGCCACACGCTCACCCAGCAGGCCCGAGGGGCGCAGCGTCAGGATGATGATCAGCACGATGAACGCAAAGATGTCGGTGTAATGGCTGCCCAGCAGGCCGCCCGTGAGGGTGCCGATGTAGCCTGAGCCAATCGCCTCGATGAGGCCCAGCAAAATGCCGCCGACGACCGCACCGGCCAGGTTGCCGATGCCGCCGAACACTGCAGCCGTGAAGGCCTTGAGACCAGGCAGGAAACCCATGGTGTGCTGCGCAGTGCCGTAGTTGGAGGCGTACATCATGCCGGCAATGGCGGCCAGCACCGCGCCGATGATGAAGGTGGCAGAGATCACCATGTCGGGCTTCACGCCCATCAGGGAAGCCACGCGAGGGTTCTCGGCCGTGGCGCGCATGGCGCGGCCCAGGCTGGTGTGGTTGACGAGGTAGACCAGGGAAGCCAGAGCCACTGCCGTCACACCCAGGATCAGGATCTGCGTGGGCGTGATGAACGCGCCACCGATCTGGAAGGGCGAGCTGGGCAGCAGGGTGGGATAGGGCTTGTAGTTGGGCTTCCAGATGATCATGGCCAGCGTCTGCAGCAGGATGGACATGCCGATGGCCGTGATCAGGGGCGCCAGCCGCGGGCTGTTGCGCAGCGGCTTGTAGGCGATCTTCTCGATCGTGAAGTTGAGGGTGGCAGCGACCACGCAGGCGATCAGCGTTGCCAGCAGCAGGATGACCCAGCCTGGCGCGCCGGGCATGGCCCCTTGCATCAAGCCAATACAGCTCCAGCTTGTGAGTGCACCGATCATTAGCACTTCGCCATGGGCGAAATTGATCAGTTGAATGATGCCGTACACCATGGTGTAGCCCAAGGCTATCAAGGCGTACATGCTGCCCAATACCAGACCGTTGATGATCTGCTGCAGCAAAATGTCCATAAGAAAAGTCCTTCGTTTGTGACGTGCCCATCGTGCAGGCACCGGGATCGGTGCAGCCTTTTGGGCCCGACTGCCATCTAGCAAAAAACCCGCCAGAAATGCAGCTGTGCGGGTTTGTGGTCGGGATTGTAGCCAGTAGTGGATTCGCCTCCACGCCAGTGTTGGCGGGGTTTTCCCGCGGATTTGCGCTTCATCAGGTGCAAACGCTATTCATAAGGAATTTTGATGCAGCCGTGAACATTGGTTTGCAAACTTATTACCAGACCTATGCAATATCGGCATAACCATCCCGTTTGGACAGTTGCCGAGGCCGTTTTCAGCCCTCCGCAAGGGGATTTTCAGACTCGGCCCGGGCGGCCTCGTTGCGTTCGCGCAGATCACGCAACTTCTGCGCAATCTTGATCTCCAGCCCCCGCTCCACCGGCTCATAAAAGCCGGGGTCAGCCATGCCATCAGGCAAATAGCGCTCGCCCGCCGCAAAACCGCCCTCCTCGTCGTGCGCGTAACGGTAGCCCTTGCCGTAATCCAGCTGCTTCATGAGCTGGGTGGGCGCATTGCGCAGGTGCATGGGCACGGGGCGTGTGCCGTCCTGCTTCACCCAGGCCCTGGCTGCGTTGTAGGCCTTGTAGACGGCGTTGGACTTGGGGGCCACAGCCAGGTACACCACGCACTCGGCCAGTGCCAGCTCGCCTTCAGGTGAACCCAGGCGCTCGTACACCTCGGCAGCATCCAGCGCCAGACGCAGGGCACGGGGATCGGCCAGGCCAATGTCTTCGCTGGCCATGCGCACCAGGCGGCGGGCCATGTAACGGGGGTCTGCTCCGCCGTCGAGCATGCGCACCAGCCAGTACAGCGCGGCATCCGGGTCAGAGCCGCGCACCGATTTGTGCAGCGCACTGATGGTGTCGTAGAACTGCTCGCCGCCTTTGTCGTAGCGGCGCATGCGCTCGCCCAGCACCTTGAGGAGCCAGGCGTCGGTGATCTCTGCCAGCTTCTCCTGCGTGGCGGCCATGGCCAGGGTTTCGAGCGTGTTGAGCAACTTGCGCGCGTCCCCATCGGCATAGGCCACCAAACGGTCGATTGCTATGCTTTCCATAGCTGGTACCGCTTGCCTGGATTGCGCCAGCGCCACAATCTGCTTCAAGTCCTCAGCAGACAGCGGCTGCAGCACATACACCGCCGCGCGCGAGAGCAATGCTGAGTTCACCTCAAACGAAGGGTTCTCAGTGGTGGCGCCAATGAAGGTGAACAGGCCGCTTTCCACATGAGGCAGAAACGCATCCTGCTGGCTCTTGTTGAAGCGATGTACCTCATCCACAAACACCAGCGTGCGCTGCTGCATGAGCCCGTCGCGCGCGGCTTGCGCACGTTCCACCGCGTCACGGATGTCCTTGACCCCGCCCAGCACCGCGCTGATGCTGATGAACTGCGCATCAAACGCATCGGCCATCAGCCGTGCAATGGTGGTCTTGCCCACGCCAGGAGGACCCCACAGGATGCAACTGTGCGGGCGGCCGGACTCGAACGCCAGGCGCAATGGCATGCCAGGCCCCAGCACATGCTGCTGGCCGATCACCTCGGCCAGGGTACGGGGCCGCAGGCTTTCCGCCAATGGCTGGTGCAGCCCTGAAGTGCTGGAGGGTTCAGACGTTTTGCGGCTCATAAGCAAAGAGATGAGGCCAACAGCCGCCCCGGATGAGAGCCTGCTGGAAAAGGAGAAACAAAACCAGAGACAAAACAGCTGGCCGCGCTTGAAAACAAAGCGCAGCCAGCTATCTTAAATATAGCATCGAGTCACTTTGGCAAAGCGGCTGCTGACTGCTGCAAGCCGATGAAGCCAACGCGACTCAGGCACTTCTCATCACAAGCCACGGCCATCACCTACCAAGGCACAGCAGACCTCAACGGGAGTCACGAGGACGAGTGGCGCGCAAACCGCGCCGCATCACCTCGTACTGACGCGCTTACTGCTTGACCACATCAGCCCCGGCTGGAGGCTTGAACTGAAAGGTGCCTGCTGGCAAGGAGGGATTGACCTGCATCCCCTTGAAGCGGATGGCCGAACGCTGGCCAAAGCTGTCCACAATGTCGAGGGCCGCCAACTGCTCCCCCGCAAAGCCCACGCGCACGCTCTGCAGTTGCCCGTCCTTGGCCTTGGGGCTGGCCTGTACCCATTGCAGGCCATCCTGGTCCGGGGCCGATTCGAGGGTGAAGTCTGCCTTGAGGGCAGCAATGTCGGCCGCAGAGGCAATCAGTGCTGCGGGCGTGGAGCCCAGCGCCTGCGCCTGCGAGCGCTGGGTGACCTGGTTCAGGTCCACATCCAGCAACCACAGGGTTTGACCATCGGCCACGATGGTTTGTTCAAAAGGCTTCTGGTAGACGAACTTGAAGCGCCCGGGCCGCTGGAATTCGAACGTGCCGCTCGAAGTTTTGCTGCGTGCAGCCTGCCCGTCTTTAGGAGGCGAGGTGACCACCTGCGTGAACTCTGCCTTGCCGGTGTGCACGCCCTTCATGAAGGTTTCCAGGCTTTTTAGCCCGTCAGCGCTTGCAGAACCAGAGCTGGCAGCTATCAAAATTGCAGCAAATTTCTTCTTCATGCAGTTCCTTGTGTGAACGGAGGGACGGAATCCAGGATCCTGTCTTGCCTCCGTGACTGACCCGGTTATTCGCGGGCGGGCACCAGCACTTCGCGCTGGCCGCTGGCGGTGAGGGCACTGACAAGACCGGCTTTCTCCATGTCTTCGAGCAGGCGGGCCGAGCGGTTGTAGCCGATGCGCAGCTTGCGCTGCACGTAGGAGATGCTGGCCTTGCGGTCTTTCAGCACCACCTCGACCGCCTGGTCATACATGGGGTCTTTTTCGCCACCTTCACCCCCACCGTCTCCAGACAGATCACCGTCACCGTCCACAGTTCCGCCTTCGAGCACGCCCTCTATGTAGTCCGGCTCCCCTTGTTCCTTGAGGTAACTGACGACACGGTGTACTTCTTCGTCCGACACGAAGGCACCATGCACGCGGATCGGCAAGCCGGTGCCGCTGGCCATGTAGAGCATGTCACCCATGCCCAGCAGGGCTTCGGCCCCCATCTGGTCGAGGATGGTGCGGCTGTCAATCTTGCTGCTGACCTGGAACGCAATGCGGGTGGGTATGTTGGCCTTGATCAGGCCGGTGATCACATCCACGCTGGGGCGCTGGGTGGCCAGGATCAGGTGAATACCGGCCGCCCGCGCCTTCTGCGCCAGGCGGGCAATCAGCTCTTCAATCTTCTTGCCCACCACCATCATCAGGTCGGCCAGCTCGTCGATGATGACCACGATGTGCGGCAGACGCTGCAGCGGCTCGGGCTCTTCGGGCGTGAGGCTGAAGGGGTTGTAGATGAACTCTTCCTTGGCTTTGGCTTCGTCGATCTTGGCGTTGTAGCCCGCCAGGTTGCGCACACCCAGCTTGGACATGAGCTTGTAGCGGCGCTCCATCTCGGCCACGCACCAGTTCAAGCCATGGGCGGCCTGCTTCATGTCCGTGACCACCGGGGCCAGCAGATGTGGAATGCCTTCGTAGACGGACATTTCCAGCATCTTAGGGTCGATCATCAACAGGCGCACATCGCGCGCCTCGGCCTTGTAGAGCAGCGAGAGGATCATGGCGTTGATCCCCACCGACTTGCCCGAGCCCGTGGTACCGGCCACCAGCACATGGGGCATCTTGGCCAGGTCGGCCACCACCGGGTTGCCCACAATGTCCTTGCCCAGCCCCATGGTGAGCATGCTCTTGGCCTCGTGGTAAATCTGCGAGCCCAGGATTTCGGACAGACGAATCGACTGGCGCTTGGCGTTGGGCAGCTCCAGCGCCATGTAGTTCTTGCCCGGAATGGTCTCCACCACCCGGATGGACACGAGGCTGAGCGAGCGGGCCAAGTCTTTGGCCAAACCCACAATCTGCGAACCCTTCACGCCCGTAGCGGGTTCGATCTCGTAGCGTGTGATCACGGGGCCGGGCATGGCGGCCACCACGCGCACTTCCACGCCAAAGTCCTTGAGCTTCTTCTCGATCAGGCGGCTGGTCATCTCCAGCGTGTCGGCAGAGACGGTTTCCTGCTTCTGTTGTGGGCCGTCCAGCAGGTCCACCATCGGCAGCTTGCTGTCGGGCATGTCGGTGAACAGGGGCTTTTGCCGCTCTTTCACGACGCGGGTGCTTTGCGGTGCATCCACCAATACGGGCTCGATGATCTGCACGGGCTCGGGGTGGTGCTCTTCGCTTTCGGTGCGCTCTTCACGCACCACCACTGCGCGCTCGCGCGCCGCCTTGCGGCCCACGGCCACGTCTTTGGCCACTTCACGCTGGGCCAGACGGGACTGAACCAGGGCATCAATGCGCCCGCCCAGCCATTCCGCCACGCGCCCCCAGGAGAAACGGAACACCATGGAGGCACCCAGCACCAGCAAGACGATGCAGACCAGCCCCGACCCGGTGAAGCCGAGCCATTTCATGCTGTTCAGGCCCATGGTGTAGCCCAGCACACCACCGCCATGCCCACCGGGAAGATAAGGCTCGAAGCGATACAGGCGCGACCATTCCAGTGCAGAGCTGGCACTGACCAGCAGCGCCAAGCCCACCCAGAACACCAGCCTGCGCACAGCGGGCGTAGGCGCATCGGGGGGCATCTCCCCGCCACGCATCCAGCGGGCCAAAGATGCAAACCACGCGCAGATGGCGGCCGCCACGCACCACCACACCGAAAAGCCCATCGCAAAGTAGCTGCCGTCCGCCAGCCAGGCACCCAGGCGCCCCGCCCAGTTGGACACCATGCGTGATGAACTGACCCCGGAAGAAGACCAGGAGGGATCCTGGGCCGAGTAGCTGATCAGCGCCAGCAGCCAGAAAACCAGGGCCAGCAGCCCCACCAGCAGACTCACTTCATGCCCGAACCGGGCAACGCCGGTGCGGGGGGGCGATTTGGCCGCCGCAGATGCATTCAAGGTATTGAGGGAATAAGTCATAAAACGTGCCGGGCGAGCTTACCCCATGGGCGGGTGGGCGCTGGCAGCTCCAGCAGGGCCGTGCGCACGCCATTCACCGCAGTTCAGTACACCTCAGTTCAGTGCGTTCAGTCGCTCCTTGAGCAGCGTGGCCCCGTTGGGGAGCGTCTGGATAAATGCGCGCTCCTCCAGGTCCTTCATCACGCGGCTGACCATCTCACGGGACGCACCCACCATCTTGGCCAGATCCTGGCGCGAGATTTTCTCGCGGATGATCCACTGGCCCTGGGCATCCTGCACCGCAAAATCCAGAAGGGCATGGGCCACCCGCCCATACACATCCAGTAACGCCAGTGACTCAATTTTTCGGTCTGCATGGCGCAGCCGCTTGACCAGCCCGCGCATCACCACCAGCGACATGGATGCGTTTTCAGACAGGCAACGGGCAAAGTCGTTACGTCCCAGCAAGAGCACATCCGTCTGTACTTCAGCTCGCACGGTGGCCGAGTGCGGCTCGTTGTCGATGATGCTCATCTCGCCGATGTAGTCCCCTGGCCCGAGCGTGGCAAGAATGACTTCGCGGCCGCGGTTGTCGGCAGAGACCACCCGGGCACGCCCCGTCAGCAAAATGGCCAGCGCGTTGGACTTTTGCCCCTGCTCCACCAAGACCTCTCCGCGCTTGAAACGGCGTTTGGTCACGGCACCGCTGATCACCTCGGCCTGTGTCACTGTCAGCAGTGAAAACAACGGCACCCTGCGCAGCAGGTCGAGGTTGGACAACATCGTCGACATGGAATGACTTCTCCCGAACAAGGAGGCGCATCGCGCCCGTTAGCCGCCGGATGGCAGAAATGAACCCAGAGCCTGCAACACCTGTATGGAGTGCCCGCACGGGGCTAGCACGCCCGCTGAATGCATGCGCGGCCCGAAAAGATATCCATGGCCGCCCTGTGCTTCGCTGAGGGCATCCCGAGAGATTACAAGCAGGTTCTTACAATCGTACCGATTGAAAACACCCTGCACTGCCGCCCATTGTCCGGGCGGATACTTGGCAGGTTCTCGTTATTTTCCAACAGTGCCCGCAGCCCGGGCGCGCACCACACAGGCTTGTACCATGTCTACCACCCAACACGCGAAAGTTCTGATCCTCGGCTCTGGCCCTGCTGGCTACACCGCAGCCGTGTACGCAGCCCGTGCCAACCTCAACCCCGTGCTGATCACCGGCATGGCCCAGGGCGGGCAGCTGATGACCACGACCGAAGTGGATAACTGGCCTGCCGACGTGCACGGCGTGCAAGGCCCGGACCTGATGCAGCGCTTTCTGGAGCACGCAGAGCGCTTCAAGACCCAGATCATCTTTGACCACATCAACAAGGTCGACTTCAGCAAGCGCCCCTTCACCCTCACCGGCGACAGCGGCACCTACACCTGCGACTCACTGATCATCGCCACCGGCGCATCGGCCAAATACCTGGGCCTGCCCTCTGAAGAGGCCTTCATGGGCCGCGGCGTGTCGGGCTGTGCCACCTGTGACGGTTTCTTCTACCGCGACCAGGATGTGTGCGTGGTGGGTGGCGGCAACACGGCGGTGGAAGAGGCTCTGTACCTGTCCAACATCGCACGCAAGGTCACCCTGGTGCACCGCCGCGACAAGTTCAAGGCAGAGCCCATTCTGGTCGACAAGCTCAACGAAAAGGTCGCTGCGGGCAAGATCGAACTCAAGCTCTTTCACACGCTGCACGAAGTGCTGGGCGACGACACCGGCGTAACAGGTATCCGCATCAAGAGCACGCAGGACGGCAGCACCCAGGATGTGGAGCTCAAGGGCTGCTTCATCGCCATCGGCCACGCGCCTAACACCGACATCTTCCAGGGCCAGCTGGAAATGGACAACGGCTATATCGTCACGCAGGGCGGCCTCAAGGGTTTTGCCACGCAGACCAGCGTGCCCGGGGTGTTTGCCGCAGGCGACGTGCAAGACCATGTGTACCGCCAAGCCATCACCAGCGCAGGCACGGGATGCATGGCCGCACTGGACGCGCAGCGCTTTCTTGAACAAGAAGGTTGATCAAAATTTAAGCTGCAGGCTATAATCTGCGGCTTTGCTGAATCCAGCCCGTTCATGCAGCGGGTTTTTTGGTTTCAACAATCGGGTTACCGCCACCCTTTCTGGCGAGGTGAGGCCGCAAGCCATCCTGGGGACAACGACTCCGGGGCCCAGCGAGCGGCCGTTATAAAAGTATCGGAGTGTCCTCATGGCACGCGTCTGCGACGTAACGGGCAAGAAGCCCATGGTCGGGAACAACGTTTCCCACGCCAACAACAAAACCAAGCGCCGGTTCCTGCCGAACCTGCAATATCGCCGTTTCTGGGTGGAAAGCGAAAACCGTTGGGTTCGCCTGCGCGTTTCCAGCGCTGCCCTGCGTTTGATCGACAAGAACGGTATCGACTCCGTGCTCGCAGACCTGCGTGCACGTGGCCAGGCTTAAGGAGTAGCACCATCATGGCAAGCAAAGGCGGACGCGACAAGATCAAGCTGGAATCCACTGCGGGTACCGGCCACTTCTACACGACGACCAAGAACAAGAAGACCATGCCCGAGAAGATGCTGATCATGAAATTTGATCCCAAGGCTCGCAAGCATGTGGAATACAAGGAAATGAAGCTGAAGTAATTCAGCCCGTTGCCCCCAAAAAAGCCGCCCGGCAGCAATGCTTGGCGGTTTTTTTATGCCCGTTTTGACGCTCGCTGCTGTGGAACAGCCAGCGATGTGGCTCAAGCAGCCCGGTGAATCCGAGGCTGCTGCAACTGCTGGTCCATCAGCTCACCCAGCGTGCGATAACCCGCCTCCACCTGGGGTGTGAACGGCATGCCGCAGCTCAGACGCAAAAAATGCTCGTACCGCCCTGTGTTGGAGAACATGGGTCCTGGCGCGGTGCGTATTCCGGCACGCAGCGCTTGGTCATACAGCAAGGTGGTCGAGATACCCTCGGGCAACTCCAGCCACAGGCTGAGCCCGCCGGGCGGAAGGCTCAACCGAGTGCCTTGTGGAAAGTAGCGTGCAATCGCCCGTGCCGCCTGCTCGCGCTGCAAGCGCAGTTGCACGCGCATGCGGCGCAAGTGGCGTTCATAGCCGGGGGAATTCACACTGCGCGCCGCCAGCAGTTGTGACCATGTCTGCATGTTGCGCGTGCTCGCAAACTTGAGCATCTGCACACGCGCATGCCAACGGCCTGCACTCATCCACCCTTGGCGCAAGCCCGGTGCAAAGCTCTTGCTGAGTGAGGCGCAATAGATCACCTGCCCGGCATCTCCGGGTTGGTCCCACGCCTTGACAGGGCGTAGCGGGTGAGGCGATTCCACAAACTCCCGGTAGATATCGTCTTCAATCAGCGCCAAACCGTACTCCACACACAAGGCGACCAGCCGCTGCTTGTGGCTGTCAGGCATGACACTGCCCTGGGGCATTTGCAAATGTGGCACGACCACCACGGCCTTGAGGCGCGGCTCATTGCGTGCCGCCAGTTCCAGCGCTTCCAGGGACATGCCGGTATGGGGGCTGCACGGGATTTCCAGCGCACGCAGGCCTCGCACCTCGATGGCCTGCAAGATGCCAAAGAACGTTGGCGACTCCACTGCAATCACGTCGCCCGGCTCCGCCACAGCATCCAGCGCCAGATTGACCGCCTCGGAATTGCCCAGTGTGGCGCTCACATCAGACGGCGCAATGCTCAACCCAAAACCCAGCGCATGGCGCGCCATGGCCTGCTGAAACTCGGGATGGGTGGTAGGGGCCGAGGGGCCGTAGACCAGAATGTCCGGCTGCTCACGCAGCAGCGTGTGCGCCAACCGGTTGAGGGCCTGCGCGTCAAACAGGCTCGGCGCCGGCATGGCACTGCCCAGGTCCAGCGGCAAGGGGCCTGCCCTGCGGGCCTTGTCCAGAAACAGGGAGATGCGCTCGTTGATGCCCGCAAACACACGGGGGTCGCTGGGCAGGGGTTCGTGCAACTCGGGCTCGCGCGCCCGGGGCAATGCCATGCCACCCCGCTCCCGCACGAAGTAGCCCACGCGCTCACGCGCTTCCACGCAGCCCTGTGACTCCAGATGACGCAGCACCTGCAGCGCGGTGGTCAGGCTGATGTCATGGCGCTGGCACAGCTCACGCACCGAAGGCAGACGCATACCAGGCTGCAGGCTGCCGGACGCAATGGCCTGCTCATACAAAGCAGCCAGACGGCGATAACGGGGGGAATCGGTGCGGTTTTCAGAACGGGTCATGGCAAGCACGAAGTCTGTCGATCAGCGCCTGTTCAGGGACGACAACGATCATGCCTGCGCGGCAGCCAACGCAACAGATACAGAACAGGCGCATCTGCACCATAACAGCACGCGCAAGAGAGCAACTGTTCTACCTGCCAGTGACCCGCTGTGTGTCTGCCGCAAAAGCCGCACTTTTTTTACGCTGGAGGCCCTTGTTTCTGCACCAAAGGAGCCTCCATGCAGCCCCAGCACACCATCCAGAGCGTCCCACCCTCCTCCTTCACCCTGCAGATCGGAAACTGCCAGCCCGTGCTGACTTGCCTGCGCAAGGGGGCAAGCTTGCAGGTCCTTGAAGGCAGCGTGGAAGCATCGCTGGGGCCGCTGCTGTACGGACAGGTGTTGGCAGCAAGAACACTGACGTTGCACCCGGGCCAGATTCTGGAGGTCGACGCAGACGAATCCGCGACATGGGTGCGCCTGCAGCACCGGGGCGAAGGCATGGCACGGCTGCTGTGCACCGAGCCTGCTGCAGACCCGGCGTGGGAAGTGAGCAAACTCATCCACGCCCTGCGCCGGGCATGGATGAAATTTCAGCGCTGGAGCCGTGGCGTGCCCCAGCGCGGCAAATCAGGCCTGGGCAGATCGCAGGCGTAGCGAGAAATCACGCAGGGCAGCGATCCCGCTTTCCTCGGCACGACGGCACCAGGCCTGCAGGTCTGCTGTCAGCTGCTCACGCGACTGGGACGTGTTGAGCCAGAGCTGGCGCAGTTCCTCGCGCATGGTGACCATCTTGTCCAAGGCAGGATAAGCCGCACGCACCTGGGCAAGCTGGGGCAGCGCCACCGCCGGCACTTTCTCAGCATCGCGGTGCAGCCAGCGCTTGGCGGCCTTGAGAACCGAGACATCTCCATGCCTGGCCTTGAGGGCGGCCATTTCATCCTTGCACGCCTGACGCACACCGCGGGCGTAACCGGCCATCATCTCGTAGCGGTTGGCAATCAGGGCCTCCAGCGTCTTTTCATCAGCCACCGGTTTGACCTCGCCCAGTTGCAGCTTGGGCGGCACCTTTTTGACGGTGGCCCAGCCCACCTTGCGCATCAGGCTGATGTAGACCCAGCCAATATCAAATTCGTAGGGTTTGACCGAAAACTTGGCGGCCGTGGGATAGGTGTGGTGGTTGTTGTGCAGTTCCTCCCCACCAATGATGATGCCCCAGGGGGAGAGGTTGGTGCTGGCGTCTTGCGCCTCAAAGTTGCGGTATCCCCAGAAGTGCCCCACCCCGTTGACGACACCCGCAGCCCAGAAGGGAATCCACGCCATCTGCACCGCCCACACGGCGGCACCTGCAGCGCCAAACAACGCCAGGTTCAGCACCAGCATCAGGCCCACGCCTTGCCAGGTAAAGCGGCTGTACACATTCCGCTCCATCCAGTCGTCAGGGGTGCCATGACCGAACTTTTTCAGTGTTTCTGCATTTTTGGCCTCAGCCCGGTACAACTCGGCCCCGCGCCACATCACAGTGTCCAGACCCCGGGTTTGCGGGCTGTGGGGGTCGTCCACCGTTTCGCATTTGGCGTGGTGCTTGCGGTGGATGGCCACCCATTCCTTGGTCACCATGCCGGTACCGACCCACAGCCAGAAGCGGAAGAAATGGGAGGGGATGGCGTGCAGATCCAGCGCGCGGTGGGCCTGCGCCCGGTGCAGGAAGATGGTCACGGCGGCAATCGTGACATGGGTGGTGGCCAGGGTATACAGCACGATCTGCCACCAGGTCAGATCCCACAGGCCATGGCCCAGCCAGTCCACTGCGGCATTCAGTACCGCCCAATCGGGTAACAACATAACTTCCTCAACTCTCTCACGCAGGCAAACTGCTCACTGGCCCACACCAGATGGTGTGCCAGTCCATTGTAGGCATCCACCCGGCAGGGTGGTTCAGGGTTTCACCGCAAGGCGCGGGGTCTTGAGAGCGACTCACACAACCCCGCCTGCGTTCGCAGTTTTAACGCTTGCGTTCCCACACGGCGGCGAAGAAGCCATCCGTCTGGTGCCGGTGGGGCCACAGGCGCAGGTAGGTGGTCCCCGTCTCGCCGCCGCTGCACAGGCTGGCGGCCTGCTCTACCTTGAGCTGGGTGAGGACTTCGCCCGCATCCAGCACGGCAAAGTCAGCGTGTGCGGCGCTGAAAGCCTGGGCAATAGCTTCGTTCTCCTGAGGCAGGATGCTGCAGGTGGCATACACCAGGCGCCCCCCGGGCTTGAGCAGGCGGGCAGCGCTTTCCAGGATGGCGGTCTGCTTGTCCACCAGCTCCTGCACTGCCTTGGCAGACTGGCGCCACTTCAGGTCTGGATTGCGGCGCAGCGTACCTAGGCCCGAGCAAGGGGCATCCACCAGCACCCGGTCGATCTTGCCCGCCAGGCGCTTGATGCGCTCATCGCGCTCGTGGGCGATGGCGGCGGGGTGGATGTTGGACAACCCGCTGCGGGCCATGCGGGGTTTGAGCGCGTCCAGCCGGTGGGCCGACACGTCAAACGCATACAGGCGGCCTGTGCTGCGCATGGCGGCACCAATGGCCAGGGTCTTGCCACCGGCACCGGCGCAGAAGTCCACCACCATCTCGCCCCGCTTGGCGTCAAGCAGCAGGGCTAGCAATTGCGAGCCCTCGTCCTGCACCTCGATCGCGCCCCGCGTGAAGGCATCGAGCTTGGTCAGCGCAGGCTTGCCCTCAATGCGCAAGCCCCATGGAGAGTACGGAGTCGCTACTGATTTGATAGCTGCCTGCGCAAGCTCCTTCTGCACATCCGCCCTTTTTTCTTTGAGGGTATTGACGCGCAGGTCCAGCGGTGCGTTCTGCGACAGGCTTTCTGCCAGCGGCCAGAACTGATCCCCCAGTTGCTCCTTGAGCGGCGGCACCAGCCACTCGGGCAGGTTGTGGCGGTGGCGTTCCATCAGGTCATCCGGGCGGATGCTGTCGCACTGGTCAAGCCACTTCTTCTCCTGCTCGGTCAGCGCACTCTTGAGAAAGTCGCGGGGGCCGTGGAACCCCAGGATGGCCATGCGGCGCTCCTTGGGCCCCGAGCCTGAGGGGGCCAGATGGTCGAACAGCAGCTTCTTGCGCAGCACGGTGTAGACCGTTTCGGCCAGCGTGGCCCTCTCGCGGGGCCCCAGGCCCCGGTTGTCGCGGAAGTAACGGGAAACCACCGCGTCGGCGGGGTGTTCAAACGTGAGAGTGAGCCTGACCAGTTCGGCGCAGGCATCAAGGAGAACTTTGGGATGCATTCCCCGATTGTCCCACTGTGCAGGGCCAAGGGCTTCGCGCAGGGCCTGCCACAACTGCTGGCAGGCCCTGCAGCGCACCCCGTAGAGCCTTCAGCGCGAGAATTCAGCGCGAAAAAACAGGATCAAAGGCGTAGCGCCGGATTTCCTTGATCGTCGGGTCCTCACCCGCCCACAACACCAGCACAGGCCCGGGCAGGTTGAGTGAGCGTTCCAGCCAGCGGCACAGCTCGTACCGGTCCTCATCGTCCAGGCGGGGCACATCCACAAACAGCAAATAGGCACGCCGCTGAGGATGCTCGCGCAGGTTCTTGCGCACCAGCCAGGCGCCTGTGATGGGCGTGCAACGGGCCAGCTCGGCCTGGAGTTCACCCAGTTCAAACTCGCTGAGATCGTGGCGGGCGATGTGGTTGAAATAGGCGGAATTCGTCAACTCCTCCCACGCACGCTCTTCGGATTCTTGCGCACGCTCCAGCCGCTTGCGCCACTGCTTGAAGGCCGCAGCATCATGGTCGTAGCCGATGCGCGGCGTCTCCAGCTCGGCCAGCGCGGTGCGGGCAGCCCACCAGCGGTCGTTGCTGCCCGCGTCCCACAGGCGGTGCAGGCAGGCCAGCTTGGCGGCTCGGTCTCCCTCCGGCAGGCAGGTCACCAAGCCACGCAAAGCACCTGGGTGTTCTGCGCTGCGCTCCAGCGCCAGTTCGTACAGCGGGCGCACATCGGCCCGGGGGTCCAGGTGCTTGCGCAGGCGTGCCAGCTCCACCAGCTCTGCCGCACTGGCCTGCGGCACCCCAGCCTGCAGCACGTCGGCCCGCGCACGCACGCGCTGCAGCCAGGCGTGGTGCAGCTTCCACTCGGTGGCATTCGCAGTGCACCACTGGCGGTCAAAGTGCGCAATCCAGCGCTTGGGCTCCTTGCCCAGCAAGGCCAGTGCGCTGCCACGCGACCATTCCGGCAAGGTGGGGGCGGCGTCCAGCGCCTCCAGCCGGTCACGCAGGCCGGGGTGGGTGTCGTCCAGGTTGCTCAGGCGCTTGAGGGCCTGGCGCAGTGCGTCGTTGGCAAAGGCAGCATCCGGCGCATCGGCCAGCAGGCGGCGCATGCCGCGGTAGGGGCCCACGGGTAATGGGTTGGAGGCCGCAGCGCACCAATGGTCGCGCCAGAATTCCGCCTCCAGCCAGCGGCCGCGGATTTCAACTTCGATCAGCGCAGCAGCCATCACCTCGCGCCCCGACAGGCGGCCCGCCACGTTGTCGGCCTCGTATTCATCCTGCCGGGCCAGCGCAAAGGTCTTGGCCGCAAAGCGCGGAAAGTACCAGCGCAGGAAGGCTTCGGTAGCGGCCCCGGCCACGCCGCCGTTGTCGCCCAGGCTCTTGTTGAGCTGCATCCACGACCAGCGGGTGCGGTAAATCCATGCGCCAAAGCGGCCATGGTCTCCGCGCAAATGCCCGTACTCATGGGCCAGCACAGACAGGAAGCGGCTGCGGTCCAGCGCCATGAGCAGCGGTAGCCCGATCACCAGGTAATTGACGCCACCGCCGAACAAGCCATAGCGCGGAATCTGCTGGATGGCTGCGTTGAAATCGCCGTTGAGCAGCACATGGTCAATGGCCGGGCCTTTGATCTTGCGGCGAATGCGGTTGAGCGCCTCGAACAGCTCGGGCGCTTCCTCGGCCGTGATCTCCTCACCTTCGGGCGGGGCCATGCGCATCCACAACGCCCGCAGGCTGACCCACAGCAGACTGCCTGCGGCCACCAGCAACCACAACAGCATGAACCGCACGCGGCCATGCATCATCTGAGACACTACCCAGCCCATCAGGGCGATGGCCAGCACAAAGCAGCCCACCACCCAGGCGTATCCCAGGGCGGCAAAAAAGGCGACGCTGCGCCGATAGGCGCGGCTGTTCTCGGCGCTGTCCTGCTCACTGGTGCGCACCAGGTGCACAAAATCTGCCCATTCCACGGCTGGCTTCCTCCCTGTCACTTTTTTATGGGGTCCATCGATCGTTGGCCCCCTTGGCAATGCAACCCACCATGGTAACGATGAACGAAGAACTCCCCTCTTTCACCCCCACCCCACCCGGCCTGTATCGGCATTACAAGGGCATGCTGTATGAGGTGCTGGACACCGCCCGGCACAGCGAAACTCTGGAGCCCATGACGGTGTACCGCGCACTGTATGGCGAACACGGCCTGTGGGTGCGGCCCGCTGCCATGTTTGCCGAGCAGGTCTGTATCGACGGCGTGTGGCAGCCGCGATTCGCCCCGTGCAATAGCGCAGACAAGCCTGCCTGAGATTTGCTGAGCAGCAGGCGCTATGGATTCAGGAGCTGCCCGCGCTTGATGGATGAGCGCTACAGCCCATTTTGACTCAAAGAGCCTGTTCAGACATCTCTGGTGGCAAGCCCGCCCGCGGGAGCCACACCCGCGCCAGCAAGCCACCGCCGGGCGCGTTGGACAGGCGCAGCTCGCCACCGTGGCGGCGCACGATGTCCTGCGCAATGGTCAGGCCCAGGCCCACGCCGCCACTGCCGCGGTTGCGGGAAGCCTCCACGCGGTAGAACGGGGCCATCACCCGCGCCAGCTCCGCCTCGGGCAGACCGGGACCGTGGTCGCGCACGGCAATCACCAGGCCAGCGGGCTCGTCTTGCAACGTGACTTCGGCGCTGCCCCCATAACGCACCGCATTGCCGACCAGATTGTCGAGACACCGGCGCAGGGCCCCGGCCTGCACGGCCAGCGGTTGCGCCTGCCCTTGCACCGTCACGGCGTGCCCCATGTCCATCTGATCATCGGCCAGGCTGTGGGCCAGCGCCGCCACATCCAGGCGAACCCAGGGTTCCGCCTGCGCCACCCCGCGCAGGTAGTCCAGCGTGGCGGTGATCATGGCGTCCATCTCGGCAATGTCGCGGCCAAAACGCTCCTGGTCCTGCGGGTGGGGCAGTGCTTCTGCGCGCAGGCGCAGGCGGGTCAGCGGGGTGCGCAGGTCGTGCGACACCGCGGCCACAAACCCGTCGCGATCAGCCAGCTGCTGGCGCAGCCGCGCCTGCATCTGGTTGAACACACGGCTGGCGTCACGGCACTCTGCAGGGCCGTCCTCAGGCAAGGTCGGGCGGTCCAGGTTGCGCCCCAACTCTTGCGCTGCGCTGGCCAGGCGGTGCATGGGTTGCGCCAGCCAGCGTGCCGCCCACCAGGCCACCGCCAGCAGCACGGCCAGCCGCACGCCAATGTCCAGCAACAGGCCCAGCTTCAGGCGCGGGGGCGCATCCATCACCTGCGCGATGCTGGGCGGGCCCGGCGGACGAGGGGGCTGCAGCCGTGCAGCGGGGGCGGGGTGCCCCACGCCTGCGGCCTCTGCGGGGCTGGGCGGAGGGGCCTTCACATCGATCACATCGGACGGGGCTGACGAAGGGGGAGCAGGCCCCTGCCATGCCCCCGCGCCCGGCGCACCAGGCGGCGGTGGTGGACGCAACTCCCACATCAGCGACAAGGCCAGCACATGGCTGGCGAACACGGCCACCAGCAGCAACAACGCCAGCCGACCAAACAGCGTGGAAGGCACCAGCCACCGGGCCAGCGCCCGAAAGGCAGACCGCAGCGGCTGCAGGCTCAGCGCAGCCATCCCACCTGCCCTTGCAGGGACTGCACATGGAACAGGTAGCCCGCGCCGCGCACGGTGCGGATCATCGACGGAGAACGCGGGTCGTCGGCCAGCTTGGTGCGCAGGCGTGAGACAAGCAGATCGATGCTGCGCTCAAACGCATCCATGGCACGGCCCCGGGCCTGCTCCATGAGCTGATCGCGGCTGAAAATGCGCCGGGGCATGCGCAAGAAGGTACACAGCAGTCGGAACTCTGCGTTGGACAAGGGCACCACCACGCCCTGCGGAGACAGCAGATGGCGCTCCACGCAATGCAGCTCCCAGCCGTCAAAACGCACCACTTCGTCCGGCCCTGTAGAGGCCGGGGTGCCATCGGCGGCAAGGCGGCGCATCACGGTCTGGATGCGGGCCACCAGTTCACGCGGCTCAAAGGGTTTGGCCATGTAGTCGTCGGCCCCCATCTCCAGCCCCAGCACGCGGTCGTAAGGGTCGGCCCGGGCGGTGAGCATGATGATGGGCAGCCGGGAATGCTGGCGCAGCTCACGCGCCAGCGTGATGCCATCGGTGCCGGGCAACATCACGTCCAGCACCACCAGATCTACTGCATGCGACGACAGCATGGCGCGCATCGCGGTCGCATCCCCCGCGGCCAGTGTGTGGTAGCCAAAGCGGGCCAGGTAATCGGTCAACAGGGTGGTGATTTCGACATCGTCGTCCACCACCAGAATGGTGTGCATGGGCGCAGGCAGGGGGTTGTAACCGGGCAAGTGTAGGCAAGCCCCATCGGCCCACTTGGCCAGATCTGGGGGGCTTTTACCCCCCAATTCCGCCCATGAAAACGGGCTTTGTATCGACCTTGGTACAAACCGGACAAACGCCATTGACACACGCCACCAACAATGGGCTGCAGGCTGCACAACCCACCCGCGCCACCCAGCGCGGACGGGCTGGACAGCCCCGAGGGCCTTGGGTGGCAAGCCGTTGCGCAGTTGCTGCACAAGACCCGCAAGGCAGCGCTGCGCCAGGCTTGCGCCCGCCCCGCACACGGCCTCCGGTCATGTGAAGGCACGTGCGCCCTCCAGGCTCAGCGCTGCCTCCACCCATGGAACGAAAGGAACGACGATGACGACCATCAGTAGCGTCAGCAGTGCCTGGTCCAGTGCCAGTGTCCAGCGGGCGAGCCGCCCTGGGCCCTCGCCGGAGCGACTGCTGTCAAAGATAGATGCCGACGGAAGCGGCGGCGTAGACAGCACAGAGCTGCAAGGCTTGCTGGACAAGGTGGCCAAGAAGACGGGCGTGACAGGCGACACCAGTGCGTCCGATCTGCTCACCCAGTTCGATGCCAACGGTGACGGCAACCTCAATGCCGATGAGCTGGGCAAGACCATGGAGAGCCTGATGCCAGCGCGCTCCACCATGGACTTCGCCCAGGCGCGCAGTGCAGATGCCAGCAGCAGTGCAAGCAACGCAACCAGCGCAAGCAGTGCAAAGGGCCAGGCTGGAGATGATCTGTTCGGCAAGGTGGACAGCGATGGCGATGGCTCGGTCAGCAAGACCGAACTGCAGGCCCTGCTGGAGGCCATGTCGGGCGGCACGGCCAGCAAGACCGGGGTGAGCAGCGATGACGCGTTTGCTGCGCTGGACGCCGATGGCGACGGAAGCCTGAGCCAGGCAGAGTTCGATGCAGGCCGTCCATCCGGCGATGGCCCGCAGGCAGGCGGTATGCCGCCACCCGGTGGCCCTGGCGGCCCCGGTGGAGCGGGTGGCCCGCGTGGCGCAGGTGGGGCCCAGGCCTCCAGCGAGAGCACCACCTACGATCCGCTGGATACCAACGAAGATGGCGTCGTGTCGATCGCCGAACGACTGGCGGGCAGCTCGTCCACCTCGGGGCAGGACGCCATCACGGCGCTCTTCAATGCCATCGACACCGACGGCGACCAGAGCATCAGCTCTGCAGAAAGCCAGTCGTTCATCGACCAGCTGACCAGCCAGTTAAAGCCATCGGCCAGCAACGCTTCGGGCCAGTCCTCAAGCAGCAACAAGGACGGAAGCCAGAGCACTGACCTGGCCCGGCTGGCCGACTTTGCGCGCCAGCAGTACGCCCGTGCCGCCAACGACTGGAGCGCATCAAGCCGCGCCAGCACCCTGAGCGCCGTGGCCTGACAGGGACCGAGTCTTCCCCGGACTTTCGCCCCACCCGACCGGCCAGACCTGCCGGTCAGCGGGGCAAGGCCCGATTTCACAGGTTTCTGGCTGCGTGGTGCGATTCGCCCGTCAGTTGACGAGCCACGCAGGCCAGAGCCTCTGTGCATCCACTCCAGTTCATTAAAAACGCTTGTGGCGCTCTTGGACAGAGCGCTACAAGCTATCTATTTGGTAGCAAAAGCATTTCCGATAGTGTTGCCCAGAGCGCCTGAACAGCACCACAGCCTGACCAGTTCAAGGCTGAACTGATTGTTCGCCACCGGACTACCCCTTGCCTCCCGCGCGTCCTACAGCCAGCTCCCTCGCTGGCGAATACGCTGACCTCCATCCTGCCGGCAGCCTGCAGTAGCCTCATGCACAGCCGCACACGCCACCCTTCTGCACCAACCGGGTAGCAAGGCTGAGTGGAGGTGAAAGTGGAGATGAAAAGCGCAGCATGGGCATGCTCCCTTGCCTTGCCCATCACGCATCTCAGGCCCCGGCGCCCAACCCACCCATGTCAGGAGGTATCTATGGGCTATCTACTCCAGGGGCTGTTTGGAGAACGATCTCTCACCAAAGTGGTAGGGCTGTATGCCCACCAGAGCCAGGCAGAAAAGGCACTGGCGCAAGTCGCAGGCCTTGGCGGCCTGCGTTCCGCACAGGTGCGGCTGCTGGGCCCCAGCGATGCACACGCCCCCCACCGCGAAATCTTTTCGCACGCACTGGAACCCGAAACCCAGGGCATTGCCCGCACGGTGTTCCAGACCCACCTGGTGGGGGGCATGGCAGGCGCTGTGGCCGGTCTGGCGTTGTACACGTGGTTTTACCGGGCAGGACATCCCATGGTGGCCAGCAGCCCGCTGCTGGCGTTCATCGCGCTGGTGGGCTTCAGCATCACATTCGGGCTTCTGGCGGGCGGCTTTTTGTCGATGCGGCCAGACCATATCCGCCTTATCACCCGCGTGCGCTCGGCCCTGCGGCACAACCATTGGGCGGTGGTGGCGCACCCCACCACGCCAGAGCAGACGGCGCGCGTCAAGGCCGTGCTGCACGACAGCGCAGCCGAAGTGATTTCCACGCTGTAACGTGGCGTGGGCAGCTCAGCCCAGTTGCTGCACCAGGGCGCGCACCGCGCGGGGGTAAATGATGTGCTCTTGCGTCAGCACCCGCGCCGCCAGGGTTTCGGCGGTATCTCCGGGCAGCACAGGCACGACAGCCTGGTCCAGGATGGGCCCCACATCCAGCTCGGCCGTCACCTGGTGCACGGTGACACCCGCAAATTTGCAACCTGCATCAATGGCGCGCTGGTGCGTGTGCAGCCCGGTAAAGGCCGGTAGCAATGAGGGATGGATGTTGATGAGGCGACCCGCGTAGTGCGCCACGAAACCCGGCGTAAGGATGCGCATAAAGCCCGCCAGCACGACGAGCACGGGCGCAAACTCATCCAGCTGGGCCGCCAGGGCAGCGTCAAAGGCCTCGCGGCTGGGGTAAGCCTTGTGGTCCAGCACGGCAGTGGCAATGCCCTGCTCCTGCGCAAACACGAGCCCACCGGCATCGGCCTTGTTGCTGACCACGGCAGCGATGCGCACGCCATAGCGCCGCTCCCACTGTTCCTGCTGTGCGGTTTTGACGATGGCCGCCATGTTGGAGCCCCCGCCAGAGATCAAAATCACAATGTTCTTCATTTGCCCGCGATTATCCCAGCCATGTCATCCCTCACCCCCTACAGCCCCGCCACCCGTCCCCTCACCCCTGTGGAAGCCCGCGTGCTGGCCACGTTGATGGAGAAAGCCCGCACGGTGCCCGACAGTTACCCCATGTCGCTCAACGGGCTGGTGACCGGCTGCAACCAGAAGACCAGCCGCGACCCGGTGATGCAACTCACCGAAGCCCAGGCACAGGAGGCGCTGGACGCGCTGAAGCTGCTGACGCTGGTGTTCGAGAGCAGCGGCAACCGCACCACGCGGTGGGAACACAACTTTCAGCGCGGCGTGGGCGTGCCGGACCAGGCGGCTGCGCTGCTGGGCCTGCTGATGCTGCGCGGCCCCCAGACCGCAGGCGAGCTGCGCATCAACGCCGAACGTTGGCACCGGTTTGCCGACATCTCGTCAGTGGAAGCGTTTTTGGACGAGTTGCAAAACCGCAGCGAAGAAAAAGGCGGCCCCTTGGTCGTGCTGCTGCCACGCGCCCCCGGCGCGCGCGAGCCGCGCTGGGCCCACCTGCTATGCGGCCCGGTAGACACCAGCCAGCAGGCCTACGGCGGGCACCCAGCCCCCTCGCTGGACACCCCTGCCCCCGCCCTGCAAGCCCGTTTGCAGGCCCTGGAGGACGAAGTGGCCGAGTTACGGGGCACGGTGCAGCGCCTATGCGACGAGCTGGGCCTGCGCGATTTGCCGCCCATGTCACCACCCGGACAGCCATAAAAAGAACGACCGTGCTACAACTACAAGATCATTAGGAGACACGCTGCATGGATCTCGCATTCACCCCCGAAGAGCAGGCCTTCCGCGAAGAGGTTCGCACCTGGGTTCGCGCCAACCTGCCCCAGGAGATTTCTCACAAAGTGCACAACGCCCTGCGCTTGACGCGCGCAGACATGCAGGGCTGGGCCAAGATCCTGGGCAAGAAGGGCTGGCTGGCGTTTGGCTGGCCGAAGGAGTTTGGCGGCCCCGGCTGGACTGCCGTGCAAAAGCACCTGTTTGAGGAAGAATGCGCGCTGGCCGGTGCCCCCCGCATCGTGCCCTTTGGCCCGGTGATGGTGGCCCCGGTGATCATGGCGTTTGGCAGCCCCGAGCAGCAAAAGCGTTTTCTGCCCGGCATTGCCAGCGGCGAAGTGTGGTGGAGCCAGGGCTACAGCGAACCAGGCTCGGGCTCGGACCTGGCCAGCGTCAAGACCCGCGCCGAGCGTGTGGGCGACAAATACATCGTCAATGGCCAGAAGACCTGGACCACGCTGGGCCAGTATGGCGACTGGATGTTCAACCTGGTGCGCACCAGTAACGAGGGCAAGCCCCAGACAGGGATCAGCTTTTTGCTGGTGGACATGAAGTCGCCCGGCGTGACGGTGCGCCCGATCAAGCTGCTGGACGGCGAGTGCGAGGTCAACGAAGTCTTCTTCGACAACGTCGAAGTGCCCGTGGAAAACCTGGTGGGCGAGGAAAACAAGGGCTGGACCTACGCAAAGCACCTGCTCAGCCACGAGCGCACCAACATTGCCGATGTGAACCGCAGCAAGCGCGAGCTGGAGCGCTTGAAGCGCATCGCCAAGGCCGAAGGCGTGTGGGAAGACCAGCGCTTCCGCGACCAGATCGCCCTGCTGGAAGTGGACATCGTGGCACTGGAAATGCTGGTGCTGCGCGTGCTGTCGGCGGAGAAAAGCGGCAAGAACTCGCTGGACATTGCGGGGCTGCTCAAGATCAAGGGCAGCGAGATCCAGCAGCGGTATGCCGAGCTGATGATGCTGGCGGCCGGCCCGTTTGCCATGCCGTTTATTGAAGAGGCCATGGAGGCCGGCTGGCAAGGCAACTTCCCCGGCGGCATCACGGCCAACGCACCGCTGGCGTCCACCTACTTCAACCTGCGCAAGACCACCATCTACGGTGGTTCGAACGAAGTGCAGCGCAACATCGTGGCTCAGACCGTGCTCGGCTGAACCCAAGTTCCAGGAGACAAGAACATGGATTTCGATTTTTCTGATGACCAGGAACAACTGCGCGACGCCGTGCGCAAGTGGGTAGAGAAGGGTTACAGCTTTGAGCGCCGCCGTGCCGCCGTGGCGGCAGGGGGTTTTGACCGCGCAGCCTTGAATGAACTGGCAGAGCTGGGCCTGACCGCGCTGACCGTGCCCGAGGCCCACGACGGCATGGGCCAGGGCGCCATAGACGCCATGGTGGTGGCCGAAGAACTGGGCCGCGGGATTGTGCTGGAGCCCATCGCCCAGTCCTTCATCGCCAGCAGCGTGCTGGCCCGCTATGCCCCCGAGCCATTGCAGGCCGCATGGTTGCCCCGCATTGCCGCAGGCGAAGCCCTGGTGGTGCTGGCCTACCAGGAACGCAAAGCCCGCTACCGCCTGAACGTTTGCGATGCAAAAGCCACTGCAGCGCAAGCAGGATATGCGCTGACAGCTACAAAAAGCATAGTACCTGCCGGGGACCAGGCCGACGCCTTCATCGTGCCTGCGCTGCTGGACGGCCACATCGCCCTGTTCCTGGTGGAACGCAACGCCGCCGGTGTCAGCACCCAGGGCTACGTCACCCAAGACGGCAGCCGCGCTGCCGAGGTGCATCTGACCAACGCCGCAGCCACCCTGATCACCACCGACGGACTGGCCGCGCTGGAGCTGGCAGTGGACACAGGCATTGCCGCCACCTGCGCCGAGGCCGTAGGGGTGCTGGACAAAACGGTTGCCATCACTGTGGAATACATGAACCAGCGCAAGCAGTTCGGTGTGTTCATCGCCAGCTTCCAGGCCCTGCGCCACCGCGTGGCCGACATGAAGATGCAGCTGGAGCTGGCCCGCTCCATGAGCTACTACGCCAGCCTGAAGCTGGGTGCTCCAGCAGAAGAGCGCCGCCGCGCCATGGCCCGCGCCAAGGTACAGCTGGGCCAGTCCATGCGCTTCATCGGGCAACAGGCAGTGCAACTGCACGGCGGCATCGGGGTGACCGATGAGTACATCGTGAGCCACTACTTCAAAAAGCTCACGCAGCTGGAAGTGACTTTTGGAGACACCCTGCACCATCTGGGCGAGGTGTCTGAACGCATGCAGGAGACGGCTGGGGTGTTTGCCTGAGCGATCGACGCTCGGCTTTGCGTTGCGTGGCATGCCACAGGATGGCGTTTCGTCGCACTCCTGTCACATGCTACGGTCACGCTTCGATGTTTGCCTTTTTGCCTTCCTCTGGAGCATCTCATGCATTCTTCACCGTTGCCGCGCCGTTCGTTCCTGGCGGCCGCCGCCGTCGCGTCACTTGTTCTGGCTGGTTGTGGTTCCAGCTCACCTGACCATCCCCCCATCGTCTTCGTGCACGGCAACGGCGATACGGCGGCCCTGTGGCAAACCACAGCGTGGCGCTTCGAATCCAACGGCTGGCCACGCGACCGGCTCTACGCCATCGACGTACCGTATCCGCAGTCCCGCGACGATGACACCGTAGCGCAGCCCGGCCGTACCTCTGCAGCCGAGCACATGGCCTTCCTGAAGGCCGAAGTAGATAAGGTGCTGCGCGCCACCGGTGCCAGCCAGGTGGTACTGCTGGCGAACTCACGGGGTGGCTACGCCGTGCGCAACTACATCCAGAACGGTGGGGGCGACCGCACGGTGAGCCACGCTGTTCTGGGCGGTACGCCCAACCACGGCGTGTGGGCCATTCCCGGCTTTCGCGAAGGCAGCGAGTTTTCTGGCACGGGGCCGTTCCTCACCCGGCTGAATGCACCCAAGAATGCTGCTGGTGACGAAGTGCCCGGCCCAGTGCGCTGGATGACGATTCGCTCTGACAGCAATGACAAGTTCGCTCAACCGGATGGTGTGTGGATCGGCCAACCAGGTACTCCCACCAACGTGACCGCTGCCGGGCCTGAACTCAAAGGCGCACAGAACGTGGTGTTCCCACGCATCGATCACCGCGAGACCTCGTTCTCTGCCGTAGCGTTTGATGCCGCCTACCGGTTCATCACTGGAGAAGCGCCCATCCGTACGGACATCGCTACCGAAGGTGCCGTGGTGCTCAACGGCAAGGTCACGGGACTTGGTCTGAACTCCACCGACCCCACATCTGGCAGTTTCAGCAATAACCTGCCCTTGCCCGGTGCGCAGCTGGAGGTATATGCCACCGACCCCGCAACCGGCGCGCGCACCGGTGCCGCTTTGCTGAAGAAGACCGTGGGTGCCGATGGCATCTGGGGCCCGCTGACCACCCAGCCTGGCGTGCCGCACGAGTTCGTGATCTCGGCCCCTGGCTACGCCACGACCCATATCTACCGCAGCAGCTTGCCCCGTGGCAGCAACCTGATCCACCTGCGCGCCGAACGCATCGCCGATGCCGACAAGACCGCAGACTCCATCGTCACGCTGACCCGCCCCCGTGGCTATCTCGACCCGGCCCGAGACAAGATGCTGCTGGACGGCGCAGCGCCTGTAGGTGTGCCAGCCGGTGCTGGCGTAGCGTCTGCCAAGATCAAGCCATCCGGCGGGCAGCGCCCCATCGCCGCCGAGTTCAATGGCGAGCGCGTGGTGGGGCAGACCTGGCCCGCTGCCCAAGGGCACGTAGTGCTGCTGGAGATCAGCCAGTAAAGCGAACGCTGCTGCGGCACCAGTGTGGTTGCAGCAACGATGCGTCCCATCCAACAAAAAGCCCCGCTGGTTACCCAGCGGGGCTTTTTGTTGGAACTGTATCGCTCAGGCCGAAGACCCCTACCTCAGTGCCGGTGCCCTTCGTGACCTTCATGCTGCTTCAGGCTGTCGACGATGTTGACCGTGACCCCGTTGGGCAGCACCATGTCCGATGGTTTCATCCCCGGCTTGCAGTCGCCCAGACGGCGCCCGGAGAACTGGGTCACCCCAGGGCTGCTGTAGGCCACCGGTTTCGAATAAGCCACCTCGAAATCTCCCTGATAAAGCTGCTGGAAGTCTCCCTTCAAACGGATGCGGGCCTTGACCTGGTTGTCGTGTACGAAGCACACCGTCTGCACCGTGAACTGTCCTGCTTCCTTTACGACCTTCGTTTCGTGGCAGTGCTCCTGCCCTGGCACGATAGCGAGCATGGTCAAAGCATCCACTTCGTTTGTAGTGCATTGCAGCACCTTTTGCTGACGCATGACAGACTGGCCGGCACCAATGATCGAGACTTCCCATAAGCCGGGTTTGCGCACAGGCAGGGCATCAGCGTGGGCGAGCGGCAGGAGAGCACCCAACGAGTGTGACAACACAGCAAGGACAAGTGTGGAGGTTTTCATGAAGCAAAAATAGAGTGCCAGAGCCCCCTGAGGGCCCTGGCAAAGGCTCTATGCCAGAGCGCGATGACGAGATGAGTTCGGCAAAGCAGAAGCTACCGCATCAGCGACCAAAACGACGCCGGTGCCCCCAGGCCATCAGCGCCAGCAGGGCCGACAGCATGATCATTCCCCACTCGGACAATGTGGGGATGGACGCAGGGCCGGTAGCTGGAGCAAAGCGGAACACCGCAGTGCAGTCCGCTGCCACAGCAGGCACGGTGTAGGTAGTAAAGCCTGCATTGAAGCTTCCGCCAGTGCAGGTGCTGGATGCATCCAGCGCCGCACGCATACCCGCACCAGGAGCAAGAGTGAACACGGCACTTGCGCCAGGCATCACAGCCTGGGAGGCAGGGGACACCGTACCGGTGCCCGACAGCACAGACCCAGTCACCACTGGGTTGGGCACAAACGCGAACACTGCGGAGCAAGCGCCCGCCACACTGGGGATGGTGTACACCGTGGTATCAGCATTAAAGCTACCGCCCGTGCAAGTGCTGCTGGCCGCCAGAGTGGCGCGCTGCCCCGCACCGGGTGTGAGCGTGATCACTGCCGTGCTGCCCACCGCCACCGACTGCGATGCAGGAGTGGCCACACCGCTGCCTGAGGCCACTGATGCTGTGACCGCCACAGGTCCGATGAAAGCGAAGTTCACCGAGCAATTGGCTGCCACTGAAGCGATGGTGTAGGTGGTGCCAGACCAAGTGCCTGCAGCGCAGGTGCCTGTCGGCGTGCCATTGGAGTATCCAGTGTTGGGCGTGACCACGTACGAGGCAGAGCCACCGATCACCACAGTCTTGGGCGTGTTGGGCGTGATAACGCCGCCTGTGCCTACCGTAGGCGTGACCGTGGCAACGCCTGCATTCACAAAGCTAAAGTTGATTGTGCAGCTTTGCGCAATGGCATTGGTCGTGTAAGTGCTCCCCACCAGGGTGCCACCCGTTTGTGCGCCGCCCGCTGCGCAGTTGTCAGTGATGACAGGTGCGTAGCCTGCGTTAGGCGTGACAGTGAACGAGGTGGTCCCCCCCGGTGCCACCGGCTGGGTCACGGCGGGGCTGACCGTTCCATTGGCACCGATCGCAGGCGTCACGTCCAGGGGCACGGTGAAGTTGGCAGTTACAACCTTGGACGCATCCATGGAAACGGTGCAACTTGTGGCGGTACCGGAGCATCCACCACCGTTCCAGCCCGAAAAGATCGATCCAGAGGGTGCGGTGGCGTACAAGATGACTTGGGAACCGCCCGGTGCGTCTGCGGCGCAACTCGGGCCACAAGTGATGCCCGATGGCACCGAGGTCACGGTCCCCGCGCCAACTTTGTTGACCGATAGGTTGAACAACCCCAGACCCACGGGATTCGAATCCGTGGCGGTGTTGTTGGAGCTTTCGCGGTCCTTCACACCGACGGGTGCTGTCACCACAGCTGTGTGCAGGATGGTGCTGGCACCCGTGCCAGCAGGGTCTGCTTGCGCCGAAATGGTGTAAGTGAGCGTGCCGCCAACCGGGACAGGAGCTGTCAGTATCTGACTCACAGCGCCGGAGCCTGAGGGCACAGGGCAGACTGCGCCACCGCTGGCAACACAGGTCCATGAGATGTTTGTCAACGACGCAGGCGCCGACTCCTGGACGGTCGTTCCGGCGGGTACATCCGTGGGGCCGAGGTTGGTCACGGACATGGTGTACGTGAGGGCCTGGCCCCAGATCACGGCGCTTTGCCCGTCAGACAGGCTCACGCTCAAATCGACCAGGGGGTCCGTCGTGATCCGGCTTTGCACCAGCGGCCCCAGCAGGGGCGAAATGGCATCGCCCACGATGGAATAGTTGCCGTGGTTGATGGGGCCCGTGGTAGTACCCGGCGTGAGAAACGACAGCGGGATGGTGCCGCTGCTACCCGGATTGAGCGTGCCGATCGGGCACGACACCGTATCGATCTGGTTGCCCGCCGCACCAGACGTACTGACCGTGCAGGCGCCCGGCACGGTGGCTGGGTCCACGCGCAGGTTCTTGGGGGTTCCTGCCGTGTTGTCTTGCGGAGACACGATGGTCACCACCGTGCTCGTCAACGGCACGTCACCCTGGTTCGAATACGAATACGTGTAGGCAACGCTGCTGCCGGCGGCAGCGTACTCTGGCGCATCGGCCTTGATGCCTGGGCCGGGCAGGTTGGTCAGACCGGCTCCAGAATCCACATAGATATGGCCGGAATGCCCACCCGCGCTGCAACCCGCAGCGATCACGGTGACCTTGATCTGGTCGCCCACATCCAGCACACCGGCCCCAGGTGCAATGTCGATGGTCTGCCAGTTGGTGTACTGAAAGCCGCCAACCGTCTGCCAGGGCACGCCCGACTGGCCAGAGAAGTTGAAGGTGTAGAACAGCTGTTTGTTCTTCGTGACGTTATAGACCTCGACGAAGAAGTAGGGCTGCTCGTTCCCGGCATGGCCAGGGTTTTGCAACACCGGTGCGATGGCAAAACGCACGTGTGCCTTCCCATCCGCAGGGTCAACGTCGCTCAGGGTCATCATGGCCGTCTGGTCAATGGACGCAGCACGGTTCTGGGCGCCCAGGTAATTGACGCGAGCACTCTTGGCGCCATACAGCGGAAAGCGCACCTGACCGTTGACGTTCGTGTCAGAGCCATTACCCACAGCATCGGTCGGCGCTGGTGTGGAGGTTGTGTTGACGGTGAGCCCCAGATCACTTTCGGCATCCGGCGGGAAGTTAGCCAAAGGAATACCGGCACTTGGCACGCGCAGATGCCGAATGTTCCAGTTGGCCAAATCATTCTCAAAGCCGCCATTCAAGAAAGCCGCATGAGATGAGCCTGCGGTGGTCACAAAGACCAGCAACCCCAACAGCCACAGGCACAAGTAGCGCGGGAACCCGGAAGGCTCTTCGCGCTTTCCAGCGGGAAAATTCTGTGTGATCAATCTACCTTCTCCTCTTTGAAGCAGTCCCTGTTGTCAAAACCTGCAGGCCGATTTCGGCCAAGGCTGCGCCCTGCCTTGCGACATACACAGCAAAATTGATGGGGGAAATTTCGACCGTTATCGACGAGCCAAGCCTCGTCGACCGGTTGATGCGGGGTGGGTCAACTCATGCGGCGAACACCAGCCCTTTGCCAAAGACCGCACGCACAGGCAACGCCATCGCTGTGTCGTCCAGGGTCTTTCGTCGCAGTCGCGTCAGAGCTGACTCGATGCGATGGAAATCGTCTTCCAGGTCACGGGCGCCTACCGCCTCCGTCAGCGCCTGCTTGCTGATCACCGCGCCCGGCGTACGCATCAGACACGAGAGAATTTCCAATTCCCGGGTCGTGAGAATGACGTTTTTGCCGTTGGGGGCACGAAGCTTCCCGCCCGCCCTGTCAAGACTCCAGGACGAAGTCACTTGCGGAGCACTGATCTGGAACTGGCGTTGCCTGCTGCGCAGCTGAGAGCGCACGCCTGCCACCAGTTCCTGCATATCCACTGGCTTCACGAAGTACTGGAGCGCACCGGCATCCAGCCCCTTGATACGGCTGTCGAGATCTGCTCGTGCCGTCATCAGCACAGTGGATATGCCTTGTGCAGCAAGGCGCTCTACAAGACTCAATCCATCCGCACCGGGCAGACCGATATCAATGACCGCCAAGTCCACCCGGTCTCTCAACAACCGCACGTAAAAATCTTCGGCAGACTCCGCACCCCAGGTATCAAATCCGGCGTGCGCAAGATATCGGCAGACATTCGCGCGAATGTCTTCATCGTCTTCAACGACGGCGATAGTGGCTTTGGGACTGACGGACACGGACACGAAAGAGGCAGAGAGTGACAAGTTGATACGTAAGATTGTCCCAGCCCTGAACAAACCCGGCCATGCACAAGAACTCACAAAAACTCACAACACTGATTACTTCTCCGTTCAGGGGCCTGATGAGAACGCTGTGCCTCATGTTTGTGAGCCTCCTGTGCATGGTCGGACAGGCCGTGGAAATGGACTCCGACATTCATCTCCGGCTGGGCTGGGAGGTACCGATGGAACGCATCGACGATGTAGCAAGTGCATGGACGCCAGACACAGTTCCGCCCGCCTCCACCATGCCGGGGAGCATCTTGCTTAAATCACTGAGCGCGGGTTATCTCGGCCACGCGGTATGGCTGCGCTTTCAGGTCCCGGAATTCAACTCCGCAGATGCGGATGATCATCTATGGCTGTTGGCGCAGCCAACTTATTTGGACGAAGTAACGCTGTACCAGCGCAGTCCCTCGGCACCCGACTGGCGTGCTCAGTTCAGCGGCGACCTGATCCCTGCGGACCAAAAGCGCCATGTCCGGCAGCACCTTTTCCGCCTCACTCCGGGCAGCACCGTACTGCTCAGGATCAAGACGACGAGTGCCATGCAGTTTCAGGGAAAGATCCTCTCCGACAAAACGCTGGAGAGGGTGCTCGCCGACTCAGAACGCAATCAAGGGTTGTACTTCGGTGCACTGCTCGCACTACTGCTGGGTTTGGTGGCAGCAGCCACCATCTTCAAAGCCCCGCCGCTCAAGGCCTTGGCCATCTTGGGCATCGTGAGCGCTGCGCACCTGATCAATGTGCGGGGATACACAAGCCTATGGATACCAACGTCACTGACGGCATGGGCCAGTCATGCCGTCAGCCTGGGGTCGTTTGCCATCGCTGCGGCGGTGGCATGGCAAGTCCGCATTCAGCTCACAGCCCATTCCCCTCATCACAGAACAGACCGATTCCTGGTTGCGCTGACTCTGTTCAATGTGTTTTGCATGGCCAGCGTTCCGCTGAACTTTTACGGTGACATTGCATGGATGCACCTGGTTTCGCTGCTTATCTGCGACCTGATCGCAGTGACCCTGAGCCTGAAAGCGCTGCTCAGCGGACGGCATCGGCTTCAGCATGCTGTCCTGCTCATGGCTTACGGACTCCACACTGTCAGCGGAGGGCCGCTGGCACTCCTCATGCTCGGGCACTCCGAATGGGACGTTGATGCCACATCTTTGTGGCAGGGGGAAGCGCTGCTGTTCACCTTCCTGATGGCTTTCGCAGTGTTTTTGGGCATGGTGCGCCGATACACCAGAGCCATTGCGGCGAAGGATCAAGCGATCACAAGACTCGCAGAATCTGAACACCGCCTGGAGGACCGGATTGCACTGCGAACCGCAGAGCTTTCATTTGCTCAGCAGGCGCTGGTAGAGGCCTTGCAAAGTGAGAGAGCACTGCGGCAAGAGCAGCATCAATTCTTCAACATGATCAGTCACGAGTTCAGGACTCCGTTGGCGGTCATTGATAGCGCCGCAGCAGAGCAGCAGACCTTTCCCTCCGAAGATCTGAAGAACCAAACCACGCGCGCCGATCAGATCAGAAGAGCCTGCCGGAGACTGACCTCCATGATCGACAGCTGTCTTGTCAACGATCGTATGGAGAGCGCGGGCTTTCACCTGCACCCCTCCAAAACGTCTGTGCCCGACATGCTGGAGCATGCCGCGCAGCTCGTGCGCTGGTCACCCAAGCACCAGCTCAAGCTATTCACACAAGCAGCACCTGCCGAGTGGATTTGCGATGCAGCGCTGGTGCGGATTGCCTTGTCGAACCTGGTGGACAACGCAGTGAAATACGCCAAGGCCGGAGAAATCTTCATTGCGGCCAGCCGCAATGACGCCGGTCTGCTGGAATTTACGGTGGCTGATGACGGCTCGGGCATGTCGCTAGAAGTGATGAACAAGATCTTCACGCAGTTTGAGCGGGGGGATCGCACAGACCAGACGCGAGGTTTCGGGCTGGGTTTGTGGGTGGCTCGCAGAATTGCCCGCTTGCACGGCGGCGACATCTCGGTCGAATCGCAACTGGGCCATGGCTCGTGCTTCATCATGACGATTGCCGCGCAGCGCCTTCCACGCTAGGAATCCTCAGCATTAATCACTGAGCGGTATACATCTGCGGAGTCGGGTGGTCTGCAGCGGTGCAAATGCTCGCACCAGCTATGGCTGCGTTTCGCATCTTTCAGACCATCCTGATCCGTCACGCACCTACTCTTGTCGCTCGATTCGCGCCGAGGATCCCTGGTCGAAGAAAGGAATCCTGGATAATCCAGAGTTTCATGCCAATCCACAGGCGCAGCTAAGCCTGGCAGTAACCTGCGACCCCGTTCAAAGGCCTGTTTTCAGCGACCCATGCACCCATGAGCGTTACCGCGACCGACCCCAATCTCAAACACCTGCAAAAAGCCCGCGAGCAAATTGCCAAGGGCGATCTCAAAAATGCGGCACTCACGCTGAACAAGGCCAACAAGCAGTGGCCGCAGGACCCCCGCGTTTTCATGCTCGGCGGCCTGCTGGCTGAGAAGTCCGGGAACATCAAGGGTGCTTTTGAAGCGCTGCGCAAGTCGGTATCCCTGTCCCCCGACTGGGGCCCAGGACAGCTGGAACTGGCGCTTTTGCTGGCACGCCAAAACCAGTTTGCCGAGGCCATCGAGACCGCAGAGAAAGTTGCCAAGCTTGAACCCCAGAATCTGACCGTACTGGCAGGGGTGGTGGATATTGCCCACCGCGCAGGCCACACGGAGATGGCTATCAAACACCTGCGCCGTGGCCTGGAACTGGTCCCCAACGACGCCATGCTGCGCAGACTGCTTGCACGCGACCTGAGCGAGCAAGGCCAACACGAAGAGGCGCTGAAGGTGTGGGGCGGACTCATCGATGAGAACCCCTCTGACCATGAGGCTCTGGTGGGCCGCGTGCAGACTCTTCTGGCCGCTGGCAAGCCAGAACAAGCGCAAGCAGATGCGCAGGCACTGCTGGCACTGGCGCCACAGGACGAGGTGTACCAGTACTACGCCCAGTTGACGCAGGGCGAAACACCAGCGCAGCAACCCGCCGCATTGATGCGTGGCCTGTTCGACAGCATGGCTGATGTCTATGACGGACACATGGTGCGCGGCCTGAAGTACCAGCTGCCCAAGCAGATTGCAGAGAAGATCCTGGCGCGCTACCCCGACAAGCACCTCAACCTGCTGGACCTGGGCTGCGGCACTGGGCTGCTGGGGGTATGCCTGGGGCCTCTGTCCGGCTACCTCATCGGTGTGGACCTGTCGACCAAGATGGTGGAGCAAGCCGCCCGCCACAACGTATACGACCGTTTCCACACGGTGAATCTGCACGATGCATTGCGCGATACGCCCGATGGCCTGTACCAGGTCATCACGGCACTGGATGTGTTCATCTATGCAGGCGATCTGACAACTGCCATCCCCAATGCTTTGCGCATCCTCGCCGCAGATGGACAGCTGATCTTCTCGTGTGAAACGGCCAGCGAATCCGGGCCTGACCTGGTGCTGCAGTCCAGCGGCCGTTATGCACACAAACGTAGCCACGTGGAAGCACTGTGCCGCGCGGCGGGCTTCGATGACGTTGCTGTGGAAGAGACCACCCTGCGCACCGAAGGCGGTGCCCCTGTGCAAGGTTTTGTGGTGACTGCACACAAGCCTGCCGCCTGATCTTTTGAGAGCCGCTGTGCGCCGAAATGCAGGCCACAGCGAGACAGCAAAAAGGCCCATCCGAAACGGTGGGCCTTTTTGCTTTCATGGGGTGATAAGAGTGGCTAACAAAACTCAGCGTAGCGGCCTTGGCTAGGCGTTTCGTCGCAGGCAGTACGCCGGGTACGACAAGACGGAACAACGACGCCAAGGGAGTTTTGTTAGCCGCTCTAAGTGGCGGGTGAGTTACGTCAGAAGGTAATCCACGGGCAGCAAGGGCTCCGGCAAATGGGTTTCACCCAGGGACTCCCGCAAGTTGATTTCGATTGCACGGCAAAGGGTGTCCAGCGGAAGATCATTGCTCTCGAGCCCGAAGGGTTCCTCAATTTCGTCACCCAGGGCGTCCAGGCCGAAGAAGGTGTAAGCCACGATGGCCACTACAAACGGGGTCATGAAGCCCGTGGTGTCCACCAGACCGAACGGCAGCAGAAAGCAGTACAGGTAAGCGGTGCGATGCAGAAGCAGCGTGTACGAAAACGGTACGGGCGTGTTGCGGATGCGCTCGCAGGACGCGGCTGACGCAGTCATGGCAGACAGAGTGCTGTCGATGCTTGCCGCAAGACAGGGGTCAACGCGACCTTCGCGCAGGCACAAGGCCAGATCACGCCCCATACCTTGCATGATGGCGTCGGGCCGCTGGGCCGATGACTGCACGCGAGGCCACTCCTCGGGCTGCAGCCAGCGCTGCAGCAGCGCATCGTCCGTCTGGGCACGCAGATGCAGCCGGAGGGCATGCACAAACGCAATGGCACGGTGCACCATGCGCACACGCACATCTCCCGCCCGGTTCGCAGGCTCGATGGGCTGGCTGTCGTGAATCAGGCTCAGGCATTGACGCGAGAGGTTGCGTGTTCGCAGCACCAGCTCGCCCCACAGCTTGCGCCCTTCCCAGTAGCGGTCGTAGGCCGTGGTGTTGCGAAAGCCCAGAAAAATCGCAAGTGGCAGTCCCATCAGGGTGAACGGGATGGGGGTCAGCGTGATCTTGAAGATGAACAGACTGCCGTGGGCCAAGGTCACGGCGGTAGCCAGCAGAGTGTTGAACAGCAGCGTCCACCGGATACGCTGGAGGATGGAGCCCCGCAGCAGCAAGAACAATCGCAGCCCGGAGGGGCGGTCCCGAACAATCATGAGAAAACAGGGTAAACCCTTATTTTCCCACAGGGATTCAGCAACTCCCGCAGTTCAGGGTCTTGCAGCTACCGCTACGCCGCCAAGCGCGACGACTTGGGCACATGGGCCAGCAGGAACTCCATCTGGTCGGCCAGGATGCGCCGATTGCGCAGGATGAAGTCCTCCCACAGGCTGGGCACGTAAGGGGCATACAGCAGGGGCATGTGCGCCTGTTCCGGGGTGCGGGGCCCTTTGCGGTGGTTGCAGGCACGACAGGCGGTGACGACATTCATCCAGTGGTCCTGCCCGTGGTGAGCAAACGGCACGATGTGCTCCCGGGTCAGCTCGTCCTCGTGAAAGTGCCCGCCGCAATAGGCGCAGATGTTCCGGTCACGCGCGAAAAGCTTGCTGTTGGTGAGGCCTGGCTTCAAGTCAAACGGATTGATGCGCGGCACGCCCTTGGTGCCGATGATGCTGTTGACGGCAATCACGGACTGCTCGCCCGTGCGCGCATTGTGACCACCGCGAAAGCATGCAATCTGCGCGCCGGACTCCCAGCGCACCTCGCCTGCGGCGTAATGGATGACGGCTTGCTCCAACGTGATCCACGATTGGGGCAGCCCCTGGGCTGACAGCTTCAAGACCTTCAAAACACGCCTCCTGGAACTTTCGCTACACAAGGATTCGGAACTCGGACGTCTCGGGGGAAGGCACTGCGCTGGTGCCATTCCGCAAGGCCTTGGCGCCGCCGCAGCAGGGCTGGGGACGCGGGCAAGGCATGCCTCGGTCACAATATACTCTTTTTCCATGACAAATTGGCGTCTTGCGCTTGATCCACGTGCGCAAGCTGCTATCAAAAAGATAACAAGCCGATGAAGATCTTTCGCGGATTCCACCACCCTGGCATCGCCAGCGCTTGCGCGCTGACCATCGGTAATTTCGACGGCGTGCACAGAGGCCACCAGGCCATGCTGGCACTGCTGAACAACGAAGCGGCCCACCGGGGGGTGGAAAGCTGTGTGCTCACCTTTGAGCCCCATCCGCGGGACTACTTTGCCGGAGCCCTGCACAAGCCAGAACTGGCCCCAGCCCGCATTGGCACCCTGCGTGACAAGCTCACCGAGTTGGAGCGCTGCGGGGTGCAGCAGGTGGTGGTGCTCCCCTTCAGCGCCAGACTGGCGGCACAAACACCCCAGGCTTTCATTGATGAAGTGCTGGTTCAGGGGCTGGGGGCGCGCTACGTTCTGGTGGGTGACGATTTCCGCTTTGGTGCGCAGCGTGCAGGGGATTACGCCATGCTGGACGCCGCCGGGCAAACCCAGGGCTTTGACGTGGCCCGCATGAACAGCTACGAGGTGCGCGGGCTGCGGGTTTCCAGCTCCGCCGTGCGTCAGGCACTGGGACGTGGTGATATGGAGGCCGCCGCTGCACTGCTGGGCCGCCCCTACACCATCTCCGGCCATGTGGTGCACGGGCGCAAACTGGGCCGCGAACTGGGAGCCAGCACGCCGGGCGGGCAAGACGGTTTCCGAACCCTGAACCTGCGCTTTGCCCACTGGAAACCCGCCGCCAGTGGCATCTTTGCCGTGCTGGTGCACGGCCTGTGTGACGAGCCGCTGCCCGGCGTTGCCAACCTGGGCGTGCGCCCGTCGCTGGCCCCCAACGATGTGAACGGTGGGCGTGTTCTGCTGGAAACCCATTGCCTGCGGTGGCCCGACAGCCTGGGGGCAGAAGGGGCCTACGGTAAAATCATCCGCGTGGAACTTCTGCACAAACTGCACGACGAGCTCAAGTACGACGGTCTCGATGCCCTGACAAAGGGCATTGCCAAGGACTGTGCTGATGCACGGGCGTACTTCGCATCGGCCAACGCCCCTTCTCACACCGAAACCCGGCGCCAGACGACGCGCGACCGAATTTAGAGGGCTGCCTTTGCGCAGCGCCCGCGCATGCGGGCCTACCCTCCTCTTGCCCCGCTTTTTTCAGCCTCTTCCCGCTTCCGCACCGGGTACGTCCCGGGTTGCACCGCTCTAAGGTCTACTCATGTCCGATCAAGCCAGCTCCACCCCCACGTCCGGCACGCCCGCCGTGGACTACCGCGCCACCCTGAACCTGCCCGACACCGCCTTCCCCATGCGGGGCGACCTGCCCAAGCGTGAACCGGGCTGGGTGAAAGAGTGGGAAGACAAAGGCATCTACAAAAAGCTGCGTGACGCCCGTTGCGGCGCGCCCAAGTTCATCCTGCACGATGGCCCGCCCTACGCCAACGGCCAGTTGCACATTGGCCATGCGGTCAACAAGATCCTCAAGGACATGATCACCAAGGCGCGCCAGCTCGAAGGCTTTGACGCGCTGTACGTGCCCGGCTGGGACTGCCATGGCCTGCCGATCGAGAACGCCATCGAAAAGCTCCATGGCCGCAACCTGCCACGCGACGAAATGCAGGCCAAGAGCCGCGCCTTTGCCACCGAGCAGATCGCTCAGCAGATGGCCGACTTCAAGCGCTTGGGCGTGCTGGGTGATTGGGACAACCCCTACAAGACCATGAACTACGCCAACGAGGCTGGCGAACTGCGGGCCTTGAAGCGCGTGATGGAGCGGGGCTATGTGTACCGCGGCCTCAAGCCTGTGTACTGGTGTTTTGACTGCGGCTCCTCGCTGGCCGAGTTCGAGATCGAATACCAGGACAAGAAGAGCACCACGCTGGATGTGGCCTTCAAGGCCCACAACCCTGCCGCACTGGCAGCAGCCTTTGGCGTGCCCGCCTTCACGCAAGATGCGTTTGCCGTGATCTGGACGACCACCGCCTGGACCATTCCCGCAAACCAGGCGCTGAACCTGAACCCGGAGCTGCCCTACTCCCTGGTGCAAACCGAGCGCGGCCTGTACGTGCTGGCCGAAACCCTGGTGGATGCCTGCATGGAGCGCTGGGGCCTGCAAGGCAAGGTGCTGGCCACCGTGCCTGGCGAAAAGCTGGGCGGCATCGAGTTTGAACACCCGCTGTACGACGTGGCCAGCGAAGACGGCAGCTATGGCTACCGCCGCCTGTCGCCCGTGTACCTGGCCGACTACGCCACCGCCACCGACGGCACGGGTATCGTGCACTCCTCGCCCGCCTATGGTGTGGACGACTTCAACTCGTGCGTGGCGCACGGCATGAAGTACGACGACATTCTGAACCCCGTGCAGGGCAACGGTACCTATGCGGCCGACTTCCCGCTGTTTGGCGGCCAGCACATCTGGAAGGCCATCCCCACCATCATCGAGGCCCTGCGCAATGCAGGCCGGCTGATGGCCACCAAGGACATCGTCCACAGCTACCCGCACTGCTGGCGCCACAAGACGCCCGTGATCTACCGCGCCGCTGCCCAGTGGTTTGTGCGCATGGACGAAGGCGAGGGCGTGTTCACCACCGACAAGGCTCCCGGCACGCTGCGCCAGACGGCCTTGGCGGCCATCGAGCAAACCAGCTTCTACCCCGAAAACGGCAAGAGCCGTCTGCGCGACATGATCGCGGGCCGACCCGACTGGTGCATCTCGCGCCAGCGCAGCTGGGGTGTGCCCCTGCCCTTCTTCCTGCACAAGGATTCGGGCGAGCTGCACCCACGCACCATGGAGATCATCGACCAGGCTGCGGCCATCGTCGAGAAGGGCGGCATCGAGGCCTGGAGCCGCGTGACGCCCGAGGAAATACTGGGCGCAGACGACGCACCCCACTACACCAAGAGCACCGACATTCTGGAAGTGTGGTTCGACTCGGGCTCCACCTTCTGGCATGTGATGCGCGGCACGCACGGGACCATGCACCACGAGACGGGTCCCGAGGCCGACCTGTACCTGGAGGGCCACGACCAGCACCGCGGCTGGTTCCACAGCTCTCTACTGCTGGCCAGCGCCATCTTTGGCCGCGCGCCCTACCGCGGCCTGCTGACGCACGGTTTCACCGTGGACGGCCAGGGCAAGAAGATGAGCAAGTCGCTGGGCAACACCGTCTCGCCGCAAGAGGTGAGCGGCAAGCTGGGCGCGGAAATCATCCGCCTGTGGTGCGCCTCGACCGACTACTCGGGCGACCTGGCGATCGACGACAAGATCCTGGCCCGCGTGGTCGATGCGTACCGCCGCATCCGCAACACGCTGCGCTTCCTGCTGGCCAACGTGAGCGACTTTGACCCGGCCACCGACAGCGTGCCCGCCGACCAGTTGCTGGAGATCGACCGCTACGCCCTGGCCCGCGCCAGCCAGTTGCAGGCCGACATCCTGGCGCACTACCAGGTGTATGAGTTCCACCCTGTGGTGTCCAAGTTGCAGGTCTACTGCTCGGAAGACCTGGGCGCGTTCTACCTCGACGTGCTCAAGGACCGCCTCTACACCACCGCACCCAAGAGCCTGGCACGCCGCAGCGCGCAGACCGCGCTGTACCAGATCACCCACGCCATGCTGCGCTGGATGGCTCCGTTCCTGTCGTTCACGGCCGAAGAAGCGTGGAAGGTGTTCGGCAAATCCGAAACCATCTTTGTCGAGAAGTTCTGGGACTTCGGTGCCACCGACACCGCATTGCTGGACAAGTGGGACCGCATCCGTGCCGCCCGTGAAGTGGTGAACAAGGAAATCGAAGCCCTGCGGGCCGACGGCAAGGTGGGCGCATCCCTGCAGGCCGAAGTGACCGTGACTGCCGGTGGCGAGCTGCTGCAGGCGTTGCAAAGCCTGGGAGAAGACCTCAAGTTCGTCTTCATCACCTCCGCCGCAACCCTGGCCGAAGGTGAAACCCTGGCCGCCAGCGTCACGCCCAGCAGCCACGCCAAGTGCGAACGCTGCTGGCACTACCGCGACGATGTGGGACAAGACGCCGCCCACCCCACCATTTGCGGCCGTTGCACCAGCAACCTGTACGGAGCCGGTGAAAGCCGGGTGTGTGCCTGATGGTCGCGCTCGATACCGCAGGCAAGGGATCCCCTGGCCGTACCATCGCGCTGTGCCTGGTGTGGGCCGTCATCATCATGGCGGCAGACCAGTGGACCAAGGAACTGATCCTGCGCAACTACCAGTTGGGCGAAGCCACGCACATCACGGGCTTCTTCAATATCGTTCGTGCCCACAACACCGGCGCGGCTTTCTCCTTCCTGTCCAACGCAGGGGGGTGGCAGCGCTGGCTGTTCACAGGCATCGGCGTGGTGGCCAGTGTTTTCATCATCTGGCAGCTCTACAAGCACCCCACACAAAAGCTGTTCTGCTTTGCGCTGGCCAGCATCATGGGTGGGGCAGTGGGCAATGTGGTGGACAGGCTCATGCACGGATACGTGGTGGACTTTCTGGACTTCCATGCCATGGGCTGGCACTTTCCGGCCTTCAACGTGGCCGACTCGGCCATCACGATGGGGGCGATCTGCCTGATTCTGGATGAGCTGATGCGCGCCCGGCGCGAACGCTGAAGACGCGCAGCTCAGACACACTTGACTTGCTGAACGGCCCGCCACGTGCGGGCCGTTTGCTTTTTGCACGCTGCGTGCAAGACCGCTCGGTGTCATCACACCGTCATGGCGCTGCGGTGCAATGAAATCGTTTACATGCATCCGTCCTGTGCAGAGATTTCATGAGCATTCAGCAAGTCGCCCAGCAAGCGGGCGTATCGGTCGCCACGGTGTCGCGGGCTTTCAACAGCCCGGGCCAAGTTGCCCCGGCGACCCGTGCGCTGATTGAGCGCACCGCCCAAAGACTGGGGTACGTGCCCAACGCCAGCGCACGCACCTTGCGTTCGCAGCGCAGCCGGGTCATCGGCGTGGTGCTGCCCACCCTTATCAACCCGGTTTTCGCGGAATGTCTGGAAGGCATTGCGCAAGCTGCGGCCGCCAAGGGCTATGCGATCCTGCCCATGACCACCGAATACAGCCTGCAACGTGAAGAGCATGCGGTACAGCAACTGCAGGCCAGCAATGTGGATGGCATGGTGCTGGTGGTTTCCAGTCCCGGCGCATCGCAGGCCTTGCAGCAACTTGCCAGCCGTGGGGTGCCCTATGCCCTCATCTACAACCGGCACCCCGATCACCCTTGTGTGTCCGTCGACAGTGAACAGGCCGTGGCGGATCTGGTAACGCACCTGCACACACTGGGCCACCAGCGTATCGCCATGGTGTGCGGGCACAGGGCGGCATCAGACCGGGCACAGCAGCGCAGCAAGGGTTTTTTGCAGGGCATGGCCCAGGCAGGGCTGGCAACCCCCCTGGTGCTCGAGGTGCCATTCATCCACGCCGCAGCCCAGCAAATTCAGGCGCTGCTGCAAGGGTCCCATCGCCCCACGGCACTGGTGTGTTCCAACGACCTGCTGGCTATTCGCAGCATCCGGGCAGCCGTCCAGATGGGGCTGCGGGTTCCACACGATCTGAGCGTGGTGGGCTTTGACGGCATTGCCTTAGGGCTGGAGCTCACCCCCATGCTCAGCACCATCGCCCAGCCCAACGCCGACATGGGGGCACGCAGCGTCAGCCTGCTGCTGGAGGCTTTGGCGCGGGGTGAACCGCTGCAAGCCCATCAAAGCATCACCCTCGCCCACCAATGGCGCACGGGGGAGTCGTGTGCCCCAGCGCCCTGAATCGTTCCTTTTTCAAACCCTCGTTTTCCTTCACCCGTTTGGAGTCTTCCATGCACACCACCGCACGACAACACATCCGCAATGCCCTGCTGGCCCTGGGCCTGACCGCGACAGCAGGCCTTGCCCTGGCCCAGAACGCCATTTGCTACAACTGCCCGCCTGAATGGGCCGATTGGGGTACTCAGCTCAAGGCGATCAAAGCCAAGACAGGCGTCACGGTACCGCCCGACAACAAGAACTCCGGCCAATCACTCGCCCAGCTGGTGGCAGAGAAGGCGAGTCCGGTGGCCGATGTCACCTACCTCGGGGTGACTTTCGCCATCCAGGCGCAAAAGGACGGCGTGGTTGCCAGCTACAAACCTGCCGCCTGGGCGGACATCCCCGACGGACTGAAAGATCCGCAAGGCCACTGGTTCACCATCCACTCCGGCACGCTGGGCTTCATGGTCAACGTGGACGCCCTCAAGGGCAAGCCGGTGCCCCAGTCCTGGGCGGATCTGCTCAAGCCTGACTACAAAGGCCTGATCGGCTATCTCGACCCCGCTTCGGCCTTCGTCGGCTATGTGGGTGCCGTGGCGGCGAACCAGGCGCGCGGCGGCACGCTCGATAACTTTGGCCCCGGCATCGACTACTTCAAGGCGCTGCAGAAGAACGAGCCCATCGTGCCCAAGCAGACCTCCTATGCACGCGTGCTCTCGGGCGAGATTGCCATCTTGCTGGACTACGACTTCAACGCCTATCGCGCCAAATACAAGGACAAGGCCAACGTGCAGTTCGTCATCCCCGCCGAGGGCACGGTAGTGGTGCCTTACGTGATGAGCCTCGTGGCCAACGCTCCGCACACCGACAACGCCAAGAAGGTGCTGGACTTCGTGCTGTCAGACGAAGGCCAGGCCATCTGGGCCAACGCCTATTTGCGGCCCGTGCGTGCCAGCGCCATGAGCAAGGAAGTGCAGGCCCGCTTTCTGCCCGCCACGGAATATGCCCGCGCCAAGACGGTGGACTACGCCCGCATGGCGGCCGTGCAGAAGGCATTCTCTGACCGCTACCTGAAAGAGGTGCAGTAAGCCATGCGCCACGGAGGTTTCGCCCCGTCACGCACGATGCTGCTGGCCTGCGCTGCGCCTGCCGTGGCCTTCTTCACCGCCTTCTGGCTGCTGCCCGCCGCCTTGCTGATGGCGCTGCCTGCACGCCAGGGCTGGGCCACTTACGCAGCCGTGCTGACCCACGGCAGGTATTTGCAGAGTCTGCTGCAAACGCTGGGCCTGTCGGCCGTCGTCACGCTGAGCACGCTGGTGCTGGGTGCCCTGGTGGGCATTACCCTGGCACGCCAGCGTTTCAGGGGCCAGCAGCTGCTGCTGTCCCTGCTCACCTTGCCACTGTCTTTTCCGGGGGTGATCGTCGGATTCTTCATCATCCTGCTCGGCGGGCGGCAAGGCGTGGTGGCGGACCTCATGGAGTCCCTCGGCGCCGGGCGCACCACCTTTGCCTACGGACTGGCCGGGCTCTTCATCGCCTACCTGTATTTCTCTCTGCCCCGCGCCATTGCCACGTATACGGGCGCCGCCCGGGCCATGGACCCCCAACTCGAAGAGGCGGCCCGATCCCTGGGCGCATCCCGCTGGCAGGTGGCACGCGATGTGTGGATCCCCGAGCTGGGGCCCACCACCCTGGCGTGCGGGGCCATTGTGTTCGCCACGGCCATGGGTGCGTTTGGCACGGCATTCACCCTGTCCACCAAATTCGAGGTGCTGCCCATCACGATCTACAACGAGTTCACCAACTACGCCAACTTTGCGCTGGCGGCCAGCCTGTCCGTCACGCTGGGGCTCATCACCTGGCTGGTCTTGTGGATGGCGCGGCGGGCTTCCGGGCGCGCTGCGTGGTAGCACCTCATTCACCTCTTTTATGAAAACCACCCGACAAACGCCCTGGCCCCTGCTCGCCCTGACCGGCCTGGTCACGCTGTTCCTGCTCGCCCCCATGCTCCTGTCCATCATGGCGGGGCTGGTGGAAAACTACAGCGTCGGCATCCGCAGTGGCTTGACGCTGCGCTGGCTGCAGGAAGTGTGGGACAACTATGGCAACACCGTGGGCGCATCGCTGCTGCTGGCCTTGTTGTGTGTACTGGGCAACCTGCTCATCGGTGTGCCTTGTGCCTACGCCCTGGCCCGCAGCCCATCGCGCTGGGCACGGCTGCTGGAAGAGCTGCTAACCCTGCCCGTAGCCATCCCCGGCCTGGCCAGCGCGCTGGCGCTCATCCTGCTCTACGGCACGCTGCAGGGCTTCAGGCAAAGCCTGGCCTTCATTCTGGTGGGGCACATGGTCTTCACCCTGCCCTTCATGGTGCGCACGGTGGCCTCTGCATTCCAGAAGGACGAACTGCGCGCCTTGGAAGAAGCCGCACGCTCGCTGGGCGCAGGATTTGCGCAGCGCTTCATCGGCGTACTGGTGCCCGCCGTGTTGCCCGCCATCGTGGCGGGCAGCCTCATGGTGTTCACCCTGTCCGTAGGCGAGTTCAACCTGACCTGGATGCTGCACACGCCCCTCACACGCACCTTGCCCGTGGGGCTGGCAGACAGCTATGCCTCGATGCGCATCGAGGTCGGATCGGCTTACACGCTGGTTTTTCTGATGGTCATCCTGCCCGTGCTGTGGGGTTTGCAGGCCATCGGTTCATTGATCGAGAAACACCATGGAACTTGAACGCACGCGCGTGGACGTGGTCCAGTGCGCAAAAACCTATCCCGATGGCACCCGTGGCCTGCACCCGACAGACCTGCAGGTAGAGCCCGGCGAAGTCCTGGCCCTGCTCGGCCCATCAGGCTGTGGCAAAACCACGTTGCTGCGCCTGATGGCAGGCCTGGAAGCGCCAGATGCAGGCAGCCGCATTGCGTTTGGCGGCGTCGATGTCACCCATCTGCCCATCGAGCGCCGCGGTGTGGGCATGGTGTTTCAGCACTACGCCCTGTTTCCGCAAATGACAGTGGAGGCCAATATCGGCTATGGGCTCAAGATCCGCGGCGCAAAAGCCGCAGAGCGGCAGCGCATCGTGGGCGAACTGGTGGACCTGGTGCGCCTGCGGGGGTTGGAGAAGAAACGCCCGGCAGAGCTGTCAGGTGGCCAGCGCCAGCGCGTGGCACTGGCGCGCGCCGTGGCGGTGAGGCCCCGGGTGCTGCTGCTGGATGAGCCCCTCACGGCCCTGGACGCCAAACTCAAGGAATCATTGCGAGACGAGCTGGCTCAGTTGCTGCGGCAACTGCACATCACGGCCATCCACGTCACGCACGATCAGCAAGAGGCCCTGGCCATTGCAGATCGGCTGGCCGTCATGCAGGCGGGCCGCATTGTGCAGGTGGGCGATGGCGAGACGCTGTACCGCAACCCCGCCCACCCGTTCGTCGCCACTTTCCTGGGCCGGGTCAATCAGCTGCAACGCAGCGAAGAGGCAAGGCGGCGTGGCGTGTTGAGCCTGGGAGGCTGGGACCTGCCCTGCGCATTGGGCCTGCAAGATATGGCCACCGTGCTGGTGCGCCCAGAGGACATCCAGGTGGGTCCTGCGCAGCCGGGCTGGGGGCGGGCACAGGTCGTGCGCAGAAGTTTTCTGGGGGACCGCGTGCAACTCACGCTGCAGGTGCCTGAGCAGGCGCTCATCAACGCCGACGTGTCACGCGATCACCCTGCTCAGGCGGGTGAGACCGTGGGCGTCTACATCGCTCCGGAACGGCTGATGCCCTTCGAGCCGGTGCATTGATTTCACCTATCCAGGCACATTCACCCTGCCCCCAAACATTGCGCACATCCACCATGACCACGTTGCTTCTCCAACTGTCTGACCCCCACATCCGTGAACCCGGCCGCTTGGCCTACGGCCGCATCAACACGGCACCCTACCTGGCACGCGCGGTGCAGCACATCCTTGACCTGCCCCAGATGCCCGATGCGGTGGTCATCACCGGTGACCTGACTGACTTTGGCAGGGCGCAGGAATATGACCACCTGCGGGCATTGCTCCAGCCCCTCCACATGCCCGTCTACCTGCTGCCCGGCAACCATGACAGCCGAGAGCAATTGCGCGCCAGCTTTCCGGACCACGCCTATCTGGGGCGCAGCGGGTATGTGCAATACAGCGTGCCTGTGGGCCGCATGCAACTGATTGCGCTCGACACCGTGATCCCCGGGGCCAGCGGCGGAAGCCTGTGTGAGGAACGCCTGACGTGGTTACAGGCCGAGCTGGCTGCGCACCGGGAAAAACCCGTGGTCATCGCCATGCACCACCCACCGTTCCAGACCCTGATCGGCCACATGGACGCGATCGGCCTGACGCAGGGAGCAGCGGAGCTGGAAGCCATGGTGGCACGCCACCCACAGGTGGAACGCATCATCTGCGGGCACCTGCACCGCAGCATCCAAGTGCGCTTTGGCGGCAGCATCGCCTCTACCGCCCCCTCGCCAGCCCATCAGGTGCGGCTGGACCTGGCCCCCGATGCAGCGTCGGCCTGGATGCTGGAGCCGCCCGGCTTTGCCCTGCATGCGCTGCCACCTGTTGGCCGACTGGTGAGCCACACCGCAGCCATAGGCCCCTGGGAAGGTCCCTATCCATTTCATGAATCAGGACGCCTGATCGACTGACGCGGGCGATTGACCTCCCCACCATCGGTCCATTTCAATGCAATGTCCCCCTTGGGGGCATGCCTGCAGGCGCTATCGATTTAGGAGTATGCTGTATGACATTTTTATGACATCTCTGGCGAGCGCGATTCTTGCAGCGTCATCGCTGACAGACCGCTGCGCTGGCGGCAGGGTAAGAACCAAGAAGAAGAACGACGGTATTTCATGAAGCATCTTTTGAATTTGTTGGCTGCTGTGGCCTTGCTCATCTGGGGCACCCATCTGGTGCGCACAGGCATCCTGCGCGTGTTCGGCGCAAACCTGCGGCAGTTCATCGCGCGCAGCGTCAGCACCCGGTTCACTGCGGTGCTCTCGGGCATGGGGGTCACGGCGCTGGTGCAGTCCAGCACGGCCACGGCGCTCATCGTTTCGTCCTTCGTAGGGCAAGGGCTGGTGGGGCTGCCTGCAGCGCTGGCGGTGATGCTGGGTGCCGACGTAGGCACCAGCGTGATGGCGGTGGTTTTCTCTTTGGATCTGTCGTGGCTCTCTCCCCTCTTCATCTTCGTGGGGGTGGTGCTCTTCATCTCCCGCAAAGACACGGCCGCGGGCCGCGTGGGGCGCGTGCTCATCGGCCTGGGCCTGATGCTGCTGGCCTTGCGGCTGATTACCGAGTCCACCACGGTGCTCACCCAATCCCCCACCGTGCGCACCCTGCTGAGCGCGCTGACGAGTGACCTGCTGCTTGAAATCTTCACCGGGGCCGTGCTGGCGGTGCTGTCTTACTCCAGCCTTGCCACGGTGCTGCTGACAGCCACTTTGGCCGGGTCAGGCGGCATTCCGGTCGATGTGGCTCTGGGACTGGTGGTGGGGGCTAACCTGGGCAGTGGCTTGCTGGCGGTGATGACTACCTTGCGCGCCAATATCCAGACCCGGCAAGTCCCCTTGGGCAACCTGTTCTTCAAGATCATCGGGGTCGTCATCATGACACCCATGATTGGCCTGTGGCTGCAGCACGCCCGCCCCCATGTGCCGGACATTGCATCGCTGGTCGTCCTCTTCCACCTTGCGTTCAATCTGGTGGTGGGGCTGGTGTGCATCGCGTTGACGGGCACTGTGGCGCGCGCCGTGCAAAAACTGCTGCCGGTGGCCGATGCCCAAGCAGCTGCAGGCAGCCGCCCCCAGCACCTGGACCCTTCTGCACTGGCCACGCCTTCCCTGGCCATCTCTTGCGCGGCGCGTGAGGCCTTGCACCAGGCCGATGTGGTGGAGTCCATGCTGCTGGGCCTGCACCAGGTGATCCGTACGGACGACCAGAAGCTGGCGGAAGATCTGCGCAAGCTGGACGATCAGGTGGATGAGCTGTACTCGGCCATCAAGTACTACATGACCAAGATCTCGCGCGAGGCGCTGGATGAGCGCGAAGGCCGCCGCTGGGCGGACATCATCAGCTTCACCATCAACATGGAGCAGATCGGCGACATCATCGAGCGCGTGCTGATCGACATTGAGGACAAGAAAATCAAGAAGGGCCGCCACTTCTCTGAAGCGGGCATGGAAGAAATCAACGAACTGCACACCCGGCTGGTGGCCAACCTGCGGCTGGCCATGAGCGTGTTCCTCAACGGCAATGTGCGCGACGCGCAGAAACTGCTGGAAGAAAAAGCGCGCTTTCGCGACCTGGAGCGGGCCTACTCGGCAACGCACCTGGCGCGGCTGTCAGACAACACGGTGCAGAGCATTGAAACCAGCTCGCTGCATATTGACCTGATCAGTGAACTCAAGCGCATCAACTCGCTGCTGTGCTCCATTGCGTACCCCATTCTGGAGTCTGCAGGAGCCCTGGCACCCAGCCGCCTCAAGCCCACGCCAGAGCAAATTTAGAGCGGCTCTCCAGGCAGTGCCTGCGTTCAGGCGGTTACAGCCTGCTGCTCAGGCACGGGGCGCTGCGCATAGCGTTGCGCCAGCACGGCGCACACCATCAGCTGCATCTGGTGGAACACCATCAGGGGCAGCACCACAGCGCCCACGGCATGTGATGCGAACAGCACCTTGGCCATGGGCACGCCACTGGCCAGGCTCTTTTTGGAGCCGCAGAAGACGATGGTGATTTCATCTTCTTTGGAAAAGCCCAGACGGCGCGCCGCCCAGGTGGTGCTGACCAAGGCCATGGCCAGCAGCACGGCACACACCAGCACCAGCCCCAACAATGCGGGCAGGGGTAACTGGCCCCACAAGCCCTCGACCACCGCCGCACTGAATGCGGTGTACACCACCAGCAGGATGGAGCCCTGGTCCACAAACTTGAGCACCGCAGCGCGTTGCTTGACGAAGTTGCCGATCCAGGGGCGCAACAGGTGACCTGCCACAAAGGGCACCAGCAGTTGCAGCGTGATGCGGCCAATGCTGGCCAGCGTGTCAGGCTGGGCAGAGCCCCCCTGTGCAGGCACGTCGGGCAACACCAGCCCCACCAGCAGGGGCGTGATCACGATGCCCAGTAGGGTTGACGCAGAAGCGCTACAGATGGCCGCAGGCATGTTGCCGCGCGCCATGGCTGTGAAGGCAATGGCCGACTGCACGGTGGCAGGCAGCACGCACAGGTACAGGATGCCGGTGTAAAGCCCGGGCGTGACCAAAGGCTGCAGCACCGGGCGCAGCGCCCAGCCCAGCAGCGGAAACAGCACAAACGTAGTCGCCACCACCACCAGATGCAGCCGCCAGTGCGAGAGCCCCGCCACGATGGCATCGCGCGAGAGCTTGGCCCCGTGCAAAAAGAACAGCAACGCCACAGCGGCTACGGTCAGCCCTTCCAGCGCCTGCGCTGCGACGCCATGCGCAGGCAGCAGGCTGGCCAAGGTGACGGTGCCCAGCAAGGCCAGGGTGAAATTGTCGGGAAGGAAGCGAGAGCGGGCCATAGGAGGTGAGCGGGTGAATGAGGGAGTGGCTGGTCAGGGATTGCAGCCCATCGGGGCTGAATGGGCGAGTGCGCGCATTGGACCCGAGCTTGATTCCAAAGAGAAATGGATTTCTCTGATGGATTTATGATTTGAGTGCATGAATATCACCTTACGCCAGCTGCTGGTCTTTCAGTCCGTTGCGGGCACGCGCAACTTCAGCCGCACGGGCGACGCCATCGGGCTGACCCAACCCGCTGTGAGCCGCTGCATCACCGAGCTGGAAGCCCAGCTGGGCCTGAAGCTGCTGAACCGCACCACCCGCGAGGTCACGCTGACCGAAGCCGGCCAGCGCCTGGCAGCCCGGCTGCCGCGCGTGATGGAAGAGCTGGAAAGCGCCCTGCTGGATGTGCGGGAGCTGGCAAGCGGTCAACGTGGCCGGGTGCGCGTGGCCAGCAGCCCCACCCTGTCGGCCAACCTCATGCCCGAGTGCATTGCACGCTGCCAGGCCACCCTGCCGGGTCTGGAGCTGGTGCTGCTGGACCGCATGCAAAGCGATGTGCTGGCCAGCGTGTTGTCGGGCGAGGTGGATTTTGGGGTGGTGATTGACCCAGGCGAGCGCGATGCGCTGGAGTGCGAAACCATCCTGACCGAGCCGTTTTGCCTGGCCTGCCCGCCGGGCCACCGGCTGGCGCGCAAGCGGCAGGTGCGCTGGACCGATCTGGCGGGCGAAGCGCTGGTGCTGCTTGACCATGCCTCCGGCAGTCGCAGGCTGATTGACCGGGCCCTGCAAAGCCACGGCGTGGAATGCACCGTGGCGCAAGAGGTGGGGCATCCCACCACCATCTTCCGCATGCTGGATGCAGGCCTGGGCGTGTCTGTCATCCCCACGTTGGCGTTGCCGCCCGAAGGGCTGCCCCGGTTGGCGGTGCGCCCCTTGCGCCCTCAGGTCGACCGGGAGATTGTGCTGGTCCACCGCCGCAACCGGGCGCTGTCTCCGGTGGCGCAGGCGGCGTGGAACCTGGTGCGGGAAGTAGCCACCCAACGGGCTTCCAGCGCTTGACAATCAAGCGCAAGCAGCTATTAATTCAATAGCAAACAGAAAAGCGGACAACGCTGGCGGACTACCAGCCGCAATACCCGGCAATCACCAGCGCGGCCTCGGGCGTGAACAAGCCTTGCTCCAGGCGGTGCAGCAGTGGCCCGTTTTGCAACAGTTCAAATCGCTCCACCTCTCCGTCCTGGTTGGCGGGCTCCATGCCTTCGGGCACAACGGCCTGGAACCAGTCGATGCGCTCACGCATGAAGCCTACGCCACCGCCTTCACGGCTGGGGCGGGAGAACTCCACGTAGCCGCCGTGCGCCACGCGGTGCAACTGGTCCACCTCCAGCCCCGCTTCCTCCCAGGTTTCACGGGCCAGAGCTTCAGGCAGGGTGTCCTGCGCGGAGACCATGCCACCCATCAGCGTGTCCCACATGCCCGGGTTGTTGGGCTTGGTGTGAGAGCGCTGCTGCACCCACATGCGTCCATCCGGTGCCACGCCCACCAGATGCACGGCGCGGGTGGCGATGCCCAGCACGCGCACGGCTCCGCGCTCAACGGTAGCCACCACATCCCCTTGCGGGTTGGGCACGGCCAGTTGCTCATCGCGCCAGGGGCCGCAGCGCCCGGCAGTGCGCAATGCGGCGGCAACGGCATTGAGCGCCGCCGTGGCGTCTTCAGGCGCTACGTCCAGGTACCAGGCCGGTTGCTGAGGATGCTCCTGAAAATATAGCTGCCAGCGCTTATCCATCATGCGCTGCAGGCCGATTTCTTCAAAGAAACCTTGTACCACAGAGCCCACCGCATGACCGGCCACGTGCAATGCAACGCGGGGCTGCGCAGGGGGTTGCTGCGCGGCCTGCCGCACCGGCTGCAGCCACGGGCCAGGGGCAGAAGTGGCCCAGGCCGGAGGAAAAAACGCGCCGCTCACAGCGTGAGAATGGTGCAGCCGGTGGTCTTGCGTGCCTCCAGGTCCCGGTGCGCCTGCTGCACCTGGGCCAGGGGGTAGCGCTGGTCGATATGGATCTTTACCTGCCCGCTGGCCACCACGGCAAACAGGTCGTCGGCCATGGCCTGGGTGCTTTCACGGGTGGCGATGTGGGTGAACAGCGTCTGGCGCGTGACGTACAGCGAGCCCTTGGCCCCCAGTGCGCCGGGTGCAAACGGAGGCACAGGGCCAGAGGCATTGCCAAAGCTGGCCATCAGGCCGAAGGGGCGCAGGCAGTCCAGCGACTTGTCCCAGGTGTCCTTGCCCACCGAGTCGTACACCACTTTCACGCCCTTGCCGCCAGTGATGTCCTTCACCCGGGCCGCAAAGTCTTCGGTGATGTAGTTGATGGCGTGGGCCGCCCCATTGGCCAGTGCCAGCTGGCACTTGGCGTCGGACCCGGCCGTACCGATCAGTTGCAGGCCCAGTGCCTTGGCCCATTGGCAGGCAATCAGCCCCACCCCACCAGCGGCCGCGTGGAACAGCACAAAGTCGCCGGCCTGCAGGCCCTCCACGGGCAGCGTCTTTTTCAGCAGGTACTGCGCTGTCAGGCCCTTGAGCATCATTGCCGCGCCGGTTTCAAAGCTGATGGCGTCGGGCAGTTTGCACACCGTCTTGGCGGGCATCACGCGCACCTCGCTGTAGCTGCCGGGCGGGTTGCTGGCATAGGCGGCACGGTCACCCACCTTCAGATGGGTGACGCCCTCGCCCACGGCCTCCACCACGCCTGCGCCCTCCATGCCAATGCCTGCGGGCATGTTCAGCGGGTACAGGCCGGTGCGGTGGTACACATCGATGAAATTCAGGCCGATGGCATGGTGGCGGATACGGATCTCGCCCGGGCCAGGTTCGCCCACGTTCACATCGACAAGTTGCAACTCTTCGGGGCCGCCATGCTGGCGGATCTGGACGGCAAGGGTCATGGCTCGGGGTCTCCTGTAATGCGAGTGACAAAACGGCAGGCATCGTGCCATGTTTCTGCAAGCCTTGCAGATGCCAGCCCGTTACAGTTGCCACCATGACTCAACGACTGACTCCCGGCACCGCAGCGCTGCTGACCACGGCCCCGCTGCTATGGGCCGGCAATGCTGTGGTGGGCCGACTGGTGCACACAATGATCCCCCCCATCACCCTGAACTTTGTGCGCTGGGTACTGGCCTTCGCCATCCTGCTGCCCCTGGCGCGCCACGTGCTGCGCAAGGACAGCCCCCTGTGGCCTCACTGGCAACGCTATGCCGTGCTGGGCCTGCTGGGCATCGGCCTCTACAACGCTTTGCAGTACATGGCCCTGCAGACCTCCACCCCCATCAACGTGACGCTGGTGGGCTCCAGCATGCCGGTATGGATGCTGGCTGTGGGGAGCTTGTTCTTTGGTGCCAAGGTCACGCGCCAACAGCTGGCAGGAGCGGTGCTGTCGATTCTGGGGGTGCTGATCGTGCTCAGCCGGGGGGAGTGGAGCCAGCTGCTGGCTTTGCGCCTGGTGCCGGGCGATCTGTTCATGCTGCTGGCTACGGGGTCATGGTCTTTTTATAGCTGGCTGCTGGTGCGCACCAGCGAACCGGCGGGCCTGCGCAGCGACTGGGCTGCATTCCTGATGGCGCAACTGGTCTTCGGCCTGGCATGGTCCGGCAGTTTTGCAGGCGTGGAATGGAGCCTGGGGCGCACTCACATCGAATGGAGCTGGGCGCTGGCAGCGGCCCTGGCGTTCATAGCAATCGGCCCGGCGGTGCTGGCCTACCGCTGCTGGGGGGTGGGGGTGCAACGTGCCGGGCCTGCCGTGGCGGGCTTTTTCATCAACCTCACGCCGCTTTTTGCGGCCCTGCTGTCTGCAGCCTTCCTGGGCGAGCGTCCTCACCTCTTTCACGGCGTGGCGTTTGCGCTGATCGTGGGAGGCATTCTGGTGTCTTCACGGCGCTGAACCCAAGGCCACTCCGCAAGGATCGACTCCGCCGCACAGCGGACGGCGAAAAAACTTCAGCCTACGCTGCATCCACAGCTGGGAGCGCCGGGTCATGCCCCAACAGGGCCTCCAGCTCGTGCAGCGGCATGGGCTTGCCCAGCAGGTAGCCCTGGAAGTAATGGCAACCGTAACGGGCCAGGGTGTCACGCTGCTCCACGGTCTCCACGCCTTCTGCAATCACGTCCAGCTCCAGGTTGCGTGCCATGCCGATGATGGTTTGCACAATCACGTCATCGGTCTGCTTGGCGCCCAGGTTGCGCACAAAGGACTGGTCAATCTTCAGTTGATCGAGCGGCAGACGCGTGAGGTAGGCCAGCGATGAGTAACCGGTGCCAAAGTCGTCCACAGAGAAGCGCACGCCTTTGGTCTTGAGCTGCTCCATCTTGGCGATGGTGTCGTCCACGTCGTCCAGCACCAGCGACTCGGTCAGCTCCAGCTTGAGCAGATGGGCTTGCGCGCCGGTTTCGCGCAAGATCTCCACCACACGTTCCACAAAGTCAGGCTGACGGAACTGCCGGGCGCTCACGTTGACCGACACCTGCACGTGCTGATACCGCGGATCACTCTTCCATGCTGCCAGCTGCGCGCAGGCGGTGCGCAGCACCCAGTAGCCAATCGGCACGATCAGTTCACTCTCTTCGGCCACCGCGATGAACCCCCCGGGAGCAATCAGGCCCCGCTCGGGGTGACGCCAGCGCACCAGCCCCTCCACCCCCACGATCCGGCCATCCAGGCGCTGCTGGGGTTGGTAGTGGAGTTCAAACTCGCCTTCAAAAATGGCTTTCTGCAGGTCGTTTTCCAGCTGCACCCGCTGGTTGATGGCCACCTGCATCTGGGGGTCAAAAAAGCACAACGAGTTGCGCCCTTGCGACTTGACCTGGTACATCGCAATGTCTGCCTGTTTAAGCAGATCTACCGGAGGCTGCATGTCCAGGCCGATCAGCGTGGCGCCTATGCTGGGCGTGCTGTGATAAAGGTGGGCGCCCAAGGCGTACGGCATGTTCAGGCGGCGCAAGATTTTCTCGGCCACGCGCCGGGCCAGCGAAGCCGCATCGTTGCGGCTGGCCGCCAGATTCTTGAGCATGACCACAAACTCGTCCCCACCCAGGCGGGCCACCGTGTCTTCGGTGCGCACGCAGGCCCGCAGTCGCTCAGCCACCTGGCGCAGCAGCATGTCTCCCACCTCGTGTCCCAAGGTGTCGTTCAATGTCTTGAAGTGGTCCAGATCGAGGAACAGCAGCGCGCCATGCTGGCCACTGCGGGCGTTGGCCGCCACGGCCTGCTGAATCCGGTCCATCAGCAAGCGGCGATTGGGCAGCCCGGTCAGCGGATCGTAGAAAGCGAGGTTTTCGATCTCTGCGCTGGCCCGGCGCAGTTCGGTGACATCGTGGTAGGTGATCACCAGCCCGGCATCAGGGGTAGGCCGCTCTGTCACCTGGATCACACGGCCATCCGGCAGGCCCTGTTCATGCGGGCCTTGCGGATTACGTTGCACAGCCACGCGTTGCTCCACCCAGCGCAACTGCTCTTCAGGCGACGCGTTTTCCAGGTGGTGCCGGGCTTTCTCCATCAGGAGTTCACGAAAGGGAATCTGCGGTGCCAGGTGCCCCTTGAGCCAGGGGTAGATCTCCTCAAACCGCCGGTTCCACTGCACCAGCCGCATCTGGCTGTCGAGCAGAACAAAGCCGCTGACCATGGACTCCAGCGCCTCGTCCAGCGTGGCCTTGGAGTGGGCGATGGCCACCCGCGCCTGCGTCATGCGGTCCAGGTAGCGCATGGATACTGCGCCAACCAGGATCATCATCGCAACAAAACCCAGGGTGGTGAGCACAATGCCATCCCGGGTCGAGCGCCATGCCGTCAAGGCATCGTGTCGGGGCACGCTGGCAGCAATGCGCAAGTCCTGGTACATCAAAGGGCGGTACACCACCAGCGCGGGCTCGCCGCCAAGCCGTGCACGGGCTTGCCACGCGGGGCCCGTGGCATCCAGTTCAGCCAGGGGTGGCGAAAGCAGCAGCTTTTCGCCCTCTTCCTGTCGGGGCAAGGTCAAAAGGGCCTGCCCGCCAGTTCGCTCCAGAGTGACCTGCAAGCCTGGAATGTCCATGCCCTGCGTCAGCACCCCGGCCAATGCCACCACAGGTACCTGCGCCACCGCCAGCATGCGGGAGCCGTCGGCCAAGGCCATGGGGCGTGCCATGTACAGCACCTTTTCGGCACTGACAAAACTCACGGCAGGGGCGCTGACCGTGAGCATGGGAACCGGCTGCGAGAACACCAGGTCGGCCAGACCTGCAGGCAGTGACACCGACAGCGAGGCCCCCGCAGCATCCGATGACGCAATGACCCGGCCTTTCTCATCCAGCAGCGCAACGTAGCGCACCATGAGGTTCTGCCGGGCCGAGCTGCGCAGCCTTTGGCTGGCGACCTCCGGGTCCAGCCATTCCTGCCGCACGCCCGACAGCTCCAGAATCTCGTCCATGCTGGCCAGCAAAACATCCACCGCCAGGAATGAGCGATTCAGGGCCGCCTCCGCACTGGCGACAAAGCGATTGGCACCGCTGGCGGCATCCACCAGCGCTACCTGTCGGGCCTGGTAGATGAGCGTTGCAGCCACGGCCACGACAGCCAGCACAAAGGCGGACACACCTCCCCAGACAAAGAGCTTGATGCGCCGGGGTATCTCGGGGCTCATGGCGCTTTGGGGGCAGAAGCCATGGTGCCGTGCACCGGACCGATGGTGGAGTTCCAGACCTGCGCACAACGCTGACCGCAGCGCTGCAACCATCGCGGCAGCACGGTAGACGCAAAAATATCCCGTCGGCGACGCTCGTCCTGCTCAGAAACAGGCACCAGGACCATTCGCCCCTTGCGCCCGCCTGCGCACTCGGGCGCACCGCGGTTGCAGGCCAGGCCATCGGCGGTCTCACGCTCCGATTCGCTCCAGATGGAGGCCTCCAGCTTGGGTAATTCCGTCTGCAGCAAGTCACGCAATTCGGCGGGCAGTGCAGTCCACACGGCCCTGTTGGCGCCAAAGACAGCCAGCCCCCAGGTGATGGGCAAGCCGTGCACATGGCTCATCAGCGAGTACAGGCCCAGCGTATTGCCGGACATGGTGCCGGTGATGGCACAGTCCATGTTGCCCGCCTTGACGCTGGGCACAATCTGCGCAAAGCCTGTGAGGATGGGCACGGCGCCCAGAGCCGTCACAAAGTCAGCCTGCGTCGACGATGAAACCCGGACCCTGCGCCCGGAAAGGTCCGCCAGGCTGCTCATGGGTTTGCTGCAGAACACGACCTGCGCCGGGTACACGTAAATGGCCAGCGGCTCCACCCCGTGCTGCTCGCGCAGGGTCTTTTCCAGGTAAGGCCTGAAGGCCTTCAGGGTGAGTCGCAACGTGCGGATGTCAGGGTTCAGCCCCGCAAGGTCAGGCGCCGTGTATTCGGGATACTGGGCACTGAAGGAGCTCATGAGCGCCGTGCCAAAGGGCACAACCCCCAACTGCATCAGGCGCAACATCTCTGTGCCGGGAACTCCAGCGCGGTCAAAAGGAACAATTTCGGCGGTGTAGCGACCGCCACTGATGCGGGCCAGTTCCTTGGACCAGAAAGGCTCTTCCCGGCGCGTGTATTGACTCAAATCCGCCAGCCCTCCCACCACGCGCAAATGGTAGGCAGGGGGCGGTGGTTTGGCATGGGCCGCAGCCATCGCCAAAGCCAGCCCCATGCAGCAGCACAGCGCGGCAGCGCCTGGGCGCATTCTTCGCAGTGATGGGAACAAGCTCAACATGGCGGCCACACAAACCCAAGCTTTTCGTTAGCTCCCCTTTTCCTGGACAGAAAAAAGCAAGAAGAGCGCCACCCTGCGGGCCACAGACATAGCGGCGTCGATTGTGCCCATTACGCGGCCCGAGCACAGCTAAATTGCTACGCTTGGTCACATTTAATTGACATTAGTCAAGAGTGTGCGCCCACGCGATAACGGTGGCAAGGAAATCATGCGCCGGGGAAAGCGCCCCCATCTGCCAGCACGTTCTGACCCGTCATGTAGGCCGCATGGACACTGCACAGAAATGCGCAGATGGCACCAAACTCCTGTGTCGTACCAAAGCGGCCTGCGGGAATGGCTGCCTGCTGCGCAGTGCGCACGTCCTCAATGGATTTGCCGGTCTTTGTGGCTGCCACGCCCAGCGTGGTCGCCAGGCGATCCGTATCGAACTTTCCAGGCAGAAGGTTGTTGATGGTGACGCCCTGCGCCGCCAGTTTGCTGCGGGCCACCCCCGCCACAAATCCGGTGAGGCCACTGCGTGCACCGTTGGACAAACCCAACACATCAATAGGCGCCTTCACAGCGCTGGAAGTGATGTTGACGATGCGACCAAATCCACGCGATGCCATGCCGTCCACCGTGGCCTTGATCAGCTCGATGGGCGTGAGCATGTTCGCATCCACCGCCTTGATCCAGGCATCACGGTCCCAGTCACGGAAATCGCCGGGCGGTGGCCCGCCCGCATTGGTGACCACGATGTCGAAGTCACGCCCTGGCCCGCCAGCTGCGGCAAACACGGCTTCACGCCCTTGCGCCGTGGTGATGTCGGCCGCCACGGCAATCACTTGAGGGGCCCGCTGATTTTGACTTCCAGCGCTTGCCCACTGGGCGCCGTCAGCTCTCAATTGAATAGCAGCCTGTTCCAGGACTTCTGCATTGCGGGCATTGATGACCACATGGACGCCTTCGCGCACCAGCGCCTGCGCGCATCCAAAACCCAAACCTTTGCTGGCGCCACACACCAGCGCCCATTTGCCCGCAATACCCAAATCCATAACAATCTCCGGTTTACATTTGTTGATGCCATCTGAGGACTTTCAAATTGCCACGGACCTCCGTCGCGCCTTTGAATCCTCTCGCGGGGGCATCATAGATTGAGGCGTATTCCATGAACTGGCTGAATCCCCTAGCCCTTGCAACCGGCTTGGCTTTGACTGTTGCACTCCCGTTTGGCACAGCACAGGCGCAGTCTGCGGTGACCAAGCGGTCCACCGAGCTGCGTGAATCCCCGGCGGACAACGCGCCCAGTCTGGGATCCATTCCTGCCAACACGCAGCTCACCCGTACCAATGAACGCAATGGCCCTTGGGTCAAGGTTCAAACTCCCGACGGCGCAAGTGGCTGGGTTCACAACTTCGACATGGGTGCTGCCAACTCGGCCGCCCCCAGCGGCAACAACAACGCCAGCACCGGAAGCATGCGCACACTGGGTGGCGCGCTGGGACGCGGGGGAAGCAGCACCACCACCCCCACCGCGACCGCCGGTACCCGGGGCTGGGGGAACGGCAAAGCCAATCACGCCCCTGCAGGCGCATCCCAAGACGGGGACGATGAAGACAACAATGGGGGCGAGGAGGCTCAAACGCCCTCCAACAAGCGCCAGCAACCTGCTCGCCCAGGCTATTCAGCCAGCACAGGCGGTCAGGCATCGCCCTACCAGCGCATGCCCACGACAACGCCTCAGCAGGCCATGCCGCCCGGTATGTCCACCTACTCTTCTGGCAACCAGAACTGGGGCAACGGAGGGTCTGCGAACGGCTGGGGTGCACCCAGCAAGTAAGCAGGCGTAGCGTCCGCACTCTTCGCCAAGGCGGGCAGACGCCTCTCCCCTTCAGAACGTTCACCCGCGGGCGGCGCGGGTGAACACAAAAATGCCTGCGACCACCAACGCTGTGCCGGCGGCAATCCATAAGGTGAAGGGCTCTCCCAGCAGCCAGATGCCCATCAGGATGGTCGACAGTGGCCCCACCATTCCCACCTGGGCCGCCATGCCCGCCCCGATGCGCTCAATCGCCATCATCACTATCAGCACTGGCGCTGCGGTGCACAGCGTGGCATTGAGTACCGAGAGCCAGAGCACTTGCGGGGCGACCTGCGCAGCGCTCAAAGGGCGCAACAGGACAAACTGCACCAGGCAGCAGATGCAGGCCACGGTGGTGGCAAGGCCCACCAGCCGCAACGAGCCAATGCGCTGCACCATTTCACCGCTGTAGACCAGATACACCGCATAGCTGGCGGCACTCAGGAACACCAGGAGCGCCCCCCAAGCTGTATGAGCCCCCTGCATGCGGGCCTCCAACCCAAAAACCAGAACCACGCCGCAATAGCTGATGAGCATGCCCACGGCTTGCATCCAGCGAATCCGCTTGCCATACATTGCCCAGCCCAGAACCATGACCAGCGTTGGGTTGAGGTACAGAATCAGTCTCTCGAGGCTGGCCGTGATGTATGCCAGCCCCGCGAAATCCAGAAAGCTTGCGAGGTAGTAACCCGTCACCCCCAGCCCCACGACGCCCCACTTGTCCTTGGTGGACAGCGGTGCTTTGCCACGGCTGGCCCACCAGGCCATGGCCGCGAAAATGGGCAGGGCAAACAGCATGCGATACATGATGAGCGTGACCGCGTCCACGCCATATCTGTACGCAAGCTTCACGATGATGGCCTTGCCACTGAAGGCAATAGAGCCCGCCAAAGCGAGGGCGAGGCCTGCGGCCATTCCGCGTGATGAGGAGGATTGAGGGGAAGAATTCAGCACACCCAAGCGTCCATTCAAAGAACTTGAGTGTGTCACGACCTCGCACTCCAGACCATCGGACCTCAGTTGCGCGGGCAACGCCGATCACGATGACGTGATAGGGCCAAAGTGACAGAGCCACCTTGCTTTTCAGGTGGGTACTGGCTGCCTTCCGATAGGTGAAGGCAACACCCTCAGACGTTCAGTGCTTCTGAAACAGGCTGTGGTGCAAGCGCCGAAGCGACCACCACACACCCACAGCCACGACAGGGATTGCTATGGCTGCGGTCGACTCTGCCGATAGCGGCCAACCCAAGGCTTTGCCCCCCTTGGCCAGATAGGTGACCAGCCCCACGATGTAGTAGGTGATGGCTGCCACAGAGAGCCCCTCGACTGTGGACTGCAGCTTGAGTTGCAGATCCTGCCGCTGGTTCATCGCTGCCAGCAAAGCCTGGCTGCTTTGCTGCTGCTCAATTTCCACCCGCGTGCGCAGCAGGTTGCTCATGCGCGAAACACGTTGAGACAAGGCGTCCTGCCGACGAGCGGCCCATTCGCAGGTGCTGCGGGCAGGGGTCAGGCGACGATCCATGAATTCACGGATGGTCTGCATTCCTGCAAGGCGGGATTCGGCAATGTCTTCGATCCGCTTGTCCAGCAACTCGAAATACGCACTGCTGGCTGAAAACCGTGAATGGCTGGCCGCATACTGGCTCTCCACCTGTCCAGCCAGCTTGGTCAGGCGGTCCAGCAAGGCGGGCTCATCATCCCGGTTGGCGGTGCGGATGGCATCGGCCAGCGCTGCCAGTTCGCGTTCGGCAAAGGCCAGCACCGACGAGGCCTCCCGCGCTGCAGGCAACCCCAGCAAGGCCGCCATGCGGTAGGTTTCGATCTCCAGCAGACGCTGCACCAGGCGGCCCAGACGGCGCGGTGTCATGCCACCGGCCAGCAGCACCATGCGCGAAAAGCCATCGGCGTGAATCGCAAAGTCGGTATACACCTCTCCATGCCCATCGGCCACAGTCGAAGCCACCAGCGTGTCCTCATGCAGCACATGCTTGACAAGGTTGCCTGAACCGAAGGTATGGGTGGGCAGCACCCACAAGTTCAGGCTGCAAAGGCACTGGCCTGGCAAGTGCGCGAGCCAGTCCTGCGGCACCACATCGATGGCACTGGCGGGCTCACGCTCGCCAAATGCGTCTGTGGCGGTGGCGACCATGAAGGTCCAGGTCACAAATTCGGTATGCAGCTCCCACCGGATGCGAAAGGCTCCCAGATCCATGCGCAAATGGGTAGTACCAGCATCTGGCAGCGCCAGATGGTGATCCCTCAACAAGGCCGCCACATGGGCACGGCTGGCCTCCCGCTCGCCCGCATCGGCCAGCATGACGATGTGGGCGATCGCCAGTGGGGCCGACATGGCCTCCGGTGGTCGGGCATGGATTTCGTTGTGCAACAGAACCCGGTGCGGGTGCTGCTTGGGGCTGGTCATAGCTGGCATGCAAATCCCTGCGGCTGAAGGCGCCATTGTGTACTCACAGGCCGCGGTATCCATGCTGGGTAAAGGACAAAAAACAACGGCACCCGAAGGTGCCGTTGCATTCATGCGCCAAGCGCGCTGTCTGTGGGCAGATGGACCTGCCCTTGTCAGACTCACTCTTCGACGAAGGCTTCCTCGCGCTTGTTCTTCACCGCAGGCAGCAGCACGATGATGAGCAGCAGGGCCGCAGCAGCCAGCAGGCCGGCAGACAGGGGACGCGTGACAAACACGCTCCAGTCACCGCGCGACAGCAGCAGAGCACGGCGCAGGTTCTCCTCCATCATGGGGCCCAGAATGAAACCCAGCAGCAAAGGTGCAGGCTCGGTACCCAGCTTGTGGAAGACATAACCGATCAGGCCGAATGCGCCCACCATCCACACGTCAAACGTGTTGTTGTTGGTGGAGTACACGCCCACCGCGCAGAACAGCACGATGGAGGGGAACAGCCAGCGGTAAGGCACTGTGAGCAGCTTGATCCAGATGCCGATCAGGGGCAGGTTCAGGATCACCAGCATGGCGTTACCAATCCACATGGAAGCGATCAGACCCCAGAACAGCTCGGGGTTGCTGGTCATCACCTGAGGACCAGGCTGGATGTTGTGGATGGTCATGGCACCCACCATCAGCGCCATCACGGCGTTGGGAGGGATACCCAGTGTCAGCAGCGGGATGAACGAAGTTTGCGAGCCGGCATTGTTGGCCGATTCAGGCGACGCCACACCGCGGATGTTGCCTTGACCGAAAGGCACTTCACCGGGACGCAGCTTGGTCTTCTTCTCCAGTGTGTAAGCCGCAAACGCAGCCAGCAACGCACCACCGCCAGGCAGGATACCCAGTGCAGAGCCCAGGGCTGTACCACGCAGCACGGCGGGCACCATGTTCTTGAAGTCTTCCTTGGTGGGGAACAGGCCTTCCACCTTGGCAGTGAACACTTCACGCTCATCGTCAGGCTGAGACAGGTTGGCAATGATTTCGCCGTAACCGAACACACCCATGGCAATGGTCACGAAGCCAATGCCGTCTGTCAGCTCAGGGATGTCGAAGCTGAAACGGGCCACACCGGAGTTCACGTCGGTACCCACCAGACCCATCAGCAGGCCCAGCACGATCATGGCCACCGCCTTGAGCAGGGAGCCCGAAGCCAGCACCACAGCACCGATCAGGCCCAGCACCATCAGAGAGAAGTACTCTGCAGGGCCGAACTTGAAGGCCACCTCAGTCAGTGGAGGGGCAAACGCCGCCAGGATCAGCGTACCGGCGCAACCTGCAAAGAACGAGCCCAGACCGGCAGCCGCCAGCGCGGGGCCTGCACGGCCCTTGCGGGCCATCTGGTAGCCGTCGATCACCGTCACCACAGACGAGGACTCGCCAGGCAGGTTCACCAGAATGGCGGTGGTGGAACCACCGTACTGCGCGCCGTAGTAGATACCGGCCAGCATGATCAGCGCCGCCACGGGTGGCAGCGCATACGTGGCGGGCAGCAGCATCGCAATGGTGGCCACAGGGCCAATGCCTGGCAGCACACCGATCAGCGTGCCCAGCAAGCAGCCGATGAAACAGTAGATCAGGTTCTGAAACGTGAAGGCAACGCCAAAACCCAGCGAAAGGTTGTTAATCAATTCCATGGTGGTGTACCTGCTTTAACCGGAGATGAAACTGGGCCACACCGGGAACTGCAACTTCAGCGCCCATACGAAAGCCACATAGCTGCCGATAGCCAGAATGGTGGCTAGTCCAAAAACACCCTTGGCACTGAATTCGTTCCCTGCCAGGCTGGCAATGAACGTCAATGCATAGATGGCCACAATCAGACCCATGGCTGGCACGCCGATGCTGGGCAAGCCACCCAGCAAGATGCCGAACGCGAAGTTGGCTGCCAGGATGAAGAACAGAGGCTTCCAGGCCCACTTGCCAATCTTGTCGCCGTCAGCGGTTTCCACTGTCATCGCCTTGAAGGTGATGACCAGGCCAATGATGGCCAGCAGAATGCCGAGGATCAACGGGAAGTAGCCGGGGCCCATGCGGGCTCCCGAGCCGATGTTGTACGTGGTGGCTCCCCACGCAAAGGCTCCTCCAACGGCCATGAACATCACGCCGGAGAAAAAGTCTTTCTGACTCTTGATTTTCACGAGTTCGTCCCCTTAAGGAAATTCGGATCGGGCGATTGTGGTGGCAAGGTTTCCCACACTCGATGTGGATTCCACCTACATTCGGTAACGCCCTAGGGACGAAGCACCCAAACATCGGGAAAACCCCGATCTCCGAGCACCCGTTGCTATCGGTTTTTAGCGGGCTACAGGCACCATGGTCAGGTCGTCAACAGGCTCAGGCTTCCAGCGGCGGCGTGGCAGCAATCACCTCTTCCAGCGAAGTCACGCCCTCGGCCACGCGCAAGGCACCAGCCAGACGCAGGGGCCGCATACCGTCCTGCACAGCCTGCCTGCGTAGCGCTTCAATCGATGGGGCCTGGTTGATCTTTTCCTTGAGCTGCTCACTCACCGTCAGCAACTCATACAGGCCCATACGCCCCTGAAAACCCGTCATGCGGCAATCCACGCAGCCCACAGCCTTGTAGGGTTGATAAGAGCCATTGAGCTTCCAGGGTTTGACGACCTCGGCCAAGGTTTCGCGCTGGGCAGCGGGGTCGGGCTGGCGGCACTGTTTGCAGAAGGTGCGCACCAGCCGCTGGGCCAGTACGCCCAGCAGTGTGGCGTTGATCAGGTAGGACGGCACACCCAGCTCCATCATGCGGGTGATGGCGCTGGGAGCATCGTTGGTGTGCAGGGTAGAGAACACCAGGTGGCCCGTCAGCGCTGCCTGGATCGCCATCTCTGCAGTTTCCAGATCGCGGATTTCACCCACCATGATGATGTCCGGGTCCTGCCGCATCAAGGCACGCAGGCCTTCGGCAAAGTTGAAGTCGAGCTGGGGCTGCACCTGCGTCTGGTTGAAGCTGGGCTCGATCATTTCGATGGGGTCTTCCACCGTGCTGACGTTGACCTCTTCCGTCGCCACACGCTTCAAGGTGGAGTACAGCGTGGTGGTCTTGCCCGAGCCCGTGGGCCCGGTCACCAGAATGATGCCGTGCGGCCGCTTGACCAGCGCCTCCCAGCGCTGCGCGTCGTGCAGCGAGAAGCCCAGCGCGTCCAGGTCCTTCACCGCGTTGTCCGGGTCAAAAATCCGCATCACCATCTTTTCGCCAAACGCCGTGGGCAGCGTGGAAAGGCGCATTTCCACTTCTTCACCACGCGGATTGCGGGTCTTGATGCGGCCATCCTGCGGGCGGCGCTTTTCCACCACGTCAATGCGCCCCAGGAGCTTGATGCGCGAGACCATGGCGTTGTGCACGCCCATGGGCATCTGGTAGACGGGGTGCAGCACCCCGTCGATGCGGAAGCGAATCACCCCCTGCTCACGTCGTGGTTCCAGGTGGATATCGCTGGCGCGTTGGTCAAAGGCGTACTGCCACAGCCAGTCCACCACGCGCACCACGCCCTGGTCGTTGGCATCGAGCTGCTTGTTGGTCTTGCCCAGCTCCACCAGTTGCTCAAAGCTGCTGCCCGCATTGGCACCGCCCGCCTTTTGTGCCGCCTTCACCGATTTGGCCAGCGCAAAAAATTCAGCCGTGAAGCGGTGGATGTCCTGCGGGTTGGCCACCACGCGGCGCACCGTGCGACGCGACTGGCGCTCCACCTCGGCCACCCAGTCGGTGATGAAGGGTTCTGCAGTGGCCACCACCACTTCAGCGGGCGTGACCTGCACAGGCAGCACCTTGTGCCGCTCGGCATACGTCGCACTCATGGTGTCGGCCACACGGCCCACATCCACCTTGAGCGGATCAATGCGCAGGTAAGGCAGTCCCGAGCGTTGTGCCAGGTATTCCGTCAAGGCCTCGATGTCCAGCGGCCTGCCATCACTGGCCCGCGACATGGCCACATTGGCGAGCCGCACCAGCGGGTTCTGCGCACTCTCAGCCTGCGAACAACGCGCAATGGTGCGCTGGGCCTCTTCGGCGGAAATGACTCCGTCGGCACTCAGCCAATCCACCAGCTTGCGCCAGACGAGCGGGCCTTTGAATGTGGAGGCCGACGCAGAACGCGGGGCGACCGCCGGGGCTGCAGACGCAGTAGAGGCAGTAGACGCAGGCAAGGGCACAGTAGACATGGAAGAAACCTGGATCAATCACACAAACCATGAACAGCGCAGAGGCTACGGCTTACACACCGCAGCCCCTGTCACCGTTCCTGCAACAAGGCACGAGCACAACCTCAAGCTACCACCGGCTTGAACACACGCAGCCACTTGGTAGCGGGCAGCCCCCAACGCTCCTGCACCACCTCGGCACGGGCCATCAGCTCGGCGCGCTTGGGGCGTGAAGGCGTGCGCTGTGCCAGCACCACCGTGTTGCCTTCGCGCGTGGGCTTGAAGGCCCACAGGGTATCTTCACCAAAGGCGCTGGCCATGCTCTGCAGGCTACGCTCGTAGCTGGAGGATCGGCCAAACAGGTTCACTGTCATGCACCCGTCTTCTGACAACAATGCACGGCAGTCGGCATAAAAGTCGGGGCTGTCGAGCACCGGGGCTGCGGCCTCGTGGTCGTACAGGTCCACCGCCAGCGCATCCACCGTGCCCAGCCACATGGGATCGCGGATTTCCTGCGCTGCGTCACCCAAAATGACCCTCAGCTTGGGGCCATCGGGCGGCAGCTTGAACCACTGGCGGCACACGGCCAGCACCTGGGGGTTCAGCTCAATTGCCGTGGCGCACAGGCGCAGCTTCTTGTGGCAGAACTTGGTGATGGCCCCCGCCCCCAGGCCCAGCTGCATGGCATGGCGCTTGGTCACAGAGGTGGGTTCGACAAACAGCAGCCAAGCCATCATGCGCTGCACGTATTCCAGCTCCAGCACAAAGGGGTCATCCACCCGCATGGAGCCCTGAATCCAGGGCGTGCCCAGGTGCAGGTGACGGACTTCTCCGTCGTCAGAGACGCTGACTTCCGGCAGCTCGGGGAGGGTGTTTTTTTTGCGGGTCATATTCAAAGCAATCCGTGCTCGGCCATCAGCCGGGCCCATTCGGTCCGTTTACGTTCAAAGCTCCAGGCGGCGTTGGCGGGGCTGGTGGAGGGCAGCCGCACCGACTGCACCTGAGCACCGGCATAGGCCCCTGCCCACTGCTGGCGCACCGCCGCACTGTGCTTGAAACTCTCCCCCCCATTGTGGGCGATGGCGCGCAGTGCCGGGCACTGCCGCAGCAACTGCGCAAAATCGTTGACCACGGGGTGGCGGATGCTGGCGTCCAGGCTGCCCTGGCGTTCGCAACTGGCATACACATCCCACACGCCCAAACCTCGGTCCAGCAGCCACGCGCAACGCTGCGCGTAATGCTCAGGCCCGGCAGGCGGGATGGGGTGCTGCGGCCACAGGCTTTGCAAGATGCGCCAGAACTGGTTTTGCGGATGGCCGTAGTACTGCTGAGCCTGCAGAGAAGCCGCCCCCGGAAAGCTGCCCAGCACCAGCACCACGGTGTGGCCCGACACCACTGGCGGCAGGCCTTGCAGGCGAAGCCCCGATGACTCCATCTGCGGCGCGCTTGCCGGAGGGCCAGGCGCTTTGCGGCCAGTGGCTGGTGATGGGGCTGCCTCGGTTTTGCTCATGAGCGTGATTGTGAAGCGCCCACGTATCGGGAATGTATAGGGCAGGTATCCATCGCACATGCCAGGATTTTTGCTATACAAAATATAGCTGCCTGCGCTTGTCAATAGGGCGCTACAGCCGTTTTTCATCCAATAACTGACGCACACCCGGCAAAGCGGCGCAGGCGTTGGCGGTGGTGGCCTCGGCCAAAGCCTGCGCAGACATGCCACGCAATTCGGCCACCGCAGCGGCAATGCGGGGCAGCTCGGTGGGGGTGTTGCGCCCCTGGGGCACGCCTTGCGCCCGCTGGGCCGCCGTGGTGTAGAGCCAGTGGGGCGGGATGTCGGGGGAGTCTGTTTCCATCACCACGCTTTCCAGCGGCAACTCTGCGGCCAGACGGCGCAATTGCAGGGCCCGGTCATACGTCACCGCCCCGCCAAAGCCGAGCTTGAAACCCAAGGCGATGAACGCCTGGGCCTGCTGGGCACTGCCATTGAAGGCATGCGCAATGCCGCCCGGCACCCGCACCTCGCGCAGGGCTTTGAGCAATGGATCGGCCGACCGGCGCACATGCAAAATCACTGGCAAATCCAGACGCCGTGCCAGCAACAACTGGGCGCGGTACAGGCGCTGCTGGCGCTCGTTGTCGAGCCCAGGCACAAAGTAATCCAGACCGATTTCCCCCACAGCCACCAGACGCGGGTCACTGCGGTGCTGCTGCAGCGCCAGAGCCAAAAGCTCCAGGTCTTCATCGCTGGCACGGCCGGTGTACAGGGGGTGGATGCCCAGGGCATAGCTGTCGCCATGCCGGTGGGCCAGCAGACGCACCGCGTCCCAGTTGCTGCGTTCCACTGCGGGCAGCACGCAGTGCGCCACCCCGGCGTGCCGGGCTTGTTCGCGCACGGTGTCCACATCCTGCGCCAGCTCGGGCGCGTCGAGGTGAACGTGGGTATCAATCCAGAAACTCATGGCGGGATGATGCACCACGCACGCCCCCGCCCCACAACAAGAAGCTTCTGAGCGGAGCGGCCGTCACTCAGCCCGGTCCCTGATATTGCCCGCGCCCCTGGCGCTTGGCCAGATACAGCTTGGCATCGGCACGCGCAATCAGGTCATGGGCGTTTTCCGCCTCGCCCACCCCGAAAGCCAGGCCCACACTGGCACCGACACGGACGGGGTCTCCCTGCAAGTCAAACGGAGCCTGGGCGGCCTCCACGATCTTGGCGGCCACGGAACGGGCATGGTCCAGCTCACGCACCTGCTCCAGCACCACGGCAAACTCATCCCCGCCCAGGCGCGCCACAGCGTCACGCGGGCGTACCAGCGAACGCAGACGCTGGGCAAACAGCTTGAGCAGCTCGTCACCCACGGGGTGCCCGTAGGTGTCGTTCACCGGTTTGAAATGGTCGAGATCGATGTACAGCAGCGCCATGTGTGAACCGCCCCCCTGGGCCATGCTGCGCTGCATGTAGGCGTCCAGTCCGGCGCGATTGAGCAGCCCGGTAAGCGGGTCGCGCTGCGACAGCGCAAGCAGCCGCCCTGCTTCCTGCCGGTGCTCGGTAATGTCCTGCGCCATGGCAACGAATCCATCCACCTCACCCGAGGGGGTTCTGAGTGGCAGGTAATGCACGGACAGACATCCTGGCGGGCTGCGCAGCGGGTCATCTTCTTCAAAAGTGACCGTCTCGCCCGCCAGTACGCGTTGCACCATGGGCAGGCTGCGCTGGTAGGCGTGGTCTCCCAGCACCTGGGCCAGCGTGTGGCCCAGCATCTCGTCACGTGGGTGGCCGTGCCAGCGCTCAAATGCGCTGTTGATGAAGCGAAACCGCTGGTCTGCCCCCACCACCGCCACCAGCGCGGGCACGGCTTCGGTGATGGAGCGAAGGGTGCCGGTCTGGCGCAGCAACTCCAGCCGCGCCTGCTCGGCCTGCGAAATGTCGCGCATCACAGCAGACAGATGCTCCAGCCGCCCTTGCCTGTCGCGGTGGCCAATGACCATGTGGCTGACCGGCACCTGCCGCCCCTGCGCGTCCAGCACATGGATTTCGCCCGTCCACACGCCACTGCGCACCACTTCGGGCACCACCACATCGGTATGGAGCTTTTGCACTTCGGGCGAAAACAATGCCGACAGCGATACCTGGGCAGCGGGCACCTCCGGGGCCAGGCCAAGCAGCCGCCTCACCGCGGGGTTGAGGTAGGTGATATCTCCCTCGGCGGAGGCTTGCACCACAAAGTCAGAAGTGCTTTCGATGATGTCTGAGAGCATGCGCCGCGCGCGTTCGGCGTGCACGCGCTCGGTGATGTCCTGCACGGCACCGACCAGTCGCACCGTCACGCCGCCTTGCCGCTCCGCCTCGCCCGCAGAGCGCAGCCAGATGCGCCGCCCTTTGGCGGTGACGGCAGGCAACTCCAGGTCCCAGGGCTCGCCTGTTTCAATGGCACGGGCAAAGGCCTGGCGTATCACGGGGCGCGCGTGCGGTTCGTAAAAGTCCAGCGCGTCCTGCAGGGCGGGTACCACGCCCGGTTCAACGTCATGAATACGATGCATCTGCACGGTCCACGCCGAGCGGCCCGTGACCAGATCACGCTCCCAGCCGCCAACGCCCGCCACGCGGCCGATGCGGGCCAGCAACTGTTCACTGGCGTGCAAGGCCCGGGCAGCCTCTTTCTGCTCGGTAATGTCACGCCCCACCGAATGCACGTATGGCCGCCCTTGTGCGTCGTGCAACAGGGTGTTGACCCAGGCCACCCAGCGGTCTGGCTGACGCCCCTGGCTGCAGCGCAGACGGTTTTCGTTGGCGCAGCGCTGCCCGGTGGCAAACACGTCCGTCAGGCGCGCACGCAGGGCTTCGCGGTCCTCGGGTGCCACATAGTCGTACAGGTTGAGGCCCACCATGTCCTGCCCCTCCAGCCCGACAAAGCGGGCGTAGGCCGGGTTGGCATAGAACAGCTCACCGCTGGGCCAGGACAGGGACACCATTTCGCCCTGCCCTTCCACCATGGTGCGGTAGCGGGCTTCGCTGTCGGCCAAGGCCTTTTCGTAGTCCTGGCGCACCGCAAAGGCACGGGTGAGCAGGTCGCGCCGCATGGCCAGGGCCTGCGCCGCCATGGTAGACAGCGACTGCAAGGTGGCGCGCTGGTGGGCATCCAGGCGGCGTGCCTGCTGGTCAATCACGCACAGCGCACCCACCCGCTCGCCACCGGGGGCCAGCAGCGGTGCCCCGGCATAAAAGCGCATCTGCAGCTCGCCGGTGACCAGGGGGTTGGAATCAAAGCGCGCGTCCCGCCGCGCATCTGCCACTTCCAGGATGTCGGGCTGCTGTATGGTGTGCGCGCAAAAAGCAATCTCGCGGGCCGTTTCACTCACCCCCGTCAGGCCCACATTTGCCTTAAACCACTGGCGGTTTTCATCCACCAGGCTGATCAACGCAATGGGCACCCCGCACACCTGGGCTGCCATCCGGGTGATGGAGTCGAACAGGGGTTCTGGCGGGGTGTCCAGCACCAGCAGATCGCGCAGCGCGGCCAGTCTCTGTAGCTCGTCCGGGGTCTGGTTCGACAAGAAGCCCTCCATCGAAACCCGTTGTGAAAATGCATCCCACCGTGGCAGCCACAGGCGAGAACTCCACTTTCAGCGCATTTTCAGCGGCTTGCAGAGGGCATTGCCGGGCTCTGCTTCATTTTGCACACGTTTGGATACAAAACAACCAACTTTTGGAGCATGGAGAGGCCGCCGCGCCTGCGGATCGTCAACGGATCGTGACCACAGGACTACAGCCGCCCCTGCACCAGCCGCACCACGCGGTGGCAGCGCGCCGCCAGCGATTCATCGTGCGTCACCATCACAAAGGCCGTACCCCGGTCGCGGGCCAGTTCCAGCATCAGGTCAAACACGCCATCGGCAGTGGCACGGTCCAGGTTGCCTGTGGGCTCATCGGCCAGCACGCAGGCCGGGCGGGTAACCAGGGCACGGGCAATGGCCACGCGCTGGCGTTCGCCACCCGACAGCTCTGCCGGGCGATGCTGCAGGCGCCCGGCCAGGCCCACGGCAGCGAGCACGCGCTCGGCCTCGGCATGGCACTGGGCCAGCGGCAGGCGGCGGATGCGCAGGGGCATGGCCACGTTGTCCAGCGCGCTGAACTCGGGCAGCAGGTGGTGAAACTGGTAGATGAAGCCCAGGTGCTGGTTGCGCAGCTGGCCCTGCCGCTCGGGCGAGAGGGTGGACAGCTCCGAGCCCTTGAGGCGCACCGTGCCTGCCGTGGGCGCATCCAGCCCGCCCAGCAGGTGCAGCAGCGTGCTCTTGCCCGAACCCGAGGCACCTACGATGGCCAGCGTCTCGCCCGCGCGGATTTGCAGGTCCACGCCGTGCAGCACGGTCACGTCGAGCCGGCCTTCGGTAAAGCGCTTGGTCAGGCCCTTGGCTTCCAGCACCACCTCACCGCTCAGAGCATTTTGGCCGTTTTGGCCTGTAGCGCCCTCTGAATAAGCGCGAGTAGCTACATTATTCATAGCGAAGAGCCTCTGCGGGGTTCACCCGGCTGGCACGCCAGCTGGGCCATAAAGTCATCACTAACGCAAGCGACAGCGAAGTCACCGCTATCGGAACAATGTCACTCGCCTGCGGCTCGCTAGGCATCTTGCTGATGAGGTAGATGTCCTTGGGCAGGAAGCTGGCGTTCAGCGCCCGCTCAATGGCTGGCACGATCACATCGATATTCACCGCCACCGAGAGGCCCAGCAGCAGGCCCACCCCCGTGCCAATCACCCCCACCATGGCCCCCTGCACCACAAAGATGCCCATGATGCTTTTCGGGCTGGCCCCCAGCGTGCGCAGGATGGCGATGTCCGCGCGCTTGTCCGTCACCGTCATCACCAGCGTGCTCACCAGGTTGAAGGCAGCCACGGCAACGATGAGCGTGAGGATGATGAACATCATGCGTTTTTCGAGCTGCACGGCGGCAAACCAGGTGCGGTTCTGCTGCGTCCAGTCGCGGATGAGCAAATCACCGCTCAGGGTCTGCGCCAGTTGCTGGGCCACCTCGCGGGCCTGGTGCAGGTCCTTGAGCTTGAGGCGGATGCCCGTGGGGCCTTCCAGCCGGAAGATGCGCTGCGCGTCTTCATGGTGCAGCATCACCAGGGCCGAGTCGTATTCGTAGTGGCCCGAGTCAAAGGTGCCAGCCACCGTCATCTGCTTGAGGCGGGGTACCACGCCTGCGGGCGTGACCTGCCCGGCCGGAGCAATCAGCGTGACGGCATCACCCACCCGCGCGCCCAGCGAGCGGGCCAGCTCCCGCCCCAACACCACGCGGAACTCGCCCGGCACCAGTTGCTTGAGCACATCGGCATTGGCGGCCCCCAGATCGGTCACCGCACCTTCCTGGGCCGGATCAATGCCGCGCACCAGCGTGCCTTTCATGTCCTCGCCACGGGCCAGCAGTGCCTGCGCCGACACAAAAGGCGCAGCCCCCACCACATTCGGGTTGCGTTGCGCCTCCGCCAGCGTCCGGGCCGGATCGGGCATCGCGGCGCCGTGAGGCGCAAAAATCTCGATGTGCGAGACCACACTGAGCATGCGGTCGCGTACCTCTTTTTGAAAACCGTTCATCACGCTCAGCACAATGATGAGCGCCGCCACCCCCAGCGCAATGCCCAGCATGGACACGCCCGAGATGAACGAGATGAAGCCGTTGCGCCGCGTAGCGCGGCCAGCGCGGGTGTAGCGCCAGCCCAAAGCCAGTTCGTAAGGAATTTGCATGGAAGCGCGATTGTGGCATTGGGCTCAAGCCCTTCCGAACTCATCCCGATGCCGCCCCCCGGATAATCCCCCCCATGGCTCTTATCACCCTCATCAATGCCCAGCTGGCTTTCGGGCATGTCGCTTTGCTGGACCACACCGGCTTTTCTCTTGAAACCAATGAACGCGTCGGCCTGATTGGCCGCAACGGCGCAGGCAAGTCTTCGCTGCTCAGAATTCTGGGTGGGCTGGCCAAGCCCGACGACGGCACGCTGCAGGTGCAGCAGGGCACGCGCATCGCCTTTGTGGAGCAGGAGCCCGCACTCGACCCCGACGCCACCATCTTCCAGGCTGCGTCTGCTGGGCTGGCCGGGGTGATTGCCTTGCGCGACCAATACCTGGCCCATGCCGAGGGCGTGGACCTGGACGCGCTGCAAACCCAGATCGAGGCGGCTGACGCCTGGAACTGGGAGCAGCGCGTGGAAGAAACCCTGCAGCGCCTGCACCTGAACCCCGACGCCCGTGTGGGCGACCTCTCCGGCGGCACCAAAAAACGCGTGGCCCTGGCCCAGGCGCTGGTGGCCCGGCCCGATGTGCTGCTGCTCGATGAACCCACCAACCACCTGGACCTGGACTCCATCCGCTGGCTGGAGGATTTGCTCATTGACTTCAAGGGCAGCGTGGTCACCATCACCCACGACCGGGCGTTTCTGGACCGCATCGCCACCCGCATCGTCGAGTTGGACCGGGGCCTGCTGCGCTCGTACCCCGGCAACTTTGCCGCCTACCGCCTGCAAAAGGAAGAACAGCTGGCGCAGGAAGCCGTCATCAACGCCAAGGCCGACAAGCTGCTGGCGCAAGAAGAAGTGTGGGTGCGCAAAGGCGTGGAAGCGCGCCGCACACGTAGCCAAAGCCGCATTGGCCGCCTGGAAAAGCTGCGCGAAACCCGCGCCGCCCGCCGCGACGTGGTGGGCAAGGTGAAGATGGAAGTGGGCACCGGGGGCGACAGCAACTACCAGGGCAAGATCGTTGCCGAGCTGCAGCATGTGAACAAGGCCTTTGGCGACAAGGTGATTGCCCGCGACTTCAGTGCCACGCTGCTGCGCGGCGACAAGATCGGCCTGCTGGGCCCCAACGGCGCGGGCAAGACCACGCTGCTCAAGATGATTCTGGGCGAGCTGGAACCCGACAGCGGCACCATCCGCCGTGGTGCGAACCTGCAGGTGGCCTACTTCGACCAGTTGCGCGACGCCATCAACCCCGACGCCACGCTGGAAGACTTCATCAGCCCCGGCAGCGAGTGGATCGAAATCAACGGCCAGCGCAAGCATGTGCGCAGCTACCTGGGGGACTTTCTGTTCTCGCCCGCGCGCGCGCATTCGCCCGTGCGGTCGCTGTCGGGCGGCGAGCGCAACCGCCTGCTGCTGGCCCGCCTGTTTGCCCGCCCCGCCACCGTGCTGGTGCTGGACGAGCCCACCAACGACCTGGACATTGAAACCATCGACCTGCTGGAAGAGCTGCTGCAGGACTACCCCGGCACCGTGTTCCTTGTCAGCCACGACCGCACCTTCCTCGACAACGTGGTGACCAGCACCATTGCCTACGAAGGCGATGGCGTGTGGCGCGAGTTTGAAGGGGGCGTGGAAGACTGGCTGCAGCAATCCCAGCGCGCGCAGGCCGTGCGTGCTGCCAATGCTGCGGCAGCCGCTGCAGCTGCGCAGCCCCCCGCCGCCAGGCCGGGTGCTGAAGACAAGAGCCAAAACACCGCAGAACCCTCAAAGGACCAGCGCAACGCGCTACCAAAAAAGAAGCTCAGCTACAAAGAGCAGCGCGAGCTGGAGCAACTGCCCGAGCGCATCGCCGCGCTGGAGGCCGAGCAGCAATCCATCCAGCAAGAGCTGGCCGATGGCACCCTCTACACCCGCGATCCCCAACGCGCCACCGCCCTGCACGCGCGCGAAGGTGTGATTGAAGAGGAACTGCTGGCCGCGCTGGAGCGGTGGACGGATCTGGCTCCCTGAGCAGCCACACGCCCCTCCATTCCACGCCCCTAGATCCCACGCCGTATCTCCGCAGCCCGCCCGCAGTGCCCGCCCCCATCGGCACCAGGGGGCACCAAGCGGCACCACCCGGGTGGCCCTGCGGGGCTCACCGCATCCACGAAAATACGGCCCATGCCCGCACCGAACCATTTGCTGATTCCCTACGCGGCCAGCCGCGCCGCTGGCGCGCAAGAGGCGCTGAAGGGCCTGACCCTGCCCCATCTGGACCGCCTGCTGGTCCGCCTGAGCGCGGCAGACGCCAGCCCCGGCGAAGAGACCAGCCTCACCCCTCCGCACGAGCGCGTGCTGGCCCAGGCGCTGGGCCTGGGCACTGAAGACGGGCTCATCCCCTGGGCCGCATGGCACCGCCTGCAGCAGGGGCAGCCCACGGGTCATCCAACGGATGAGACACCGGAAGCTTCCGCCTGGGCCTTCATCACGCCCTGCCAGTGGCAAGTCACCACAGACCACATCACCCTGCACGACCCGGCCCACCTGGGCCTGGACGAAGCCGCCTCGCGTGAGCTGCTGGCCATCGTGGCCCCGTGGTTTGCCGAGGATGGCATCACCCTGTACTACGACCAGCCTACCCGCTGGATGGCCAGCAGCCCATTGTTTGCCACGCTGGCCACCGCCTCGCTCGAACGCGTGCAGGGCCGAGACGTGCGCGCCTGGATGCCCGACGCGCGCGAGGCCCGCACCCTGCACCGCCTGCAAAGCGAAATGCAGATGCTGCTCTACACCCACCCTTTCAACGACGCCCGCACGGCCCAGGGCCTGCCCGCCGTCAACTCGTTCTGGGTCCACGGCACTGGCGCATTGCCCCCTGGGCTGGCGGCACCCGCGCAGCCACCACAGGTGGCAGACGCACTGCGCGCCCCCGCCCTGCGCGAAGACTGGCGCGCCTGGGCAAGCGCCTGGACCGCGCTGGACGCGGGCCCCGTGGCCGAGCTGCTGAAGCTGGCCGAACAGGGCCAGCCCGTGCGGCTGACGCTGTGCGGTGAGCACAGCGCGCAAACCTTCCACACCGCGCCCCTGGGGCTGGTACAGCGCATTCAACGCCTTTTCAGCCCCCAGCGCTTTATGGACGTGCGTGAGCAGCTATGAAAATAGTAGCAAGAGACATTCCCCCCCGCACCGCCTGGGCGCTGGAGCAAGCAGGCGTACACCCCCTGCTCGCCCGCCTGTATGCCGCGCGCGGCGTGCAAAGCAAAGAAGAGCTGGACGACGGCCTGGCGCGCCTGCTGCCCCCCAGCGGTGAAAAAGGCATGAAGGGCATTGACGCCGCTGCCCGCCTGCTGGCCGACGCCATGGCGCAGAACCTGCGCCTTGTCATCGTGGCCGACTACGACTGCGACGGTGCCACCGCCTGCGCTGTGGGCGTGCGCGGCCTGCGCCTGCTGGGCGCGCAGAACGTGGACTACCTAGTGCCCGACCGCGTGGCCGACGGCTACGGCCTCACCGCTGCAATAGCCCGCCGCGTGAAGGAACGTGGGGCCGACGTACTCATCACCGTGGACAACGGCATTGCCAGCGTGGAGGGCGTGGCCGAGGCCAAGGCCCTGGGCCTGCAAGTGCTCGTTACCGACCACCACCTGCCCGGCCCCGCGCTGCCCGCGGCAGACGCCATCGTCAACCCCAACCAGCCCGGCTGCACGTTCGAGAGCAAATCCATGGCCGGCGTGGGCGTGATGTTCTACGTGCTGCTGGCCCTGCGTGCCGAGCTGCGCGCGCGCGGAGTTTTTGACGCCGCGACCCAGCCCAAGCTCGACCCGTTGCTCACCCTGGTCGCACTGGGCACCGTGGCCGATGTGGTCAAGCTCGACGCCAACAACCGCCGCCTGGTGGCTCAGGGCCTCAAGCGCATCCGCGCAGGCCAAATGCCTGCGGGCGTGGCCGCCCTCTTCACCGTGGCTGGCCGCAAGGCGGCTGCGGCCACCACGTTCGACTTTGGCTTTGCCCTGGGCCCGCGCATCAACGCCGCAGGCCGTCTGGCCGACATGACGCTGGGCATTGAATGCCTGCTGACCGACAACGCCGCGCGCGCCGCCGAGCTGGCAGGCATGCTGGACGGCATCAACCGCGAGCGCCGCGAGATCGAGGGCGGCATGCGCGAGCAGGCCATGCTGATGGCCGAAAGCCTGTTTGACGAGAGCGAGGAGCCCCCGCCCGCCATCAGCGTATTCGACCCCGACTTTCACGAAGGCGTGGTGGGCATCGTGGCCAGCCGTATCAAGGACAAACTGCACCGCCCCACCTTTGTGTTTGCCGCCAGCAGCGCGCCAGGCAAGGAGCATGAGCTCAAGGGCTCGGGCCGCTCCATTCCCGGCTTTCACCTGCGCGATGCGCTGGACCTGGTGGCCAAGCGCCACCCCGGCGTCATCCTCAAGTTTGGCGGCCACGCCATGGCGGCGGGCTGCACGGTGGCAGAGGAATCGTTCGACGTGTTTGAACAGGCCTTTGCCCAAGTGGCACAGGAATGGCTGGACGCCGCCACCCTCACCCGCAAGATCGAAACCGACGGCCCCCTGGCCCCCGAATACTGCCGCGCCGACATCGTGGACACCCTGCACCGCGAGGTGTGGGGCCAAGGCTTTTTGCCCCCCACCTTCAGCGAAGAGGTGGAAGTGCTGAGCCAGCGCCTGGTGGGCGAGGCCAAAAACCACCTCTCCATCAAGATCATTCACCAGGGCAATCCGGTAGACGCCATCTGGTTTGGCCGCACCGAGCCCCTGCCCGCCCGCGTGCTGCTGGCCTTCCGCCTGGATGTGAACGAATGGAAGGGTGAGCGCAAGGTGCAGTTTTTGGTGGAAGGCGCTCAGGTCTAGCGACAGATTCTTCCAACAAAAAAAACCTGCAAGGCATGATCGCCCTGCAGGTTTTTTTGATGTGTGGCCTTCTGAATTCTCTTTACTCTAGGAGACTCCAGCGCCCGTAAATCAAGCGCAAGCAGCTATCAACTCAATAGCAGCCACCCGCGCATGCATCTACAGGCGAGCCCCTTTCTCAAAAGCTCTCCCACTCATCATCACTCCCCTTGGCCGCTGCAGGTGCAGGCGCCGCTGCCTTGGCCGGTGCGGGCGCCTTGGCGCTGCTGGTGAGCTTGGCCGCTGGCGCTGCCTTGGGGGCCGCCACAGCCTTGGCGGGAGCGGGGGCAAAGCGCTGGGCCGGTGTGGGGCGGGGTGCAGGCGCCGGAGCCGGGATGGCGGCACGGGCACTGCCGCTGGACCCCACGTTGAACACGGCCACCACTTCGGCCAGCCGCTGCGCCTGGTCGCGCATGGAGGCGGCGGCGGCGGTGGATTCTTCCACCAGCGCGGCGTTTTGCTGGGTCATCTGGTCCAGGTTGGCCACGGCCTGGTTGACCTGGGCAATGCCGTCGCGTTGTTCTGTAGACGATGCGGTGATTTCGCCAATGAGGTCGCTGACGCGGCGCACGCTGGCGACGATTTCGTCCATGGTCTTGCCGGCCTGGGCGACTTGTTCGGAGCCGCTTTCAACGTTTTCGACCGATTTGCCAATGAGGGTCTTGATTTCCTTGGCGGCTTCGGCGCTGCGCCCGGCCAGGTTGCGTACTTCGCTGGCCACCACGGCAAAGCCGCGGCCTTGTTCGCCTGCGCGGGCGGCTTCCACGGCGGCGTTCAGCGCCAGGATGTTGGTCTGGAAGGCAATGCCGTCAATGACGCCGATGATGTCGCTGATCTTGCGGCTGCTTTCGGTGATCTGCTGCATGCTGGTGACCACCTGGCCCACCACTTCGCCACCGCGGGCGGCGGCCTGGGCGGCGGTGCCTGCGAGCTGGTTGGCCTGGCGGGCGGTGTCGGCGGACTGGGTGACGGTGGCCGTCAGTTCTTCCATGCTGGAGGCGGTTTCTTCGAGGTTGGCGGCGGTTTGCTCGGTGCGGGCGGAGAGGTCGTGGTTGCCGTTGGCGATTTCGATGGAGGCGGAGGAGACGGAGTCCACGCCCTGGCGTACTTCGCTCACCACGCCGCGCAGGCGGGCGGACATGTCGGAGAGGGCGCGCAGCATCTGGCCGAGTTCGTCTTTGCGGCTGGAGTGCAACTCGCGGGTGAGGTCGCCTGCAGCGATGGCGTTGGCGGTTTCGACCGCACGGTCCAGGGGCCCGGTGATGGAACGCACCAACATGCCCGCCAGCACCATGCCCAGCAGAAAGAGAACCACCACCACGGTGCCTGCCACCCACACCAGGCGGGCACCTGCATCCGCAGCGGCTTTCACGGCGTCGTCACGCTGGCTTTCCTGCAGCGTCACAAACTTGTCGATGGACTCCAGGTACAGCGTGACCTTGGGGCGATAGACGGTCTCCAGAAACTGCTGCTTCTGGGTCACTTCCGCATCCATCAGGGGGCGGATTTTCTCGCTCAACCCGCGTACATCCGCACGGGCGGCAGCCACGGCGGCAAGGGCGGCCTTGTCGGCATCCGAGGTGGCTGACTCATTGATCTTTTCCTGCACTGGGGTGATTCGGGCAGTCAGCGCCGTCACGCGCTTGTCAAAGTCCTCTCTCAGGGCGATGTCGGTCGTGACAAAGCGGGCCATGGACATCGTGAGAGCCAGCTCAGCCTGTCCACGCCACTGCACGGCCGTGGTGATGGCGTTCTCGCGCTTTTGCACCACAGCCTCGGTCTGGTCGGTCATGTGGCGGCTGTAGAGCTGGGTGCCGATGGCGGCGGCCAGCATCAGCACCAGCAGCCCCAGGATCACGCCCCACATCTGGTGGGCTACGCGCAGGTCTTTGAATCTCATGGTTTATGGCTCCCTGGACAGATAGAAGAAAAAGTTCTGCGATACCAACAATCGATCAAATATATCATTTATCGCAAATTAAACAATTAAAGGAAGCCGTCTTGCCCTGAGGGTTGAAGACCAGCCCGTAGAATGGATTCGTGACTACCTACCTCAACGCTGATCTGCACTGCCACTCTGTGGTGTCAGACGGGACTCTGACGCCCGAAGACCTGGCCGCAAGGGCCAAAACCAACGGAGTGGAACTCTGGGCGCTGACCGATCACGACGAAATAGGCGGCCAGCACCGTGCCGCCGCGGCAGCGCGTAGCCAAGGGCTAGCCTATCTGACGGGTACGGAAATCTCTGTCACATTTGCTAACACCACGGTGCATATCGTGGGGTTGGGGTTTGATCCGGACAACGAAGCGCTGAAACGTGGCTTGGCCGCAACGCGCGGCGGCCGTGGCGAGAGGGCGCGCGAGATGGCGGCCCAGCTCGATCAGGTGGGCATTTCGGGCGCGTACGAAGGTGCGCTGCAGTTTGTGGGCAATCCGGAGCTGATCTCCCGCACCCACTTTGCGCGTTTTCTGGTGGAGACCAAGGTCTGCCGGGATACGGCAGAGGTCTTCCGAAAGTTTCTGACCGAAGGCAAGCCGGGCTACGTGCCGCACCGCTGGGCTGCCCTGGGCGATGCCGTGCGGTGGATCAAAGACGCGGGGGGCGTGGCCGTGATTGCCCACCCTGCCCGCTACAAGTTCACCGCCAACGAGGAATACGCGCTGTTTTCAGAGTTCAAGGAACATGGCGGCACCGGCGTGGAGGTGGTGACCGGAAGCCACAGCGCTGCCGAGTATGTGACGTACGCGGCCATGGCGCAGGAGTTTGGTCTGGCCGCCTCGCGGGGCAGCGACTTCCACAGCCCGGACGAATCCCACACCGACCTGGGCACCCTGCCCTACCTACCCGGCCACCTGACCCCCATCTGGGAAACCCTGGCAGAACGTATCCGGCCTGCCGCCTGAGGCAGCAAGCCACTATCCACGAGGCGCACAGCCATGGCTCAGTATTTTGAAGTCCACCCCGACAATCCGCAGCCCCGCCTGCTCAAGCAAGGGGCCACGCTGCTGCAAAAAGGCGGCATTCTGGCGGTGCCTACCGATTCGAGCTATGCGTTGGTCTGCCACCTGGACGACAAGGATGCGGTAGACCGGCTGCGCCGCATCAGGCAGGTGGACGACAAGCACCACCTCACGCTGCTGTGCCGGGATCTGTCGGAGCTGGCCAACTACGCCCGTGTGGACAACCGGCAATACCGCCTGCTCAAGCTGGGCACACCGGGGCCTTACACCTTCATCCTGGAGGCGACCAAGGAAGTGCCGCGCAGGGTGAGCCACCCTTCGCGCAAGACCATTGGCTTGCGTGTGCCCGACCGCAAGGGGCTGCAGCTTTTGCTGGAGCTGCATGGTGCGCCGTTGCTCGCCACCACGCTGATTCCGGCTGGAGAAAGTGAGCCGCTGAACGATCCGCAGGAGATTCGCGAGCGGTATGAAAAGGTGCTGGACGCCATCGTGGACGCGGGGGCCTGCCCTTTGGAGCCCACGACGGTGATCGACCTGACCCCCATGGGCACCGGCGGTGACCCTGAAGTGGTTCGCGAGGGTCGGGGCAGCCTGCAGGCGCTGGGGCTGTAAAAGTCGTTGCTGTGAAGCCTTGTTTACGGGGCCTGGTCAAAGGCCCCCACGGCGCTACAGCTTGAAAGCGCCCACCGCGCGCTGCAATTCTTGGGCGCGCTCAGACAAGGCAGAGGCCGCACTGGCAGCCTGTTCGACCAGCGCTGCGTTCTGCTGCGTTGCGCCATCCATGTGCGCCACAGCCTGGTTCACATGTTCAATGCCCGAGGTCTGAGCGTGCAGAGCCGATGAAATATCACCCAGTAGCGAAGTGACCTGACCCACGGCCTGCACGATCTCGCTCATGGTCTCGCCCGCCTTGCCTACCAGGCCCGCGCCGTTTTCCACATGGTCCACCGACTGGCTGATCAGCGTCTTGATCTCGCGCGCGGCCACGGCACTGCGCTGAGCCAGGCTGCGCACTTCGCTGGCCACCACGGCAAAACCGCGTCCCTGCTCGCCAGCGCGGGCGGCTTCCACCGCCGCGTTCAGCGCCAGGATGTTGGTCTGGAAGGCAATGCCCTCGATCACCTGGATGATGTCCACAATCTTGCGGGAGCTGCCGCTGATGGCATCCATGGTCTGCACCACGTCACCCACCACGGCGCCGCCGCGCTCTGCGATCTGCGAGGCATTCACTGCCAGGGTGCTGGCAGAGCGGGCGCGCTCGGCGTTCTCGCGCACCGTCACGGTCAGCTCTGACATGCTGGCCGCGGTATCGGCCAGCGAGGTGACCTGATCTTGTGTACGGCGGGAGAGATCGCTGTTGCCGGAGTCAATTTCCACCGTGGCTTCGGAGATGGAATCGGAGGATTGCTTGATGCCCGTCACCAGCTCGGTCAACGTGTCCTCCATGGCACCCAGCGCGGTGAGCAAGCGACCAAAGTCTCCTTGCAGGTCTGAGGAAAACTCCTGGCTGAGATCGCCTGCCGCCACCGTCTCGGCAATGAGCAGCGCCTGCTTCAAGGGCGTGACGATCATGCTGCGCAACACCACAAAGGAGCCCAGTGCCACCAAGAACACCGCGCATCCCAAAACGGCCAGCCACATGCGCACACTTGCCAACTCATCGTGGGCCAGGGTCACGGCGCGGTCCAGCGTCTGCTTTTGGGTCGCCTCCAGCCCGCTGACAGTGGCCACGGCAGAACGGTAAGCCGCCTCCGCATCTCCCACCTCCTGCCACACCACCCCGACCAGGATGGCCACCAGCAACACGATGACCCCAAAACCCATCAGCAGCAAAGTGCCGATCCGCAGGCGATCCAATCCCATACCTTGTGTCTCCGTTTTTGTGTTGGGCTGCAAGGGCCTGTTCACAGTGTTTTCAAAGTTGCGCAGGCATCCCGCCCCAAAGGGGTGGAAACTGGCATCTCAAAAAAGACTTGATCAGGCTCAAACGCTCAACGGCATCGTAGCGGCGATTGGGCGATTGCGCTGGCCGTTTACAGGCCTGCGTAGTGCATCCGAGACAGCGCTCGACAGTCTGAGACAATCCAGCAGTGGACACCTCAAACCTCATCCAAACCATCCTGGTCTATGCCCTGCCCGTGCTGTTTGCCATCACGGTGCACGAGGCGGCACATGGCTACGCAGCACGGCACTTTGGCGACAACACCGCCTATGTGCTGGGGCGCATCACCCTCAACCCCGTCAAGCACATCGATCCCATCGGCACCATCGCCATGCCGCTGCTGCTGATTTTTGCGACATCTGGCGCCTTTGTGTTTGGCTATGCCCGGCCCGTGCCCGTCAATGTGGGATCGCTGCGCAACCCCAAGCGGGACATGATTTGGGTCGCGCTGGCCGGGCCTGCATCGAACTTCGTCCAGGCCATTGCATGGGCCGCGCTGTGGGCCATACTGGCCGGGATTGGCGTGCAGGAAGAGTTCTTCATTGGCATGGCCCGCGCGGGCGTGCTGGTCAATCTGTCCATGTGGGCGTTCAACCTGTTTCCGCTGCCTCCGCTGGATGGGGGCCGCATTCTGGTGGGCCTGCTGCCCTGGAAGGCGTCGCAGGCGCTTTCGCGGGTAGAGCCCTACGGCTTTTTCATCGTGATGGCCCTGGTGTATTTCCAGATCGTGTCCCAGTTCTGGATGACGCCCCTGATGAGCCTGGGGCTGACACTGATCCGCACACTGGTGGTCTCGCCATTGAACTCCCTGCTGGGGTAACGCCACGGTGGCTGCGAGCAGCGCTGCCGCAGCACCAGAGCCCCACCTTACACACCTCGCTTTTGTCCTTGTATGAGCACTACCCGTTTCCTTACCGGCATCACCACCACAGGCACTCCCCATCTGGGCAACTTTGTGGGCTCCATCCGTCCCTCCGTGGCGGCCAGCCTGCGCCCCGGCGTGCAAAGTTTTTACTTTCTGGCCGACTACCACGCACTCATCAAGTGTGAAGACCCGGTTCGCATCCAGCGATCAACCCTGGAGATTGCCGCAAGCTGGCTGGCTGCCGGACTGAACCCTGAACATGTCACGTTCTACCGCCAGTCCGACATCCCCGAAATCCCGGAGCTGAACTGGATGCTGAGCTGTGTGACAGGCAAGGGCTTGCTCAACCGCGCCCATGCCTACAAGGCATCGCAGGACAAGAACACCGAAGCGGGCCGCGAGGCCGACGATGGTGTGACCGCCGGGCTGTTCATGTACCCCGTGCTCATGGGAGCCGACATTCTGATGTTCAAGGCCCACAAGGTGCCCGTGGGGCGCGATCAGGTGCAGCACATCGAGATGGCCCGCGACATGGCCAGCAGCTTCAACCACCTGTATGGCGAGCACTTTGTGCTGCCTGAAGCCGTGATTGATGACAACGTGGCCACCCTGCCCGGGCTGGATGGCCGCAAGATGAGCAAGAGCTACAACAACACCATTCCACTGTTCTCATCGCGCGATCAGCTCAAAAAGCTCATCGGCAGTCTGCTCACCGACTCGCGTGCGCCCGGCGAGCCCAAGGACACGGAAGGCTCCGCACTGTTCCAGATCTACCAGGCATTTGCCACGCCAGAGGAGACAGAAACGCTGCGCAAGGCCTATGCTGACGGCATTGCCTGGGGTGACGCCAAGCAGTTGCTGCTGGAGCGCGTGGACCAGGTCATCGCCCCGATGCGGGACCACTACCAGAACCTGATCCAGAACCCTGCCCGCATTGAAGAGACTCTGCTGGCAGGCGCAGAACGTGCCCGTGCCCTGGCCACGCCGTTCATCAAGGAACTGCGCTCCGCAGTAGGCCTGCGCAGTCTGGCCCAGGCCGCGGTTGCCAAGACCGCAAAGGCGGCCAAGGTGGCACAGCCCGTGTTCAAGCAATACCGCGAAGCCGACGGCAAGTTCTACTTCAAACTGCTGGGTGCAGACGGCCGCCTGCTGCTGCAGAGCACCGGCTTTGACGCCCCCAAGGAAGCAGGTCAGGCCATTGCACAACTGCAGAGCCAGCCCGACGCACTCGACGCCCTGGCGGCACGATTGACGCCTGTGGAGGGCGTTGATCTGACGGATGTACGGGCAGCACTGCAGGCTTTGGCGGAAGCCAACGCGGCCTGAGCACCCAAGGGGCCTGAATGCCCCTCATACGCTACTAAAAGCATAGCTGCCTGCGCTTTATCCATGAGCGCAGGCAGCTTTTTTATGGGGGTTTCAGTGTCCAAACACCATGGACATGGGGCATTCGCCTGGGCAAGGCGGATGCATACGTTCAGCGAGTGAGCCCCGGAGAGGGACTCACCCACCGGCAGTCCCTCGTACCTCCAACACGCCCATGAAAAGGAGCCGACGATTCCCGCAAGCGGCGGCAAATCCGCAACAGGCAACGAGGAATTCTCTGCAAAACATGCCGCCCGCAGTGCATTCACTGCTTTCATCGCGACACACAGATGGTGTACCTTTGCTGCCTGGTGCAGCACGCAAGCTACCAGCCTGCAACCCGCGCCCAACATCCGCCCGTTTCTTCATCTTTGCCCTCTGGAGGCCCATGCTCCGCACGCCACCCGCCTATCCAACGCTTGCAAGCACCGCACGCTGGCTGTGTGGTGTAAGCCTGCTGGCCCTCGCAGGCTGTGCTGGTCTTACAGGCACAACCCCTTCCGCACAGAACCCGAGCCAGCAGGTGTGGACCAACTCCCTCGGCATGGAATTTGTGCAGCTGCCTGCTGGCAGCTTCTGGATGGGCAGTGACGAGACTGTTGAAGAGCTGGCGGCGGCCTACCCCTTGCTGGAGGCCTCGCGCTTCAAGGCGTTGGCCGACGAGGCTCCGGTGCATCAGGTGCACATCAGCCGCCCCTTCTGGCTGGGCAAGCACGAGGTGACCGTGGGCCAGTTCCGCCTCTTTCTGCAAGCATCCGGTCACGTTCCTGAATCTGTGGCCGACGGCACAGGCGGCTATGGCTACAACCCAGACTACGACCCCACCACCACCACCACCCGCGGCGATGCCTTTGAGGGCCGATCTCCACGCTACCGCTGGGACAACCCCGGATTTGCCCAGGCAGACGACCACCCCGTGGTCAACGTGACATGGAACGATGCCCAAGCCATGGCGCAGTGGCTGACACAGCGCGAGGGCGTGCGCTATCGCCTGCCCACCGAGGCTGAATGGGAATACGCCTGCCGCGCTCAGTCACGCACCCGCTATCCCCACGGCAACGACCCCACAGCGCTGACACGCTATGCCAATGTGTTTGACCAAGCTGCAGCCCCCTATTGGCCACGCTGGCGCCAGCACGCCTTGCCCGGCAACGACGGGAATGCCTTTACCGCCCCCGTGGGTAGCCAGGAACCCAACGCCTGGGGCCTGCATGACATGCTGGGCAATGTGTGGGAATGGGTGGCCGACTGGCACGACGACACCTACTACGCCCGCTCACCGCAGACAGACCCGCAAGGGCCGGAAACCGGATCGGTCAGGGTGCGCCGCGGAGGCTCCTGGCATACCTGGGCCTTCTACGCCCGCTGCAGCTACCGCAACTGGAACACGCCCCAGACGCGCTACACCCTGGTAGGTTTCAGGCTCTTGCGAGAAGCCCCCACAGGGCAGACACCCACCAAGGGGCCATGAATCTGCCATACACACCGTGCTGACATGGTCCTTGGAACAGGTTCTTAAAAGTCAACAAGCGTCAACCAAGGCGTCCATTTGCCCTGCTCCCCCCGTCAGGCAGCCAGACTGTCGGAAATAATCGACGCTGACTTATCTCTGTAGGGGGAATGGATGCGCATAGCCGCACTGGACGACGATGCGCTGCAGCTCGATCTCTTCAAGCAGGCCCTGCAAGCCATGGGCCATGAATGCCATACCTACCTGACCGGAAACTCATTGCTGAAGGCATTGGGAAAGGAAGCCTTTGATCTGCTGATCGTCGACTGGCACTTGCCCGACACCACGGGCCCGGAGGTAGTGCGCTGGGTGAGAGAACATATCGGCCAGGAACTGCCGATCCTGTTCGTGACACACCGCCAGGAGGAGCGCGACATTGTGGAGGGACTCGGCAGCGGTGCTGACGATTTCATGGTCAAGCCTGTACGTATTGGCGAGCTGCGCGCACGCGTGGCCGCCTTGCTGCGCCGCGCTTATCCCCCGCAGGGTGACGAGGTGCTGGAGTTTGGGCCGTACCGGTTCCTGCCTGATTCGCGCTCCATCGAGTTCCACGGACAACCCATAGAGCTGAAAAACCGCGAGTACGAACTGGCGCTGTTCCTGTTCCAGAACATGGGCCGCCTGCTCACACGTGATCACCTCAAGGAAATCCTCTGGGGCCATGTGCCCGATGTGATGTCGCGCTCACTGGACACCCACATTTCACGCCTGCGCAACCAGCTGGACCTGCGGCCGGTCAACGGGTTCATCATCATCGCCGTGTACGGGGTGGGTTACCGCTTTGAAGCGGTAGACACCGAGCAGCGCAGATAACCCATGGTCCTGCATGCCCAGCACTGCCGATAACGCCGTGATGCCCGCGCACGTCAGCCGCCACGCGTGGTTGTGAATCGCCCCACCGCCCCCAACAAGGAGCCTCTCTTGATACGTGCCCCTCGCCTGCTTCGCCTGCCTTCAGCGCTTTACCTCACGGGCGTGGTGCTCCTGGGCACGGGCGCGTGGACGGTCTGCGCAGCGCAGCAGCGCGATGAAGTCGCGCACACCGTGAAGCCGGGAGACACGCTGGAAGGCATTGCGCAAAGCTACTTCGGAGCGCCACAGCTTTGGCAACAGCTGCAAGCGCGCAACAAGGTGAAAAACCCGCGCCATCTGCAACCGGGCTCCACCGTGTGGGTTCCTGTGCACCTGCAGCCCCAGGAAACGGCGCGTGTGGAGTTCGCCCAAGGCAGCGTCGAGGCCACCGCGCCTGCACAGGGAGCGGGCCAACCCATCGCCGAACGGGTGACTGCAGGCTCAACCCTCAAAGAGGGAACGCGGCTGGAAGTAGGCCCCGATTCTTTCGTGACAGTGCGTCTGGCTGACGGGTCCGTCGTGCGCGTCAATGCACAGTCCGAGGTGGAGCTACGGCAGTTGCGTCGGCGGGGCCGTAACGGTCCATCGCAGTCGGTGCTGGAAGTCAACCGGGGTCGCGTGGAGTCCTCCGTAACGCCCACGTCGGATGGCACCCGGCGTTTTGAAGTGCGCACCCCTCGCGCCGTCACCAGCGTACGGGGCACCCGCTATGACGTTGCCCTCCATGACGGAGGGCAGACCGTGGCATCCGTGCTGGAAGGCTCTGTGGCCGTGCAGGGCCGCGAATCAGCCGCCCGTACCCCAGCTGCCCCTGCAGCAACGCTGGAGCCAGGCCAAGGTATTGCGGTGCAGGCGGATGGCACGGTCGGCGCAGTGCGTCCACTCCTGCCGCCACCCGACCTGCGCGCTGTGCCCAAGGCCTTGCACGAACCCGGCCTGCTTGCGCTGGACCTGCCCGAGCAGCCCGAAGCCCATGCCTACCAGGCTTTGATCGCCCGGGACGCAGGCCTGACCCAGGTGCTGCGCACTGGCACCTTCGCCACCGGCCGGATCCGATGGCCCGGCCTGGAAGATGGGCAGTACTTCGTCTCCGTGCGCGCGGTGGACTCGGCAGGTATTGCCGGGTTGCCCGCCACCCAGCCCATTGCTGTTAAGACCAAGCCCGTGCCCCCGCTCTATCAACATCCCGCAGCGAAGGGAGTGGTGCCCCACACCGGAGCCCACCTGATCTGCACCGAGGTGCCTGGCATGCGCTGGTACCACGTGCAGGTATCGACCCAGGCGGACTTCTCGCAACTCCTCAAGGACGAAAGCCGACTGAGCACCTGCAAGTTGCCGGTGGAAGGTTTGCCGCTGGGCCACTACTTCTGGCGCGCAGCCAGTGTGCAAGAGCTGGCCGATGGTGCAGTAGACACCGGCCCCTTTGCCGCCCCGCTGCCATTCACGGTCGTGGCCCAGCCGCCCACTCTCAGCGCACAAGCGCTGCAGACCAGCGATGGGGAAGCCACCGTGAGCCTGCGCTGGCCCGCCCAGCCCGGCCAGCGCTTCCGACTGCAACTGGCCAGAGACCTTACCTTTGCGAGCCCCGTGCGCGATACCGAACTGAGCGAATCGCACTGGACGGCATCTGACCTGGACGCAGGCACCTACTATGTGCGCATCCAGGTGCTGGACGCATCGGGCTTGCAAGGCGACTTCTCGCCCGCCCGCACGCTGCGCGTGGGCACCGGCTTCAGCACCAGCTTCGGCCTGCCTGTGTCGGACTCCAGCGGCGAAGCAGTTCGCCGTCCCTGAGCACTCGGCCCCATATGCCCAGAGCCGCCCGCACCCGCGCCCAGCAGCGCCTTCTGGAGTGGGCTCTGCTGGCAACCACACTGCTGGGCATGGTGGCGTGGCTGAGCGCGCCCACCCAACTCTCGGGGCCCAATCACCTCATTCAGGACATCGGCCTGCGCTCGCTGGCACGCGCACCTCATCCAGACATCGTCATCGTGGCGGTAGATGACCGCAGCATCACAGCCATTGGCCGCTGGCCCTGGCGCAGGGCACTGCACGCACAACTGCTGCAAACCATCAGCGCCCAGCAACCCAAGGCCATCGGCCTGGACATCCTCTTCAGCGAAGCCGACACCGACAACCCGCTGGACGACGCCCTGCTGGCCCAAGCCATCCACAACGCCCGCAACGTGGTGCTGCCCGTGCTGCAGCGCAGCTATGCAGGCATGGGCATGAGCGCATCACAGCCGCCGCTGGAGCGCTTTGCACAGGCTGCCGCGGCACTAGGGCATGTGCATATTGCACCTGACGGCGACGGAGTGGTGCGCAGCCTCTATCTGCGGGAAGGCCCCGAATCAGCGCAGTGGAGCCACTTCAGCCTGGCCATGCTGTGCGCGGGGCAAGCCACGGGGATACCTTGCCCAGCCACCTCCCCTGAAACGGAGACCGCCCCCACCTGGACCATGCGTGATCGTGAGCTGATCGCCTTTGGCGGTGGACCAGGGCACTTTCCCACCTATTCCTACATCGACGTACTGCAAGGCCAGACGCCCCCGCAGGCATTTGAAGGGAAGTACGTGCTGGTGGGCGCTGTCGCTTCGGGGCTGGGCGATCTGTTCGCCACACCGGTGAGCACGGGGGCACGACTGATGCCAGGGGTGGAGGTGGTAGGCCATGTGCTCGACGGACAACTGGCGCAAGTGCGCCTGCAGCCCGCATCGCCCGGGTGGAACCTCGTGTTCAACCTGCTGCCCGTCGGGTTGGCGCTAGGTGCGCTCTGGTTTTTGGGCCCGCTGGGGGCATTGCTCACCAGTGCGGGCCTGGCCTCGTTGACTTTGGCCCTCGCCATACTGTTTCCCGGCTGGGCCGGAGTGCAGTTTGCCCCCGCCGCCGCCCTGCTTGGTCTGGTGCTGGCATACCCACTGTGGAGCTGGCGCAGGCTCAGCGCTGCAGCCCAGTATTTGCGGATCGAGATGGAGCGACTGCAGCAAGAACACGCCTTGGCCCACCGCCCTGCACCCACCTCGGGTGACTTTCTGGACCGGCACATCAACGCTGTAGAGAGTGCATCCCGCCAACTCCGGGATCTGCACCAGTTCGTGAGCACCAGCCTGCAACAGCTCCCCTCGCCCAACTTTGTGTGCGATGCCCAAGGGCACATCCTGCTCCTCAACGAAGCAGCGCAGCGCCACCTCCATCTGCCGCCGCAGGCACACAGCCAGGCCGGTCTGGGTAAATCCATCACCCACATGCTGCATGACCTGTGCGGCGTGCATGACGGGCAACCGCTGCTGACCACAGAGAAGCTGCGCAGCGGCCAGTTGCCAGCGCAATGCGAGGGTTTGGACGCCAAAGGCAGAAGCCTGCTTTTGCTGAGCAAGCCATTTACCGAATTCGCGAACGTCGGCTGGCTCATCACGCTGGTAGACATGAGCGACATCCGCCGAGCCCTGAAGCAAAGAGACCAGGCGCTGCACTTCATTTCTCACGATATCCGTGCCCCCAATGCATCGATCCTGACCCTGCTGGAAATGCAGCGGGCATCGCCCGAGCAACTGCCCACCCCGCTGCTGATGCAGCGCATCGAGCGGTACGCCCGCAGCTCGCTGGAAATGGCTGAAAACTTTGTACGCCTTGCCAGCGCACAAACCCAGGAATACCAACAAACCGAGCTGGACCTCGTCGCCCTGCTGCACGAGACCGCCGACGACGCCTGGGCCCTGGCCCGTGAGCGGCAGGTTCATATTACCTTGCTTAACCTGCCCGATGAAGCCCCCTGCACGGGCGATCGCCCCTTGCTCGGCAGAGCCATCGCCAACCTGCTGCACAACGCCGTCAAGTTCAGTCCCGAGGGCGGAACCGTGCAATGCCGCGTTACCGCATCGCCACCACACTGGATCATTCACGTACGCGATCAAGGCCCCGGCATTGCGAAAGAGCAGCAAAAGCAGCTTTTTGCCCCCTTCGCACGCCTGCACGAGCAAAGTCACCCCCAAGTCAACGGGATCGGTCTGGGTTTGGCACTGGTGCACACGGTCGTGCAACGCCACGGCGGAAAACTGGAAGTGGAAAGCGACACAGGCTGCGGCGCAGAGTTTCGAATGTACCTGCCCTGCGCAACGAGGATGGGTGAAAGGATAGGCTGCGATCAGGCGTGGAACTGAAAGATGGTTTAGGCAAGCGTATTGCAGAAGCAGCCCCCAAGATAAAAACTCTAAAAAGTGCAATCGAGCAGCAAAACACCGAGGTTCTACGCATCCGTGGCGAACACTCGCGCATCGTGTGTCGCGCCGCAGCTACCAAGCACCCGCAAACGCCCTTGCCTGATAGCTGGCCAGCCAGAGAAAACGACCCGCTGCAATAGTTGCGGGCGCTGACGAATCATTCGAGGACGCCGCTGCGACTTCGCATGAGTCGACAAGGGCTCTGGAGCGACTCATCAACAGTTGCCCAAGAGCGTAAGGACCGGATAACCTTCGGCCCCAACAAGCAAAGGGGGAACATGTCCAACTTCACAGACTATTTGTCTGCATTCTCAAGTGCAGTCAGCGCTGCTGCCGCCTACTGGGCGTGGAGCACAGCAACCGAAGCACATAACCTAGCCAAGTCTCTGGCTGAAAAAACGGTTGCAGATGAGTTTGCACTTGAACTCGAGCGCTTGACCCTAGCTGTTGCGGAGGTGGAGGCCGAGTCGGCAAAGCTCTACTTTCTCGGGGCCAACACGAAGGTGGCTGCAACTTCACGCGCAATGGCGATGGGTACTGACAACCTGTCGAACAGTAGGTTCAAGCTATTTATTGAACGGGTTGATGAGCACATTGCCGACTCAGTTGAGACGACTGACAAGGTGAAGGCGTTTCGAAGTCGCGCCAACGAAATATCGCTGTCTTCAGTGCGGCAGATGGAAGAAGTCCGCAAACTGCGAATTGAATGCGCGGCTCTCTGTATTGAGCTTCGCGGCAAATTTGACAGGCTACAAGTAGATAGGAGTGGGTGGGTCAACGGCTGATACACGACGAAGCCCTGACCTACTAATACCCATGCACCCTTGGACTTCACCCGGTTTCGTAGACATATTTCAACTTCCGTTTCGGAGTTGTTCGAATGCCAGCGGACTCAGTTGGTCTAGGTGACTGTGCCGACGGATTCGATTGTAAAAACCTTCGATGTAGTCAAACACATCTGACTTGGCGTCTTGCCTGGTGGCATAGATATGGCGTTTGATTCTCTCCTTCTTCAAGCTGCTAAAGAAGGACTCTGCCACCGCGTTGTCCCAACAGTTTCCACGTCGGCTCATGCTTGGCACCAATTGGTTGTCCTTGCACCAGCGGGCGAAGTCGTCACTGCCAAACTGACTTCCTTGATAGGAATAGATCATCACCGGGCCCGTTGGGCGCCTGCGCCACATAGCCATCGTGAGCGCATCCAACACCAACTCTGTAACCATGCTGGCGTTCATTGCCCAGCCGACCACCATGCGCGAGTACAGGTCAATTACGGCCGTTAGGTACAACCAATCCTCATGGGTTCGGATATAGGTAATGTCGATGACCCACACTTGGTTCGGCAGCGTGACCGTGAACTCACGTCGCAAACGGTTCGGTACTGCAGTCGCAGGAAGGCCGACTCGGTAGCGAGGTCGCTTGTATCCACGCACTGAGCGCAGTTGGGCCTGGCACATCAGGCGTGCTACACGTTTTGGCCGTACGCCATACCGTCCTCTCGCGAGTCCCGCAGAATGCGTGGGCTTTCACAAATCCCATGGCTGTCGTCAAAGGATTGCCGAATTCTTGCCAGCAAGATATCGTCGGCTAAAGCGCGTTTGGACTTTGGATTGGCCTTCCAAGCGTAATAGCCATTGCGCTGTACGCGCTGAACGCGGCACATGCTGCTGAGCCGGAACTGGCCTTTGTGCTAGGCCATGAATGCGCACTTCACCCGGCCAGCTTGGCAAAGTACGTTGCGGCCTTTTTTAGGATGTCACGCTCCTCATTAGCCCTTTTGAGTTCCGCTTTGAGCCGGAATACCTCTGCCTTGAGCTGGCTTGTTTCTGCGCCCCCTGCGCTCGATTGCTCTTTGGCAAGCCGCACCCACAGGTACAGGCTTTTGTCCGACACGCCCAATCGCTTGGCTACATCCACTACCCCATAACCACGCTCAGTCACCTGTTTGACGGCTTCTGCCTTGAACTCCGCCGGGTATCGCACTCTCTTCATTTCTCACTCTCCAGTTCAATTTCGACCTTGATAGGTGTCTATTGAACCGGGTGAAGTCCAATTGTTCTCTCCTGTCTGGTTTACAGGGAGAAGCCGCTGTCGCTCTTTTTCATGCGTTTCAAGTCAGTCACTGCACCCATTTGCATTGACTGCTATACATACTATTAGTCACCGACTTTTGCGCCCTTTAGGTCTGTGACTGCTGCAGCCTATCCCCGACATATTTATGACCAGCAGCATCGGTGCGTCGTTTAAAGCGGTTCCGTTCGGTGTTCAGTAGTCCTCAGGCAACATCAAGCAGGTGCAACTGCGGTCAGCTTCGGTGATGACCCACACCTTGCCGTCACCTACTCTGTAGCTGCTGAAGATGCGGTCACCGTAGGCCAATGCGTTTTGGTTTGCATGTACGTCGTCGCTCGCCAATTCACCCCAATCGCCGTGGATGTGTCGGCCAAGCAGTAGGAGCGGATTGACCTTGTGTTTTTCGCAGTGGGCAAGTGCAGCTGGGGTTGCTACAAAGGAGCCGAATTGGAAGAGTGCCATGTTGCTTTGTTGACCGTGGTTTCAGTCGAACAAAGTTACGAGGTAGCGGTACTTCACGCGACCCGAAAAATGCGGCTTCGCTGTTGATCGTGAGCCAAAGACGACAGACAAATTCCGGTCGCCCTAGATGCTGGTCAGGTAGCAAAGTATGGTTTTCAACACAGGAGAGACCGACCATGACAGCACTGACAAAACTCAAGCTTGTGAGCGCTCAAGCAGACCAGAAGACACCAATCGCCATCCGCCGTTTTAAGCTGACTGGGAAAGTCGATCTTCAGATCGCGCTAGCAAAAGCACAGACCGGAGGCGGGGAATTTGTAGCATCCCGCAAGAAAACAATCATCGACCGTGAAACTGGTTTGAAAAAACAAGTGGACGCAGCGATGACGGTGCGACCATGGTGGTGGACAAATCAGACCGGAACTGTCGTTCTGGGTTTGCGATACGGCTCAAAGCCTATCGAGATCGCCAAGGGCAAGAACGCTATCGAAGTGGGCCACATCGACAGTCTTGTAGACACGCTATTGGCCGTGCGTGAAGCCATCTTGGCCGGCGAGCTTGATGCTCAGATCGAAGCAGCCAGCGGCGCTGTCCGTGCCGGTTTCAAGAAGAAGTGACGCTGTTTGTGAACACATACAAAGCAAGAGTCCGCGTTCACGGCCCATCTGGAGCAAATACCGTGACGGTGTGGGCGCAAGTGGCGGCCAGCAATCCCATTCATGCACTCCAGCTACTTAAGTGGCAGTTTGGGCCTGGCAATGTGCTCGGCGTGGCGGTGTTGGTCTGAGTTTCTCTGATGGATGAAGTCGATCCGTCGCAGTCGTTCAAGCGATGCGATCCAACCGCTAATGTGAAGCAGTTGCAGACTTGTCAACTGTGCTTCTGGCCATCCGCTTCCGAGACGAAGCGGATGTGCTGACCGTCAAGAGAGAAGCAGGGAAGAAGACTCATCCAGTTGGAAGCATTCCAAAGACGCGCGGAACTGTTAAGACAAGCCGCGATGATTCCCACAGGTTTCCGGGCATGGGGCAGTCATGTTAGTTATGGCTTCGCGGAGAAATGGCAAGAAAACAGCCAATCCAGAAATACATCCTTCACCAAGCCCGCGTGCACAGCATTGCCGAAGCACGTGAACGCCCTCTCCCTGGATTTAGGGAGACGCCAGTGAGGAGGGAATCCCTGCAACTGCAACGCTTCCGAAGGAAGTAGATGTCGGCCTTTAGTCCCCACCGCCGCGCCAGTGAGCGACTCCTCCTTGTTCAAGCGCGGGACGATGGGAATTTGTGTGGTGGTCATAGCAACGAGTGCGGGGACGTGTGCAAGCCGTTTCACTCGCAGGCCAGAGGGACGAAACTGCAAGATATGGTTCCAGATATTTAACTCCTCTCCCTTGCAGTTCCACTCCAGCTTCTGTAACGAGGGGACGGCGATGACGTCAAAAAGCTCATCCAACCACCCGCGCAACCACTTTGGATCCAGCGCAGCCCACAACTTCAACGCCCACTCCCGATTTTGCGCAATGAACCGAACTTTCCAATCCGGCCAGTCACCACGGCTTGCTGCATAGCTCGGCCAACTCTCGATCCAACGCCTGGACCGAGTTGAGCTAAGCGGACGTCGGAGCCACTCTCGATCGCCATTCGGTGGGTAGTCGCGCAGCGACACACGGCCTCCCGTGGACTCTCTAACAGTCACAGCCGCTTCACTAAGCAATGAACTCCCAAACCGACCTAACACTTCAAATTGACCAGCACGGTCGGCTGGATTCGAATCGATTGGATACCAATGCCAAGGATCCAGTTCATACCCCCAAATCGGGAACGAAGGCATCGAGTCGCGCCATTCGGTGGTGCCGGTCGCTTTGTCATGCTCATTGAGCTTCTCAAGCAGCTTTCCCCAATGGTTGATGCAGCGCGCATGATCTGCGGAGAGTTGCGCGGAAAGAAGTGCCTCATTTTCGCTCTTGCACTTGGGCTTGGAGATGATCTTTATTAACTCAATCCGAGCGACTTTTTCCAGCGCGACCACGGTATCGTCAGTGCGGGAGCGACTCACTCTGCGCGCGGGTACGCGTGCGGACAGTGGTACTGCTAGAAGCTTGCGAATACAGTCGCTGTCGGTGACGAGCGCCTTTCTTCGCTGAGCGAATATGAAGAATCGCTCTCTGTGGTGTGGGTAGCCGCGGTGGTGCGGAGACATCAAACCGGTGGCCTCGGGTCCAGATGAAATCGGTTCCGTTGCCACAACGTCATAGCCTAGATCCTGGAGAATCGTCTTGACCCGTCGCCACGTATTGCCATTGTCGTGGCGGGGAAAATTCCCTACGTTTTCCAGTAGCAGGAAAGCCGGAAGAAGCTCCCTTGTCATGGTTGCTAGCGCATGAAAGACTGTGCCTCTTGTGTCCTCAAACCCCTTTTGCGCCCCAGATTTCGAAAAGGGTTGACACGGAAATCCAGCGCAAAGTAGGTCATGGCGCGGAAGGAGCGCTCTACCGTCCGCGAGAGTCCTTAGATTGCTAGCGTCGTCGTTGAGGAAGACGAAAAGGTCGCCGTGAACTCTTTTTAACGCACCATCGGTGTCGAAAACAGGGAGGGCGTGCATCAATTCTTCGCGCTTAGCCGAACGGAGCAAGAGTGCTGCAGCTTCAACCTTCGGAAGGTGATGGGTAGCGTAGCTTTCAACAATATCGGGGAAATTCTGCGCGTAACACTCCCGCAAGTCATCCTCGATCTCTGAGGCTGCCACGCATTCGAACTCGAACTGCAACTGCCGGGACTTCAGCATTTCCTTGGCAACTTGCGATAGAGCATGATGAAACCCGCCGAGTCCCGCGCAAAAATCCACGAACTTGATGATGTTGTCATTCTTTGCCGATACCGCTCTGCCCACTTTTCCTCCGCTGCTCAGACCACAATGCATTCAAACGTCAATAGTACCAGCTCACGTACACGTTCCATGCAGCTATCATTTGTCTAGGCCTTGGATGGCGCAAAACAATGGGAGAAACGATGGATTTAGCGGTCGAAGAAGACCTGATTGGCATCGCGCAGGCACTTTCCGATCTGTCACAGCAAGGCCGGATGCCGCAGGGCGTTACGCCCCCACCAGATCTCGTTCCTTTTGATCCTGATTCTGTTGACTTTCAGTCAAACGACTGGCTGCTAAAGACGCTAAAAATACAGGGTTGGCTGTTTCTTGACAGCCCTGTATCAGCCGATATCTCGGCTGATGAAGCCGCCCTGCAACTTTTTCAGCAGTTGTCAAGCGATTCGGCAAATTCCTGTGTCATTGCAGGCACAGGCGGATTGCAACTGTCAGCGCTTGGCTCGCAGCATCTTGACTACAGGCTCTCTCGAGCTGTGTCGCATCGGGAGATGTTTGATGAGTCTCTTGAAGATGACCAAAGCCTGAAAGAGGCGACAGAGGCGTGGCGGCTGGTTTGGGAGGAGGCGAATTCTGGCCAGGACAAGCGGCCGAGTTCCATCAAGGCGGAAGTCAAGACAATGACGATCCGAACGCTCGCAGACTACGGCAAGGAAGGAGAGTTAGAGCTTAATCCCTCCTATCAGCGCGACAGCGTGTGGTCCACGGCTGATTCCCAACTCCTTATTGACTCGATACTTCGCGGTATTCCCATACCTTCGATCATCTTGACGCAAATTGAAGGCAGCGATCAACTTCAGATCGTTGATGGAAAGCAGAGACTCACAGCCATTCTGCGCTTCATTGGTCAGCATCCCAGTGCACTTGCGTTCGCAAAAGAAAATGAAGTTGAGAAAGAGCTTGCGACTAACCCAAAGCGCATCATCAGCAAGCTGCATTTGCGTGGAAGAGAGATTGGGGCAAATTTTTTGCCGTTTCGACTCCGACGGTACACGGATCAAAGAGATCCGCTTTTTCCGCTATCCGGCAAGTACTACGCCGAAATTCGCGATCTACCGTTAAGAGTGGGACAAGACCAGGTGAAGGTGCGAGATATTTTCGAGAAGGCACACTCAAAATATCAGATCCCCGTCATCATCTATGAACGCACACGACTGCGTGACATCCATCTCGTTTTCTCAATCTATAACAAGCAGGGCAAGAAGCTCAACGCAGAGGAGTTGCGTAACGCAACGTATCATCATCTCGGCCTAACCAAGCTCCTGTTGCTACTGAGCGGCGACCGCCCCGACGTCGAAGAGCTCGCGCGGTACTTGCCTGCAGAATTTAGGCCACGCATCGCGGAGATTGGCAAGACCTTGCTTGACCGCGGATTCGGAACGCTCAGGTTCAAGCGAACGAAAGTGCTCTCGTGGGCGTGCGCAATCTTCTTGCATGCTCCGAATAAGAGTTCGAGTGGAGTCTTCGTCACACCTTCTACCGCGTCTCACATCGATGCTCTGCTGATCGAACTAAGCGATAACCAAGGCCTTCTAACGCTGCCTCAGACCCTGACAACGCTTGCGAGCGATATCTACCAGGCAGTTCTGCTGCATTCCGACGCAAACAATGCATGGTCCCCCAAGTTCCGTAGCAAGAGAGGTGTCGCGTCACGATGGGAGGAGTTGCCGCTGGTGGGCAGCCTCATTGCATCCCTCGTTCTCGCGGCAACGGATCAAGGCGACCGTTTGCTCGATGCAATTGATGAAGTTAGAGAGGCCACAGAGCGCAGGCTCGGACCCGAGAAGACACAGAACAAAACGCAGTGGGAGTACATTGCACAAAGCTGCCTGGACATTCTGAAGGCCACAGGCATAGATCTCGATTCAGCCGAAGTTGTTCTTCAGAAGCGATACGGTTACAGCTGCATTACGACGCTACGTTCGATTGCTGCTGCGGCGGCGCAGAAGTAGTGTGAGCGAGGAATCCCGTAGAAAGATCGAAGTACTCCGGCGACAGGAGCGTGCGGCAGCGCCTGCTGCCGCCGCTCCCTATTCGGCGTCTTCGAAGTGGTGGGAAATCTACCAAAAAAGCCTAGCCAAGCTACCACCTCAGACGCAGCAGGTCGTTGAGGAGGACGCGAGATACATCGCAGACAGAGCGATGCCAATGATCGGAAGCGTGCTCGATCGAGAAGCGTATGGTGAAGCGAGAGTCCGGACGGGGGTGGTCGTCGGCTCTGTGCAAAGCGGCAAGACGGCGAGTATGTTGGCGGTTGCAGCCCTTATTCTTGATCGTCAAGTCGATGTACTGATTTTCCTGGCTGGTACCCGCGTTCCTCTTTGGCTTCAGACGTACGAGCGGCTCCTGTCACAACTCGATGGGTCTTCGGCTGATGTGGCATGGAAGCGGGACAAGGTCCGTACGCTTGTTCCGCAGCCCGAAGATGTGCTGGGAAGCGAGACGCGTGTGGATCCCATTGCATATCTGCGTGGGCAGCGCAGACGCGCTGAGAAGGGCCTAATTGAGAGAACTCCATTGATCATCGTCGTTCCCAAGGAAGATGATCACTTACTGGCGCTTGCAAAGTTCGTTGACGAATTGCTCGGGAGTTCTGAGCGTACTCACGATAGTGAGCCAATCTCCATGGTCGTGCTGGATGACGAGGCGGACGATGCAAGTGTTCTCGATGCGGCGGACAGTGGGAAGGTGACTCCCAAGTTCATTGAGATGCTGTGGTCTCGGGGGCCGTCAAAGCCACTCACTACACACAAGAACGTTTTCGCGACATACATCGCATATACCGCGACTCCGCAAGCAAATTTTCTCCAGCACGCACACAACCCGCTCGCTCCACGCGATTTCTTTGCAGCGCTTCGAGTTCCGTCTGATATCGGCACTACCTCCCCAAGGTGCGTGTCCTATGCCGAGCCTGGTGGGTTATCGGGCTATTACACGGGTGGCGACTTTTACTACGACAGATTCCATGGGCTAGCCGCAGATCCCTGCATCGGCTATCCATTTCCAGAGACAGATGATGGCGACGAGCACGCTGGCGAGGGAGGCGTTGATGCGGTAATTTCTGACTTTGATGCGACGCGCTGGACGATGCTTGGTGACGCACTCCGGCATTACTTTGTATCCGGAGCGGTCCGACTGTTGCTTTCGAAGAAACACTTTCATAAGTCAGGCACTGTGTTTCCCACTCTGGAAGCTGCAGTCGCAGAATTGCCTTCCGCGCATTCAATGCTGTATCACCCGTCGGCGCTAAAGAACGATCACTTTGCAGCGGCTGTTGCTATCGTTCGATGGTCTCGTAGTAGCGAGGGCATGCTGTCACTTGCTGAGGTTCACGCACAAGAGTTTGACGAGCAGCGCGCTTACTTGGACGTCAGCGGGCTAGAAGCGCGGCTTGAGTCAGAAGCGGATCTTTGGTCGGTTTGGCTAGAGCGCTTCAAAGCCAGTACCGCCGCCCTTGCAACGCTGCCTGGAGGCGGACCAAATGCAATACATGATCTTGAATGGGAGACAGTTAAGGCCTGTCTATGCGAGCAAGTCTTCCCTAACGTGAACATTCGAGTTCTAAATAGCGATGCTCGAGCGAGTTCACGCCCTGAATTTCTACCTAGCAAGACCGATACGGGCTGGGAAGCGCCCGCTGACATTTACTCGATTTTTATTGCGGGAAACGTTTTGTCGCGAGGGCTAACGGTGGAAGGGCTGTGCACAAGCCTCTTTCTTCGTGGCGCTCGTGAACCGGCTGCCGACACGCAGATGCAAATGCAGCGCTGGTTTGGATATCGGGGTGCATACTTTGCGATGTGTCGCGTCTTCGGATTCTCTGATCAGCTTGAACTGTTTCGCCAGTACCATGGCACCGATCAAGCCCTCAAGAGTGAGATCCTCTCCGCAATGGACGCACCAATTGCCGGTGCTAGGGACAGTATTCTTGTGCTGCAAGGTGAGACATTTCGAGCGACCTCCAAGGTCGAGACGAAGAGAGTGCCACTGCATCCCGGCCCCACACCTTCAATCCGTATGTTTGAGCCGCCGGATGGAGATTGCTACGACGCCAACCTCGCCGTACTTGCCTCTACTCTCGACGTTCCTGATCTGACGGCATTGACCACCGACGGCGTGTTACGCGGTCTGATTCGCGAGATCCCACTCTCGCTACTTGAAGTCGCCAGCCTTTTAGAAAAATTTACTTACTCACGGCACGATCCAGCGCTCAGCTTGGAGATGTCACAGCGGTGGACGCACTTGCAGCAGTTGATGCGAATTTCGACACCGTTCTTTCGACCTCCGGGAAGAGCGCCCGGCCCGATGCGCGTAGAGCCATCAGGTTGCCCATACTCCATCGCCGCTTATCTTCGCTTCTGGCAAGCGGCGTTGGATGATCCCACCGTGCCTGGCTTGCGCCCGACCGACAATGACAAAGTTCCGTGGAATATGACCGACATTAAGGCATACAGAAGCGCGAAGCCGGAGTTCTACGTCGGGGTGCGGTTTGGACCATTGCAAACTGCGCAGAGCGAACAATTGCGCCGCTTTGACCTACAAATGATGACTCGCGGAATCTCTGAGCGACATCCAGATCAACTAGTGACGTTGTGGGGCTCAAGAAATCCTAGCGAGAAATGGCTCGGCGACCAATTGTTCGACTATCACTTGCATGGACCCGAGAAAGCCCCACATCTGCTGACCGGTGATAAATGGCGCCCGCGCGGGCACCCAGGCCTACTTCTTTTTCATGTCGTGAAAGAACCATTAGGTCGCGAAGTTATCTGTATGGGACTTTCAATCCCACAAGGCGGCCCCGATCATATTGCGGCATTGAAATGAATAGTCTTACCGATGCATATCAAAGGGTGCGTGACGAACTCGCTGAACTAGGCGTTGAGGGTGACGAGAAGGCACATCGGACGATGTGGATCGTTCCACGATTGCTCGGTGTCGCGCGGTCAGAGAAGTCCATTGGCGTGTTTCTCGTCGGCCCACCGCTTCACGCAAGCTCTACCCTCGTTCGCCGCCATCTCGACTACGCTAAGTGGGACATTGTGGAAGGGGGCGCTTCGGTCGAGGCCAATCGTTTGGTCTATCCGGGCAAAGATCAATATGCTCCGGTAGCAGCAATGGTCGCGGTAGAACTAGCGAACGCTGGAATTGAAGCAGGCGAGAGTATTCAAAGCGCGTTTTCGCGGGTTGAAACGGTAATAGAACTATCGCTTCGGCGTTCAGCGATTACAGAGGAGCATTTACTCGGGCTTTTGGGTGAACTTACATGCCTTGAGACTATGTTGAGCGCGGTAGTCCTACAGCCACAGTTGCTCGTGTCGGTACTTGAGATGTGGACTGGCTGGCGGGGTGCTACACGAGACTTTCGCATTGGCTCAACATCAGTTGAAGTGAAAACAACATTGACTGCTAGTTCCAGCCATCGATTTAGCGGGCTATACCAAGTAGAGCGCTGCCTCGATGAACGTCGCTTGCTCTTACTCAGTGTTGGATTTCACTCGAACACGGGCGACGGCACAAGCCTAACAAACATGGTTTCTCGGATTGCAAAGTTATTGCGACTGAGCGGCGCAGAAGGTCTCGAATCTCGCTTCTTGGAGGCCGTAAGAAGCTATGGCGCCGAGCATGGGATTGGATACGATCATGCACTGATGGCGGAACATCACGTCTACGCGACGAAGTTTTCAATGACGTTCACGCCGCGACTTTACGATCTGGATGATGCTAGCATGCGACTTCTGAGGCGGACTGACGTTGAGATGACCTTTGTACGCGCAGATGACTTGGCATTTTCATTGGAACTGCCTTCGTCGATCTCTCCTGGAAACCCTTTGGCAAACTGGGCCCACGCTATTACTCAGTTCACGCGTGAATCTCTGCATCTGACTTAGGCGAACCGATGCCAATACTTTGGCATGTTTATCTCTCCAATCGAGGAGGCCTCAGCGCCGGTCTTAGGAGCCCACTCGACCCAAGTGGCTGCCTGCAAAGCAGGCGCGCTATGCAGTCGCCAAACGGGCGATAGTGCTGATTAGCAAGCGAAAGCCATATATCCGCAACCGCACCGAATCCAATCATTCGAAGCTCCTCCTTGAATGCACAGGGGACTAGTGAATGGGGGCTTGTTTCAGGCCGAACGAGATCGGTGACAGCGACGCCGCCTCACAAAGCGTATCAAAATATTGAAGAATCCAGCGAAGCGTGCTAAGGACAGAGCCAGGCAGCTCTCGGTTTAGGTAGATATGTCTGTCGCATCGCAGTCAGTACGGGAAGCCAGAAGGAAAATCTCAAGATACTGAGGGCGTCGTCGGCACTTAATTTATGCTGTTATAGCTTGGGTGATGAGGCTTATCACTTAAATTCACTGACAGCGTAGAGAGAGCCAGACGCGGAACTGCAATCCCTCAACCAGTCCACAAAACAAGTGCAATTTGTGGACGCACTTTCTTCGCGAAGGGTTGTAGAGGTGTGCATGTCATACAAGGCCTCAAATCCTGCGCACAAGCGTTAATCGCAGGTGCCAGCCACCTAGGACTGCCGCAGGCCTGTGGTAGCTTGCCGTGGTGGCTTTGAGCTTACAAAGCTCCGCTGTACTGTGTGCTAGCAGCAAAAACAAAAACGTCCACTAGTTAGTGGACGCTGTCGTCAGAGCACAGGGCCCTGGCGGAGAGGGTGGGATTCGAACCCACGGTAGTGTTGCCACTACGCCTGATTTCGAGTCAGGTACATTCGACCACTCTGCCACCTCTCCTAGGTGTGTTTCTCGGTCGAGAGACTGCGATTATAGCAGGCGCTGAACTGAAGAACTTTGCAAATCTTTGCAAGGAAAAATTCCGTGGTCTGACTGGAATTTCCCTTTAACGACAACAGGTTACGAGCGACGCGACTCAAATGCACTTCATTTCGAGTCAGGTACATTCGACCACTCTGCTACCTCTCCTGTGTGTCTAAGCCTGCGATTATAGCAAGCTTTGCCAAGGCTGGCGTCGCCATCTCAACCATGACGCCTCATCAGTTGGTGTGCCCCCAGCGCCGCGCATGAAGTGACGCCCAGCATGGCCATGTTCCGGTCTATTTCGTCACGCAGGAGGCCTATGGCATGCGTGACCCCGGCCTCTCCTGCGACGGCAGCAGCGTAGTTGAACGGCCGCCCCACCAGTACCATGCGTGCCCCCAGGGCAATGGCCTTGAGCACATCGGAGCCACGGCGAAAGCCTCCGTCGATCAGCACGGGGTAGGAAGGCCCCACCGCAGCGACCACCGCCTCCAGAACACGCATGGCCGACGCCGCGCCATCCAGTTGCCGCCCGCCGTGATTGGAGAGCACGACCGCATCCGCCCCCATGCGCTGGGCCTGCAAGGCGTCCTCCACACTCAGGATGCCCTTGATTACCAAGGGGCCCTTCCACCGCTGGCGGATAGCCCGCAGATGGTCCCAATTCAAATGGTCCCGGGCCGAAAAGTCGCGCAGCACGGACGATGAAACGATGGGAGCGCCGCGGGTGGCAAACGAGTTTTCAAAGTGCGGCATGCCGTGGCAGAGCAAGGTGCGCGCAAAAGTGCTGATCAGCCAGCGTGGCCGCACCAGGCCATCCCATGCCAGCCGCAGGCTGGGCCGCAGCGGGGTGGAGAAGCCGGAGCGGATGTTGTTCTCCCGGTTGGCGGAGATGGGAATGTCCACAGTTACCACCAGCGTGCGAAAACCTGCCCGGGCCACGCGGTCCAGCAAGGCATCAATGCGTGCTTGATCTCCGGGGATGTAGGCCTGAAACCAGGTTGTCGGACTTTCCCGGGCGACCTCTTCCATGGGAATCAACGACGTTCCACTCATCACCGAAGCGATGCCTGCCCGCTGGGCTGCGCGGGCCAGCACCAGATCGCCCCGGTAGGTGGACAAGGCGTTGATGCCCATGGGGGCGATACCAAAGGGGCTGGAATAGCGTTCGCCAAACAGCTCAACCGCCTGGGTGCGCGCCGAAACGTCACCCAGCACGCGGGTCGTAAAGGCGTATTCGTCAAACACGCTGCGGTTGTCACGCAGTGACAGGTTGTCTTCTGCCGCGCCAGCGATATAGCCAAAAATGGGACGGGGCAAGCGCTGGCGGGCAACCCGTTCAAAGTCGTGCAGGCACAGCATGTGGCGCAGCACACGCCGCTGGCGCGGGCTGACCGCGAGGGGAGGCGTTGCATCAGGGGAAAGCGAAGCAGGAGCAGACGATGGCATGACGGCAGCTTGAAAGATGGCAAGCAACGAGAAGTCGCTACTCTAAAAACGATGAAACTCGCAAGAAAGCGAAATATCTTGAACAGCACTGTTCGCTTTTTTGCACAATGTGCACATGCCAACGCCATCGATCAAGCAGCTGGAGGCCTTCTGGTGGGCTGCCACCTGCTCCAACTTCGCAACCGCAGCAGAGAGAGTTCACCTGTCGGTCTCCTCGCTGTCCAAACGCATCACTGAGCTGGAGTCCACCCTCGGCCAACCGCTTTTTGACCGTAGCGGCCACAGGGCGGTGCTGACTGACGCAGGCCAACGCCTCGTTCCTGCTGCGCAGGAAGTTCTGCAGGCAGTTGCGGCACTGGGCAAAGCGGCTGAAGGCCCTGTAGCTCTATCTGGTCGATGCCGGTTCGGTGTGGGTGACCTTTCGGCGCTGACCTGGCTGCCCGCCTTTGTCGCGGCAGTTCGCAAGCAGCAGCCGCATCTGGCTTTGGAGCCCTATGTGGACGTGGGCAGGGTGTTGGAGCACATGCTGGACAACGGAGAACTGGACTTTGCCGTGATAGCGGGCAGTTCCTCACGCAGCACCTTGATCTCTCAGACGGTGGGCGCAGCGCGCTTTGAATGGGCTGCCGCACCGGCCCTGAAGGGCCCCGCAGGCCGTAAGACAGCCTCGGCCCTGCTGCAAAGTCACCCTCTGGTCACGCTGCCAGCAGGTGCGGGCACCACCCGACTGCTGGACGAATGGCTCATGGCGCAGAACCTCGCCTTGAACGAGCGCATTCTTTGCAACAGCTGGGGGGCCGTGGCGGGCCTGTTGCGGGCAGGCGTGGGGGTAGGCTTTTTGCCTGCGGGCTGGATTGCCCCCCTGGGGCTGCGCAAAGCAGGTGGAGGGCTTGCTCTCACCCCGCTGCAGTACACATTTCAATGGCGGCGTGGTGATACCCGCAGCCTGATTCCCACCCTGCGGCAACTGGTGCAGGCCCACGTGGATTTCTCTACGCCTGCGACCTTGAGCGTGCAGCCTGCCTGACGCATTGGCATTGGCTTTTGCCTCAGGAAGAAAAACAAAACGGGCCTCTCGGGCCCGTTTTGTCCAAATAGACCCGCCACTAGCGACGGATCATGCTCCACTTTTTATGCAAAGGTGAAGCGCCATCCCATCATGCCGGTGTGAGTTCCGACACCCCGCCCATGTAGGGGCGCAGCGCAGCGGGCACTTCCACCGTGCCGTCCGCACGCTGGTAGTTCTCCAGCACCGCCACCAGGGTACGGCCCACGGCCAAGCCAGAGCCGTTCAGGGTGTGCAGCAGTTCGTTTTTGCCTTGCGCATTCTTGAAGCGGGCCTGCAGACGGCGGGCCTGGAAGGCTTCGCAGTTGCTCACCGAGCTGATCTCACGGTAGGTGTTCTGCGCAGGCAGCCACACTTCCAGGTCGTAGGTCTTGGCGGCGCTGAAGCCCATGTCGCCGGTGCACAGGCTCATCACGCGGTAAGGCAAACCCAGCTTTTGCAGCACAGCCTCGGCGTGGCGGGTCATTTCCTCCAGCGCTTCGTAGCTCTTTTCGGGGTGGACGATCTGCACCATCTCCACCTTGTCGAACTGGTGCTGGCGGATCATGCCGCGCGTGTCACGGCCATAGCTGCCCGCCTCGGAGCGGAAGCAAGGCGTGTGGGCTGTGAGCTTGATGGGCAGATCAAACTCCGCCACCACCACGTCGCGCACAAAGTTCGTCAGCGGCACTTCGCTGGTCGGGATGAGATAGAGAGCCGCGTTGTCTGGCACGGGTTCACCGTCCTGCCCGCCCTTCTTGGCGGCAAACAGGTCGCCCTCAAACTTGGGAAGCTGGCCTGTGCCTTTGAGCGAGTCGGCATTGACGGCATAAGGCACATAGCACTCGGTGTAGCCATGTTCCTGGGTCTGCATGTCCAGCATGAACTGGCTGAGGGCACGGTGCAGGCGGGCAATCTGGCCCTTCATCACCGTGAAGCGCGAGCCCGAGAGCTTCACACCCATATCAAAGTCCAGGCCCAGCGGCGTGCCCACGTCCACATGGTCCTTCACTTCAAAGTCCAGCGTGCGTGGTGTGCCCCAACGGCGCACTTCCACGTTGCCATGCTCGTCGCTGCCCTGGGGCACGCTCTCGTGCGGCAGGTTGGGCACGGCCACCAGCATGGCCTGCAGTTCGGTCTGGATCTGGTCCAGACGGGCGGCGGACTGTTCCAGCTCCACCTTGGATGCGGCCACCTGCGCCTTGGCGGCCTCTGCGCCGTCCTTGTCGCCCTTGCCCATCAGCATGCCAATCTGCTTGGAGAGCTGGTTGCGCTGGGCCTGCAGTTCCTCGGTGCGGGTCTGCAACGTCTTGCGTTCGGATTCCAGTGCCTGGAACGCCTCGACGTTCAGGAAGGCCTGGGGCTTTTTGCGGGTTTCCAGACGCGCGATGACGGTATCGAGGTCTTTGCGGAGGAGAAGAATGTCGAGCATGGGCTGGATTTTAGAGGGGGAAGCCTCGCCGCCTCGCGGGCAGGCAGGCGCAGGATCAACACCCTGCGTTCAGATGAAGGAAAAAACGGGCCGCTCTCAGACAAGACTGGCGGGATCGAAATTGGCACCGCACAGGATCAGGCCCACGGTTTCCTGCGGCTGGGGCTGGTAGGCACCGCTTTGCAAGGCGGCCAAACCCAAAGCGGCAGCGGGCTCCACTGCCAGTTTCAGTTCGCGCCACAGCCACTGCTGCGCGGCGCGGATGGCGTCGTCACTCAGCAGCAGCGCATCGTGCACATGGCGTTGGCTCACCTCCCAGCCAATGGTTCCGATGCGCTTGGCTCCCAGCGAATCTGCCGCTATGCCGCCGACCGACACATCCACTGGCTGCCCGGCGGCGCGTGCTGCATGCAGTGTGGGTGCGCCTTCGGGCTCCAGCGCAATCACCCTGGCGCGGCTATCCACCCACGCAGCCACGCCACCGATGAGGCCGCCGCCGCCCACGCTCACCAGCAGGCTGTCGGGCAGATGACCGGCCTGCTCTTCCATTTCCAGCGCCAGCGTTCCCGCCCCGGCCACCACTTCAGGCTGGTCGTAGGCGTGGGCCTGCAGGGCTCCGGTGGCCTGCTGGCGGGCCACACAGGCCTCATAGGCCTGGGCATAAGCGGCTCCGGTGACAACCACCTCAGCCCCCAGCGCACGCAGACGTGCGCGCTTGACCTCAGGCGACACCTCGGGCACAAAGACCTCGCAACGCACACCCAGGGCTTGCGCGGCCGCCGCCACCGCAATGCCCGCATTCCCACCCGAGGCAATGATGACCCCGCTGGCAGGTACCGTGTTGGCCAGCAAACGGTAGAGCATGCCGCGGGCCTTGAAGCTGCCGCCCACCTGCAGGTGCTCCAGCTTGAGCCACACCTCGCGGCATTCCACGCCCAGCGCCTTGCCCGGCAGGCGCAGCAAGGGGGTGGTGCGCAAAAACTGGGGCAGCGCACTCAGCCGCTGCCGTGCCTGGGAGATGGCGGCTCGATCAATCATTCAAAAAACTCCGTGAAGCGTGCAAAGGTGGGGAGTGTAGAGAAGCCAGGCAGCCATTGACGGCCCAGTCTGATCTACAACCAGCCCATTAACTGCCGATAGCTTAGAGATACAACGCCATGCACACCGCCTGAACGAAACATCCGCCGCACACAGCGGGCGGCAGGCAGCAAGCACAATGGCATGTCAGCAGGAGGATGCGCGATGTTTTTTGTGTTCGGCCCTTCGGGGCAAATCTTCAAGGGTGGGCCAGAAAACCTGGACAAGATTGCCGCAGTGCGCCGCGTGCTGCGCCCCCAGGCCCTTCGCACGCGCAGCCTGGAGATTTCAGACGCGGCAGAACATGCCCCCGCGGCACCAGCGGCCGAGCAGCCGCACCCTGGCCGGGTGGCGAACCTGCGGCTGCAGGATGCCGTGAGTGCCTACACCCAGACCCAGCAAGGCCCCAAGCGTGCACGCGAGCCCTTGACCCGGGTGCGCGATGTGATGAGCCACGGTGCCCTGAGCGTGCCCCCAGACCTGCGGGTGAACGACGCCTGGCAAACCCTGGCGGAACACCAGGTGGCGCAAGCCCCCGTGGTGGACGCGCTGGGCCGCGTGATTGGGCTGCTGCTGCGCGCCGACATGGCACCGCTGGACCTTCTGCCCGAACCCGGCGCGGTGAAAGAGGCGATTGAGCTGGCACGCCGCCCGGTGTCCGAAGTGATGGTGAGCCCCGTGCCCACCGTGGCGGCCGATACGGCATTGCGCAGAGTCGCCTCGGTGCTGCTGACGACGGGTCTGCCGGGCTTGCCGGTGACCGATGAGGCGGGCGTGTTGGCCGGGTTCATCTCGCGCACCGACATCTTGCGCGCCGTGGCGGCAGACCCGCCACTGGACTTGTGGAGCGGCCCTGGGCCGCAAGCCTGATGCAATGGAAGAGCCAGCGACGATGCCGCCAGACGAGCGGCATGCCTCATGCCTCCGTCGCCGTCTCCCGCCGTTTGGGCCGAGCAGGTCGAAGCCAGGGCGTTGCTGCCAAAGGCCCCACCACAGGCTCAGGCTGGTCAGTGGGCCTGAGGCAACCATTCAATCAGTCATTTCAGCCTGCAGCGCTTGATTTACAAGCGCAAGCAGCTACAAAACCAATAGCGCCCCTCAATGCGCGGCCGGTCCAGTCTCGGGCATGCGCTGGCTGATCTCCAGCCCCGTGGCTGCGTCGATCTTGAGCCCCTTGGGCAGCGGGAACTTGATGGTTTCCTCGATGCCATCCATGCTGCGCACGGACACCGCTCCCAGCGCCTTGACGCGGTCAATCACCTCGCGCACCAGAATCTCGGGGGCAGAGGCACCGGCCGTGAGGCCCACGCGGGTCACGCCTTCAAACCACTCCGCCCGCAGCTCGGCGGCAGAGTCCACCATGTAGGCCCGGGTGCCCAGGCGGGCGGCCAGTTCGCGCAGGCGGTTGCTGTTGGAGCTGGTGGGACTGCCCACCACAATGACCAGATCCACCTGCGGCGAGAGGATCTTCACGGCGTCTTGCCGGTTTTGCGTGGCGTAGCAAATGTCCTGCTGCTTGGGCTCGCGCACTTGCGGGAAGCGTGCGCGCACAGCGGCGGTGATCTCTGCCGCATCGTCCACGCTCAGCGTGGTCTGGGTCACCACCGCCAGTTTTTGGGTCTGGCCGGGCTGCACGCGGGCGACGTCTTCCACGTCTTCCACCAGGTGGATGCCATGGTCCAGCTGGCCCATGGTGCCCTCCACCTCGGGGTGGCCCTTGTGGCCGATCATGATGAACTCGTAGCCCTCTTTGGCCAGCTTGGCCACCTCGACGTGTACCTTGGTGACGAGGGGACAGGTGGCGTCAAAAATGCTGAAGCCGCGTGCCTCGGCCTCCTGCTGCACGGCCCGGCTCACGCCGTGGGCACTGAAGACCAGCGTGGCACCGGGGGGCACTTCCGAAAGTTCTTCAATGAAGATCGCGCCCTTGGCCTTGAGGTCATTGACCACATAGGTGTTGTGCACGATTTCATGCCGCACGTAGATGGGTGCGCCAAACTTTTGCAGCGCCCGTTCCACGATCTCGATGGCGCGGTCCACGCCCGCACAAAAGCCGCGGGGCTCGGCCAGCAGAATTTCCTGAGGGCCCGTCATCACAGAATTCCAATCAGGTGCACTTCAAACGTGACGGGCTGCCCTGCCAGCGGGTGGTTGAAGTCAAACAGCACGGCACCGTCTTCCCGCACCTGCTGCACCGCCCCGGCGTAGCTGCCCAGGCCATCGGGCGTCGGGAACTGCACCACATCGCCCACGTTGTATTTTTCGTCAGGGTCACCCAGCTGATCGAGCAGCTTGCGGGCCACCCATTGCTGCATGTCGGCGTTGCGCTCGCCAAAGGCGGCACCGGCAGGCAGCTCAAACGTGGTGCGCGTGCCCTCGGGCAGGCCCAGCAGGCGCTCTTCCATGGCAGGCGACAACTCGCCCGTGCCCAGCGAAAGCGTGGCGGGTTTGTCGTCAAACGTGTTGATCACATCCCCCGCTGGGCCGGCAAGGCGGTAGTGCAGGGTCAAGAAGGACCCGGGCTGAACGGTGGGAAGTGGGGCGGCTGTAGTGGTCATGAGAGTCTCGATAAACTGCCGCGATTGTAGAAAACCGGGCAAACCCCTACCGGGCTGTGCACCTGCCTTCAGCCTTTTGCAGCCCCAACCCACCCGCGCCATGGCCATCAAAGACCTGCCCACCGACGCCCAACCCCGCGAAAAGCTGCTGGCCCGTGGCCCCGCTGCCCTGGCCGATGCCGAGCTGCTGGCGATCTTGCTGCGCACGGGCATCGTGGGCAAAAGTGTGTTGCACATGGCGCAGGAGCTGCTGGAGCCCCCGGTGCGCGACGCGGCCACCGGGCAGCTCGGTGGTGGCTTTGGCGGCATTGCCGGGCTGCTGCACGCCAGCACCGACGACCTGGCCCGCATCAAGGGCCTGGGGCCCGCCAAGCGGGCCGAGCTGGTGGCCGTGCTGGAGCTGGCCCGCCGGGCGCTGGCCCAGCAGCTGCGCGAGCGCGAGGTGTTCGGTTCCCCCAATGCCGTCAAGCAGTACCTGCAACTGCATTTGGCGGCCAAGGGACACGAGGTGTTTGCCGTCATCTTCCTGGATGCGCAAAACCGCCTGCTGGCGATGGAAGAGCTGTTTCGCGGCACCCTGACACAAACCAGCGTCTACCCCCGCGAAGTGGTGCTGCGCGCCCTGCACCACCACGCCGCCGGTGTGGTGCTGGCCCACAACCACCCCAGCGGCAGCGTGCAGCCCAGCCGCGCCGACGAAGCCCTGACCCAGACGCTGAAAACCACGCTGGCCCTGGTGGACGTGCGGGTGCTGGACCATGTCATCGTCGCGCCAGGCCAGGCCCTGTCGATGGCGGAAAGCGGCCTGCTGTGATGCCTGCGACATGCATCCAGCGCCTGCAGAGAGCCACCCCGGCCCGGTGGCTCGTCAGCGCCATGCTGGTCGCGGGCTTGCTCACGCTGAGCGGCTGCGCCGCGCCCTTGCAGCCATCCACCGCGGCCACCACCTCGACGTCGCCCCATGCACCGCAAGCCAATGGCATCCGCCTGCTGGCGCAGGCCCATATTCCTGCAGGCACCGACGTACTGGGCAGCCGCTTTGGCGGCATCTCGGGGGTGGACTATGACGCCCGCAGCGGCCAGTTCTGGCTGATCAGCGACGACCGCGCCACCCTCGGCCCGGTGCGCATGTACACAGCACGCTGGGCGCTCGCCAACGCACTCACCTCATCGCCACAAATTACCGGCATGGTGGTGCTGCAGGGCGATGGTGGCCAGCCGTTCCCTGCGCCACGACGAGGCGGGGCGAGTGCTCAAGGTGGCACCCATTCACCCGACACAAGCCCTGAAACGCCCGACGCCGAGGCCCTGCGCTGGCACCCCTCAGGCCACAGCCTGTGGTGGACCAGCGAGGGCGATCCCAGCCGCAGCATTGGCCCCCGCCTGCGCGAAGCCCTGCCCGATGGGCGCTGGGCCCGTACCTTGGCCCTGCCCCCGGCCTTTGAGCCCAGCCAGCCCGCCACGCCCCCCCATCAGCGCAGCGGCCCGCGCAACAACGCAAGTCTGGAAGGGCTGACGTTTTCTGCCGATGGCTGCACCGCCTGGCTGGCGATGGAAATGGCCTGGCACCAGGATGGCCCCCGCCCCACCGTGCAGGCCCCCGGCGGCCCGGTGCGCATCACCGCGCTGAACGCCACCACAGGCCAGGCCCAGCAACAACGCGCCTACCTGCCCGACGCCGTGCCCCACGCACGCCGCCTGCCCTGGGGCCCTGAAGTCAACGGCGTGAGCGAAATCCTGGCCGATGGCCCCCACCACCTGCTGGTGCTGGAGCGCAGCTACAGCGCAGGCGCAGGCTTTGGCGCACGCCTGTACCGGGTGGACCTGCGCACGGGCAGCGACACGCTGACCTTGCCCGCCCTACAGCCGGGCAACTACACGCCCCTGCAAAAATCACTGTTGCTGGACTTTGCCACCCTGGGCCTGGGCACCGTGGACAACCTGGAAGGCATGACTTGGGCCGAGCCCCTGCCCAGTGGCGAACGCGTGCTGGTGCTGGTGAGCGATGACAACTTCAACCCCGCGCAAAGCACCCAGTGGCTGGCACTGGCCGTGCCTGCCTCTGGCGAAAACGATGGCGTGAACCCCGCAGCGGCAGGCGGCGAGCGCGGCCCCTCATCCCCTACCTCTCAGCCCTCCCCCTGCGGCGCTGCCTTGCCCGTGAAAGAACCTGCATGACGCGCCCCCCTGCCCCACCGGCCCCGCCTGCCCCGCCCATTAGCTTGAAGGGCCTGCCTGCATCCACCGCCCAACCGGCAGCAGACGGCTTGACCGGCGCGCTGACTGGAGCGTTGACGGGAGCCCTGGCCGCTGCGCTGGCACGCGCGGTGACGCCTTCACCCACTGACCCCACCGCACCCACAGCAGCGCAGCCGCAGGGCGCTGACGCGCCCGTCCCCCCACCCAGCCGCGCACAGCGGCGTGCGCAACTGAGCGCCAGTGCCCGTGCGGCCCGCAACCCGGCCACAGGGTGGCAGGCACCGCTGCCGCGCCCCGCCACACCAGCCCGGTCCACACCGATGGACGCCGCGCGCCCCGCCAAGCAGCCCCCCGCCCCCCGTCGCGCCAGCGTGAGGGTGGCCGGGCTGCAAGACCTGGGAGCCATCACCCGGCAGTTGCGTGAGCAGCGTGAACGCGCAGAGGCTGAAGAAAAAGCCCGCCGCGCAGCCGCCGCCCGGCTGGAGGCGGAGCGGCAACTGTTTGCCCGCAGCGTGGGCCCGGTGCAGCCGCTGCCCGACCGCAACCTTGCCCCGCTGGCCACCCACCCACCCGAACCGCTGCCCCTGCAGCATTGGCTGGACGAGGAGCGGGTGCTGATGGAATCCATCAGCGACGACTTTGATGTGAGCAGCCTGCTGGACACGGACGACCAGCTGAGCTTTCGCCGCCCCGGCATTGGCGTGGAAATCACGCGCCGCCTGCGCTCAGGCCACTGGAGCATTCAGCGCCACCTGGACCTGCACGGCCTGCGCGTGGATGAGGCGCGCGAGGCGCTGGGCGATTTCATTCGCACCGCCCACAAGCTGGGCGTGCGCTGCGTGCGGGTGGTGCACGGCAAAGGCCTGGGCTCCCCCGGCAAAAGCCCGGTGCTCAAAGGGCGGGTGCAAAGATGGCTGGTGCAGAAGAAAGAAGTGCTGGCCTTTGTGCAGGCCCGCCCCATCGATGGCGGCGCAGGTGCGCTGCTGGTGCTGCTGCAGCCTGCACTGGCAAAGCATGCTTAAAAGCTGCGCTATAGCTTACGAAACAAGCGCAGGCAGCTCTCTTTTTTATAGCATTTCAGACTTCTGCAACCACCGCCTTTGGCGCGCAGCTACATGAAGCGTGCATACGGGTCCACCAGCGAAGCGATGGTGGGCCCTTGCTGGGCTGAGGCTTCCGCCGCACTGCCTGCCTGGCGCGGGTTACCCTCGGGCTCCACCGCGACCACTTCCACCGGCAGCGGCAGCATGCGTCGGCCATAGAGGCGCTGCACCCGCTCCTCCAGCGTGGGATGGGTATGCAGCCAGCGCGCCATGAAGCCCACCGCCTCCACATCCACCAGCAGCATGTGCTGCACCGTGGGGTGGTGAAGCCCTCCATGGCTGGGCCCTTCGTAGCCCGGTGCGGCGGCCACGCGCTGGGTCATCACCTTGCGCAGCACACCGCCCAGCCCGTCGCGGCTGCGCGTCCACTGCACAGCGCGTGCATCGGCCAGGTATTCGCGCTGGCGCGACACCGCAGCCTTGAGAATGCGCCCCGTCAGCCATCCGGCAAAGCCCGCCACCTTCACGGCGGAGCCAAACCACCAGGCCAGCCCGGGCCGTTCGCGCACCGTGTCGCCAAAGTTGTGGACCAGCTCCAGCCCGAACACCATGCCTGCCAGCTGCATCTTCAGCCGCGTGTCGCCCTCATGCAGATGGCTGAGTTCGTGCGCCACCATGCCCTGCATCTCGTCGCGCGTGAGGTAATCCAGTGCGCCCTGGGTGACGGCAATGACGGCATCGCTTTCATCCCACCCTGCGGCAAACGCATTGATGGCGTCGGTGCGCGGCACCACCATCACCTGGGGGCGGGGCATGTGGGCGGCAATGCACAGCTCGTCCACGATGTTGGACAGCCGCTGCTCGGCCAGCGACAGGGAAGGCCTCAGCTCCCGCGCGCCAATGCGCTTGGCCAGCTTGACGCCACCTGCACGCAGGTTGGAGGTCTCCAGCCACCAGCCGCCCAGCACCAGCATGAGCGACAAGCCCACGTTGGCCACCAGAAACCCCTCGGGCGGCGGCAAGTGCACCGGCAGCACCATCGCCATCAGCCACCAGGCCAGCGCCAGCGCTGCATGTACGGCAGCCACCAGCACCACCACGGCAACGGCAAAGCCCAGCAACAGCCGACGCGTCTCGCTGCGTGCATCGGCCTGGTGATCCCAGAATTTCATCCAGCGTACCCCTGCGCAAGTTGGGGGACGTTCAGAACTTCACCTGCGGAGCCATGCGCTCTTCCTGGCTGCGCGTGGACTCCAGCATGGGTTGCACAGAAAAGCCCAGCAGACGGGCCACGATCAGATCCGGAAAACGCGCAGCACGGTCGTTGAATTCCAGCACCTGGTCGTTGTAGGCCTGGCGCGCAAAGCCCAGGCGGTTTTCGGTGCTGGTCAATTCTTCAGACAGCGATTGCATGGTGGCATCCGCCTTCAATTCGGGATAAGCCTCGGCCACCACCATGAGGCGACCCAGCGATGTGCCCAGCACCCCCTCTGCCGCAGCCAATGCGCCCAGCGCCTGGGCATTGGCCGGTGTGGCCCGGGCGGCGCCTGCGGCGTCCACCGCCTGCCCGCGCGCCTTGATGACGGCTTCCAGCGTAGCGGCCTCATGCGCCAGATAGCCGCGCGCCACCTCCACCAGATTGGGCACCAGGTCATAACGGCGCTTGAGCTGCACATCAATCTGCCCAAAGGCGTTGGCAATGCGATTGCGCAACTGTGCAAGCCGGTTGTAGACCGACACGGCCCACACACCCAAAGCCAAAGCGACACCCAGCACCACCCACGCGGTTGTTGACATTGCGACCTCCCTGTTGTTGATGGGTGCATCTTAACGACCGGGAAAAGCAAGGTTCGACACTGCACCCAGCTCAGGTTCCCACAAGCCTCCAGCGCTTTCCCGACAAGCGCAAGCAGCTACAAAACCCATAGCAAAAAGAAAAAGCCACCCTACGGCCTGACCGAGAATGGCTTTGCTTCTGAACCCCGGCACGCCAGCCCCTGAAGAAGGGCTGGCGTGCCAAAGTACCGCTTACTTGGACAGATCCAGCGCGTACTTGGATGTGCCCTTGCCGCTGCCGTCATCGGCGGCCAGCAAACTCACATTGCTCAGGCCTGCGGCCTGGGCCACTGCCAGCGCATTGGCACCGGAGCTGAACACCACGGGACCTGCCACCGTGGCCTTGGCAAAGCGCCAGCTCTTGGCAGCGCCGTTGGCCGTGCGGGTGACCGACGGGTTCTTGCGGATGAAGTCGATCACCACATCGCGGTTGGCATCAGGCGAGGCCCAGATGGTGCCCGAGCCGTCGAGCTTGTCGATGAAGCTCTTGCCGCTGGTGGCCCGGTAGTTGTTGGTGGCGATCACAAACTCCTGTGCGGGGTCGATGGCCTTGCCCAGATAGGTCAGGTTCTTGATGCGGCTGCCCTTGGGCTGGGTCACGTCAATCTCATACTGCACATCGGCGGTGGTGAACATGTCGAAGTTGTAGCCGGGGAAGGTGCTGATGAGCTGCTGCTCCGTGGTCTTGACAGGATCGATCTGGTTGAAGCGCTGGGCAGCGGCTTCGAGCCAGTTCTTGATGTCTGCACCGTTGACCTTCACCGCATACACGGTGTTGGGATACAGGTACAGGTCTGCCGCATTGTTGATGGCCAGCGGGCCCACGGCCACGTCGGTGTAGTCGGCACCGCCCTGGAAACCGCTCTTGAACGGTGCGCTCACCGACAGCACGGGCAGGCTCTTGTACTGGGGCAGGTTGGCCTGGATGTAGGCCGCCACATAGGCCTGCTGGGCCTGGTTCACGATCTGGATCGCGCCGGGGTCACCCACGTCGGCAAACAGCGTGCTCATGCGGAAGTCGGTCTTTCCGATGGGCGTCTTCACGTACTGGATCGCAGCCTGGTGCTGGGTCTCGATCAGTGGGGCGATGGCGGGGTCGGCATCCACGGTCACCGTCGCGCCAGCGGCGTTCTTGCTCTGGATGTTGCGCAGTTCGCTCTTGCTGGCGGTCTTGTTGACCACCCACTTGCTGCCATCCCACTGCAGCGCCAGCTGCACCACGCCCAGGGCCTTGCCCCAGGAGCTGGCCATGACGGCGGGCACACCGTTCACCGTGCCCGCCTTGTGGTCCACGCCGGGCAGGTTGAAGCTGGGTGTGGCCGCGGTATCAGGGAACACGCCGTGCTGGTGGCCCATCACCATCGCATCAATGCCCGCCACCTTGGACAGGTGCAGACCGGGGTTCTCCATGGTGGGGGAATAGGCAGAGCCATCAAGCCCGCCGTGCAGCAGCGCCACGACGATGTCAGCGCCCTTGGCGCGCAACTCGGGTACGTATTTGTTGGCCGACTCCACTGCACCTTCGGTGTAGACCTTGCCTTCCAGGTAGCGCTTGTCCCAGTTCATGATGCCGGGGGTGGTGAAGCCGATGACGCCGATCTTGATGGGCAGCTTCACTTCCTTGCCGTCCGTGCCCTTGGCCACCAGCGTGCGCTCCAGCACGGTGTAGGGCTGCACCAGCGGCTTCTTGGTCTTGCTGCTGTACACGTTGGCCAGCACGGTGGGGTAGCCCGCGCCCGCGCATTTCTTGGTGGGATCGACACCATCCACGTCCAGCCCGCCGCCCAGCACCTGGTTCAGGAAGGGCAGGCCGTAGTTGAACTCGTGGTTGCCCAGCGTGCCCGCATCAAAGCCCAGTGCGCCCATGGCCTTGTACATGGACAGCTGCTGCGTGCAGGGGATGGGGCTGATGGTGGCTTCGTAGTCGGCCAGCGCGGTGCCCTGGATGGTGTCGCCGTTGTCCACCAGCAGGGTGTTGGCAAATTCCTTGCGCGCTGCGCGCACCAGCGTGGCGGTGCGCTCAAAGCCGTAGCTCTTGTCCTCGGCCAGCTTGAAGTAGTCGTAGCTGCGCACGTTGAAGTGCAGGTCGGTCGTTTCCAGCACGGCCAGGGTGGCGGTGGCCCCCGCATTGCTGGGGCTGTCACCCCCATCGCTGCCGCCGCAAGCGGTCAGCGAGGCAGCCAGCGCCACCATGCCCAGTGCCGCAGTGCGGCGCGTCAGTTGTCCTGCCACGCCAGCGTGTGCTCGGCGGTACTCAAAAGTCTCTGTCAACATTGGAAAACCCATGGTTGGAAAGTAAAGAGTTTGTAAAGACTGTTTGACAGGGCTGTGACGGGCACCGCGTGCCACGCGCTGTATGCGGCGATCCACTCACGCACCGACTGCAGACGGGTGACTGGCTGACACCGGCCCACCGCAGATTGCAGTAAGGTGCAGGCACCTGAAAACCAAGGAGGTGGCAATGAAAAACCGTTTTTGGATGGTGGCGGCAAACACGGTGGTGGCCGGGGCTGCAGGCCTGCTGGGCGGCTGCGCCGGTATGGGCGCGGGCAGCTACGGCAACGCCCCTGCTGGCGCGGCTACGGGAGCGCAGGCAGAGGCCAGCGCAGCCCAGTGCAACGCAGGGCCCGCGCAGTCGTTTGTGGGCCGCGATGGCACAGGCAGCGTGGTGGAAGCCGCGCGCGTGCAGTCAGGCTCCCGCATGGCCCGCATCCTGCGGCCCGGCCAGATGGTGACCAAGGAATACGACGCCCAGCGCCTGAACCTGCTGGTGGACGATGCCGGGCGCGTCACTGCGGTGCGCTGCGGCTGACTCTGTCAGAGCAAGCCCAACGGGGCAACGCTGGGCAAACGGGTGCAATGCCCTGCCCTTGAATGCCCTTGTGGGGACAGCCTGACGGGATCACTCCGCCAGAAACAATTCCTGCAAGTCGCTTAAAAAGTCAAAGCCCCGCTCGGTGGGGCGCACCTGCACGCCGTCGCGCACGATCAGGCCCTTGCGCTCTGCTTCTTCCAGCCCCTTGGCGATGGCGCTGATGGGCAGGCCCGTGCGTTCGGTGAACTCAGGCAACGCAAACCCGGCGCGCAGGCGCAGTGCGTTGAGCATGTACTCAAACGGCAGGTCAGCCCGGCGCACATCGTCGTCCTGCGCCACGGCGTGGCCTGCCAGGGCGTTGTCCATGTACCGGACCGGGTCGCGAAAGCGCACCTGCCGCACCACGCGGTGGGCAAAGCTGAGCTTGCTGTGCGCGCCAGCCCCAATGCCCAGGTAGTCGCCAAACTGCCAGTAGTTGGTGTTGTGAAAGCACTGGTGTCCGGCGCGGGCGTAGGCGGACACTTCATACCGCGCCAGCCCCGCGGCCTGCGTCATCTCGGTGATGCGGTCAAGCATGGCGTAGGCCAGATCGTCCTCAGGGATGGCGGGCGGGAACTTGGCGAAGTAGGTGTTGGGCTCGATGGTGAGGTGGTAGATGGAGATGTGCGGCGGTGCCAGTTGCAGCGCCTGCTGCATGTCCTGCTCCATCTGCGCCAGGGTCTGGCCTGGCAGGGCGTACATGATGTCGAGGTTGAAGGTGTCGAATGCGCTGGCAGCCTCCTCCACCGCCGCCAGGGCCTGGGCGCGATCATGCACGCGGCCCAGGGCCTTGAGGTGCGTGTCGTTGAAGCTCTGCACCCCGATGGACAGGCGCGTGACCCCCGCGCTGCGGTAGGCGCGGAAGCGGTCCTTCTCAAACGTGCCGGGGTTGGCCTCCATGGTGATCTCGCAGTCGGCCTCCAGCCGCAGGCGGGCGCGGATGTCGCTGATCAGCCGATCGATCGCCTGCGGTGCGAACAGGCTGGGCGTGCCGCCACCGATGAAGATGCTGTGCACCGAGCGGCCCCAGATCAACGGTAGCGCAGCTTCCAGGTCGGCCATGAGCGCGTCGATGTAGCGCTGCTCGGGCACCTCGCCTGCCCCGTTGCCACCGCGCGCTTCGTGCGAGTTGAAGTCGCAGTACGGGCACTTCTTCAGGCACCAGGGCAGGTGCACATACAGCGATAAAGGCGGCAGGGCTGTAAGTTGCAACAGGCCGGGACGCATGTAGTGCTGGATGTCGCGCACCACGGCGGGCGCGTCGTCGGTGTGCGGGGCAATCGGGATATGGGTCACAGGCGGGCTCTCAGCACTCAACGCTCAAATCAGAACTCAAAACCAGCGCTCGCGCATCAGGGCCAGCATTTGCGCGGCAGAACGGCCACGGTGGCTGTTGGCGTTCTTCACTTCCACGGGCAGTTCGGCAAAGGTCTTGCCAAATTCGGGGATGAACATGACAGGGTCGAACCCAAAGCCATTGCTGCCGCGCGGCTCGGTGGTGATCTCGCCCACCACGCGGCCCACAGCGATCAGCGGCTCGGGGTCTTGCGGGCTGCGCACGGCCACCAGGGTGCTGACCATGGCGGCTCGGCGGTTGGCAACGCCCTGCAGTTGCTCCAGCAGCACACGCACGTTGTTGGCGTCACTTTTTTCGTAGCCAAACTGGGTGCAGTAGTAGGCCGTATCGACGCCCGGCAGGCCGCCAAAGGCATCCACGCACATGCCCGCATCGTCGGCCAGCGCAGGCAAGCCGGTGTGTTGCGAAGCAAAGCGGGCCTTGGTCAGCGCGTTCTCAACAAAAGTGCGAAAGGGTTCTTCGGCCTCACCCACGCCCAGGTCACCCTGGCGCACCAGTTCCACGCCCAGCGGGGCAAACATGGCCTGCAGCTCGGCAAGCTTGCCTTGGTTGTTGGATGCCAATACGAGTTTCATAGTCAAATCAGGCTCTAGCGCTTATTCATCAAGCGCAAGCAGCTATTAAATAAATAGCAAATTAAAGAGCAATCCAATCAAGCGGCCAGCGCCTGCTGCTGCAACTGGATCAGCTCGGCAATGCCTTTTTCGGCCAGTGCCAGCAGTTGGTCCATTTCCTTGCGGGTAAAGGCCACGCCTTCGGCTGTGCCCTGCACTTCCACATAATGGCCAGCGCCAGTCATCACCACGTTCATGTCGGTGTCGCAATCCACGTCTTCCACATATTCCAGGTCCAGCAGCGGTGTGCCTTGCACGATGCCCACCGAGATGGCGGCCACAGGCTCGCGCAGGGGCGACTGGGTGATCTTGCCCGCAGCAATCAGCGTGTTCACCGCGTCTTGCGCAGCCACCCAGGCACCAGTGATAGCCGCGGTGCGCGTGCCGCCATCGGCCTGAATCACGTCGCAGTCGAACTGGATGGTGCGCTCGCCCAGCAGCTTCAAGTCAAACACTGCACGCAGCGATCGGCCGATGAGGCGCTGGATCTCTTGCGTGCGGCCGTTTTGCTTGCCGCGTGCGGCCTCGCGGTCGCTGCGGGTGTGGGTGGCGCGGGGCAGCATGCCGTATTCGGCCGTCACCCAGCCTTCGCCACTGCCGCGCTTGTGGGGCGGCACACGCTCTTCCACCGACGCGGTGCACAGCACCTTGGTGTTGCCAAACTCGATGAGCACCGAGCCCTCGGCGTGCATGGTGTAGTGGCGGGTGATGCGCACGGGGCGCAGCTGGTCGGCGGCGCGTTGGCCAGAACGTTGAAAGGTGGTCATGTCAGCAGCGATCACATCGCAATAAGGAGTTTCAAAAGGGCTTTCAAAACGGACGGGCCCGCAAGGGGCCCGTTTCCACCAGGGGTAAAGCCCACTGTTTCAGCCGCGGCGCGCGGCAGAGCGGCGAATGGCCTCGTTGATTTCAGCGATGGAGCGCTCGATGGCGGCGTCGTCCAGGTCATCCACCAAGCCATCAAGCGGGCCCGCCTGGATGGTGGAGGCAAACACATCGTCGCTGATGCTGTCGGTGGACACGCCCTGGGTGGACTCGAACGCATCGGGCGTCTCCCATTCCAGGGCCACCACGGTCACGTTGTCGCTGCTGTCGCCCGCCTTGCGCAGCGCCTCTTCCACCAGTTCAGGCACTGCGTGCGATACCGGCTGGCGGGCCAGCTCCTTCGAAATCTGGTCATCGCTGAGCGTGCCCCACAGGCCATCGGAGCACAGCAGGATGCGATCGCCCTGCTCCAGGTACACCGGGCCGGTAATGTCGTAGATGGGTTTGGTGGGCGAGCCCAGGCAGGTGAAGAGTACGTTGCGGTTGATGCGATCCAGCCCGGGGGGCGGAGCGTTGCGCAACTCCATGTACGAGTGGTCGCGCGTGCGGGTGAGCAGCTCGCCATCGCGCACCATATACAGGCGCGAATCCCCGCAGTGAATCCAGGACGCCGAGCCCCCCTGAATGACAGCAGCCACCAGGGTGGTGCGAGGCGTGTCGATCATGCCCTTCTCGCTGGCATACCGCAGGATTTGGTGGTGGGCTGCCAGCAGTGCGCCCGACAGAAACTCCTGCACATCCTGAATCTGCGGCTTGGCCTGCTTTTGGAACAGGGCCGAGACGGTCTGCAACGCAATCTGCGCAGCCACTTCCCCTTCAGGATGGCCCCCCATGCCGTCGGCCAGCACAAACAGGCCGGACTCCCGCGTGTAGCAGTAGCCCATGCGGTCTTCGTTTTTTTCGCGGCCTCCGCGGCGGCTGATCTGGAATACCGAAAACTTCATAGGAACTCACGCAAGTAAGGGATGCACCAGGGCATCGTGACAGCAGCACTTCATACGCTGCCCAGGTGTGCCGCAGCGCCAACCGCCCGGCGCGCTCATTTGGGCTTGACCCCGATTCCGGTGGCTTCGCCCACCTTTTGCACATTTTTCTTGGTGTCGGACACGAGCGTGTCCAACTGCAGACGCATTTTTTCGGCCACCGTGAGCTTGGTGTAGCGGCGCTCGCCTTCGCGGCTCAGCTCTTTTTGCAGGGCAAACACCGACTGGGGACGCGACAAAGGGTCCAGCGCCATGCACCATTCCACCACTTCAATGAGGTTGTCTGAATACACCCCGCGCAGCTTGGTCAGCGCCAGGGAAAGGCGGTCTTTCTCAATACGCTGCGGAGCCTCGTTGGGAGGAAAGCCCTGCATGCAGGCATAAATGCAGGCACCAATGGCGTAGATGTCGGTCCATGGCCCCATCTGCGAGTCGCGTCGGTACATCTCGGGGGCGGCAAAGCCGGGGGTGTACATGGGGCGGATGAAGTTGCCTTCCTTGCTCAGCACCTCTCGGGCCGCGCCAAAGTCAATCATCACCGCCTTGTTGTCGTCTGTGATGAAGATGTTGGCGGGTTTGATGTCCAGGTGCAGCATCTTGTGCTGGTGCACGATGCGAAGCCCACGCAGCACTTCGTCAAACAAAGAGCGGATGGTGGACTCTCGGAACACCTTCTGCGTTTTCAGGTCGCGCGCGGTGATGATGAAGTCCTGCAGGGTGGCACCCTCCAGGTAGTTCATCACCATGTAGACGGTTTCGTTTTCGCGGAAGAAATTGAGCACGCTCACCACCGAAGCGTGCGAAATCTGCGCGAGGGAGCGGCCTTCCTCAAAAAAGCTCTTGAGACCGAGGCGGTAGAGGGACAGCTTTTCGGGAGCCACCTTGGGCAGCAACTCGCCGGGCGCGCGCGTGGCAAGGGATGAAGGCAGGTATTCCTTGATGGCGACTTGCTGCCCCTCGGTATCGACCGCCAAGTACACCACGCCAAAACCACCGGAGGAGACTCTGCGGATGACGCGGTATCCACCCAGCATGGTGTCTGGCGGCAAAGGGGCCGGCTTGATTTTTGACATATTTTGCGAAGATGACTCGGGGGTAAGGCGGAACCCGGATAATCGCCGGATCGCAAGCAACCATCAAAAAGTCCAATGCCAGTTTACAGCATGACCGGATACGCCAGCGCACAGCACGGCGGGTCTGCCGGCGGCGCTGAAACCGAGGGCCGCGCCACCCAAAACCGCAGGCTGGGGCTGGAGATCCGGTCGGTCAACAGCCGCTTTCTGGACCTCTCTTTCCGCCTGCCCGATGACCTTCGCTCTCTGGAGCCTGCACTGCGCAGCCTGCTGACGGCCAAGCTCAAACGCGGCAAGGTGGAAGTGCGAGCGGCCATCGAAAACGAGGACGGCAATGCCCTGCAAGACCCACCCGCACGCCTGTTGCAGCGCCTGAACTCGCTGCAGGACTCCGTCAAGGCATGGCTGCCCAACGCAACACCCTTGAGCGTGGCCGATGCCTTGCGCCTGTGCGCCAATGCCAATTCAGGCACCGAGGACTGGAGCGAGGCTGTGCCAGCGCTGGCTGAAGAGGCTCTCACAGCGCTCATCGCAGCCCGTGAGCGCGAGGGCAAGCGCTTGGCGGCCATGGTGCTTGACCGGGTCAAACAGCTCCGCAGCCTCGCCCAGCAGGCCGTCCCTCTCGTTCCCCAACTGGTGGAACAGCAACGTCAGCGGTTCATGGAGCGCTGGAAAGAGGCCATGGCGCTCACCGACGGAGCCACCCTGCCCGAAGCTGCACGCGACCGGGCCCTGACCGAGGCCACAGCGTTTGCCATCCGCATCGATGTGGCGGAAGAGATCACCCGTCTTGAATCTCACCTGGATGAAATCGAGCGGCTCCTGAAAAAAGGTGGGGAGGTGGGCAAGCGACTCGATTTCCTCATTCAGGAATTGCACCGCGAAGCCAACACGCTGGGCTCCAAATCCGCCGCGCTCGACCTCACACGCATCAGCGTAGACATGAAGGTGCTGATCGAGCAGATGCGCGAACAAGTGCAAAATATCGAGTAACACTCATTTTTTGATAGCGCCTTGCGCAATCCAGTCATGGAATATCCCGGAAATCTCTTCGTAGTGGCTGCCCCCAGCGGAGCAGGCAAGTCCAGCCTTGTCAAGGCTCTGCTGGAGCTGGACTCCCACGTCAGCCCGTCCATCTCCCACACCACCCGCCCCCCTCGCGGGCAGGAAAAGCATGGGCGCGAGTACTTCTTCGCCTCTCAGGCAGAGTTCGACGCCATGGTGGAGGCCGACGCGTTTGTGGAATGGGCTCACGTGCACGGCAACCGGTACGGCACGTCCAAAAAAGCCATCGAAGAACGCATTGCACAAGGCGCTGACGTCATCCTGGAAATTGATTTTCAGGGCGCATTGCAGGTCAAGCAGGCATTTGCCAATGCCGTATTGGTTTTCATCCTGCCGCCCAGCTGGGAAGAACTGCGCTCGCGTCTGGAACGCCGGGGTGAAGACTCGCCTGAGACCATTGAACTGCGCCTGAAGAACGCCGCCACCGAGATGGAGCAGGTTCACAAATTCGACTTCGTTATAATCAACGAATTGTTTGAACGAGCCCTTTTTGACCTGAAGGCTGTCGTTCACGCCCAGCGACTCAAGTACCTGGCCCAGCGCCGCGCCCGCGCTGACACCTTCAAGTCGCTCAACATCACCTGAATTCCCCGGAGTAATTACGATGGCACGCATCACTGTAGAAGACTGTCTGGAAAAGATCCCCAACCGTTTCCAGCTCGTGTTGGCCGCCACGTACCGTGCTCGCATGCTGAGCCAAGGCCATGCCCCCCGCATCGAGAGCCGCAACAAACCTGCCGTGACCGCACTGCGCGAGATCGCCGAAGGCAAGGTTGGCCTGGAAATGCTGAAAAAGGTTCCTGGTTGATTTTTATCAGGCCCCTGGCCACCCAAAAGCACCGCTTTGCGGTGCTTTTTTTTGCTTGTCTGCCGTCCTGCGCGCTACCGCGCTACATTTGAGGCATGAACGCGGTGCTCAATTCACCTTCTGCAACGCAGACCCGACCTGGCGAAAGCCAGTCCCCCGCCAGCCCTCACGCCGCAGCAGCCAATGCAGCTGCGGCCAGCTTTGCTGCGCTGACAGAAAACCTCGACTATCTGGACGCAGCCAGCATCGAACAGGTACGGCAAGCCTACAAATTCGCGGACGAAGCGCACCTGGGGCAGCTCCGCAACAGCGGCGAACCCTACATCACGCACCCCATTGCAGTGGCAGCGCAGTGTGCCAGCTGGAAGCTGGACGCGCAGGCTTTGATGGCAGCGCTTTTGCACGATGCCATGGAAGACTGCGGTGTCACCAAGGCAGATTTGATTGATCGCTTCGGAGCACCCGTGGCGGAGTTGGTCGATGGGCTGACCAAACTGGACAAACTCCAGTTCAACACCCGCGAGGAAAACCAGGCCGAGTCCTTTCGCAAGATGCTGTTGGCCATGGCCCGCGATGTGCGGGTGATCCTGATCAAGCTGGCCGACCGTACGCACAACATGCGTACCCTGTCGGACATGCCGCGCAGCAAGTGGGGACGCATTTCGTCGGAAACCCTGGAAATCTATGCACCGATTGCACACAGGTTGGGCCTGAACCAGACTTATCGCGAATTGCAGGATCTCGCCTTCCGGCACCTCCACCCCTGGCGCTATGCCACGCTGGCCAAGGCGGTCAACAAGGCACGCAACCGTCGCCGTGATCTTATCCAGCGCGTTCAGACAGAGGTGGACGCCGCATTCAGCCGCATCGGCATGAAGGTACGCCTAGCCGGTCGTGAAAAAACCCTGTACGCCATCTATCAAAAGATGGACCTCAAGCACCTGAGCTTTGCCCAGGTGACAGACATCTATGGTTTCCGGGTGATTGTGCCTACGGTGACGGACTGCTACACCGCCTTGGGGGTGCTGCACCAGATGTACAAGCCCGTTCCTGGAAAGTTCAAGGACCATATCGCGATTGCCAAGCTCAACGGCTACCAGTCGTTGCACACCACCTTGGTGGGCCCATCCGGTATCAACATTGAATTCCAGATGCGCACCGATGAAATGCACATCGTTGCGGAGGCTGGAGTGGCGGCACACTGGCTCTACAAGGCGCAGGATGCGGACGGCACCGCTGCGGAGAGACTGGGCACCAAGTGGTTGCAGTCTCTGCTCGACATACAGAACGAAACACGGGATGCAGCCGAGTTCTGGGACCACGTCAAGGTGGATCTGTTTCCCGATGCCGTTTACGTGTTCACACCCAAGAGCCAGATCATGGCACTGCCACGCGGAGCCACGGTGGTAGATTTCGCTTATGCCATTCACAGCAATGTGGGTGACCGCACGACAGCAGCGAAGATCAACAACGAACTGGTGCCCTTGCGCACAGAGCTCAAGAACGGCGATGTGGTGGAGATCATCACAGCCCCCGTATCTACACCGAACCCTGCCTGGCTTGGTTTTGTGCGCACTGGCAGAGCCCGCTCCAAAATCCGCCACTACCTCAAGACCCTGGCACACACCGAGTCTGAAGGGCTGGGGGAAAAGCTGCTGACCCAGGCCATCCGGGCCGAGGGCCTGGAGCAGTTGCCACCAGACGAGGAGGAAAACCACGCCCTGTGGGAAAAGCTCTTGCGCTTCACCGGCAATCGCAGCCGCGGCGAACTGATGGCTGACCTGGGACTGGGCAAGCGGATAGCCAGTATCGTGGCCAAGCGTCTGGTAGTGCTTCTGGGAGAGCATGGCCACCGACCCGACGCCCTACTGCTGACCCGCGAACGCTACACATCGCATGAGAATTTGTCTCAAGGCGCAGTAACACTGGACGGCAGCGAGAACGCATCCGTACAGTACGCGCCTTGTTGCCGCCCAGTACCTGGAGACCAGATTGTGGGCTACCTGGGCCGCGGCGAGGGCCTGGTGGTGCACAACGCCCACTGCGGTGTCGCCAAACGCCTGCAACACAAAGACAGCGAAAGATTCATTGCGGTGGACTGGGCCGATGAACCCACACGCATGTTTGAGACCGGAGTGGTCGTCACCGTGTCGAATGGCAAGGGCGTGCTCGCGCGCATCGCTCAGGAACTGGCCCACTCGGAAGCGGACATCACCCATGTGGACATGGACGACGAAGGGGCTTTGGACACCATAGATCTGCGATTCATTGTGGCAGTACGCGACCAGGCCCATCTGGAATCAGCGCTCCGCAACCTGCGCCGTACGCAGGCAGTCATCCGTGCCGCAAGAATCACCCCGCAGAACGGTTAGAACCGCTGAGCGCTGAGCGCTTCCTCGTTTATTTCGAGGAAGCGCGGGCTGTTCCAATATTGCCTATTTGCGCTCGGGCGCCGGGTAGCTGACATCCACTACCTCGAGTGAGCGCACTCCACCTGGGGTCGGTAGCGGCACTTCGTCCCCAATACGCGCCTTGAGCAAGGCACGCGCCACGGGAGATATCCAGCTGACCTGTCCTGCGTGGCTATCAGCTTCGTCGATTCCCATGATGGTGATGGTACGCTGAACGCCCTCGTCATCAGCATAGGTGACAGTGGCACCGAAGAACACCTGCTCGCTTCCAAAGTGCAGTGCAGGATCGACCACTTCTGCAATCTCCAGGCGCTTGGTCAAAAAGCGAATGCGCCGATCAATCTCACGCAAGCGCTTTTTGCCGTACAGATAGTCACCATTCTCCGAACGGTCACCATTGCTGGCAGCCCAGTGGACTGCCTCCACCACTTTGGGACGTTCTTCATCAATTAAAGCCAGCAACTCTGACTTCAAGCGGGCATACCCCGCAGGAGTCATATAGTTTTTTCCTCCCGCAGGCAGCGGGGGAAGCGCCACCTCGTCGCCGTCGTCCGTGTCAGTTTCCTTGGTGAAAGCTTTGCTCATGCGCGTGGGTCTCCGAAAAGATCAAGCGAAAAGACAAATGAAAAAGCCTGCAACTTTTCAGTTGCAGGCTTTAAACATTGGTGCGGCTGGCAGGAATCGAACCCACGACCCCTTGGTTCGTAGCCAAGTACTCTATCCAGCTGAGCTACAGCCGCTAAGCTTTGAATTATAGCATAAATTTTTAACTTCTTAAAAATTTATGCAACTTGTTTTTGCTACTTGCTTCGCTTCGCAGCATCAACTTCATCGCATACATAGATTGTAATGCAGTTTGAGGGACAGTTTTTCCAAAAACCGAAGCTTTTCTCGAAAAAAGCACCACTGCAAGACATCTGGTAGGGCGTGAGGGACTTGAACCCGCGACCAAAGGATTATGAGTCCTCTGCTCTAACCAACTGAGCTAACGCCCCCAGAGCTCCGCTTTCGCGGAAGCGCGCCATTGTACGGCGTTATTTGCGGTGACTGAGCGCGTTGGAAACCAGCTTGGAGGTGATGTCCACAATCTGGATCATTTTGTCGTAGGGCATCCGGGTGGGGCCAATCACACCCAAGGTGCCGACCACCTGGCCATCCACCTCATAGGGAGCACTGACAACAGACAACTCCTCGAACGGGACGACCTGACTCTCGCCACCGATATAAATGCGGACACCCTCTGCTTGGCTTGAGATGTCCAAAAGGCGCAGTATCTGCGTCTTCTGCTCAAAGAGATCAAACGCCCGACGAAGGTTTCCCATGTCGCTTGAAAAGTCGCTCACCGAGAGAAGGTTTCGCTCACCTGAGATCACGACCTCCTCCTGGGCCTGCGAAAGCACTTCTGAGCTGACAGTCACGGCAGCTTGCATCAGCGCTGCAATCTCACCACGCAGTTGATCCACCTCTGACCTGAGTCTCTCACGTACCTGCTCCATGGCAAGCCCTGCGTAATGGGCATTGAGGAAGTTGGCCGCCTCGATCAATTGAGACTGAGAGTAGTCCGCATCAGTGAAGATGACGCGATTCTGAACATCTCCATCAGGAGACACGATGATCACCAGAAAGCGTCGCTCGGAAAGGCGCAAAAATTCGATATGCCTAAAGACCGACGTTCTTCGCGGTGCCATCACCACCCCAACAAATTGGGACAGGTTGGACAGCAGATGGGCTGCGTTAGCAATTACCTTTTGCGGCTGCTCTGGTGCGAGTTGGGGAGTGTCCAGGCTGTCACGCTGAACGGTGAGCATAGTGTCCACGAACAGGCGATAACCTCGGGCGGTCGGGATCCTTCCCGCGGAGGTGTGAGGGCTGGCGATCAAACCCAACTCTTCCAAATCCGCCATGACGTTGCGGATAGTGGCAGGCGACAGGTCAAGCCCAGAAGCCCGGGACAGCGTACGGGATCCCACGGGCTGCCCATCGGCTATGTAGCGCTCGACCAGCGCTTTGAGCAACAACTTGGCACGGTCATCGAGCATGGTTTGATTTTAATGATGTAATTTCCAAATGACCTTGAAATTCCGTCGCATCGCCTTGATTGGCAAGTACCAGGCCTCTACTGCACCCAGCATGACCGACAGCAGCCTGAAGGCTTTGCAGGAAATAGCAAGCTTCATGAGCAGTCTGGGCTGTGAGGTTTTGCTGGAAGCGGAAACCGCAGCCAATACCGGACTCTCACAATACCCATCAGTAGAAGTGGATGCAATCGCCAACTGCGACTTGGGTCTGGTGGTGGGAGGGGATGGCACCATGCTCGGAATTGCGAGGCGGCTTGCCCGGCACAACGTTCCCCTCATTGGTATCAATCAGGGCCGTCTCGGCTTCATCACAGATATTCCGTTCGAGGCATACCAAGCCACTCTGGGCCCGATGCTGCAAGGCGAATACGAAGAGGACTCGCGTCCCTTGATGCACGCCCGTGTGATGCGGGCTGAAGAGATGGTCTTCGAAGCATTCGCCATGAATGATGTGGTAGTGAATCGGGGTGGAACATCGGGCATGGTGGAGCTGCGTGTGGAGGTTGGCGGAAGGTTCGTATCGAACCAACGCGCAGACGGCCTGATCATTGCTTCACCCACAGGGTCCACAGCCTACTCCCTTTCAGCTGGTGGCCCCATGCTCCACCCCTCCATTCCAGGGTGGGTTTTGGTTCCTATCGCGCCGCACACGCTCTCGAACAGACCCATCGTTCTTTCGGACGCTGTTGAAGTCGCGGTCGAGGTGGTGAGTGGCCGCGATGTCAGCGCCAATTTTGATATGCAGTCGCTTGCATCGCTGCAACACGGAGACCGAATTCTGGTGCGCCGATCGGAACATTCCGTGCGTTTCCTTCATCCCGTGGGCTGGAACTACTTTGCGACATTGCGCAAAAAGCTGCGCTGGAACGAAGGAGGGTCCTGAGATGCCCCTCAAGCGCATCATCTTGCGCGATTTCGTGATTGTGGAGGCTCTCGATCTTGAGCTGCGTTCTGGCTTTACCGTACTCACAGGAGAAACAGGCGCTGGCAAGTCCATATTGATCGATGCCCTGCAAATCGTTCTGGGGGCCAGGGCGGAATCTTCCGTGGTGCGAGAAGGAGCGAGCAAAGCGGACATCTGCGCAGAGTTCGACACACCTGCGCATGTGCACGAGTGGCTGGATGAATCGGGACTCGAACATGATGGAACGCTGTTGCTGCGCAGAACCATCGATGTCCAGGGTAAGAGTCGCGGCTGGATCAATGGGACTCCGGTCACAGCGACTCAACTACGCGCTCTGGGTGAGCAATTGCTGGATATCCACGGACAGCACGCTTGGCAAAGCCTGACGCGGGCAGAGGCCGTGCGAGGTCTGCTGGACGCCTACGCCGGTAGCTCATCAACACAGACATCAGAATGCTGGAGTCGCTGGCGAGAAGACCTGAAAGCCCTGGCACAAGCGCATGCTGCCCAGGCAACTCTGCAACAGGAGCGGGATCGGCTGCAGTGGCAAATTGCAGAGCTTGAAAAGCTCGCACCGGAGCCGGGTGAGTGGGAAGAACTGGAAGCCACGCACAAGCGCCTCTCAAACGCCCAGGCGCTGATTGACGCAGCACAGAGTGCGTTGGCAGTGATGGAAGACGAGGACGGTGGAGTTCTTGCTGGTCTTGCCAAGACTCTGGATGCTCTTGAAAGCCAAGAGCATGTGGAGCCGGAATTTAGGAACATGGCAGATATCGTTTCATCCAGCCTGGCGCAGGCAAGTGATGTTGCGCACTCTTTGCAGACCTACCTGCGCCGGACAGATGTCGATCCGCAGAGGTTGGCAGAACTGGACAGCAGAATTTCCTCTTGGCTCCAGCTCTCCCGCAAGTACAGAAGACCACCCAGCGATTTGCCTGCACTGTTGCACGAATGGAAAAGCGTAATGGCGCAACTGGATGCGTCCAGTGATCTAAATGCATTGACCAAAGCGGCTGAAGCCAGCGAAGCGGCCTACTTGTCTGCAGCCCGCTCACTCTCAGTGGCCCGTACCAAGGCAGCGCCCAGGCTTTCATCTGCTATCACCAAGGCCATGCAAGGCATGGGAATGCAGGGGGGGCGCTTTGAAGTGAGCGTAAAAAAACAGGCTGAGCCCGCAGCACACGGACTGGACGAAATCACTTTTCTGGTGGCCGGTCATCCGGGCACAAGCCCTAAACCGATTGGGAAAGTGGCCTCAGGCGGTGAACTGTCGCGAATCTCTCTGGCTATCGCTGTGACAACCAGTCAGTTAGGCAAGGCTCCCACACTGATATTCGACGAAGTGGACTCGGGTGTGGGCGGAGCTGTGGCTGAGACCGTTGGACGGCTCATGCAGCGCCTTGGCAAGGATCGGCAAGTGCTGGCGGTAACCCATCTACCCCAAGTTGCCGCATGTGCGAATCATCATTTGAAAGTCTCCAAGAGCCGCACCAAGGCGGATACCACCAGTTCGGTAACGTCCGTGACAGAAGAGATGCGAATTGCCGAGATTGCCCGCATGCTCGGGGGTGAGCGAGCCACTGCAACCAGCTTGGCACATGCAGCTGAAATGCTTCAGTCTGCACAACTGGAAGGGGGAAATCGCCATGCCACCTGAAATTGTTCTGATCACAGGGATGTCGGGCTCAGGAAAGTCTGTGGCACTCCACGCCATGGAAGATGCGGGGTATTACTGTGTAGACAACCTCCCCCCCGAATTGCTATCGGCATTTGTGGAGCTGGAGCACAAGCACCACGGCAACCGCGTCGCGATTGCCATGGATGTACGCAGCGCGACCTCCCTGCCCCAAGTTCCCCGGGATCTGCAACGTCTCAAAACCCAAGGGGTTTTGGTGCAGTCATTATTTCTGGACGCCACCACGGGTACGCTGGTCCGGAGATTTTCAGAAACGCGAAGACGCCATCCTCTTTCCAACGATGGGCATGTGCAAGGGCGACAGGCGCTGGTGGAGATCATTGAACTTGAGCGCGAACTCCTGGCTGATCTGCGCGAACAGGCCCACGTGATAGACACCAGCAACATTCGGGCGTCCCAGTTGCAGAGTTATGTCAAGAGTCTTCTTTCGATTGCCCCCGGGGGCATGACCCTGGTTTTTCAGTCATTTGCGTTCAAGCGAGGGATCCCTGTAGATGCCGATTACGTTTTCGACGTTCGCATGCTCCCAAATCCGCACTACGAAAGTGGCCTGCGAGAGTTGACCGGTCTGGATGAGCCTGTTGCCGAGTTTTTGAAGCAGCAGCCTGAGGTATCCACCATGCAGTCACACATAGAACAATTTTTGACGCATTGGCTGGATGTGCTGGAACAAAACCATAGAAACTATGTGACTGTGGCCATAGGCTGCACCGGCGGTCAGCACCGATCCGTATTTTTGGTACAGCAGCTGGCAAAAGCATTCGAGCACCGCTGGAAAGTTTTGCGCAGACACCGAGAACTGGAAGGTCGGTGAGAAGAGCCATCTGCCCCCGACACATCAATTCAAAGCTTGGGATCACACCAGTCGCTCAAGCAATTTTCGAAGGGGAGCAGGAAGACCAGCCTGAACCCATTGCTCAGGCGAAAACCAATGACCAGCCCCCTTTGGAATGTAGCCCTCAGGGACGGTCGCTGCGATGGGATGCAGATGCAGGTCCCGATGCGTGAGGACATGCACGAAAGGTTCAATGTCCTCCAAGTCTTCGCTGCCGAGCCCCCAGGTTTTGATGGCATCTTGAAGCAAGGCCCACTCTGCAAATACAGGAACACAGTGCAAACCCGCCCAGATTCCTTTGGAGGGCCGCACCTCCAGCCAGACCGAGCCGTCAGGTCTCCGCATCACCAACAACCACCAGGATTCTGACCGCCTGATAAGTTTGCGCGTCTTCACGGGATAGTGCTCTGGCTGCCCCTGCTTTCGCGCGACACAAAGGTCCATCAAAGGACAAGTGAGGCATTGTGGGTTGCGAGGAGTGCACACCACCGCACCCAAGTCCATCATGCCCTGGGTATAGCCAGGCATTGCACGGTGCAAGTCCGATGTGGGCAATAGAGCTTCTGCATGAGCCCACAATTCCCGCTCATGCTTGGCGACAGCCAAGTCGGAGTCAAAACCCAGCAGGCGTGTAAGAACCCGGCGAACATTCGCATCGAGAATAGCTGCACGCTGAGAGAAACAAAAGGCTGCGATCGCACCTGCTGTTGATCGACCTATGCCAGGCAGTCCCGAGAGCAACTCTACGGTTTCAGGAAAACGACCTCCGTACTGCGAAACCACTACCTGCGCGCATTTGTGGAGGTTTCGTGCCCGGCTGTAATAGCCCAGGCCACTCCACAAACCCATCACATCCTCTTGCGAGGCTTGGGCCAATGCAGTCACGTCAGGAAAACGCCTCAGAAAGCGTTCGTAATACTCCAGCACGGTGGCGACCTGGGTCTGCTGAAGCATGATTTCAGACAGCCAAACCCTGTAAGGATCACGGGTTTGCTGCCAAGGGAGATGACTGCGTCCATGCGCCGCCTGCCACCTCACGACCAAGGTAGCAACAGTCTCCGATCCCGATGTCATGCAAGCACGACGTCCAGAGACATATCAGGCGCTGCGGAAGGCCCTTCGGGCAAAGATATGAGCTGCGTTGTCAGTTCCTGAAGTCGCTGCTCCAGTTGAATCAGCTCTTCTTCACCGGCTTCTATTTCCGAAATTCGCTCCACCAAGCCACTGGCCGCTTGCTGAATACGATCTACAGCTTCAATGCGGCGCGAGAAACTACGCCGACGCTCCTTGAGCTGGGAGTCCAGCTGAGCGGTAGCAGATTTGCTCCACAGTTCCAGATCGTTTGCAGCTGATTCGTACACAGTACGCAGACGGGTGCCCAAAGCGCGGACGAGACGCTCAGCAAACTCAGGCTGAGCAAGCTTCAATGCATTGCTCACACCGAGGTATTGCAGATGGCTTTGCTCAATCTGCGCAAGATCGTGCATGAAATGCTCCAGTTGCGGAGCCGATGGCACTTGCAGAGAAAAACCGAACTCAGCGTTCAGCTGTCTGAATGTGCCGCCCAACATCGCCTGGATTTCAGTACCCGAGGCCTGCGCTTTGTCCAGGGTAGAGCGAAGCTTGTCAAAGGTTTCCTGATAGATTTTGCGGATGCCTAGCTTCAGTCCCTTTTGCTGGAGCGCCTGAGAGAGCTCCGCCAACTCTGTCTTCAGGGCCTTCGAGCCCAGCTGTGCAAAAACCTCGCGCAGTAATTTCAGATGCACAGCCCTGACTGCCTGAATCTTGGCAGTGCTCAGGTCAAACTCTTGTTGTTCTTGCTGGATACGGTTGCGCATGCTTTCGATGACGGAAGCATTCTTTCCGCGCAGACTGCGGAGCTCCGCCATCTGGTCATCCAGATCACGGCGACGGATGTTGATGGCCCGGGAAGCCTCTGCCCGCAAATTCGCAACCCCTGAGGCCACAGCTGCGCGCAAGATGGCTTGGCGTCGCCCCATCACGCCCTGGCCAAGAATATCCTCCAGAACGGGAAGGCCACTGGATTCCAGCAGAACATCGTCGCAAGCGATTTTGGCAACAAGTCCTTTTTGCGCTGAGACAGGAACGACCTGCTCCAACGGAATACCCAACATTTCTGCGGAAGTGCTGCGCTGCCGGTCTAGCTGGGCCTGCACCTGTTCAGGGGTGTTCAGGGCGTCCCAGAGCGTGTCGATCTTGTTGAGAACGACCAGTCGCGCATCCATGCTGTCAGCAGCAGTGGCCAGATGCTCGCGCCAGATAGAGAGATCAGAGCGCGTAACACCGGTATCAGCACTCAGGATGAAAACGACAGCGTGGGCCTGAGGAATCAGATTGACGGTCAACTCAGGCTCGGCACCCACTGCATTGAGACCGGGGGTATCCAGAATCACCAAGCCCTGCTTCAACAGCGGATGGGGAATATTGATAAGGGCGTGCCGCCACATAGGCACTTCGACCTTGCCGTCGGCATCAGGAACTGGATTTTCTTCAGCCAAATCGTCGTGCCAGAACCCCAACGCACGGGCATCGTCCAGACTGACGCGACGAATCTCAGCCACTTTCTCCAGCGCACGCGCGATCTGATCGGCATCATTGACGTCCAGAGGAATCTCGACCCAACGTTCGGGTTTGAGACGCAGTTCAGTAAGCCCTTGCATCTGCAACCGGGTCTCGATAGGAAGCAGTCGCAGACTCGGCGGCAACGACGACTCGTACCCCAATTCCGTCGGACACATCGTTGTACGCCCAGCGCTGGCGGGCATGATGCGACGACCATAGTCGGCAAAGAAGATGGAATTGATCAGTTCAGACTTCCCGCGTGAAAACTCCGCGACGAAAGCCACCATGACCTTGTCCGTACGGACCTGATCTTCCAGACGCTGCAGGCGCTCCTGGACGGCTGCGTCCATGAGATCGTGTGCAGCCATCCACTCTGCAAGTTGCTTGAGTTGCTGCGCAAAGGCGCGCCGCCAAGCACCATGCTGATCAAACTGTTCGTTGAATGAGGGTCCCACTTTGCTCCCGGAATGCAATAGACGGTCTGCAAGCAGACATAAGCAAAATATAGCACCGACACCAAGCCGTCCCTAAGGCGGAGCATGCAGGAGTTGTGCTCTGCGCACACTTGCCGCTCCATCCGTGCAGAGGATGCCTAGGTACGCTTTACGCCTAGCGCTGGCAGCGCGGACAATAAAAACTGCTGCGCTGCCCTTGCCTCAGCATCCGAATAGGTGTTTCACACTGCAGGCAAGGCTGCAGCGACCGTCCGTAGACTTTTGCAGCAGTCTGAAAATGACCTTCGGTTCCGTCAGCACTGGAGAAATCTTTCAGGCTGGAGCCACCCATGTTCACGGCTTCGCTCAATACCTCACGAATGGCATGGAAAAGCCGAGAGCTCCTTTCCAAGCCGATCAGAGAAGCTTTAACGGTGGGGCTGATACCCGCTCTGAACAAGGCTTCCGAGGCGTATATGTTCCCTACGCCCACTACCAGTTTGCCGGCCAAGAGCAACTGTTTGATATCCGACCGACTGCTCTTGAGCCCCTGCCGAAAGCGCTCCATCGTGAAGGCATCACTCAAAGGCTCCATACCCAGCCCGCCGAGCAGCTTGCGAGCCACAGGATCCGTCTCTCCTGCGACATAGATCACCGCACCAAAGCGGCGTGGATCATGCAATCGAAGCACCCCTTTAGATGTCTGCAATTCGAAGTGATCGTGCTTACCCTTCTCCGGCAGAGCCAAGGCAAACCGCAAACTGCCCGACATCCCCAGATGCACGAGCAACATAGCACCGCTGTCCAGACCAATCAGCAAGTACTTTCCCCGACGCCGGACCTCGGTGATGGTCATTCCCTCCAGCGTCCGTGGATCGCAACCCAGTGGCCAGCGCAGCGGTTTCCCAAGATAGACGCCGTGCACGCGTGCACCAGCAATGGCATCGGCAAAGCTACGGCGTGTGACCTCTACCTCAGGCAATTCAGGCATATCGCAGGCATTCAAGCAAGTGGGCGGGGAGGTGGATTATTATGGTTTGATGCAGCAAATTCACCGCTTTCGCTTGATTCCCCTGGCATGTGCACTGGTCTTCACCACCTCGTATGGCTGGGCGCAAACAGCGGCAAGCCCTACGGCACCTTCACGCAAACCTGCTACGGAAAGCGCCATATCCGAGGGAGAGCTCTTTTATGAAACGCTGCTGGGTGAAATAACGACCCGCACAGGCGATCCAGGAGCGGGCTACGCCTTGATACTGGATGCAGCCCGCCGCAGTGGAAGTGCTCAGCTCTATCAGCGTGCAGCAGACATTGCTTTGCAATCGCGCTCGGGGGAATACGCCCTGGCTGCAGCAAAGGCATGGAAAGAAGATCAACCGCAATCGCGCGATGCCAACCGCTATGTTCTGCAGATACTGATAGCGCTCAATCAAGTCAGCGAAACTACTGAACCCCTGCAACAATTTCTTCGCCAAACTCCACTCCCCAATCGTGTAGGGGTGCTGACTGCAATCCCACAGATGTATGCGCGCGTCAGTGACAAGGCAGCTGCGGCCAAAGTAGTTCAAGAGGCCATCAGCACCGAACTCTCAAGCCCCAGCCTTTCATCAGCAGGCTGGATCACTGTGGGCCGCATGCAGCTGGCCGCAGGCAACAAGACTGCCGCCATGGACGCATTGACCAAAGCTCATGCGGCAGATGCCAGCAACGACGGACAAGCCCGACTTGCCCTTGACTTGATGGAGGAAGGCAACAAAGACGCAGAGCCGTTTGTCACGCGTTTTCTCCAGCAGCCAAACGCGTCTGAAATTCGCATGCTGTATGCGCGCGTTCTTTTAGGGCAGTCACGGTTTGCCGAGGCAGTGGAGCAGTTGACACGCACAACGCAAGAGAAACCCGACCTTGCCGAAGCCTGGCTTCTGCTGGCGAGCCTTCAGGCGCAAAACCAGCAGCTCGTGCAGGCAGAGCAATCTCTCAGCCGCTTTTTAGAACTTGCGCAAAATACTTCAGAGCCTCTGTCTAACGCACGTGTGCTGGAGCAAGCCTATCTGCTAGGCGCTCAGATTGCAGAGAAACGAGGGGACGTACCTGCAGCGCAGGAATGGTTGAAGCGCATAGACAACGCAGAAGACTCTTTCAGCGTCCAGCGCATGAGAGCATCCCTGCTGGCGCGCCAGGGGCGCATGCCAGAAGCGCGCGTACTTTTGCGCAATATCCCTGAACGCAATGCGGAAGCTCAGCGCATGAAACTGCTGGCGGAAGCACAGCTACTCAAAGACAACCAACTCTACGAGGAAGCCTACAAGATTCAGGCAGACCTCCTCAAGCAGAATCCAGAAGACAACGATCTGGCTTACGAGCAAGCCATGCTGGCTGAAAAAGCAGGCAAGCTGGATGTCATGGAATCCTTGCTGCGCGGAATCATTCAGCGGCAGCCTGACTATCACCACGCATACAACGCGTTGGGTTATTCGTTGGCGGATCGAGGAATCAAACTGCAGGAAGCCAAGCGACTCATTTTGAAGGCGCTTGAATTCGCGCCAGACGACCCTTTCATCTCTGACAGCCTTGCCTGGGTGGAGTTTCGACTCGGCAACAAGGCCGAAGCGCAACGGCTGCTGAAGGCTGCTTTCGAAAAGAAGCCCGATGCGGAAATTGCCGCCCACTGGGGTGAAGTTCTCTGGAGCCAGGGCGACACCGAGAAAGCCAAGTCAGTCTGGCGCGAAGGTTTGCGCCTGAACCCAGACAACACGACGCTGAAAGAGACGCTGAAGCGGCTTGGGGTTTCACTTTGAAAGCCGCAGGATCGCCAAGCATTCTTCCCGCAATGAAGCGCCGCTGGAGCCGGTCATGCGTTACCGTTTTGGCAAGCCTTGTTTTTGCAGGATGTGCCACCCCACCCCGCCCCACAGAAAACTCTGACTATTGGTCAGGCCGGATTGCATTGCAAACCGAGGAAGACCCTCCGGGGTCGTTCTCTGCCCTGTTTGAACTCGAAGGAAGCGAAGCCCAAGGTGCGTTGACCTTGCTCACACCGATTGGCACCAGCATTGGCAAACTTCAATGGGCACCCGGAAAGGCCTCCCTGCAAACGGGCAGTGAGACCCGGGAGTCAGAATCACTCGACAGGCTTGTGCAACAAGTGACCGGAACAACCGTTCCGGTCAATGCACTTTTTGGATGGCTGAAGGGCACACAAACTCTTGCTACGGGCTGGACGGCCGATCTGAGTGCTGCCTCCGAAGGAAGAATCACTGCATACCGTTATTCGCCAGAGCCCAAGGCAACGTTACGTATTGCCATCACCCAATAACACCGCATGAAAGCGCTTTACGACGTACCAGCCCCGGCCAAGCTCAATCTGTTCCTGCACATCACTGGGCAGCGTGCAGATGGCTACCACCTTCTGCAATCCGTGTTCATGCTGGTGGACTGGAGCGACACACTGCATTTCGAATTACGTGCCGGAAGCCAGTTGAGCAGGGAAGACCACGGTATGGAGCTTCCCCCCGTAGATCTCAGCCTCAAAGCCGCACAAGCGCTGCAGGCAGCAACAGGCTGCACATCAGGTGCGCACATCTGCCTGCACAAGCGCATCCCGGCCCAGGCGGGAATGGGAGGAGGCTCGTCGGATGCGGCCTCTACCCTGATCGCATTGAATAGGTTGTGGAATCTGCACCTGTCTCGCACCCAGCTTGAAGAAATTGGTTTGAGCCTTGGCGCAGACGTTCCCTTCTTCCTGCGCGGCCACAACGCCTGGGTAGAGGGAATCGGAGAGCAAATCCACCCTCTGGAGGGCGCAGCCGCTCTGCCTCCGGCGCGTTTTGTCATCGTCAAACCGGAGGCTGGACTCGAAACAAAAGCGATTTTTTCATCGCACCTGCTAAAACGCGATTCCGACCATGCTACAATCTTAGGCTTTGCTGCAGCACACTACGATTTTGGTCGTAATGACTTGCAGCCAGTCGCACAAAGCTTGTGCCCTGAGGTAAAAAAAGTCACAGAGTGGCTAAAAACCAAAGGATTGCATGCTAGAATGACGGGCTCAGGCAGTGCAGTGTTTGCAAAAATGCCTCATGAAGTTGATTTTCAAGATGCGCCCAGCAACTGGAAAGTCAAAACATGTAGCAATCTGATGATTCATCCGCTAGCGGATTGGGTTATAGAAGCGAATTAAGGTTGATTGCCAACGGCAGTTGACCCGTGTAGGGGAGTCGCCAAGCTGGTTAAGGCACCGGATTTTGATTCCGGCATGCGAAGGTTCGAATCCTTCTTCCCCTGCCAAATACCTTTCCGCATACGGGCTTTTATTCAGACTGCTGGGTCTCTCATGCAAGCCAACCAACCCGACTTCATGGTTTTCACCGGCAATGCCAATCCTGGCATGGCAGCTGAAATTGCGAAACACCTTGGCACCCAATTGGGCGCAGCCGATGTGGGTCGATTCTCTGACGGCGAAGTCACCGTCGAAATCAAACAAAACGTCCGTGCACGTGATGTGTTCGTAGTGCAGTCCACCTGCGCTCCCACGAACGACAACCTCATGGAACTGCTGATCATGGTGGATGCACTCAAGCGTGCATCGGCTGAACGTATCAGCGCCGTGATCCCCTATTTCGGTTATGCACGGCAGGACCGCCGCCCACGCTCTACCCGCGTGCCCATCACTGCCAAGGTGGTAGCCAACATGCTGCAGGCTGTTGGTGTTGCCCGGGTGCTGACCATGGACCTCCACGCGGACCAGATCCAGGGTTTCTTCGATATTCCCGTGGACAACATCTACGCGTCGCCCGTGCTGCTGGGTGACCTGCGTCAGAAGAACTACGAAGACCTGATTGTTGTGTCCCCCGATGTGGGTGGCGTGGTTCGTGCCCGCGCCTTGGCCAAGCAACTGAACTGCGATCTGGCAATCATCGACAAGCGTCGCCCAAAGGCCAACGTGTCTGAAGTGATGCATGTGATCGGCGAAATTGAAGGCCGCAACTGCGTCATCATGGACGACATGATTGATACGGCAGGCACCCTGGTCAAGGCAGCCGAGGTGCTCAAGGAGCGCGGAGCCAAGAAGGTCTATGCTTATTGCACCCACCCCATTTTCTCTGGCCCCGCCATCGAGCGCATTTCCAAGGGTTCTGCGCTGGATGAGATCGTGGTGACCAACACCATCCCGCTGAGCGAATCCGCCAAGGGATGTTCAAAGATTCGCCAGTTGTCCGTGGCTCCGCTGATCGCAGAAACGATCCAGCGCATTGCCAAGGGCGAGTCGGTGATGAGCCTGTTCTCGGAATAAGAAAGTTTTCCTCTGCCACGGGGCCTTGCAGAAGGCACCTCTGGCACATGAAACCCTCAAGCCTCCTTTGGGAGGCTTGTCTGTTCGGGAACAAACCGTGGATTTGCCAGCGCTGTTTGCAGGCAAATCTTTTTCAACAGGGAATGACTGGTCGCGGTCGTCCCCCACAAGGAGCTAACTATGAACTTCGTCGCTTTTGAGCGCGCCAAGCAGGGTACGGGTGCGAGCCGCCGTCTGCGTATTTCGGGCAAGACGCCTGGTATTGTGTACGGTGGTTCCGCTGAACCCCAACTGATTGAAGTGGACCACAACGCACTGTGGCACGCCCTGAAGAAGGAAGCCTTCCACTCCAGCGTTCTGGACATGGAACTGAACGGCAAGACTTCCAAGGTTCTGCTGCGCGACGTGCAATACCACCCCTTCAAGCAACTGGTTCTGCACATCGACTTCCAGCGCGTGGACGAGAAGACCAAGCTGCACATGAAGGTGCCACTGCACTTCAGCGGTGCAGAAGAGTCCCCCGCCGTGAAGGTGGACAAGTGCATGGTCAACCCCGTCGTGAACGAACTGGACGTGAGCTGCATGCCTTCCGACCTGCCAGAGTTCATCGCTGTGGACCTGTCCAAGCTGGAAAAGGGTTCTTCCCTGCACCTGAAGGACATCAAGCTGCCCAAGGGCGTGAGCGCTGTGATCCGTGGCAACAAGCAAAACCCCGTGCTGGTGTCCGTGGTGGCTCCAGTGGTCGTGGTGGAAACTCCTGCCGAAGCAGCACCTGCCGCCGATGCCAAGGGCAAGGGCAAGGGCAAGAAGTAAGCTGCGGCTTCTTCAACGCTTGCAAGACCATCTGGCCCTGTGCTGGATGGCTGCCAAAAACGGTCCACGATGTGGGCCGTTTTTTTTGACCCCTACCACCGATAATTGCCAACATGATCAAGCTGTTTGTGGGCCTGGGCAATCCCGGGCCCGATTACGAAGCCACCCGCCACAATGCGGGCTTCTGGTGGATTGATGCCCTTGCCCGGGAACTCAAGGTACAGCTGGTGCCCGAGCGCAGCTACTGGGGCCTTGCGGGCCGCACCACCATCGCCGGGCAAAGCGTGTGGCTGCTGGAGCCCCAAACGTTCATGAACCTCTCCGGCAAATCGGTGGCTGCACTCGCCAAGTTCTTCAAGATCCAGCCGAGCGAAATTCTCGTAGTGCACGACGAGTTGGATCTGCCGCCTGGGCAGGTCAAACTCAAGCGCGGCGGCAGCCATGCGGGACACAACGGCTTGCGCGACATCCACGCCCAACTGGGGTCACCCGACTACTGGCGCTTGCGCATCGGCATCGGACACCCTGGCGAAAAATCCGAAGTGCCCCACTGGGTACTGAAAAAGCCTGCTCCCGATCAGCGGACATTGATTGAAGAGAGCATCGCCCACTCGCTCAAAGCACACACTGCCATGCTGGCGGGCGACATGGACAAGGCGACTTTGCTGGTCCACACCACCAAGCCACCCCGGCCAAAGCCACCGCGCCCACCCGAACTGGCAGCGACGCCAAAACCTTGATGACGCTATTCTTTTGATAGCTGCCTGCGCTGTATCTGCTTGCGCTACAGCACAAAAATATCAAAAGCTTTTCAAGCCTGATGAAGAGGGCTCAAAACCCAGGGGCAGTGATCGCCCCAGAGTAGAGCCCTGCAGGCATCACACCTTTTGTGATTGCAGGCGCTGAAATTTCTGCCACAGGGTTTCGCGGTTTTCCAAGTACTGCGGATTCACCGGGATGCAGGCCACGGGGCAAATCTGAACGCACTGCGGCTCGTCGAAGTGCCCGACGCACTCGGTGCACTTGTGTGGGTCGATCTCGTAGATTTCCTGCCCCATGTAGATTGCATCGTTGGGACATTCGGGCTCGCACACATCGCAGTTTATGCATTCATCGGTAATCATCAGCGCCATACGAGGCTCCCGCAGGCAACGCACATGGCCTGGAGTGAGAGGGTCCGCACGACCCGGGTGGGCAAGACTGGCTTCATAAGCCCCAATTATCCCGCCTGCGTGGCATGACGCTTGCTGGCACCCGCTGAAACACACTGCGCGCAGCAGGGACGCTTTGCCAGTATGCTGTGTACACACATGAATTGACTGCACTACCTCGACACGATCACTGCCATGGGTCCGTTCCTCCTCAAACGCCTGCTCACCCTTGTGGCGACTTTGCTCGGCGCTTCGGCCGTGGTGTTTCTCGTGCTGGAAATCCTTCCAGGCAATGCAGCGCAGATGCTGATGGGACCTGATGCCTCGCCCGATGCGGTAGCAGCCCTGGCCACCAAACTGGGGCTGGACCAGCCCGCATTGCAGCGCTACATGCACTGGATTGGCGGGCTGCTGACGGGCGACATGGGAGAGAGCTACGCCTACAGCACCCCGGTGCTGGATCTGGTGCTGGAACGCCTGGCGCTGACGGTGCCCCTGGCGCTGCTTGCCATGGTGTTCACCGCTGTTCTGGCTCTCGTGGCGGGCGTGTATGCAGCCTCGCGCCACAACCGCTGGGGCGATGTGGGAGTGATGGCATTGGCCCAGATCGGCATCGCCATTCCCAATTTCTGGTTCGCCATCCTTCTGATCCTGCTGTTTTCCGTCAAGCTGCAATGGTTTGCGGCGGGCGGCTTTCCGGGCTGGACGGAGGACAGCGGCGGCAGCCCGCTGGAGGCTCTCAAGGCGCTGTTGCTGCCTGCCATTGCGCTGGCCGTGGTGCAGGCCGCCATTCTGGCCCGCATCACCCGCTCTGCCGTGCTGGAGGTGCTGCGCGAAGACTTCGTGCGCACGGCACGGGCCAAAGGCTTGTCGCAGCGCGCAGCGCTGTGGGGGCATGTGCTGCGCAACGCCATGATCCCGGTGGTGACGGTGATGGGGCTGCAGTTTGCATCGCTGCTGGCGGGCACCATCGTGGTGGAGAACGTGTTTTACCTGCCGGGCCTGGGGCGGCTGATTTTCCAGTCCATCTCCAACCGGGACCTCATCGTGGTGCGCAACTGCGTCATGCTGCTGGCAACGATGGTGATCGTGGTGAACTTTGTAGTGGACGTGCTGTATGCGGTGATCGACCCCCGCGTGAAAGCCAGTGACATCTGAACCACCATGCAGAAAGACCACGCCACCCTGACCATGCCCCCCGCGGGCTCTGTCGCCACTTCTTCTACATCTGCTACGACTGCGCCCACCGAACGCAGCCCAGGTGCGCGCCACAGCCTCCTACGGGCCCTGCGCCACCGCAGCTTTGTGCTCGGTGCCGTGCTCACTGCGCTGATGCTGGGCATGGCGGCGCTGTCGCTGCTGTGGACTCCGTGGTCTCCCTACGAGGTGGACCTGGCCAGCAAGCTCCAGCCGCCCTCTGCAGCCCATTGGCTGGGGACCGATGCTTTCGGGCGCGACATCGTCTCGCTGCTCATGGTGGGGGCGCGTAACTCCATCCTGGTGGGCGTGATTGCCGTGGGCATTGGCATGGGCGTGGGCACCGCCCTGGGGCTGCTGGCGGCGGCCCGCAAGGGCTGGGTGGAAGAGGCCATCATGCGCCTGGCCGACTTCACCTTTGCGTTTCCGGCCCTGCTGCTGGCCATCATGCTCACCGCAGTCTTCGGCGCGGGCATCGTCAACTCCATCATCGCCATAGGCATCTTCTACATCCCGACATTCGCCCGGGTCACACGCGCTTCGGCCAACGCGGTGTGGTCGCGCGAATACATCCTGGCGGCGCGCGCCTGCGGCAAAGGCCCCTGGCGCATCACGCTGGAGCATGTGCTGCCCAACATCCTCTCGGTGCTGATCGTGCAGGCCACCATCCAGTTCGCGCTGGCCATTCTGGCCGAGGCTGCCTTGTCATACCTGGGGCTAGGCACGCAGCCACCCGATCCCTCCTGGGGCCGCATGCTGAGCGAAGCCCAGACGCTGATGTTCCAAGCCCCGCTGCTGGCCGTGTGGCCGGGGGTGGCCATTGCCCTGGCCGTACTGGGGCTGAACCTGTTGGGCGACGGCCTGCGCGACCTGCTGGACCCCCGGCTGGCGAGGAAGCGATGAAACCCGCAAGCGGAGCAACCCACGCAGCAACCCACGCAGCAACATACGCAGTCACCAAAGCCATCTCAGACCTCCACACACCCCCACGATGACGCTGCTTGAAGTCTCCAACCTCCGCATCCGTCTGCAGACCCACCGAGGCCCCGCCGATGCTGTGCGTGGCGTGGGCTTTGCCCTGCAGCGCGGAGAAACACTCGGCCTCATCGGCGAATCGGGCTGTGGCAAATCCCTTACCGCCATGGCGCTCATGGGGCTGCTGCCCGAAAGCGCACAGGTCACGGGCAGCATCCGCTTTGATGGGCAGGAGCTGGTGGGCATCAGCGATGCGCAGTTATGCCATCTGCGCGGCAACCGCATTGGCATGGTGTTCCAGGAACCCATGACCGCACTCAACCCCGTGCACACCATTGGCCGCCAGGTGGCAGAGCCCCTGCGGCGGCACCTGGGCCTGGATGCCAGGGCAGCGCGGCAGCAAGCCATTGCCTTGCTGGACCGCGTAGGCATACCGCAGGCCAGCCAGCGGTTTGATGCCTATCCACACCAGTTTTCAGGCGGACAGCGGCAGCGCATCACCATCGCCATGGCGCTGGCCTGCGGGCCTGACCTGCTGATTGCCGACGAGCCCACCACCGCACTGGATGTGACCATCCAGCAGCAGATTCTGGACCTCATCAGCGACCTGGTGGCCGAGCGCAACATGGCGCTCATCCTCATCTCGCACGATCTGGGCGTGATCTCCCAGAACGTGGACCGCATGCTGGTGATGTATGGCGGCAGCGTGGTCGAAAGCGGTTCCACCGCTTCGGTGTTTGCTGCCATGGCACACCCCTACACACGCGGGCTGTTGGCCGCCAGGCCCCAGATGACCACGCGCAGGGGCGCGCAGGTGCGGCTGTCCACCATTGCAGGCACCGTGCCCGAACTGGTGGATTTGCCTGCGGGCTGCCCCTTTGCCGGGCGCTGCACCTTCACGGCCCAGACCTGTTACCACACGCCCCCCGAAGCCACTGTGGTGGCGCGGGATGATGACGGAGAACACCTGGTGCGTTGCCTGCGGCCCGAAGCCATGGAGCCCGCGGTGTGCATCGCCACTCCTTCTGCAGCAGCCCACGCACCCGCAACGCCAGCGGCTTCTACGCCATGACCGATACCGCAACCTCCGTAGCCCCTCCGCCGCCCGCAGTGCCGCTGCTGGAGGTGAAGGATCTGGTTCGCGAATACACGCTGCCTCGCGAACATCTGCTGCGCGCGCCTGCCAAAGTGCAGGCCCTCAAGGGCGTGAGCTTTACGCTGCACAGCGGGCGCAGCCTGGGCGTGGTGGGCGAGTCAGGCTCCGGCAAATCCACCCTGGCACGCACCGTGATGGCGCTGGACGCCCCCACTTCCGGCAGCGTGCACCTGCTCGGGCGCAACCTGCACCAGCTCGGCCCCACCGCGCTGCGCGAAGCCCGGCGCGATTTTCAGATGGTGTTCCAGGACCCCTACGGATCGCTGGACCCACGAAAGACCGTAGGCTGGATCGTGAGCGAGCCCCTGCAGGCCCAGGGCCAAACCAACCGCGCTCAGCAGCGGGAGCAGGCCGCCGAGGTGTTGGCCCAGGTGGGCCTGCGCACCAACGACCTGGACAAATACCCGCACGAATTCTCAGGCGGCCAGCGCCAGCGCATTGCCATTGCACGCGCACTCATCACCCGGCCCCGGCTGATCGTGGCCGACGAGCCCGTCAGCGCGCTCGATGTATCGGTGCAGGCCCAGGTGCTCAACCTGCTGCAAGATTTGCAACAGCAATTTGGGGTGAGCTACCTGCTCATCAGCCACGACCTGGCCGTGGTAAACCATCTGTGCGATGAAGTGGTGGTGCTATACCAGGGGCAGATTGTGGAGCGTGGAGCCCCGGCCGAACTCTTCCAGCATGCGCAGCACCCCTACACCCAGTCGCTGGTGGGTGCTGTGCCGCATGTGCAGCCGGGACGGGCACGGGCACGGCGGCAGGCAGCCGCACAGGCACGCACCCACGGCGCGCACCCCGTACCTATGGCGTGATCAGTGCACACGAGCCACGCAGGGTTTTCGATGGTGTACAAAGCGCTCTGTCTCCCGGCCCGCCGTCACGCACCGGTGCACCAGCGCACCGACGCACGGGCTACTGAAGGTTTTGTCTGGTCTTAGTTGGAGTTTGCGAACATGCTGAACCGCCGATCCGTTCTCGCCACTGGCGCCCTGGCCGCCATCCCGCTCGCCGTCCCCGTGGGTGCCCTGGCCCAGAGCCGCAAAGATGCCGTCGTGCTGGCCATGACCCTGGAGCCCCCAGGTCTGGATCCCACGGCAGGTGCAGCCTCCTCCATCGCCGAGATCGTGCAGTACAACGTCTTTGAGACGCTCACCAAGATCAACTCCGACGGCACCGTCTCCCCTTTGCTGGCCGAGAGCTGGGAGGTATCACCAGACCTCAAGACCTACACCTTCAAGCTGCGCAAGGGCGTCAAGTTCCAGAACGGAGAACCCTTCAACGCGGCTGCGGTCAAGTTCTCGTACGACCGCGCGGGCGGTGAGAAAAGCACCAACAAGGACAAGCGCACCTTTGCCAACCTGACCACGCAGGTGGTGGACGAACACACCCTGGTCGTGCTGAACAAGGACATCGACCCCGACCTGCTGTTTGCACTGGGTCAGGCCACCTCCATCATCGTGGAGCCCAAGAGCGCAGACACCAACGCCACCAAGCCCGTGGGCACGGGGCCTTACCAGCTGGGGGCATGGAACAAGGGCTCCTCGGTGGTGCTGACTGCGTGGGATGGCTTCCGGGCTGCCAGCGCCATCAAGATCCGCCGGGCCACCTTCCGCTTCATTTCTGACCCGGCTGCGCAGGTGGCCGCCCTGCTGGCGGGCGATGTGGACCTGTTCCCCCGCGTCACGCCGCGCAGCGTGCCGCAGTTCAAGACCAACCCGCGCTTTCAGGTGCTGGTCAGTGGCTCGCGGGCCAAGACCATCCTCGCCATCAACAACGCGCGCAAGCCGCTGGACGACGTGCGCGTGCGCCGCGCCATCGCGGCAGCCATTGACCGCAAGGCCGTCATCGAGGGCGCTGGCGATGGCTATGGTGCCCCCATCGGCAGCCACTATGTGCCCGGAGCCTTTGGCTATGTGGACACCACGGGCATCAACCCGTTCGACATCGAGAAGTCCAAAAAGCTGCTGGCCGAGGCAGGCGTCAAAACCCCGCTGGAGCTGACGCTGACCCTGCCCCCCACGCCCTATGCGCGCCAGGGCGGTGAAGTCATCGTGGCGCAGCTGGCCAAGGTGGGCATCGTGGCCAAGACGCAGAACGTGGAATGGGCACAGTGGCTCAGCGGCACCTACGGCAACAAAAACTACGACCTGACCCTCATCTCGCATGTTGAGCCCTTTGACCTGGGCAACTTTGCCAAGCCTGACTACTACTGGGGCTACCAATCGCCCAAGTTCAACGAGCTGTACAACCAGATCAAGAACGCCGCCCGCCCGCAAGACCGCGCCCGCCTGCTGGGCGACGCGCAAAAGCTGCTGGCCGAAGATTCCGTGCACGCCTTTCTGTACCAGCCGCAGTGGATCACCGTGGCGAACAAAAACCTCAAGGGGTTGTGGAAGGACATGCCGGTGTTCGTGAACGACCTCTCGGCCCTGTCCTGGTCTTGATGGTCCGTCCGCCGCCGCAGATACTGCTGATGCGGCGGCAGATTACTCCTGAAATGATAGCTGCCTGCGCTTGATCCATAAGCACTACAGGCCATTTTCATTGATATTCCACACCCCCTTGCCATGACCGCACTGCACGACCTGCCCGCCCACGAACTGCTGGCCGCCTACCGCCAGCGCACGCTGTCCCCCGTGGAGGTCACGCAAGACGTGCTGGCACACATGCAGCGCTGGGAGCCCCACATCCAGGCCACCTACCTGCTCAGGCCCGAGCATGCGCTGGCGCAGGCCCGCCAGAGCGAAGCCCGCTGGCTGCGCGGCGAGCCCCAGGGCCTGCTGGACGGGGTGCCCGTCACCATCAAAGAAAACATCGCCACCCAGGGGGACCCTACGCCCCTGGGCACTGCCGCCGTGCCCCTGGTGCCCGCAGCAGCCGATGCGCCCCCAGCCGCGCGCCTGCGCGATGCGGGTGCGGTGATGGTGGCCAAGACCACCATGCCTGACTACGGCATGCTGTCCTCGGGGCTGTCCAGCTTCCATCCCCTTTCGCGCAACCCTTGGGATACCACCAAGGGGCCGGGTGGCTCCAGCGCCGGTGGCGGTGCAGCGGCGGCGGCGGGCTATGGGCCTTTACACATTGGCACCGATATTGGCGGCTCGCTGCGGCTGCCTGCCAGCTGGTGCGGCATTTTCAGCCTCAAGCCCAGCCTGGGCCGCATCCCCATCGACCCGCCGTACACCGGCCGCGCCGCAGGCCCCATGACCCGCACCGTGCAAGACGCCGCCCTGATGATGCAGGTGCTGAGCCAGCCCGACGCGCGCGACAGCATGAGCCTGCCCTACCAGCCCATCGCCTGGGACAGCTACGACCAGGGCGTGCAGCGCCTGCGCGGCCTGCGCATGGGCCTGCTGCTGGATGCCGGTTGCGGCCTGCCCGTGGAAGACGAAGTGCGGTCTGCGGTGGAACATGCCGCCCGCCTGTTCGAGCAGGCGGGTGCACAGGTCACGCTGATGCAGCCCTTCATGACCCAGGCCATGCTCGACGGCATGGACCACTTCTGGCGCATGCGTTCGCACATGGACCTGCAAGCCCTGCCTGATGCGCAGCGCGCCAAGGTGCTGCCCTACATCCGCGCCTGGGCAGAAAGCGCTGCGGGCATGACGGGTACGCAAGTCTTCCAGGCCAGCCAGCAGTTTCACCTTACGCGGGTTGCTACGGTCAAGGCCTGCAGCACGTTCGACTACGTCATCTCGCCCGTGGCCCCCATGCCCGCGTTTGCGGCCGAACTGCCCTCGCCCACCAACGACCCTTTGCGCCCGCTGGAACACATCGGCTTTACCGTGCCCTACAACATGTCCGAGCAGCCCGCAGCGTCGGTCAACTGCGGCTATACGGCCAGCGGCTTACCCATAGGGCTGCAAATTGCCGGAGCGCGGTTTGATGACCTGGGCGTGCTGCAGGTGGCCCGTGCATTCGAGTTGATCCGCGACCCGCAGCGGCCCTGGCCACAGCCCCCGGTTCTGGATTGATCGCACCTCAGATGGCTCGCGCCTCCCGCCATTCACGCTGAGCCTGTCCTGAGCCTGCCGAAGGACTCAACCCGAACGGATATGGCAAGTTCAAAGAGACCCACGCCATAGGCCAGCCCACAAAAAAGCCCCGCCGACCTCTCTGGTCGGTGGGGCTTTGTTTTTGGCTTTTTTGGCCGCTTGGCAGCCATGAAGCCGAAGCTATGTCAGTGCATGAAGTTCGGCAGATCCATCACCTTGCCGTTGAGCTTGGCCTGACCCGCTTCCATCTTCAGGCTGCTGATCAGGTTGTCGCCCTCCTGGCGCAGGTAGCCGGCGGCCTGGGCCATGCCAATCAGGGCATCCATGTCGTCGCTCTTGAATTCTTCCTGCCCCGCTGCCTTGGCCAACTGCGGCAGCCAGGCCTTGGGCAAACGCGCATTGGCATGCAGCACAGAGTTCTTCAGCAGCACAGGGCCCCAGCCCGCCTGCGCAACCTCTTCTGGCGCAGGTGCGCGGGTTACCTCGCCGCCATACTCTAGCTCGGCCTGCTGGCCGCCCAGCGTGGCAAAGAACTTCATCGAGTACGCAGGCAGGGCCGCCGTCAGGCGCTGGGCGTTGTCAGCCAGCAGCTTGAAGATCTTTCCACCGTCATCGTCCTGCGCCATGGCCTTCAGGCCATCCTTGCTGTAGCTCTCCAGCAGCGCCATCTGCAGGCTCTTGACCACGTCGGCATCAATGCGCTGGAACTTCTCTTCAAACCCGACCGATTCGAAGTCCAGAGGGCCAACCAGGCCCTTGCCCTTGAACGAAGTGCTCATGCCCATGAGCTTGCCATTGCGGTCAATGGTGGTTGTGCCGGTCAGGTCCTTCAACGCCAGCATCGGCTTGGCTGCGCCGCCGGGTGGCGTGCTGCTCGCGTCGATCTGGGCAAAACGCACCGAGCCCTTGCCCGGAGCCAGCATCCACAGCTCATCAATGATCTGGCTGTCGAAATCGCCACTCATACCCTTGAACGTGATCGCAATGCGGTTCTCGGTAGCAGGGTCGGCTTCTTCGTCGCCCTTGCTGCTCAGCCCGGAAAAGGCCACCTCAGGCCACTGGAACTTGCCGTTGACCTGCGTGCGACCTCCGTTGATGGAGAACTCGGCCTTCAGTTCCTGCCAGCGCAAGGTCACTTCCTCATCACCCACTTCACCCGCAGGCACCATCAGCTCCATGTGGTGACCGCCTGCCAGGCCATGCACCGTGAGCAGTGTGGGCGCCGTGGCCTTGGCCAGCAGCTTGCCGCTCTTTTCGTCCATGCCTTCCAGCGCAAAGCGTGAATCCACCACCGCAGCCGCAATACGGCCACCCGCCAGAGGGCCATGGCGCACTTGGCTGTTCACCACCACCCGAATAGGCTGGGGTGCCTGGCCGGACTCTTCGGATGCAGGAGGCACCCACTGCAGCACCAGCCTGCCCTGCGATGAAAAGAAGCCCTTCTGATAATCCTGCGAAACCACGGCTTCTTTACCCAGCACCTTGCGGACGTCCTCCACGGCCTCCAGATAGCTCGTCTCGGCCTGTCGGCCCATGAACCAGGTAGCACCGCCATAGGCTGCAACCACCGCCAGCGCCGCTGCGGCGCCCAAAGCTGTTTTCTTGCTCATTGTCAAATCTGTGAAATGGGTTGACCCACCCCCCTCGGATGGTGCGCGCGAGAATACCAGTGCACTCCCCGCTTCCCCGATTGCCCCCACGGCGCAGATGCAAGCAAATGTGCACTAATGGACAAACACGGGGACCAAGAGGG